>DASRWG010000034.1:0-35436 GCA_035654695.1 Gallionella sp. | reverse complement strand
GCGTGCGCGGCTACGACACGGTGGCGCGGTTGGGCGGCGACGAGTTCGCCATCCTGCTGCCGGAAATTCGGTCGGGCGACGACCTGGGCGGCGTCGCAGACAAGATACTGCAAGCGTTCTCGGCCCCCTTCCTGCTGGAAGGGCAGGAGGTGTTCGTCAGCACCAGCATCGGCATCGCGCTGTATCCGGACGACGGCCTGGATGCCGACGATCTGCTCAAGCATGCCGATTCGGCGATGTATTTTGCCAAGCGCTCCGGGCGCAGCAATTTCCGTTTCTATTCTAAGGAATTGACGGCCAGCGCCAATGAGCGGCTGACTCTGGAAGGTGATTTGCGCCGCGGTATCGCGCGCGACGAACTGGAGTTGTATTTCCAGCCCAAGGTCAGGCTCGCGGATGGCGCGGTCGTCGGTTCCGAGGCATTGTTGCGCTGGCATCATCCGCAACGCGGCACGGTCTCGCCGGATCGTTTCATTCCGATCGCCGAAGACAGCGGACTGATCGTGGAGATCGGCGCATGGGTGCTGCGCCAGGGGTGCCGTGCAGCCTGTGACTGGAATGCGCCGGGCAAGCCGCTGCACAAGGTCGCGATCAATTTGTCCGCCCGCCAGTTCCAGTCGGGCAACCTGGTGAAGACCGTTCGACAGACGTTGACGGAAACCGGATGCCGCCCGGAGTGGATAGAACTCGAAATCACCGAAAGCCTGTTGCTGGACGAGGAGGGCGAGGTGCTGGAAATGCTGGAGGCATTCAGGGAGATGGGCATCACCATCGCCATCGACGATTTCGGCACGGGCTATTCGGCATTGAGCTATCTGGCGCGCTTTCCCATCGATACGCTCAAGATCGACCGTTCGTTCATCAGCCGAGTGACCGAATACGGCCACCATACCGAACTGGTGAAGGCGATCGTTTCCATCGCCCGCTGCCTGAATCAGCAAGTCGTCGCGGAGGGCGTGGAAACCGCAGAGCAGGCGGCGCTGTTGCAGGCCTATGGATGCCAGATGGTACAGGGGTATTTCTACGGCAAGCCGATGGGCCGGGACGACTTCGAGGCCTGCTCGATGGAAACGGAGGCTTTGTAGGAACAGCGGTTGTGCAGGAGCGGCCCTTCGACAACGCTCAGGACAGGCTTTCACCCTGAAGGCTGCGAGAGCGGTGGGTGTTGAGGTGCAACGTGTCCATCGCGGCTATAACCAATGACTTAAGCGGCGTCTTTTGCCGGGTGAGTCAGATGGCTATAACCAACCACTTGGCAACCGTCTTGTGGTTGCCTAGTGGGATGGCTAGTTGTTTCATCAATAGCGCTATCAGTAGTTTCGCCAGTAGTTCTATCTAAGCCCTTCCCGAGTATTGTCGAATGGCCGTCCCTGCAGGGGCGGCGGCCCGAGAGTTACTCAATGCCCTTCGCCGGGAAAACTGCTAGCATGAAAGATCCTACTCCTCCTGGAAGATGAAAAATCGGGGAGAGGTCAAAAACGGAAATGCAGTTCTGACACCCACAAAGGAGGCGGGAATGAATAAAACAGCCATATACAGGGAGGAGGGAATGCTTGCGGCCGTGCGTTTTTTCGTCTGTTCTGCCATATTGATTTCCACTTCGCCCGTGGCGATCGCGACCGACTTTGCCGGTTATAACTCAAATCTGAGCGATTTGACGCTTGAGCAGTTGGGTGAAGTCCAGTTTTATTCGGCCAGCCGCCGCTTGACCTCCATCGACATGGCCCCATCCGTTGTGACGGTGGTGACCGATGCGGACATCAAGCGACGTGGCTACAAGACCCTGCATGAACTATTGGGCGATGTGCCCGGTTTTCATAATCTGACCGTGGCGGCCTGGGGGCTGCTCTCCAACCGCGGGTTGGTGGAAGATATTAACGCCAGCTATCTGTTTCTGGTCGATGGCCATTCGATGGCCAACATCACCACGATCGGGCAGCATGAGGAATATCGTTTCCCGCTATTGGCCAAAGTCAAACGTGTCGAAGTTGTCCGTGGCCCCGGCTCAACTTTGTGGGGAAGCGATGCGAGCATGGCGGTTATCAACATCATTACCAAAGACGGTAATGATGTTGATGATGGTCAAAAGGCATCCGGCAAAATTGAATTTGCCTACGATTATGAATTCAGCCATAAACGGAATGTGCTCGATTTCACCTACGGCAAAAATTTTGGTGGGGATCACGATTTTTTGCTGACGGCAAACTACTCGGACAGTAACGCCCCCTGGACGGACGGGCATATTGCCGGCCCAAATGGCCCTTATCAGCCAGGCTTTATGTGGTTCAGAATGAATCAATGGGACTACAACCCCAGCCGAGATGTCTTTCTGAAATATCGCGATGGCGATATCAAAGTGGAAGGCGGCATGACTAAAGTCGGATTCATGCAGCCGTATTTCACCCCCTTTGTCGGAACAAAAGCGGGGAGTGTTTCCAATGCCAGAAATTGGCTGGACATGCGCTATGCGCCGCAACTCGACAATGAATTCAAGATTGAAACCCGTTTATTTGGCGATGCTTATAGTAGTACCGATAAACAATGGCAAACAGCCGACAACGCGCTCATCCTGAATGATGTGCAAAAGGTCAATACCGTCGGGGGGGAGTCCCTCGTGAATTACGAAACCGAATCGGTTAAAGCGTTGCTGGGCGTATTTGCAAATTACTCAACGTGGAATACTCGTTTTACAGCTGTTCACGATAAGGGCATCGATAAAAACTATGCGCTTTTCTCGGAAGGGACTTATTCCGGCATAGAAAAGCTGAACCTGACGGCAGGAGCACGGTTGGAGAAAAACGACGGCAGGACTCAAACTAAAAATGTTTTGCCCCGCTTCGCCGCAATATACAACTTCCATCCGGAATGGTTTTTGAAGTATGCGTACAACACCGGCGTTGTACGTTTTGGCGCACACTATTCCCCAAAACCCGAATTTGTGCCTGCCGACAATATTTGGCGCGTGCATCAAACAGCACCCCAGAAAAGCAAGTCGCACGATGTTCAGTTGAGCTACCGCTCCGACAAGACCTCCGGCGCAATCACCTTGTATCAACAGCAAGTCACTTCCATTCCCGCATATGTCGGCACGGCCGGGCCTGTGATCGGTCAGATAAATGGAATCCCTCTCTACTATGGCACGATGGGATTTGCCAACTTCGAAACATATGGCGTGGAACTGGAGATGAAGCATGCGGTAAGCGAGCGCTTGTCGCTGAACGGGAATGCCGCCTACCAACATGGGCGCTGGGACAAGCGGTATCCGTTTGGAGCGGCAGGAGGCTTCGATATCGTTACCAATACCCGCCTTTCTACCTATAGTCTGGAGCCCACTGCGGTGCCGACTTACACCTGGAACCTGGGTGTCGATTACGATGTGACGCCCGAGCTGTTATTCAACCTCCAGTATCGCGGCAATGCACGCACCCACGTCATGACCCATACGGGCCCGTCCCGTTTTGAAACCTGGGGGGCGATGCACTATGTGGACATCAACCTGAATTACAGCAAGGATAAGTCGCTGGAGTTCTCGCTGTATGCCAAGAACCTGTTCGATAACAGCCACCCGCTGCCACATATCAATTCGGGGTATATCGACCAGTACTTGCGTCGGCAAATCGGGTTCAGCGCAACGGTGAGGTATTGAATAGCCCCGCATCACCATGACGTTGTTGATTCATTCCCGGCTGTTATTGCTTCTGCTGCTATTCGTTGCGGCGGGGCCGCTCTCGGCCGCGCAAATGGAGCGCTCCGAGATCGTTGCCGCTTATGTGTTCCGTCTGGCCGAACGCATCTACTGGCCCAACGAGAACAAGATTCAGGAATATCGCATTCATATCATCGACAGCGGCGATGAGGTGAGCGACAGTCTCCGGGCTAAATTCGGCGGTAATAAACTGCACGACAAAACCTTTCGGGTGACACGCGCGGCCAACAAGACGGTGCCGGAAGGCACCCACGTCGTTTACATTGCAAAGAAATTCGATTCGGCCTACCCGGAAATATTCCGGCAACTCGAAGGGCGATCTACCCTGTTGATTTCGGACAATATGGGCGACAAGCGCATCGCCATGATCAACCTGCTGGAAACGGCAGACAAGCAGATACGCTTCGAGATCAACAAGGCCAACATCATCAACCAGAATCTCGCTATCCAGCCGGACATCATTCTTCTCGGCGGCAGCGAGATCGATGTGGCCAGACTGTACAGGGAAGGGCAGGCCTCGCTGCGCGAGCAGGCGGCCCTGATACTGAGCCAGAAAAAGCTGGTCGCCGAGGAGCAAGTCCGCCTGCAACAGGCTGTCGCCAAGGTGGAACAACAACAGCGGCTGATCGAGCAGCAACAGCAGCGAATCGCCGTCGAGGAGAAACGTTTCGCGGAACTGGAAAAAACAAGCAGCAAACAGCAGGCGCTCATCGATGAGCAGCTCGGCATCGTAGAGCTGGAGCGTAGCAAGTATCAAAAGCTGACCGAGGAGATCAGCCGGCGAGAAGCGGACCTGAAACAGCAGGAAATAAAGATCAAGGAACGCGCCGCCATCCTGAGCGAGCAGGACGAGAAAATCGAACGGCAACAGCGCATTCTGGACGATCAGTCGAAAACGATTACGGAGCAGCGGCGCAGCCTCTATGCCTTGGTGGTTACCATCGTTATCGTGGTGCTGCTGACGCTGATGCTCTTGTTCAGCTATCGCCAGAAAAGGGACGCCAATGCCCGGTTGATCGAGAAAACAGCTCAACTGGAAGAGGCTGCCCTGCAATTGGTCGAGGCAAAAGAAGCCGCCGATGCCGCCAACCAGGCCAAGAGCATGTTCCTCGCCAGCATGAGTCACGAATTGCGTACGCCGCTGAACGGCATACTCGGTTACACCCAGAGCCTGCTGCGAGACGATGCGCTCGGCGAGAAACAGGCCGCCGGGCTGAATATCATCCAGCACAGCGGCGAGCATCTGTTGTCGCTCATCAACGGCTTGCTAGATCACGCCGCCATCGAGGCGGGCAAATTCGAACTCATCGAGGGCGATATCGCGCTCGATCCATTCCTCCGCTCCATCATCGACATGATCCGCGTCAGGGTGGAACAGAAAAATATTGCATTCGCCTGCGATGTCGGGATCGATTTGCCAGCCATCGTGCGCGGCGACGAGCAACGCCTGCGCCAAGTGCTGATTAACTTGCTGGCGAATGCGGTCAAGTTTACCGATAACGGAAATGTGACTTTGCGGGTGCGCATGGTTGCTCCTACCCGCATCCGTTTTGAGGTTCAGGACAGCGGCCTCGGCATCGCCGCCGATCAATTGGAGAGCATTTTCCAGCCCTTTGAACAGACGGGCGAACTCCGGCACCGTGCCGGCGGAAGCGGCCTGGGGCTGGCGATCAGCCGCAAGCTGGTGAGGCTGATGGGCGGAGATATCCATGTCGAGAGCCGGCCCGGAGCGGGGAGTACGTTCTCGTTCGAGATCGATGTCGGGATCGTGCAGTCCGGTCAGGCCGGAGTCGATGCAGCCTCACTATCGGCGCGGGCGGAAACGCTTGCCGTGCAGGCAACGCCGATGCTGCCTGCGCCGCCCCGTCGGGAGCTGGACGCCCTGCACGCGCTAGCGCTGCGCGGCAGCATGCGCGACGTGATGCTGTACGCGGATCCGCTGGCCGAAGCGGATCCGCGCTATCGCCCCTTTGTCGCACAATTGCGCCGGTTGGCGCAGAGTTTCCAGACCAAGGCATTGTTGGGCTTGATCGAGCAGTACCGGAACAGGGCGCAGGAAGAATGAGCGTGTCTTCGTAGGAGCGACTTCATAACCGGCGACTTGGCGGGCGTTAACCAATGACTTGGTTGGCGTTGTTTGCCAACTTAGTCAGATGGCTATGCAAAGCCGTTTGCCGGCTTGGTCGAAGGGCTGGTAGTTCCATCAGTCGCGAAGGGGGAGACGCAACGTATCCATCGCGGTTGTAGCCTGTCCTGAGTATTGTCGCGGGGCCGCTCCCGCAAGAGGCCGCCGGCTCTCATAGGGACTTTTTCTTTTGTAGGAATTGCCCTACCCCCATTGCTCGCACCTACAAATTATTCAAGATTTGCTGATAGTTGATTCTTGTTCGTTTTGCGATTCTCCTGCCCCATAAGAATTGGATTAATGGAGGAAGCGCAATATGAATCAACTGGCACTGAGCGATCAGGAGTTCCATCAGTTCAAGAAGATGATTTACGACATCGCTGGAATCAGCATGTCGTCCGCGAAAAAGCCGCTGGTCAGCGGACGTTTGGCCAAGCGCGTCAAGCATCACGGACTGGGAAGTTACGACGACTATTTCAAGTTACTGATGAATAACGGCTCCGGCGGTGAGCTGCAGACGGCCATCGATCTGCTGACCACGAACGAGACCTATTTCTTCCGCGAGCCCAAGCATTTCGATTTCATGCGCAACAAGGTGTTGCCGGAACACAAGCCCGGCAAGATGTTTCGCCTGTGGAGTGCGGCGAGTTCGTCCGGCGAGGAGCCCTATAGCCTGGCGATGCTGCTGGCGGATGTGCTGGGAAACTCTCCCTGGGAGATTGTCGGCTCGGACATCAGCACCCGCGTGCTGGACCGCGCGCGC
This sequence comes from Gallionella sp., assembly GCA_035654695.1. Classification (GTDB taxonomy): domain Bacteria; phylum Pseudomonadota; class Gammaproteobacteria; order Burkholderiales; family Gallionellaceae; genus Gallionella. The sequence goes on along the minus strand of DASRWG010000034.1, from coordinate 28,842 downwards.
AGCGGGCTTTACCCAATGGAGCGCGCGGAAGATATTCCTCAGTCTTACCTGAAACGTTTCTGCCTGAAGGGCGTCGGCAGCCAGGACGGCTACTTTTTGATCGACGGCGATCTCAGGAACCGCGTGCGCTTCGAGTACGTCAATCTGAACGAGACGCTGCCCAAGATGGGCGAGTTCGATGTGATCTTCCTGCGCAACGTGATGATCTATTTCGACATGGAAACCAAGCAGCAGGTGGTGTCGCGCATGATGTCGCTGCTTGCGCCTGGCGGCTATCTGGTCATCGGCCATTCGGAGAGCCTGAACGGCATCAGCGACGGCCTGAAGGTCGTGATGCCGTCGGTCTATCGGAAACTCTGAGATGCAAAAGCCGCCGCACGTCCTCGAGATTTTTCTCCAGCCGGGGGATCTTTATTTCGGCGATAAGGATACGCGCATTCGCACGGTGCTGGGTTCCTGCGTGTCGCTGACGTTCTGGCATCCGGGCCTGCTGGTCGGCGGGATGTGCCATTACATGCTGCCGAACCGCGCGCATGAGCGGCGCGGCGTCAGCACGCTGGCGCTGGACGGGCGCTATGCCGACGAGGCGATCGAGTTGCTGGAGAAAGAGATCGATGCGGTCGGCGTCCCGCACCGCGAGTACCAGGTCAAGCTGTTCGGCGGCGGCAATATGTTTCCGGATCGCAGCAATCCGGTGAGCCATGTCGGCCAGAAGAATGTCGAGACTGCGCGCCAGCTGGTGACGCGGCACGGATTTAATTGCGTTGCCGAGCATCTTGGCGGGATCGGGCACCGCAACGTGATTTTCGACGTGTGGAGCGGCAGCGTCTGGGTCAAGCATGCCGTGATCGAGCGAGCGGTGGAGGCTACGCCAAAGATCGCGCCCGTGTGGCAACCGAGTAAACCTATTGAGGACAGGAGAATGCCGTGCCCCGCATACGCGTAATGATCGTGGACGATTCCGCCGTGGTGCGCCAGGTGCTGGCAGCCTCGCTGGAGAAGGACCCCGAGATCGAGATCATCGGCAGCGCTTCCGATCCGGTGTTCGCGCTGGAAAAGATGCAGAAGGACTGGCCGGATGTGATCACGCTGGATGTGGAAATGCCGCGTATGGACGGCATCACCTTCCTGAAGAAACTGATGGCCGAGCGTCCGACGCCGGTGGTGATCTGTTCGACGCTGACCGGAAAGGGCACGGAGACGACCATGCAGGCGCTGTCCGCCGGCGCGGTGAGCGTCGTCGCCAAGCCGACCGTGGGGTTGAAGCAGTATCTGCAGGACGCCTCGCAAGACCTGATCCACGCGGTCAAGGCGGCGGCGCGCGCCAACGTGCGGCGGCTGGTTCCGGTGAACCACGGGCCGAAACTTTCCGCCGACGCGATCATGCCGCCCCCGGCCAGCCATGCGATGGCGCAGACCACCGACTCGGTGGTGGCCATCGGCACTTCGACCGGCGGCACGCAGGCGCTGGAGGTGGTGCTGACGCGCTTGCCGCGCGTGTCGCCGGGCATCGTGATCGTGCAGCACATGCCGGAAAAATTCACCGAGGCGTTCGCCAACCGGTTGAATGAAATCTGCCAGATCGAAGTGCGCGAAGCGAAGAACGGCGACCGCGTGATGCCCGGCCGTGCCCTGGTCGCGCCGGGCGGCAGGCACATGCTGCTCAAGCGCAGCGGCGCCCAGTACCACGTGGACATCATGGACGGCCCTCCGGTCAGCCGCCACCGTCCGTCGGTGGACGTGCTATTCCGTTCGGTGGCGCGCTGCGCCGGCAAGAACGCGCTGGGCATCATCATGACCGGCATGGGCGACGACGGCGCGCGAGGCCTTAGGGAAATGCGCGACGCCGGTGCGCGGACTTACGGGCAGGACGAGGCGAGCTGCGTCGTCTACGGTATGCCGAAGGAGGCGATGAAACACGGTGCTGTGGAACAGGAGCTGCCGCTGGAGCATATCGCCGGGGCGATCACCGCATACGGGGGGCGCGGACTGTGATTTTCGCGGGAGCGGCGGTTTACGTAGGAGCGGCTGTAGGTCGGGCTTCGCCCGACCACTTCGACAGGCTCGGGGCAGGCATGTCGGGCAGAGCCCGCCATGCCGATGCTGTAGTCGCTCCCACAAGATCGCTCCCGCAACGGGCGAGGCGGATATTTGCGGCGGCGCTTGGCGCATTGCTGGTTTTCTTGGGCCTGTCCGGCGCGGCCTTGGCTGCGGGCTCGCTCGACGGCTGGCGCGACGAGGTTGCGCGTACTCGCATGCTGGCGGAAAACGATGTGCCGCGCGCGATAGAGGTGGGGCAACTTCTGCTGAAAGAGGTGCCCGCGGATGCGACTCCCGCCGACCGGGCGCGGGCGCTCAATGTGCTGGCGCGCGCCGAAAACTATCGGGGCTTGATCGACAGGGCGGAACAACATGCCAAGCAGGCGCTGGCATTGGCCAAGGAGCATGGGGACAAGGTCGGGCAGACCGAGGCGCACCTGAATCTGGTTTTATCCAGCATCAATCTGGGCAAGATCAAAGAGTTGACCGATGCGACCGTCGCCGCGGTCGAATCGGTCGATGGCGTGGTGGATAGGCCGGATTTGCAGGTCGAGGCGATGCACCGCATGAGCATGCTGTACCGCAGGTTCGAAAAACTCGACGAGTCCGTCACGCTGGCGATGCAGGCGCTGGAGATGGCGAAGCGCAGCAACGATCCGCTCGCCTTGACCTACGCCCATCATGGCATGGCCATTTCGTTCGCGCTGAGCAAACGCCCGGAGGAAATGCGCGAGCATTACCGGGAAATGTTAAAGCAGGCGCAGGCGGCCCGGTCCGGGATGTTGGAAGCTGCGGCGAAGGTCGGTTTGGGGACCGAGGAGTCGAATTATGCGCAGGCCGAGTCGTATATACGGGAGGCCCTTGTGCGCTACCGCAGCATCGGTGCCAACTACTCGCTCAACAATGCTTTGTATAAACTCGCCGACATCTTGCACTCGCAGGGAAAGCATGCGGATGCCTTGAAAACGGTAGACGAGGAGATCGCGATATTCGAGCGCTTTCCCAGCAAGATCGGCATGTGGTATGCCCTGAATCTGCGCAGCTCGATCAACCAGGCCATGGGCAGGTTCGCCACCGCGAGGGCCGATGCCGAGCGATCTCTAGGCTTGGCCAAGGAGATCGGTTTGCCGCTTTATATGAGCACCAGCGCGAAGCGCGTGGCCGAGGCCGCCGCCGCCGCAGGCGATCATCGAGGCGCTTACCGTTACGCCGCCGAGGCCATCGCGATGGCGGACAAGGCTAGCCAAGAACACGGGCATGACCGCATTCTCGAACTGGCGCAACGCTACGAGACCGAAAGCGAGCAGCGCAAAATCAGGGAACTGAACGCCGAATTGGCGCAGCACGATCTTCGGCAGCGCTGGATGTGGACGGTGATCGCGGCTGCCGTCGTCATTGTTTTCATTCTCGGCTATTTCACCTTGCGCCTGCGGCGCTCGCGCGAGGAAATTCGCCAGCTCAACGCCAGCCTGGAGCAGCGGGTGCAGGACGGCGTCGCCGAGCTGCGCCAGCAGACGATTTATTTGCGCACCTTGCTCGACACGCTGCCTTCGATGGTCTGGATGAAGGACAAGGACAGCCGCTACTTGGTGGTCAACCAGACCATCGCGCAGGCTTGCGGTCAGACGGTGAGCAGCATGGTCGGCAAGACCGATCTGGAACTATGGCCGCGCGAACTGGCCGAGGGGTATCGCGCGGACGATCAGGATGTCATGCGGGCGCGGCAACTCAAGATCGTGGAAGAGGCAGTTGCCGACAAGCAGGGGGAACAATGGGTGGAAACCCACAAGGCTCCCGTGCTGGACGAGGACGGCACGCTGCTGGGGACGGTGGGCATCGCTTTCGACATCAGCAAGCGCAAGGCGGCGGAGGCCGCACGAGAAGCCGCGCTGGAAGAGGCGGAGCGGCTGGCGCGGGTGCGCAGCGAGTTTCTTGCGCAGATGAGCCACGAACTGCGCACGCCGCTGAACGGCATCCTCGGCTACGCACAGATCCTGCAGCGCGATGCCGGCCTGAGCGAACGCCAGTCCACCGGGCTGACCGTGATCCGCCAGAGCGGCGAGCATCTGCTGGCGCTGATCAACGACATCCTGGATTTCGCCCGCATTGAGGCGGGCAAGGTGATGCTGAGCGACGGGGACATCCAGCTGGAGAAATTCCTGAACACCATCGCAGGTATCGTCGGCATCCGGGCGGAGCAGAAGAATATCGGTTTCAAACTGGAGCTGGCCGGCGATCTGCCGGGAGCGATCCGCGGCGACGAGCAGCGTCTGCGCCAGGTGCTGCTCAACCTGATGTCGAATGCGGTCAAGTTCACCGAACGCGGCGAGGTGGCATTGAGGGTGAGCATCGCATCCGGTTCCCACATGCGATTCGAAGTGACCGACACCGGTGTGGGTATAGCGCCAGACCGTTTGGAGCGGATATTCCGCCCGTTCGAGCAGGCGGGAGACCGTCAGCGCTGGGTGGAAGGCACCGGGCTGGGGCTGGCGATCAGCCGCCAGTATGTGCGCCTGATGGGGAGCGATATCCAGGTTGATAGCTGTATCGGTGTCGGCAGTGCATTTCATTTCGATCTGGCGCTGGTGGCGGCGGAAACTCGCGGCGAGACGGTTGCCGCCGTCGGCAACGTCACGGGCTATTGCGGGCAGCGCCGCATGGTGCTGGTGGTGGACGATGTGGCCGACAACCGCGGGTTGCTGGTCGAGTTTCTCGGGCAACTTGGCTTCGATACGCTCGCAGCTGCGAGCGGTCGCGAGGCCATTGCCGCCGCTAAAAGCAATCGCCCGGATCTGATCCTGATGGATATTGCCATGCCGGACATGGACGGGCTGGAGGCGACGCGTCACCTGCGGCAGCTTCAGGGGCTGGAGACGGTTCCCATCCTCGCGATTTCGGCCAGTGCTTCCGGCAGTGACGAATCGCGCTGCCTGGCGGGCGGGATGTCGGCCTTCTTGCCCAAGCCCGTGGACCTGCGCCAGTTGCAGCAACGGATAGGTGCGCTGTTGCGTCTGGATTGGACATACGTTCTGCCGGAAGCGCAGATCCCGGAAAAAATCGAGACGTTCGATTCGGACCGACTTCCTCCGCGGGAAGAAATGGACGCACTGCATCAACTGGCCTTGCAGGGCAACATGAACGCCATCATGAAGTGGGCAGAGCGCATCGCCGGGCTGGACGATCGCTATCGTCCGATGGCGGATCATTTGCGTCATCTGGCCAGGGGTTATGAGTCTCAGGCGATTTTGCGCCTGGTGGAACAGCATCTGGACGAAAAGCGGACAAGATGAACATGAATTTAGCGGTGCTGGAACAATCCTGCGCGGCAACCACGATCCTGATCGTGGACGATACGCCGGCCAATCTCGGGGTGGTGGTGGATAGCCTGGAGGAGGGGCGCTTTCGGGTGCTGATCGCGCGGGACGGCGCGGAGGCATTGCAGCGCGCCGCTTTCGTCAAACCGGACATCATCCTGCTCGACGTGATGATGCCGGGTATGGACGGCTTCGAGGTTTGCCGCAGGCTGAAGGCGCAGGAGAGCACGCGTGATATTCCGGTGCTGTTCATGACTGCGCTGACGGAGATCAGGGACAAACTGGCCGGCTTCGAGGCGGGCGGTGTGGATTACGTCACCAAGCCGGTGCAGATCGACGAGGTGATGGCGCGCGTCAATACGCATATCAACCTGCGCAACATGCGGCGACAGGTGGAGTCGCAGAACCTGCTGTTGCGGTCCTACCGGGAAAGCCTGGAGCATTTGGTGGCCGAGCGCACCCGGCAGTTGCGCACCATTTTCAACACCATTCCGGAATTGATTTGGGTCACCGATGCGCAAGGCTGTTATCGCGTGTGCAACCCGGTGTTCGAGAAGTATTTCGGTGTCGCAGAAGAGGTGTTGACGGGCAAGACCGATGCCGGTCTGGTCGAGCCCGAACTGGCCGCTTTCCTGCGCCAGAAGGACAGGGAGGCCATGGTTGCCTGCGACACGATCGCGTTCGAGGTGTGGGTAAGTGCGGCGGGCAGTGGACGGCAGGTTTTGCTGCGGGTCTCGAAGACGCCGATATTCGACGAACAGGGCGAAATCGACAGCGTGCTGAGCATCGCCCACGACATTACCGAACGCAAGGGAATGGAAAAGGCATTGCGCAACCGCAATCGGGAAAGCTCGTCGCTGATCGAAAATACCCCGGATTATGTGGTCAGGTTCGACCGCGAATGCCGCTATATGTATGTCAACCCGGCTTTCGAGAAGATGACAGGTGCGCCCGCTGCGGAGTTCGTCGGCAGGACGCCCCAAGAAATCTTCGCCGGCGAGGTCAACCGCTGCTACGAGAAGAACATCCACAATGTGGTGGATAGCCGGAACAGTATCGAAGCCGAGATCGTCGGGGAGTTTTCAGCCGGGATGGACAAGCGGTATTTCCACGTCCGCTACACGCCGGAATTCGACAGCAGCGGGCGGGTCGTCAGCGTATTGGCGGTAGGGCGCGACATCAGTCCGCTCAAAGAGGCGGAGCGGCGCCTGAACCACATGGCCATGTACGACGAACTGACCGGCTTGCCAAACCGCACCCTGTTTCGCGATCGCCTGTCGCTGGCGATGGCCAGCCGGCAAGGCTACAGCATCGGTCTGTTGCTGATCGACCTGGATAACTTCAAGGCCATCAACGACACGCTGGGTCATACCGTCGGAGACGCATTGCTCAAACGCGTGGGCGAGTCTATCCGCTCTCTTTTGCGCGAGGAGGATATGGTGGCTCGTCTGGGCGGCGACGAGTTCGTGGTCGTGTTGCAGAACGTATCGCAGCCTGACGATCTGGACAGGGCGGCGGCGAGAATACTGCGCGCGATTTCGACGCCGATGATCGTCGAGGGCAACCAGTTGTATATCAATGCGAGCATGGGGATTTCCGTTTATCCCGGCGACGGCGACGATTACGGAACCATGTTGCGCAATGCCGATACCGCGATGTACTACGCCAAGTCGCAGGGGCGCAACGGCTACCGTTATTTCGTCGAGGACATGAACAAGGACAGGCAGGAGCGCCTGAGCATGGCGGCCGGGATACGCCATGCGCTCGACAACGGCGAGTTCGAATTGAATTACCAGCCCAAGGTAAGCCTGAAAGCCGGGGAGATTTGCGGCATGGAAGCCTTGATCCGCTGGCGTCATCCGCAGCAGGGCATGATCCCGCCGGGGCGTTTCATTCCCGTGGCCGAGGATTGCGGGCTGATCTCCGAGATAGGCGAGTGGGTGATCGCGGCCGCTATCCGCCAACTGGCGGCATGGCGGGATATGGGGCTGACGCCGGTGAAAGTGGCGGTAAATCTTTCGGCAGGCCAGTGCCAGAGCGAACAAACCCTGCTGCTGGTCGACAGGCTGCTCGCGGAATATGCGATAGACGGCAAGTATCTGGAAATGGAAATCACCGAAAGCATGGTGATGCACGATGCCGAGAAGGCTATCGACATCTTCTGGCAACTCAAGGAGCGCGGCGTCAGCGTCGCTATCGACGATTTCGGTACCGGGCACTCCTCGCTGAGTTACCTCAAGCGTTTCCCCATCGACAGCCTGAAGATCGACAAGTCCTTCGTCGACGATATCGGGACCGACAAGAACGATGCCGAGATCGTGTGCGCGATCATCGCGCTGGCCCACAGCCTGGGTATGTGCGTGGTGGCCGAGGGGGTGGAAACGAAGGCGCAACTGGACTTTCTGCGCAACAACGGCTGCGACGAAGTGCAGGGCTATTACTTCAGCAAGCCGCTGCCTGCGGGGGCCATGACAGAGTGCATCAAACATGGACGTTTCGATGTCGGCGAGTGGAGCGACTGGAAGCTGGGCGGTGCGTAAGGCAGCTCACCGCGTATGCAAGCAGGCAATCCGCCTGTTCGAACGAATAAAACCGGAACCGTAACAATGTCGAGTTTGACCATAAAAAAAGGCGCGTCCTCTGCGGAGAATCCGCATCGTGCTGTCCGTGAAGTCGCGGAGGCTATCCGGCAGCCGGACGTTGCGCTGGTGATCGTGTTCGTCTCTTCCAAATACGATATGGCCGCGCTCGGCGGTGCGCTGAAACGAACCTTCGATTGCCCGGTGATCGGTTGTACCACGGCGGGAGAGATCGTTTCCGGCATGGGGTATCGCGAAGGGATGCTGATCGGCATTAGCTTGAGCTCGCCGCATCTGGTGGCGCATCCGCGGATGATCCGTCCGCTCAGCCGCTTCAATCAGGTTGAAGGCGAGCGGTTGGCGCAGGATTTGACAGCCGGGCTGAAGCTGGGCGACAGGCTCGATGCCTCGAAAATGTTCGCCATGCTGATGGTGGATGGACTCTCGATGCTGGAAGAGCCGCTTGTCTCCACGCTGCATCGCGCACTCGGCGGCGTTTCGCTGATCGGCGGAGCTGCCGGAGACGACCTGAAGTTTCGCGAGACCTATGTGTACTGGGACGGAAAGTTCCTCCGGGATGCGGCCGTGGTTACCCTGTTCGAGACGACGTTACCGTTCAAGCTGTTCCACATCCAGCACTTCGAGCCGACGGATATCCGGCTCGCCATCACCGAATGCGACAGTCCGTCGCGCACCGTCCACGAAATCAACGGTGCGCCCGCCGCCGGGGAATACGCAAGGATGCTCGGGCTGGATATCGGCGAACTGAACTCGCAGACCTTTGCGGCGCATCCGGTGATGCTGAAGATCGAAGGCGAATATTTCGTGCGCTCGATCCAGCGGGTCAACCCGGACGGTAGCCTGAAGTTCTATTGCGCCGTCGAAAACGGCCAGATATTGACGGTGGGCCGCGGCAAGGGGCTGGTGGAGAACCTGGAGGAAAACCTTGCCGGGCTTCGCCGAGAACTGCCGACATTAAAGGCGATCCTCGGCTGCGACTGCATCCTGCGGCGTCTGGAGCTCAAGCAAAAAGGGCTGATCGCCTCCGCGGACAAGGTCCTGGATACGGTCGATTTTTTCGGTTTTTCCACTTATGGCGAGCAATTCAACGGCGTGCACGTCAACCAGACGTTGACGGGAATTGCGCTGGGGGAATGAGTGAGATTCCGTAGGGCGGGATATGCCTGTCCTGAACTTGTCGAAGCGGCCTGGCATAGCCCGACCGATGAACTGTCCGGATTAAAAATTTTTCGATGTTGTGGTAACCGATAGTGTCTATAGCCGATCTTAACAAAACAGAAATTCACAACGCATTACGCAATCGGATCGCCGCAATGGCGATTTGGATGCAGATACTTGTCTTCTGTCTTCCGGGCATTTCCCATGCCGGTTCGAAGCTGGAGGACTGGCGCGCCGAAATCGTCTCCGTAAGGAATCTGGCGGAAAGCGACGTGTCTCGCGCATACCGCGATGCGCAACGCCTTCAGTTCGAACAGCCTGCCGGTGCGACGCCTGCCGATGCGGCGCGCGTGTTGAATCTGCTGGCGCGCACCGAATCGTACATGGCATTGACCGGGCAGTCGGAACTGCATGTCCGGCTTGCGTCGGAGATCGCGAGGAAAAACGGTGACAAGGTCGGACAGGCCGAGGCTCTGCTCGTTACGATATTGAATTCCATCAATCGGGGGCGCATCGACGCTTCGGTCGTCGCCAGCAGCCGCAGCGTGGAATTGCTCGAACGTTCAGGGCGCGCGGATCTGCTCGGTGAGGCGATGTTGCGGTTGGCGATGGCGCATCGCCGGCTCGGCCAGTTCGACGAATCCGTCGCGGTATCGATTCGGGCGATGGAACTTGCCTCGCGCAGCAACGATCCTTATGCGCTGGCTTTCGCGCATCAGGGACGCGCCGTTTCGCTCGCGCTGGGCGGAAGAGCGGAGGAGGCGCTTGAGCATTACCGGCAAATGCGCGAGCAGGCGCTAGCCGCCGGTTCGAAACTGCTGGAGGCGCACGCGATGCTTGGCATGGCCGGAGAAATGGCAAGTCTGGGCGACGCCGCCGGCGGGGAGCGTTTGATGTGCGAGGCGATTGCCCGGTTTCGCACGCTACAGACCCCGTTCAGCCTTAACTACGGTCGGGCTGTCCTGGCCGACCTGTTGCGCAAGCAGGATCGTCATGCGGAAGCCATTTCGCAGTTGGACGAGGCTGTTGCCGTCTACGAGAGGTATAGAAATCCGGTTGGTCTCTGGTATACCTTGAATGCTCGCAGCAGGAGCGCCCAGGCGCTGGGACGGCTGGCCGATGCGCGGGCCGATGCCGAAAGGGCTTATGCACTTGCCGATGAAATCGGCTTCCTGGCCTATCGGAGCGAGAGCGCGCAGCGCATGGCGGCGCTTGCCGAGGCTGCGGGCGAACAGCGGCAAGCCGAAAAATTCCATGCCGAGTCGGTCGAACTGGCGGAGAAGGCCGTTCGTGAAAATGCGGGCGTGAACTTGCCCGAATTCGTGCAGCGCTACGAGTTTGCAAGCAAGGATCGCTTGCTCGAGCAACTGAGCCTGCGTAACGAGCGGATGTGGCTCGTGCTTGGCGGCATCGCTCTCTTGCTGGGATTGACTACGTTTTTCCTGTTGAGCTTGCGGCGTTCGAACCGCTTGCTCGAAGCTTCCAACGCGCAACTACGGCAGTCGCAGGATAAAATCGAAGCCTTCAATGCCAGTCTGGAGCAAAGCATACAGGCGAGCAGCGGCGAATTGCGGCAGCAGACGCACTACTTGCGCACGCTGTTCGACACCTTGCCTGTTTCCGTTTGGCTGAAAGATGTCGAGAGCCGCTACCTGGCCATCAACGCCCCCGTCAACGATCTCGGGCCCGAAGAAGTGATCGGCAGAACCGATCTGGAATTATGGCCCGGCGAAGTCGGCCAGTTCATGCGATCCGGCGATATCGAGGTCATGCAGACACGTCGGCGCGTTACCCGGGAAGTTTCCATTCGAGAAAGCGACGGCAGCGTGTCCTGGCGCGAAATCGACAAGGCGCCGGTGATCGACGAAGACGGTTCGGTGCTGGGGACGGTCGGGGTCAGTCGCGACATCAGCGAACGCAAGCAGCTGGAAGTGGTTTTGCAAGATGCGCACAACTTCCTCTACAACATTATCGACAACATTGTCGAGCCGATTTACGTCAAGGATCGCCAGCATCGCTGGATTCATGTCAACGAAGCCTTCTGCCGGTTTATCGGGCGCAGCCGGATCGAACTTATCGGCAAAAGCGATTACGACTTCTTCCCCGAGCACGAGGCGGACGAGTTCTGGGCGGGCGACGAGGCCGTATTCACCGAAGGACTGGAATTTGCGAGCGAAGAAGAATTTACCAACAGCCAGGGCGAAACGCGGCACATTTACACAAGAAAGACGGCTTTCATCGACGGCAACGGAGAGTCTATTCTGGTCGGGATTATTTCGGATTTTACCGAGCGCAGGCGCATGGAAGAGGCGCTTGCCAGCCGCGAGCGCGAATTCCGTACGCTGGCGGAAAATGCGCCGGACAACATCGTTCGTTACGACCTGGAGGGACGCATCGTTTACGTGAATGCGGGTCTGGAAAATACGCTGGGTATGAGCGCCGCAGATCTGGTCGGGAAGCTGGATCGCGATATTCATCCGGACGGAAGTTTCAACGCCTACTCGCAAACGCTGAATCGCGTGCTCGCCACCGGTGATGATGGCGAAGTCGAAGTGGAATTGCCCGCTGGCGACCGCGACAAACAGCACCATCATGTGCGCATGGTGGCCGAGCGCAACGAGCGCGGCGAGTTGACCGGCGTTCTCGCTATCGGTCGCGATATCAGCGGGATCAGGCGTTACGAGGCGGCACGCGATGCGGCGCTGGAAGAGGCGCTGCGACTGGCAAAGCTGCGCAGCGAATTCCTCGCGCACATGAGCCACGAACTGCGCACGCCGCTGAACGGAATTCTGGGATATGCGCAACTCTTGCAGCGCGACAAGGCGATGGACGGTCGATATGCCGATGCGCTCAACGTCATTCGCCAAAGCGGCGAACATTTGCTGGCGCTCGTCGAGGACATTCTCGATCTGGCGCGCATCGAAGCGGGCAAATTCGAACTCGCCATGAGCAATATTCCTTTGCTCCGGTTCTTGTCTGTCGTTGCCGAAATTGTCGGTGTGCGAGCGCGGGAAAAACGGTTCGAATTCATCTGCGATCTCGCCGACGACTTGCCGGAAGGCGTTCGTGGCGACGAGAAGCGCTTGCGTCAGGTGCTGTTGAACCTGTTGGTCAATGCCGTCAAGTTCACGGACAGCGGCCGGGTAACTTTGCGTGTCAGCCGGGTGACGCCGTCGCGGCTGGCCTTCGCCGTCGAAGACACCGGCTCCGGCATCGAGGCAAGCGAACTTGAGACGATCTTCCTGCCGTTCGAGCAGTCCGGAGATGCGCGGCAACGCTTTGGCGGGAGCGGCTTGGGCCTTTCCATCAGCCGCCAGCTGGTGCGTTTGATGGGGGGGGATATCGTGGTCGAAAGTCGTGTCGGAGTGGGCAGTGTTTTCCGCTTCGAACTGGAGCTGCCTGAAGTTGATATTGCGCCGTTCCCTTCGCTGCCGGAAACGGTTGCCGTCGATAGGGTCTATCCGTGCGGCGACGAAGCAGACGTGGCGCAGATGCTGCCTCCGGAAGAAGAGATACGAACCCTGCATCGGCTCGCACAACAGGGAAACATGCGGGACATCTTGCAGTACGCCGAACGGATTGCGATGCTCGATCCGGGCTATGGCCCTTTCGCCGAGCGCTTGCGCCAAATGGCCGAGGGCTACCAGTCGAAAGCCATCCTTGCTTTGGCCGAGCAACTCTTGAGCGATTAAGCGAGCTACCCATGGTTTCTCCGGATCGGAGTCGAAGACCGGGACGATGCGACCTGCAAGTTAGTCATTGATTCAGCTAGAAACCTCCGCCTTTGCCAGTGGAAATTTAACTGATGAAGATTCGATGGAAAAAATGGCGACAGGGCTCGCGATTCAAGTCTCTGAGGAGCACGATAGTGCTGCCCCGACCTCCGTTATTTGCATGAATTGCGGCAAGAAGCCGGCACCCCGGGTTCGAGTCGACGGGAGAGGGCGCAAGCAACACAGGCTGAACAGTGCTGCGCCAGAAGCGGCAAAAGCGGACTTGAAAAGAAGGTCGGGGCTAGATGAGTAACGGCGTGTGTTTCCTGCGCGCCCCGACCCCGGGGAGGTTCCATGCGTAACCTTGCTATACCACGCATACTCGTACGGAGGTGATTTCTTATTGATCAATCGATAGCATCGAAAGCTGTGGTCAATATGCAGGAGCTTGTTATGAAAACCTATCGGGGAGGTTGTCACTGCGGCCAGATCCGTTTCGAGATCGAAACCGAACTGAACAAGGCCATCGAGTGCAACTGTTCCATCTGCACCAAAAAAGGCGCGCTGCATCATCGCGTCCCGCCGGAGCGTTTCAGGCTGCTCTCGGGCCAAGATGAGCTCGCCCTCTACCAGTCCGGCTCGCGGGTCGCGCAGCACTGGTTCTGCAAGCACTGCGGCATCCACACATACAGCAACCCACGCGCCGCGCCGGATATGTTCAGCGTCAATATCCGCTGCCTCGATGACTTCCATCTCGTAAAAGACAGTATCGAGATCCGGCAATTCGACGGCCTGAACTGGGAAGAGGCCGTCGAGACGTTCAAGTTCTAATTGCCGGATGCCTGAAGGCGAGTTCGTCGCGTTGGGTTGCGAACGGGCACGATAGGCTAAATTGCCGTCGCGACCATCGCTGCCAACGGAGTCGTCGGCCTGCCGATCAGCTTGCCCAGTTGATGCCCTTCGTCGAACAGCGCGCCTTTCGATACGCCTGTATCGGAATTCGCCAGCAGTTCGGCGAGGAATTCCGGCAGGCCCGCGCCGAGCAGCGCTTTCCTGTATTCCGCTTCCGGCAAGTTCACGTAGCCGATGGCGCGGCCAGCCTGGCGCGAGATTTCGGCGGCGAATTCGCTCAGGGTGTAGGCGCTGTCGCCCGCCAGTTCGTAGGTCTTGCCGGCCTGGTCGTCGGAGGTCAGCACCACGGCGGCGGCTTCGGCGTAATCGGCGCGCGCGGCGGAGGAGATGCGCCCGTCGCCCGCGCAGCCGTATACCGCGCCCAGCGACAGCGCGGCGGGGATGCCCATCGCGTAGTTCTCGGTATACCAGCCGTTGCGCAGCAGCACGAAAGGCACGCCTGAAGCGCGGATGGCAGCCTCGGTGTCCCGGTGTTCGCCGGCCAGCCCGAGCACGGAGGTGTCCGCATGCAGCACGCTGGTGTAGGCCAGCAGCTTCACGCCCGCGCGTTTGGCGGCGTCGATGACGTTACGGTGTTGCGCTACACGCTGACCGATCTCGCTGGATGAGATTAGCAACACCTTGTCCGCGCCTTGCAGCGCGGCGTCCCAATCTTCTGGATGGTTGTAATCGGCTTGGCGCACCTGCACGCCCAGCGCGGCGAGTTCTTGGGCTTTTTCCACATTGCGCACGGCGGCGACGATTTTCGCGGCGGGGACTTTCTTCAGCAGGGATTGGATGACGAGGCGGCCCAGTTGGCCGGTGGCGCCGGTGACGACGATCATGGTGTTTCCTTTCTTCGTTTTTGTTGTGATCGGGGATGCGCAGAATATCCGTTACAATAACTTTTCGTAAGTATGCACAAAAAGGTAAGTGACATGACTGGGAAAAACACCGGACAACTCGCGGAGATAATGCGTCGCGGAGAAGTCTTCGCCACGGAATGTCCATCGCGCGAGATCCTCAAGCATGTGACCAGCCAGTGGGGCGTGTTGGTGCTGGTGGCGCTGATGGAAGGAACGCATCGTTTCAGCGAGTTGCGCCGCAAGGTGGGCGGGGTGAGCGAGAAGATGTTGGCGCAGACGCTGCAACAACTGGAGCAGGACGGTTTCATCGACCGCGTCGCGTATCCGGTGGTGCCGCCGCATGTGGAGTATTCCCTGACGCCCCTGGGCGATGGCATCGGCACACAGGTCGAGGCGCTGACCGACTGGATCGAGACCAACCTGCCGAAGATCATGAAGGCGCAGCAGAAGCGGGCGCTGTGACGGTGGCGATACGCAGGAGTGGTGAGGCTCATCGTTTCTACCCCTCCCTGGCCCCCCCCTGCACGGGAGAGGGGACGATGCGGCTAATGAGTTACTGAGGGTGATGGTAGCGATACTCCTGCGTCAGGCCGCCGTACCCGTAAGCGGCGGCGCGCACGTCTTCCACATGGATATAACTCACCTCATGCAGGTCGCCGAGCAGTTTGCGGAATGCCGCGAATGATTCGGCGATGTACCGGGCTTTTTCCGCTTTGGTGTTGGTTTCGTCTGTAATCTTGATGTCGAAATAAACACTGGCCTTGCCCAGTTCGGCCAGTGACTTGCCGCCAATGAGCCAGTCTTCCGGATCAACATACGAAATTGCGATGGAGGTCACTTCCGGCTGCTTTTTCAGGACGCGGGCAGTCAGTTCGAGCAACATGCCGGAGATGGTGCGGGACATTTCGGCAGACTTCCTGGCGCTGATTTTGACGTTGAGTATGGGCATAATGGAATCGGTGTGGTTGGTAAAGGAAATATCTTTTACTGCGGCAGCAGGCGGATCAATTCCTGCCCGGCGTTGTCGAGCAAATAGACGGCAACGAACTTTGCGGGAGTTCCGCCGTCGTTGTCGAAGCGGGCAACCCGCACGTTGGCGGGTTCGTAAAAGGAATCGCCGGTCTTGAGATGTTGAACCGGCTGCCCTTCGATCTGGAATGCGATGCCGCCTTCCAGCACCACGCCGACGACGGGGCAGGGATGCAGGTGCAGCGGAGCATGAAGTTTGGGCCCCAATAGAACCTCCTTGATTTCAATCTTTGAAACCGGTTGGGCCGGGGCAAGCGAGGCGGAAAGCATGTCCTTGCGAGATACCGATGGCGTTGCAGGCATGGCGTTCTCCTGTGCGCGGGCGGAAGCGGCGATAAAAAGACAGGTGAGGATGCATAGCAGCGCTACATTCCTGCCGGGCTTCTTGTCGCGTTGAATGGTCTGCATTCGAGTTCTCCTTGCTTGCGATGAGTTGGGCGAAATATAGCTATCCGAATCCATCTCGAATATCGGAAAATATTGAACAAATAATCCCGAAAAACAGGATGGTCGTTATGCGGCGAATCAACTTCGATCTGGATGTGTTGCGCAGTTTTGTGACTGGTGTGGAGCTCGGCAGTTTTGCCCAGGCCGCAGACCGCCTGGGGCGCTCGACTTCCGCCGTCAGCGCCCAACTCAAGAAACTGGAGGAGCAGGTCGGCGTCCCGGTGCTGCGCAAATCCGGGCGGGGGCTGGCGCTGACCCCGGCGGGCGAGATGTTGCTTGCCTACGCGCGACGCTTGTTGGAACTCAACGACGAGGCCGCTGCAGCCGTGCGCGGCGTCGATCTCGAAGGCTGGGTCAGGATAGGCTTGCAGGAAGATTTCGGCGAAAGCCTGCTTACCCGCATCCTCGGCGACTTTGCGCGTGCCCATCCCAAGGTGCGCGTCGAGGCAAGGGTGACGCGCAATGCCGAACTGCTCGAACTGATCCGCACCGGCAAGCTCGATCTGGCGCTGGCATGGGATTCCGGCCAAGGCACGCCACATAGCGAGCCGCTGGGGCAACTGCGCATGTCATGGATAGGCCCCGCCGCCGACAAAATGCCCTGTCTTGCCGAAGGCGAGCCTGTGCCGCTCGTGGTCTTCGATGCGCCTTGCCTGATGCGCAGTGCGGCGACTACCGCACTGGATCGGGCGGGCATTCCGTGGCGCATCGCGTTTAGCAGCTCCAGCCTCAGCGGTATCTGGGCGGCGGTGGGCGCGGGACTCGGCGTCACCGTCCGCACTTCTGCCGGGTTGCCGGAGTCGTTGCGGATATTGGACGGATTGCCGCCGTTGCCGGACGTCGGGCTGGTGCTGCATCGCGCAGAAGCCGAACCGCCGCAGGTGATGAAACGGCTGGCGGAGATCGTGCGGGCAAGCCCGTTGAGCCATAAGTAATTCGAGATTTTTGTTTAACCTTCTGATTATGTTTCAGGCGCTTTTCCGCAATTCTGCTCTTGACACAAGCATACCGATCGGTATGTAATTCGCCCATGGTTACCAGACAGACAGATTTGACGCGCGACAAGCTGCTTCAGGCGGCGTTTAATGAAATCCATCTTCACGGATTTCAAGCCGCCAGCATTGCCAACATCCTGCGCGATACCGGGCTGACGAAAGGGGCGCTTTACCATCATTTTCCAACCAAGCAGGAGTTGGGGCTGGCGGTGATCGATGAGGTGGTGAGCGAGCTGCTTGAAAAGTGGATATTCAGTCGGCTGCGCGAAAGCGGGAAACCAGTCCAGACTTTGCTCAAGCTTATAGACGAATCGGGGCGCAAAACCGAGTTGGAAGCCATTGTTCTGGGCTGCCCTTTGAACAACCTGATGCAGGAGATGAGTCCGCTTGATGACGAGTTCAAAGCCCGCCTGAATCGCATTTTGTCCATCTGGCAATCCGTCGTCGAGGATGCGCTGCAACGGGAAAAGAAATCGGGCGTGGTTCGCTCGGATGTCGATTGTCATGCCGCTGCGCTGTTCATCGTGTCGGCATGGGAGGGATGTGTCGGTATCGCCAAAAGCCAGCAATCGATGAAAAATTTCAGCTTGTGCATGAAGCAGCTTCGCAATTACGTGCAGAGCCTGCTGGCTGTACAGGCGAAGTAACTTTCGTTTTTTGCTGCAAAACATACCGCACGGTCGGTATTTAATTTAACTAAGGAGAAATCATGAAGGTATCAAATGCAGTCGAGCAACGTCGCGCTATCAAGGCTTACGATCCTGAGCACCGCATGAGCGAGGCCGAGATCGAAACACTCATGGGCTTGGCTATGCGCTCGCCCACCGCATGGAATATCCAGAACTGGCGCTTTGTGCTGGTGCGCGATCCGGAACTGCGCAAGCAGGTGCGCGCTGCCGCATGGGATCAGGCCCAGGTGACGGATGCATCCTTGCTGGTGGTGCTGACCGCCGATCTCATGGCATGGAACAAGGAACCGGTCCGTTATTGGCGCAATGCTCCGCAGCCGGTGCAGGACTACATCCTGCCCGCCATGGCCCAGTACTACGATGGGCGCGAACAGGTGCAGCGGGACGAGGGCATGCGTTCGTGCGGCATGGCGGCCATGACCCTGATGCTCGCGGCACAGGAGATGGGATACCAGTCATGCCCGATGGACGGCTTCGATTTCGATGCGGTCGGCAAGCTCATCAACCTGCCTGCCGACCACGCCATTGCCATGTTCGTCGTGATCGGCAAGGGCATTAAAGAACCGTTGCCGCGTTCTGGCTCGTTAGCGCAAGACGAGGCTGTTGTTATCGATCGGTTCGCGTAATATCGTAGCGTATGAAGATGGCGGCGAAAACGCCGCCAATGATGGCCGAAAAGGAACTTCCAACGTTAGCGCACATATCACGGAGTCACCATGCAACACATCCTTGTCTACTCTGATTCTTTGTCCTGGGGCATTGTCCCCACGACACGCAAGCGCCTGCCTTTCGAGCAACGCTGGCCGGGCGTCATGGAAATGGCGCTCTGCTCCTCGGGACAAAAAGTTCGTATCGTCGAGGATTGTCTAAACGGTCGGCGTACCGTATGGGACGATCCATTCAAGCCCGGACGAAACGGTCTTGCCGGATTGGCGCAGCGTATCGAAATTCACTCGCCGCTTGAGCTGGTTGTTCTGATGCTCGGAACAAACGACTTCCAGTCCATGCACGAGCACAACGCATGGCATTCATCCCAAGGCATTCTCGCACTCGTATCCGCCATTCGCACCGCGCCTATCGAACCGGGTATGCCGGTGCCGCCAATTCTCGTAGTTGCGCCCCCGCCCATACGAACGCCGAAAGGGCCGATTGCGCCAAAGTTTGAGGGCGGCGAAAGAAAGTGCGCTGGCTTGGCCGACGCTTACCGGAAGGCGTGCGAAGAAGTTGATTGTCATTTTTTCGATGCGGGCAGCGTAATCACCTCAAGCAACGTGGACGGAGTACATCTCGACCTTGAGCAGCATTTGCTTCTGGGTAATGCTCTGGCCGAAATCGTTAAACCGCTGCTCTTGAAAAACGTCCTCTAACATTAACCTGTCCATCCACATTTCAACGCCATGGCAGAAGTTACCGGAATCGACCATATCTACATCACCGTGTCTGATCTTCAGCATTCGGAGTCATTTTACGATCACGTTCTGCTCGAAACGCTGGGCTTTCGCAAGAACAGTTTTACTTTGGGCGGCGATCCGCATATCCAGTATTTCAACCGCCATTTAGGTTACGTTCTGCGCCCGTCGCGCAATTCAGGCGGGCATGACTCCTGTGCGCCGGGGCTGCATCATTTCTGCCTGCGCGTCGAGTCGGTTGAGGATGTGGTGGCGGTGGCCGATCAACTGCGCGCGCGTGGTGTCGAGGCTTCGGAAGCGAAGCTTTACCCCGAGTACGCCCCGGACTATTGGGCGACTTTCTTCACCGATCCTGACGGTTTGCGCCTCGAAGTGACCAACTACCGGCAGGAGCGGCGAGACCGTCATGACAACTGGTAATCCCGATGTTCTGATCTTAGTGCCGAACGAAAGCGCAGTGATTTAAACCAACAGGAGCAGCAACATGCCATACGTGAACATTCAAATTACCAGAGGTGCCACCAGAGAGCAGAAGGCTCAACTGGTTAAAGAAGTCACCGACTCGCTCGGGCGCATACTCGGCAAAAAGCCGGAGCATACGCATATCGTTATTCAGGAAATCAATGACGAGGATTGGGGATATTCCGGGCTGCTGACGGACGAGTTGAAAAAGCTGAATGCCCAGAAATAAGGTCTGCCCTTGCTTGCAAGCGATTGATAATTTAACGAGGTACTCATGCGCCCAGCAGTAGCTGTTTTTGGAATACTCAGATTTCTTCCCGAGCGGATGGCGGATGTCCTCCCTCACTTGCGGAAACTGGTCGAAACTACATACAAGACTGATGGATGCATCGCCTATGATGTGGCGGAAGATCCCTTCGATCCCGGCCTGATTCGCTTTTCGGAGTTGTGGCCCGATCATGAAAGCCTCGCACGACATCTGCAAGCGCCACATATCGATCCATGGAGAACTGCTGCACGCAGCTTGGGCCTGCTTGAACGAAAGTTCACTGCTTATGACATCACCGGCTCACGAGAAGTCTGACAGGCAGTAGCGACATATCAATTGGTAACGCCAGTCTCGCAGGGATGTTCATTCCGGATTAGGGCTTTGCTTTAAATTGCCGTCGGTATTGCGCCGGAGACAAGCCCGTCATGCGTTTGAACAGCCGCCGGAACGACGAGGAATCGCCGTACCCAACCTTCTCCGTAACCGTCTCGAAGTCGGCATTCGAAATTTCCAGAAATTCCTTTGCGCGCTCGATCTTCAGCGCTTGCAGGCAGGCGAGCGGCGTCATGCCGGTGGTTTCGACGAAGCGGCGGTTCAGGGTGCGGTAGCTGACATGCATGGCGACGGCGAGGTCGTCGATGGAGACGGGATGCGCGAGGTGTTTCTCCATCCATGCGATGGCGTCCCGGATCAGCGGTTCGGAATAGTCTTTCTGCACGGACATGAACGGGCGCTGCGAGGTGCGCGCACCGTCCACCAGCATGAGGCCGCTCACTTGGCGCGCCAGAGCCACGCCGCCCAGACGGCGCAGCACATGCAGCGCGAGATCGGTGTGCGCGGTCATCGCGCCTGCGGTGATCGCGCGCCCGCTATCGGTCAGCGTCTTGTCCGCGTCGAGCTTCACTTGCGGATAGCGCTGCCGGAAGGCTTCGGCGAACCACCATGTGGTCGTTGCCGGAATGCCGTCCAGCAAGCCCGCTTCCGCCAAGACGAAAGTGCCGTAACAGCTTGCCGCAACCAGCCTATCGCTAGGCAGCTTCTGCAATCTGGCGATGACGCCGTGCCAGGTGGTCTGCATGCTTTCGGCGATGCGCTCGACCGATTCGGCAAAGAAACCCGGCAGGATGATCGCGTCGTATCCGCCGAGGTCGGCGGGCAGGCGGTGCGTCTTCACCAGCAGCGCATCGGTCAGGCGCACCGGCCCGCCGGGCGTGGAAAACAGGTGCGGCTGCCAGCCCGCATCCGGCTGGAAGCGCTGGGCGAGGCGGAACATGTCCAGCGTGGTGGCGACGCTGGATGAGGTCGAACCATCTTCGAGCAGCAGGGCGATTTTCATGTTGGCAGATTCGGCATATGCATGGCCGATTATGCCACTGCCGGAAAATGTTTTCAGCCAGGCTTCAGCAACCGGAATAAGCGGGATTGAGCCGTACAGTTGCCACGTCAGTTCTTCTTCCCCGCCTTCGGCTTTTTGATCAGGTTCTTGCAGGCATCCTGCGCAGCATCCAACACCAGCCCGAGCAGCGTCGGGTCTATGCGCTCATGCCATTGCAAGCCAATGGTCCTTTCGATGTTCAGTCCGCTCACGGTCAGTGCCACGAGGTCTTTGGGGATGAGGCTCTGCGGTGCGAGGGTGATGAACCTGCCGGTGCGCACCAACTGGAAGGCCAGTTCTTCGCGCTCGGCCCTGGCGCACACGTTCAGCTTCACGGCGGCCGCCCTGAGTTGCGCCCGTCCGGCGGCATCCAGTTCGCAACGGGTGCGATGCAGGAAGGGCAGGGTTCCAAGGTCGCGCACGGTGATGCGGCCGCCCGCTTCGGCAAAAGGATGTCTGGGCGAAACGACCGCGAGCAAGGGTTCGCGCCAGAGTACCCGTGTGTTGGGCGTGATGTCGTGGACGTTGGTCCAGATGACGTCCACCCTTTCCTGCACGAGCCATCCGGCCACGCGGTCTGCCGAGCCTTCCCACAGGTCGAGGTTGATTTGCGCGTCATGCGCTTCGAACGCATGCAGCAGGGCGATGGCCGTATCCGGCGGCAACGTGTCGAGCAGGCCGCCGCGCACGCGGCGCACTTCTTCGGCTACGCCGAGAAAGGCGCCGTGGGCGGCTTCGCATTGCCTGAGGATATCCACCGCGTCGCGGTAGAAGCGGCGGCCTGCCGGGGTGAGGCGCAGCTGGCGGTTGGTCGCGGCGGCGCGCTCGAAGATCGGACCGCCGAGTTCCTGCTCCAGCACTTTGAGCCCGGCCGAGATCGACGGCTGTGAGATGTGCAGCCGCTCGGCGGCTTTGCCCACGCCGCCGCAATCGACCACGGCGACGAGAAAGCGGAGTTGTTGCAGGGTGTACATAGATTATTTCTATCAAGTGAATATTTATAATCGATTTTCATTATATTTGATGTTTCGCTAAATTCGCTCTTGCCATATCGGCAGTTCATTTTTCAGGAGAGCTTATGAGCGAGAAATTTTCGACGCTGGATTTTCTGCGCAAGCAACTTGATGGCAGCCTGCCCGCAAATGCAATCACGGAAATGCGCTATCCCACCGCCGTTTCGAAGCTGCTTGGGTTCCGCATCGTCGAAATCGATGCGGGTTATGCCAGGCTGGAGCTTGATGCGGATGCTGACATCCACGGCAACCAGCAGGGCACGGTGCATGGCGGCATGCTGTGCGAACTGGCCGATGCCACTATCGGGACTGCGCATTCGACCGCGATCCGGGAAGGAGAGACCTTCACCAGCATCGACCTCAAGGTCAATTTCTTCCGCCCGGTGTGGAGGTCGGTGCTGACGGCCACCGCAAAACAGGTGCAGCACGGCAAGACGCTCACCCACTACCATTGCGAGATTGCCCGCGAGGACGGCAAGATGGTCGCGCTGGCGACGAGCACGGTGCTGACCCTGCGCGGGGATTCGGCGCAAGGGAGGTGAAGGAGTGCATACGAACCGCTTGCCTTACTACGACATCGCCCCGGAGCTGACGCTTACGCTGCGTTCCATCGGTACGCAACTGGAGAAAAGTCCGCTCGGCATTCGCCTGATCGAGCTGGTGTACCAACGCGTTTCGCAGATCAACGGCTGCGGCTTCTGCCTCAGGCTGCATGGCAAGAAACTGCTGGCCGCTGGGGAAACGGAGCAGCGCCTGGCGAACCTGGCCGACTGGCGCAATAACGGACTATTCACGCCTCACGAACAGGCGGCATTGACTTGGGCGGAATCATTGACGAATGTGGCGGCTTCGCATGCGCGGGATGAGGATTTCGAGCCGCTCAAGTCTCACTTCAGCGATCTTGAGATCACCGAGCTGACTTTCGCCATCGTTTCCATGAATGCCCTGAACCGCTTGGCCATCGGTATGCGGCGGGAAAGCTGAAACAAGGCAGGGATGCCCGGCATTGCCGGGCTTTTTGATTCCAGAGCAAAAATGTCCTCGCCCACTAGCCACAGTGTGCCGCCAGCACCCCATAGTAATTGACCGCCAGCAGGATTGTATTCAACTTGGCAGTTTCTGCGCTGTTCACAGACCTAATATCGAATAGCTCGTTCCGCATCACTATCGCATAGTAACTTTTCTCGCTCAGCCCGGCGTCACAGACAGCCGTTCTTCTCCCGGATTCAGTTCGAGATATGTAGGAGAGTTCCTACCCTCACTTCCTCCCGCTTCCTACCTGAACATTAAATATCGGACGATATTTTTTGTTTTGTCGATTAAGCATCATGCCTTCCACAGGAATCGGTGCTTACGGCCATACACAGATGCAAGTGTTCATGGCTGAAAACACAGGATCCAGAAGTGGATGGCAGGGCCGATGCCGCGCTGCACATCTCACCGATCGATGCGTAATGACAAATGGGCGGGACGAAATCATGAGTGCAAACCTGAGGAAATATTGGCTGTGTTCGGCGATCCCGGCGGTGCTGGGCGCGTTCTGCCTGATGTTGCTGGGGGAGATTACATGGCAGGCGGCTGTGGCCGCTGCGGTGGTAGTGGCATCCGGCTTTATCGCCGGTGCGTTGGTCGCCAGGCAGCATGTGGCCGAACTGGCCGCCGTGAAAGAAGAGGCGATGACGGTGGCGCGCGAGGCGTTCAATGCCGAGGCGACCGACTATCTCCATGGCTTGCAGACCCTGAGCAACGATGTGCTGCCGGTGTGGGTGCGCCAGGTCGAGACCGGGCGCAGCCAGATGGAAACCGCCACGGTCGACCTGATGGAGCGTTTCTCCGGCATCGTCCAGAAACTGGATGCCGCGCTTAAGGCATCGGAAGCGGCCTCCGAGGGCATCGACGGCGGGCTGGTCAGCGTATTCGCCCAGAGCGAGGAGGAACTGGGTGCGGTCGTCAGTTCCCTGCGCGACGTGATGCGGCAAAAGGAAACCATGCTCGCGGAAGTCCATGGCCTGCTGGGTTTCATCGTCGAGCTGGAGAAGATGGCCGCCGATGTGGCGGGCATCGCGGACCAGACCAACCTGCTGGCGTTGAATGCCGCGATCGAGGCGGCGCGTGCCGGCGATGTCGGGCGCGGGTTTGCCGTCGTGGCGGACGAGGTCAGGAAGCTTTCCACGTTATCCAAGGAAACCGGTACCCGCATTCGCGAGAAGGTGAAGGTGATCAGCGCGGCGATCAACACCGCGGTCCAGTCCTCGCAGCATGCCACCGCGAACGAGGCGGAATCCATCGCCAACTCTGAAATGGCGATCAGCAACGTGCTGGGCAGCTTCAGGGCCATCACCGACGGACTTTCCGAGTCCAGCGTGATCTTGCGCAACGAGAGCGACGGCATCAAGAACGAAGTCGCCGAGTCGCTGGTGCATCTCCAGTTCCAGGACAGGGTTAGCCAGATATTGAGCCATGTGCGCGACAACATCAGCAGCCTGCCGGACTACTTCGAGAAAAGCCATTTCGAATTTCATCGCAACGGAAAGCTGGAGCCCGTGGCCACCAATCACCTGATGGAAGCGATCGAACGTTCCTACGCCACGCTTGAAGAACATATCAATCACAACGGCAAGCAGATTGCAGCATCCCCCAAAACCGAAATTACATTTTTCTAGGAGAACAACATGGCCAAGGCAATTCTTGTGGTGGACGACTCGGCGACATTGCGCCAGGTGGTAGGCATCGCGCTCAAAGGAGCGGGTTACGACGTGATCGAAGCCTGCGACGGCAAGGATGCGCTGTCCAAACTGAACGGGCAGAAGATCCACCTGATCATCAGCGACGTGAACATGCCCAACATGGACGGCATCACCTTCGTGCAGGAAGCGAAGAAGCTGCCTGCATACAAGTTCACGCCCATCATCATGCTGACCACCGAGGCGGGCGAAAGCAAGAAGGCATCCGGTCAGGCCGCCGGTGCAAAGGCCTGGGTGGTCAAGCCGTTCCAGCCCGCGCAGATGCTGGCCGCCGTATCCAAACTGATCATGCCGTAGGAGGGATGAGCCATGGAAGTCCATGTTGAAAACGGGGATGGCTGCTGCCGTATCGGCGTCGATGGGGAACTGACCATCTATACCGCCGCGCAGGCCAAGGAAAGCCTGCTCGCCGCGATGGCCGAAGCCGGAGAAATCGAGATGAATCTGGCGCATGTGAACGAGATCGATGCGGCCGGCCTGCAGCTCCTGGCGCTGGTCAAGCGCGAGGCGGCAGACCGGCAGCAGTCGCTGCAGTTCGTCATGCACAGCCAGGCGGTGCTGGACCTGCTGGACCTGTGCAACCTGGCGGGCGTGTTCGGCGACCCGGTCGTGCTCTCTTCCGCAATCCACTGAAAGGACCATCATGAATCTCGATGAAGTAGTGCTGACGTTTATCGCCGAGAGCCGGGAATTGTTGCAGAACATGGAAGATACGCTGTTGCGCATCGAACAGTCGCCCGAGGACGAGGAAATGATCAATGCCATTTTTCGCACTGCGCACACCATCAAGGGGTCGGCGGGCCTGTTCGGGCTGGACTACATCGTGTCGTTCACCCATGTGGCGGAAAGCGTGCTGGACCGGGTGCGCAGCGGCGAGCTGCGCATCGACGGCGAACTGGTGGCGGTGTTGCTTTCCAGCGGCGACCACATCGGCGGATTGATCGAACATCTGGCCGCGGGCGGCGGCGAACCTTCGGCCGAGCTGCAGGAAAACGACCGCAAGCTGGTCGCCGCATTGCAGGCCTATCTGCATCACGGCGTGGCCAACGCGCCCGCGGTGGCGGACGAGCCAGAGCAGGCGTACACAAGGGAAGGCGGTGACGGGGTCGAAACCGACCTGTGGCATATCTCGCTGCGCTTCGGCCGGGATGTGCTGCGCAACGGTATGGACCCGCTCTCGTTCATCCGCTACCTGTGCACGCTGGGCGACATCGAACATATCGTCACGCTGCTGAACAACATCCCGCCGGCCGCCGAAATGGACCCGGAAAGCTGCTATCTCGGCTTCGAGATCGGCTTCCGGAGCGATGCCGACAAGGCCGCCATCGAAGGCGTGTTCGAGTTCGTGCGCGAAGACTGCGAGATCCGCATCCTGCCGCCGCACAGCAAGATTGCCGACTATCTGAAGCTGATCGCCGAACTGCCGGAGGAAGACCTGCGCGTGGGCGAAATGCTGCTGCGCTGCGGCACGCTCACCGAATCGGAACTGGATGCCGCGCTCCGTCTGCAGCACGGCAAAGGCAAGGACGCGGAACGCCCGCTGGGCGAGGTGCTGGTGGAGGCGCACATGGTGCAGCCGCCGGTCGTGGAAGCGGCGCTGGACAAGCAGAAGCAGGTCAAGGATCACAAGAACAGCGAGGCCAGCCTGATACGCGTGGATGCGGACAAGCTGGACCAGCTCATCAACCTGGTCGGCGAACTCATCATCGCCGGCGCCAGCACCAACCTGATCGCGCAGCGCTCGGGCGAAGCCGACCTGCTCGAAGCCACGGCGACCCTGTCCCGGCTGGTGGAAGAGGTGCGCGATTCCGCGCTGACGCTGCGCATGGTGCAGATCGGTGCAACCTTCAACCGCTTCCAGCGCGTGGTGCGCGATGTCAGCAAGGAGTTGGGCAAAGACATCGATCTCGTCATCAGCGGCGCGGAAACCGAGCTGGACAAGACCGTGGTCGAGAAGATCGGCGACCCGCTCACCCATCTGGTGCGCAATTCCATGGACCACGGCATCGAGCCGGCGGAACTGCGGGTCGCGCGCGGCAAGCCGGCCAAGGGCACGCTCAAGCTCAATGCCTACCATGATGCCGGCAGCATCGTCATCGAAGTATCCGACGATGGCGGCGGCCTGAACAAGGAACGCATCCTCAACAAGGCCATCGAGCGCGGACTGGTGACCGACGGCGAGAACCTGAGCGACCGCGAGATATACAACCTGATCTTCGAGCCGGGATTCTCCACCGCGGAGTCCGTCAGCAACCTCTCCGGGCGCGGTGTCGGCATGGATGTGGTCAAGCGCAACATCACCGCCCTGCGCGGCACGGTGACGCTGGACAGCGAAGAAGGCAAGGGAACCACGGTGCGCATCCGGTTACCTCTAACTTTGGCGATCATCGACGGCTTCCTGGTCGGTGTCGGGAATGCCGTTTATGTCGTCCCGCTGGACATGGTGGTGGAGTGCATCGAACGCGCCGCATGGGAGAACGCCGGCGGCGACGGACGCTATCTCAACCTGCGCGGCGAGGTCCTGCCCTACTTGCGGTTGCGCGAACATTTCGAAGTGGAAGGCGAGCCGGCGCGGCGCGAGAACGTGGTGGTGGTGCGCTACGGCGAACACAAGGTCGGGCTGGTGGTGGACAGGCTGATGGGCGAGTTCCAGACCGTCATCAAGCCCCTGAGCAAGGTGTTCAGCCACATTCATGGGGTCGGCGGTTTCACCATCCTGGGCAGCGGCGAGGTCTCCCTGATTCTCGATGTGCCATCGTTGATCAGGCAGGGCGCTGACAGCCAGGAGCAGCAAATGGTTGCACAGGTTTGAAGCGGGGCAGGCAGCAGTTGTGAACAAGGGAAAAGCCCTCGTCGGGTAACAGTGGATACGGTATTTCATTAAGGAGAAAGAATAATGTTCAAGAACATGAAAATTGGCACCCGTCTCGGGATGGGCTTTGGGCTGGTGTTGATCTTGCTGGGCATCGTCGCCTTCATCGGCATTACCCGGATGGCCGGGTTGAGCGAGTCGATCGACAAGGTCGTCGGCGACCGCTGGCCCAAGACGGTAATGGCCAACGACATCATCGATCTGGTCAACGAACAGGCCAGGGTGATACGCAACATCGTCATCCTGGAAGACCAAGGGGAGATCGGCAAGGAGCGGGAGCGCATCGATGATGCACGCAAGAAGATCGCAGATCTGGTCGAAAAGCTGGATGCTTCCATCAAATCGGAAGATGGCAAGAAGCATATGCAGAGCCTCAAAGAGGCGCGTGCCCAGTATCTTGTGGATTCCGACAAGGTGATTGCACTTGCTCTGGAACAGAACAAGGCAGAAGCGGCCAAGATGATCTTCGGCGCTCTGCGCAATAGCCAGCGCAGTTATTTCACTGCCGTCAACGATCTGGTCAAGTTCCAGGGCAAGCAAATGGACGAGGCCGGGGCGGATGCGGCCGCAGCGTATGAGGCGGCCAGAAACCTGATGCTGATCCTGGCGGTTGCCGCCGTCGCGCTCGGTGTGGGTATCGCCTTCTGGATTACCTTCAGCATCACCCGGCCGCTCAATGACGCGGTGAACGTGGCCAACGCACTGGCTGCCGGCGACCTGACCGCCAGGATAGACGTGACGAGCAAGGATGAAACCGGCCAATTGTTGCAGGCCATGCAGAACATGGTCGGCAAGCTGTCCGGCATCATCGGCGAAGTGCGCGGTGCGGCGGATGCGTTGTCTTCCGCCTCGGAAGAGGTGAGCGCCACGGCGCAGAGCATGAGCCAGGCCACTTCCGAGCAGGCGGCGAGCGTGGAAGAAACCAGCGCCTCGGTCGAGCAGATGTCCGCTTCGATC
>DASRWG010000033.1:0-37646 GCA_035654695.1 Gallionella sp. | reverse complement strand
CGCCATGAGCAAGGCGCGCTTCGAATTCCGCTGGGAAGACCAGTTCAACATCGGCCTCGACCCCGACCGCGCACGCGAATTCCACGACGAGACCCTGCCCAAGGATTCCGCCAAGATCGCCCACTTCTGCTCCATGTGCGGCCCGCAGTTCTGCTCGATGAAGATCAGCCAGGACGTGCGCGACTTCGCCGCCGCGCAGGGCGTGGACGAACAGGCCGCGCTGGAAAAAGGGATGGAAGTGAAGTCAGTGGAGTTTGTGAAGCAGGGGGCGCAGGTTTATCACAAGGCGTGAGAATCACCGAAGTTGATGCCGCAGGCTTTACGGCCAGAAGCAAGCTTCAAAATTTGGGGACAATGAATAGTCCCATTTGGTTATGGCTTGGAAAGTCTTGAGCAAATGCGATAGCTCCCCAAATAGCGGCATTGATTTTCGCTCTTCGTCAGTTGCCGCTCGAAGCTCAATAAACTCGTGTAGCGCATGATCATCGTCGGTGGATCCACCTGATAAATCCCACAATTCTTGGTATACGGGCGGAATGCCTACTTGCTCTGCAACAAAGCATTCACCCGATTCCAAACATTCCTTTAGTGCGGTGACGTCTTCCTGTGTAGGCTCTCCTGATAAAAGAAGTGAGCCCCATGCTTTGTAATTCGAGCCGTCGCGGTACATGTAATCAAAAACGCAATAGGCCATATCGTCGGCTGGCATGGTAGCTATCTCCTGCTATCCAAGAAAAGCTCGTTCCGATGCCACGTAATAAATTCAGTTTGTGGCGCAAAACGTTCGGGCAACTCTATCGCCCTTCCTTCCAACGGCAGGAGAACTTCGACCACAAACGCCTCCTTGTTCCGCTTCAACTCCTCCGAGACGACGACCCTCATGTCATCGGATATCGTTATTAGCCCCTTATCAAATGCACGGTCATGAATAGCCGACAAACAAAGGCCGTTGCTTGGGTTCAGACGATTCGCCTTGTCTTTGCTCCACGGCACGATATGACTGGCAACCAGCAAGCGGGGCTCGGATAGTCCAGACATACAGCAGCGCCCGCGATAACTGCTCAACACTGCACGGCGGAAGAAGCTCTGCTTGATGCGTTGTTCAGTAACAACCTTGCGAGGTTCCCCTGTGAAATCTTCCGGAACAAGCTGTTCTTCTGAGTCGTCCATCGACTGCGCATCAGCATCCAGCTTTCTCCTGAGCATTTCGCTCTCGACAGCCAAAGCCTCCCAGTCAGC
Source organism: Gallionella sp. (assembly GCA_035654695.1). Taxonomy (GTDB): domain Bacteria; phylum Pseudomonadota; class Gammaproteobacteria; order Burkholderiales; family Gallionellaceae; genus Gallionella. Next base: position 36,407 of record DASRWG010000033.1, on the reverse strand, counting down.
ATGAAATTCATCCCATATCTCACGGTCAAGATTTGACGCCCCTTCAAGCCCTTTTCGTCCTGTGCTCGTGATAGCCGGATCAAGACTGGCAAAGTTGCTCAGCTTCATTGCCACAGCTCCGGGCGTTCGGCCTATCAGGCCTGCAAGTTTGATGACCTCTGGTGTGCGCATATCCAGCTTGCCGAACGGTAATTGGCAATACAGATGGAATGCAAGCTTGAGCTGTTCTTTCGTCCAACGGGTTGTGGCCATTATGTCCTCCAGCGACTCAGCCCAAAAACGCGACCGAAACTCCGAGTTTTGAAATGTAGCGGGAGTTTAGCCTGGTATTCAGCCGTTTTCACCATGTCATTTCAAGCGGTTTAATCGCAGGGATTTCTTGCTGATAGATTGTCTCCATATTTACCCAGCGCCTGATGCTTAACGTCGGGGTAAACTGTCGAGCAATAATTTTCACTCATCCCAATGAACTGCCGCCCCTCCTGCGCCGCCTGCTGCATCGCGCCATCCATCACCTCGCCTTTGCCCGGCATGCCACAAGGCAAGCCTGCCGGAGTGCCGTGCATCCAGCTTGACGCCGATCTGCGCTGCAAGGCGTTCGGTTCGCCCGAGCGGCCGGCCTTTTGCGGAGGGCTGCAGCCCTCCGCCGAGATGTGCGGCGAGACGCGCGGGGTGGCGATGATCTGGCTGACCCGGCTGGAACAGGCGACGAAGCCGGTATAATCGCGCCATGCAACAACGACTGAAACCCATTTCCCCCGCGACCGCCACCGCCGACACGCCCTGCACCGGACACTGTTCCACCGCGCTGGGCGACGACGTGTGCCGCAGCTGCCTGCGCACCTTCGACGAGATCACGCGCTGGGTGGAGATGAGCGAAGACGAACGCCGCGCGGTGAACCTGCGCATCGCTGCCGAACAAAATTCCGGGAACAGATAGAATCTACCCTTCGACAAGCTCAGGGCGAACGGCCCTTTTTTCACCTACTGGATTCCCGCTCGAGCGGAGCTCGGTTTACCCTGAGCCTGCCGAAGGGCGGGAATGACGAAACTATGGACATCGCACTGCTACTCAAGGCCGCCATCCTCGGCGTGGTCGAAGGACTGACCGAATTCCTGCCGATCTCTTCGACCGGGCACCTGATCATCCTCGGCGACCTGCTGAACTACAACGACGAGACCAGCAAGGTGTTCAAGATCGTGATCCAGCTCGCGGCCATCCTCGCGGTGTGCTGGGATTACCGCGAGCGCCTGACGAAAGTGGTTGTCGGCCTGCCGAGCGACAAGCCGTCGCAACGCTTCGCCGCGCTCATCCTTATCGGCTTCCTGCCCGCTGCGGTGCTGGGGGTAATGTTCCATTCGACGATCAAGGCGCTGCTGTTCAACCCGATCACTGTCGCAGTCGCGCTGATCGTCGGCGGCTTCATCATCCTTTACGTCGAGAAGCGCGCCTACCACCCGCGCGTCAACTCGGTGGACGAAATGCGCTGGCCGGACGCGCTCAAGGTCGGCTTTGCACAGGCCGTGGCGATGATCCCCGGCACTTCGCGTTCGGGTGCGATCATCATGGGCGGGCTGGTCTTCGGTCTGTCGCGCAAGACGGCGGTGGAGTTCTCGTTCTTCCTCGCGATCCCGACCATGTTCGGCGCGACGGCCCTCGACCTGTACAAGAATTGGGCGCTGCTGCGCATCGAAGACCTGCCGGTGTTCGCGGTCGGCTTCGTGTGCTCATTCATCGCCGCGATGTGGGCGGTGAAGAGCTTCATCAAGTTCATTTCCAACCACACCTTCGTGGTGTTCGCCTGGTACCGCATCGTGTTCGGCGTGATCGTGCTGGGTACCGCTTATACCGGCGCGGTGAGCTGGTCACACCCATAAAAAAACCGCCGGGGTCTCCGGCGGTTTTCCTTGCTGGCTTTCTACCAAGTAGCTATCAAAACCCGGCGTTCGCCTTCACCCACAAGTTGCGGCCCATTTCGTTGACGCGTGTGGTCTGGGTGAATCCCGCCACCATCGCACCGGCCTTGCTGATGTGCTCGGCGTAGTTCTTGTTGAACAAATTATCGACGCCGAAGCTGATCTGCACACGCTTGTCGAGGCGATAAGCGCCGTTCAACGAGAATACGCCGAAGCCGCCGGTGCGACCGACATCCGTCCCGACGATGTTGCCCTGATTGGCCACGAAGCGACTCTGCGCGGCGACCATCCGCAGCAGGCCGCCCACGCTCCATACGCCATTGTCGTAGGTCGTGCCGACGCGGCCTTCCAGCGGCGACATCTGTGCCAAGGCGGTGCCGTCGGTGTCGTTCGTGCCTTGCACGTAGGCCAGCGAACCATCCGCTTTCCATTGCGACGCGAATTGCCATGCGGCGCTGATTTCGCCACCCCAGGTCGTGGCGCTGATGTTGCGCGTCATCGATATCGGTGTCGGCACCATCCCGCCGCAATTGTTCGACAAGCCGGTCAGCATGCCCATCATGTTTTTACAGCCCTGTTCGACCAGAATGTAATCGCTGATCTTGCTGTAGAAACCGGACAAGGAAGCGGATACGCCATTCTCCTTGTACGTCATGCCGATATCCAGTTGGGAAGTCTTTTCCGGCTTGGTATTGAAGGAACTGCGAGTCGTGGCGGTTTCCTTGTTGACCAGTTCCCAGTAATCCGGGAAGCGCTGGGTATGGCCCAGACCGGCATAGAACGTCCCGGCGCTGCCCATCACATCCTGCTCGTAGCGGACGAAGCCACTCTTCAGCGTGTCGCTGCGCGACTGGTTTCGCGTGGGATTGGCGACCATGCCCATCATGTCCACCGTGGCGCGTTTGTCCTGCGCCTTCCACCAATCCACGCGCAACCCGCCTACGACGCGAGCTTCTTCGGCATAGTGGTGTGTCATTTCGCCGAACAATCCCTGATTCTTGAAGTTGGCATCTTCGACGCGCGCTTTCAGATCATAGGCACCCATGTAGCCCGGTGCCGCACCGTTGCGTCCGGTATGGACGTTGGACTGAGAGTCCACACCAAGCTTGAGCTGGGTTGCATCGGAGAAATTCAGTGTGCCGACGACGCGACCTCCCGTCGTGTTGCGATCCGGATTCATCGCGGCCATCATGCCGGCCGGATTACCGACGCGCAGGCTATAGCTGTCCATCACATGATCGACGTAGTTGCGGAAAAGTTGCGCCTCGACCTTTTCCAGCAGGCCGTGATTGGCATTCTTCCAATCCCCCTTCAGGCCGACGTTGTCGCGGGCGAATTTCGAGCCATCTACCGCGCGGTCGGCATAGGCCGCCTTGCCGTCGCTCTGCGCCATCGACAGTTCGACGCGGGTGCCGTCGCTCGGGGTCAAGCCGATCGCAGCATTGGCGCTCCAGCGGGCGTAATTGGAATGAACGCTAGTGCCGTTGCCGTCCTGATAATCGTTGGCGCGCGAATTGGTCATGATCCCGCGCGCATACCAGTCCGGCGAACCGCCATGGACATCCGCTGCAACATCGGTGCGCCCGAAACTGCCTGCCATGACACTACCTTCAAAACCCGCACCCGTATCGCTGCGCCGCTTGACATCGCGCTCGAACAACACCGTGCCCGCCGAGCTACCCGGACCGTACAACACGGATTGCGGGCCTTTCAGCACGGTGATCTTGTCGTAGGAGGAAGGGAACACATACGCAGTGGGCGGGTCCATCCGACCGCCGCAGCCGCCGAGGATTTGCTCGCCGTCGAGCAGGATGTTCAGCCGTGAACCGGCCATGCCCCGCAACACGGGATCGCCGTCGGAACCGCCCTTGCGGGTCACATTAAAGCCGGGAATATTCTTCAGGTAATCGGCACCGTCATGCGCCGGCACGGGCTGGCGCGGCTTGCGCGGGTCGGTCCGCACCACCAGCGGCTGCTCCATCGCCGGAGCGGTGACCACGACTTCGTCCAGCGTCGCCGTTTCGGCGGCGAAAGCGTTCGGCGCGACAGCCAAGGCCACGCACAAGGTGATTCGTTTGAATTGCATTGCCGGTTCTCCCAATAAAATAGCGTCGCGATTATCGGCGCCGCACATCCGCATGGGAATGCGTCATATTGTCGCACCCCCGTATTCACGGGACTTGCGCAACATGCGCCGAGCAAAAATGTCATCGCGGTGTCATAATCCCGCAACATAATCACCCACCCGGAGAGACTCACATGACAAGAATGGTGCAATGCGTAAAACTCGGACGCGAAGCGGAAGGACTGGATCGCCAACCCTACCCCGGCCCGCTGGGCCAGAAGATTTTCGACAACGTGTCGAAGGAAGCCTGGCAGGGCTGGATCCGCTTCCAGACCATGCTGGTGAACGAGAACCGCCTGAACCTGGCCGATGCCGCAGCGCGCAAATATCTGGCGACCCAAATGGAGAACTATTTCTTCGGCGAGACGCAGATGCCAGAGGGCTACACACCGCCGAAGAACTAGGCGATGCGTCGCCGCTCCGGCGAGAACCGAAGGACAGGGAGGCACGTTTGGCCAAGAAATATCCCCCGCAACAATTCCTGAACCGCGAACTCGGCCAGCTCGAATTCAACCGGCGCGTGCTCGCCCAGGCCGAGGATCCCGCCGTCCCGCTGCTGGAGCGGCTGAAGTACCTGTGCATCGTCAGCAGCAATCTCGACGAGTTCTTCGAGATCCGCGTCGCCGGCCTGATGGAACAGCTCAAGCTGGGCAGCCTCGCCGCCAGCGTCGACGGCATGACCGCGGCGCAGACACTGAAGCTGGTGCGCGAACAGACGCGCCAATTGATCGAGCGGCAGTACCAGCTGTTCAACAGCGAGATCACCCCGGCGCTCGCCGCGCAGGGCATCAAGTTCATCCGCCGCACCCACTGGAACGAGGCCCAGCAGGCCTGGGTCAGGGATTATTTCTTCCGCGAGGTGATGCCGGTGCTGACGCCGATCGGCCTCGACCCGGCGCACCCGTTCCCGCGCGTGCTCAACAAGAGCCTGAATTTCGCCGTCGAGCTGCAGGGCAAGGACGCCTTCGGGCGCAACTCCGCGCGCGCCATCGTGCAGGCGCCGCGCATCCTGCCGCGCACGATCCCGCTGCCGCCGGAGGTCAGCGGCTGCGAGCACGGCTTCGTGTTCCTGTCCTCCATCCTGCACGCGCATGTCGGCGAGCTGTTCGCCGGCATGGAGGTGCTGGGCTGCTACCAGTTCCGCGTCACGCGCAACAGCGACCTGTTCGTCGACGAGGAGGAGGTCAAGAACCTGCGCCTCAGCCTGCAGGGCGAACTGCCGCAGCGCCACTTCGGCGACGCGGTGCGCCTGGAGATCGCCGACAACTGCTCGCCGCAGATCACCGAGCTGCTGCTCAAGGAATTCGCGCTCTCCGCCGACGACCTGTACCGCGTGCATGGCCCGGTCAACCTGGTGCGGATGATGGAGATCCCCGGGCAGGTGGAGCGCGACGATCTCAAGTTCCCGCCGTTCGTCCCCAGCATCCCGAGCCTGCTGCAGAAGAAGGGCGCGGACATGTTCAAGGCGATCCGCAAGAGCGACGTGCTGCTGCACCACCCCTTCCAGTCGTTCAAACCCGTGGTCGACTTCATCCAGCAAGCGGCCAGCGACCCGGCCGTGGTCGCGATCAAGCAGACCGTGTACCGTACCGGCGCCGACTCCGCGCTGATGGAGGCGCTGATCGGCGCGGCGCAGCGCGGCAAGGAAGTCACCGTTGTGGTGGAACTGCTGGCGCGCTTCGACGAGGAGGCCAACATCAACTGGGCGAACCGGCTGGAGGAAGTCGGCGCGCATGTGGTGTATGGCGTAGTCGGCCACAAGACCCACGCCAAGATGCTGATGGTGGTGCGGCGAGAGGAAGGCCGGCTGCGCCGCTACGTGCACCTCGGCACCGGCAACTACCACCCGCGCACCGCGCGGCTGTACACCGACTTCGGCCTGTTCTCCGCAAACGAGGAGGTGTGCGCCGACGTGAACGAGGTGTTCAGCCAGCTCACCAGCCTCGGCAAGGCGCGCAAGTTGAACCACTTGTGGCAGTCGCCGTTCACGCTGCACAGCCAGGTGCTGGCCGCGATCCGCAACGAGACCGCGCTCGCCAAAGCCGGCAAGCCCGCCCTCATCATCGCCAAGATGAACGCGCTGCTGGAGCCGGAGATCATCGAGGCCCTGTACGAAGCCTCGCAGGCCGGCGTGAAGGTGGACCTGATCGTGCGCGGGGTGTGCGCGCTGCGCCCCGGCGTGAAGGGCCTGTCGGACAACATCCGCGTGCGTTCGGTGGTCGGCCGCTTCCTCGAACACTCCCGCATCTTCTATTTCCGCAACGACCTGAAGCACGATACCTACCTCGCCAGCGCGGACTGGATGGATCGCAACTTCTTCCGCCGCATCGAAGTCTGCTTCCCGCTGCTCGACAAGAAGCTGAAGAAACGCGTGATCGACGAAGGCCTGAAGGTCTACCTGCAGGACAACTGCCAGGCCTGGGAGATGGACGACAAGGGACAATACCGGCGCAAGGGAACGCGCAACGCCACCGTCCGCTGCGCGCAACGCGAGCTGCTCGGCCAGCTGACCGGCTCACCGGCCAAGCCGGTCCCCTAGTGTTTCTTGGGGCGGCCGGTCTTGATCTTTTCGAGGCCGGCCAGCGCCCGCATCATCCGGACCGGCGACATCGCAGCCAGCGCCTTCAGGCCGGCGCGCAACACCTCGCTCTTCTTCACCGGTTGGCCGGCCTTCGCGCAGATGTCCTTGATCTCGGCGATCTTGCGGTATTCGCCGTCCGGCATCGTGAAGCTGTCGCGCACGACCTTCACCTTCGGTTCCTTCTTCGGCTTTTTCGCCGCCGGTGTGGTGCGCGGCGCCTTCGCCGCGGGCGTGGCAACCGCCTTCTTCACGGGAGCCTTCCTTGCCGGCGCGGACGCTGCTGCTGTCTTTTTGGTTGTCATGTCATGTACCCCAGAGTAAAGTGACGGAAACAGTGTATACGGTATCTTCAGGGCGGAAAACCGTAATATTCGGGAGAAACAAATGGATCTGATCCTGTGGCGGCATGCGGAAGCGGAGGACGGTGTCCCCGACCTCGACCGCGAACTGACCCCCCGCGGCATCAAGCAGGCGGAGAAAGTCGCCGCGTTCCTGCAGCAGTACCTGCCGAGCGACACCCGCGTCCTGGTCAGCCCGGCCAGGCGCACGCAGCAGACCGCCGCCGCGCTCACCAGCCATTTCACCATCGCCCCCACCATCGCGCCCGGCGCCTTCGCCCAGGCGGTGCTGCAGGCCGCGCGCTGGCCGGATGCCGGCGGCACGGTGCTGATCGTCGGACACCAGCCCACGCTGGGCGAGGTCGCCGCCCAGCTGCTGGGCAGCCGCGAACGCTCGCTGAGCATCAAGAAAGGCGGACTGTGGTGGTTCAGCCACCGCGAACGCGAAGGAACGACGCAGACCGCATTGCGTCTGGCCGTCACCCCGGAATTCCTGTAAGGAGACCATCATGTTCGAATCCGCAGAACTCGGCCACAAAATAGACAAAGCCACTTACGACGCCGAAGTGCCCAAACTGCGCGAGGCCCTGCTCGACGTGCAGATGGATCTGGCCAAGCTGGCCAAATTCCCGGTCATCATCCTGATCGGCGGCGTGGACGGCGCCGGACGCGGCGAGATCGTCAACCTGCTCAACGAGTGGCTGGATCCGCGCTTCGTGCAGACCCACGGCATGGGCGAACCCTCCGACGAGGAGATGGACCGGCCGATGATGTGGCGCTTCTGGCGCGCGCTGCCGCCCAAAGGCCGAATAGGCGTGTTCCTCGGCTCCTGGTACACATGGCCGGTGCTCAACCGGGTGATGGGCCGCACCAAGACCGCCGAACTGGACCAGAGCCTGGAACGTGCCAAACGCATGGAAACGATGCTGGTGGACGAAGGCGCGCTGGTGCTGAAATTCTGGATGCACCTGTCGAAAGAAAAGCAGGAAAAGCGCCTGAAGATACTCGAAAAGGATCCAAAGACGCGCTGGCGCGTCACCGAACGCGACTGGGAGCACTACAAGCTGTACGACAAGTTCCTCGTCGTGAACGAGCGGGTGATCCGCCACACCAGCACCGCCGAGGCACCGTGGACCATCGTCGAGGGCTACGACCCGCGCTACCGCGCCCTGACGGTCGGCAAGACCATCCTCGACGCGATACGCAAGCGCGTGGCCGAGGCCGGCAAGAAGAAGGCCGCCGAGATCTCCGCGCCGCCGCCGCTGCCGTCGATCGACCAGCTCAACGTGCTGAAGACGCTGGACCTGACGCAAAAAATCGACAAGAAGAGCTTCGAAACCGAACTGGAGAAATACCAGGGCAAGCTGGCGATGCTGACCCGCGACCCGAGGTTCCGCGACATCACCGTCGTCGTGCTGTTTGAAGGCAACGACGCCGCCGGCAAGGGCGGAGCGATCCGCCGCATCACCAGTGCGCTGGACGCGCGTCAGTACAACATCGTGCCGATCGCCGCACCGACCGAGGAAGAGCGCGCCCAGCCCTATCTGTGGCGCTTCTGGCGGCACATCCCGCGCCGCGGCCGGCTGACGATCTTCGACCGCTCATGGTACGGCCGCGTGCTGGTCGAACGCGTCGAGGGTTTCTGCTCCGTGGCCGACTGGATGCGCGCCTACAGCGAGATCAACGACTTCGAATCGCAGCTGAATCGCCACAAGATCATCGTCGTGAAATTCTGGCTCGCGATCAGCGAAGAAGAACAGCTTCGCCGCTTCAAGGAACGCGAAAAGATCGGCTTCAAGCGCTTCAAGATCACCGAAGAAGACTGGCGCAACCGCAAGAAATGGAAGGAATACGAGCACGCGGTATGCGACATGGTGGACTACACCAGTACCGAGATCGCGCCGTGGACGCTGGTCGAGGCCAACGACAAGAACTTCGCGCGCATCAAGATACTGAAGACCCTGAGCCAGCGCATAGAAGCCGCGCTGGGCGCGAACAAGGACAACAACAAGAAGAAAAAATGAGAACCGCTATGACCAATGACCTGGCTGCTATCGTTTAACAGCCAAGTCGAATGGCTAGTTGTTTCATCAGTAGTTTTTCAATAGCCTGCTATGACCAATGACTTGGCTGTTGTCGTTTGACAGCCAAGTCAGATGGCCAGTAGTTCCATCAGTGCAGGCTGTCCGCGGCCTGCACCAGCACATAAGGCCTGGCCACCACCGCCCACACGTCGGCATCCGCCTCATACCACGCCAGTGCCTGTTCATCGGAAACGCGGGCGAGTTGCCCCGCCTCCATCCACTGCGCGACTTGCGCCTTGTTGTCCCTGGAGATCTGCACCGCCACCTCGACGAGGTCCAGCCCCCCGCCCACAAAGATCGTCGCGCCGCTGGCGAAGAAGACCTGCAGCTCCTTCCAGGCGATGCGCGAGGTTTCCAGATTGATATTGATGCGGTCGATGTCCTGCTGACTGAGTGTGGCCATGTTCAAAAGCTTTCCGATTACGATTGGTTCCCGTTCAGGTAATTGTCCTTCACCCTGATGTAGTGCTCCGCGGAATAGCGCAGGTAGGCGATCTCCTCGTCCGTGAGCCTGCGCACCGCCTTGGCCGGCCGGCCCATGTAGAGCATGCCGCTCTCCAGCACCTTGCCCGGCGAGACCAGGCTGCCCGCGCCTATCATCACGCGGTCGGGGATGACCGCGTCGTCCATCACGATGGAGCCCATGCCGATCAGGCACTCGTTGCCTATCGTGCAGCCGTGCAGGATCACCGAATGCCCCACCGTCACGTAGTCGCCGACGATCAGCGGCGAGCCTTCCGGCTTGTCCGGCGTCCTGTGCGAGACGTGGCCCATGGTCAGGTCCTGGATGTTGGTGCCGCGCCCGATCGAGATGCGGTTCACGTCGCCGCGCAGCACGGTGTTGCACCAGACGGAGCTGTCGTCGCCCAGCTTCACGTCGCCGATGACCTGGCAGGAGGGATGCAGGAAGACGCGCTCGCCGGCGACCGGCATGGTGGAAAGATAACGGGAAATCGGCATGTTCGATCAGACGAAATTCAATTCAATAAAAAACTCACCATCGCCAACCCTGACCGGCAACAGCACCGTTTGCCCTGAATAGTGGTGGACGATCTCATGTCCCTCGCCCTCCAGCAATTGCGGCGTCTGCATGTCGAAATCCAGCCCGCGTTCGGCCAGGATGCGCTTCGCGCCGCCCACCAGCATGTTGGCGATCTCCCCGGCGAGGTCCGCCGCCTCCCGGCCGGACTCCCCGACCTCTTCGCCGAGCAGGCCGTGCGAGATCTCGCGTATCGCCGGCGGCGTCAGGGTCAGCGCGACACTGCCGTGCGCACCGGCGGCTTTCATGCCGATCAGCGCCGAGATGTCGCCTTTCGCAACGCGCTCCTGCTTGAGGCCGGGAATGCCGGGCTCGATGTCCAGCCCCACCATGGTGTCGAAGATGGTGTACAGCGAATGCAGCAAGGCGTTGATCAGGACGATATCCATGTGGTTGCCGTCATACATGGATACAGGCTTTTCGATGATCGCCATCTTTCCGCTCCTTCCCGTCGTGGTGTCCCGGCCCCGCTCCTCATGAGCCCCCGTTCGCCGCTATTCTATCAACTTCCACTTCATCGTCTCCCCCGCCCGCAGCGGCACGAGGCTGGAGCCGCCGAATTCCACGGTATGGGGCATGTGCCACTCTTCGCGGCGCAGCGTGATCTTGCCGCTGTTGCGCGGCAGGCCGTAGTAGTCGGCGCCGTGGAAGCTGGCGAAGGCTTCAAGCTTGTCCAGTGCGCCCGCGGCCTCGAACGCTTCGGCATATAGCTCGATGGCGCTGTGCGCGCTGTAACAACCGGCGCAGCCGCAGGCGTTTTCTTTGGTGTGCTGCGCATGTGGCGCGCTGTCGGTGCCGAGGAAGAACTTCCTGCTGCCGCTGGTCGCGGCTTTGACCAGTGCCTCGCGGTGCGTCTCGCGTTTGAGTATCGGCAGGCAGTAGAAATGCGGGCGGATGCCGCCGACCAGCATCGCGTTGCGGTTGTACAGCAGGTGCTGCGGCGTCAGTGTCGCGGCGATGTTGTCCGGCGCGCTCGCGACGAACTGCGCGGCATCCTTCGTGGTGATGTGTTCGAACACTACGCGCAGGTTAGGCATGTCCTTCAGCAAGGGCTGCATCACGCGCTCGATGAACACGGCCTCGCGGTCGAAGATGTCGATGTCGGGACTGGTCACCTCGCCGTGCACCAGCAGCGGCATGCCGCATTCCTGCATCGCCTCCAGCGCGGCGTAGGTCTTGCGCAGGTCGGTGACGCCCGCGTCGGAATTGGTGGTCGCCCCCGCCGGATACAGCTTCACCGCGTGGACGATGCCGCTGGCCTTGGCCTTGCGTATCTCTTCCGCACCGGTGTTGTCGGTCAGGTACAGCGTCATCAGCGGTTCGAAGCTCATGCCCGCAGGCAGTGCCGCGAGGATGCGCGCGCGGTAGGCCAGCGCCTGTTCGGTGGTGGTCACCGGCGGACGCAGGTTGGGCATCACGATGGCACGGGCAAACTGGCGCGCGGTGTCCGGCAGCACCGAGGCCATCAGCGCGTCGTCGCGCAGATGCAGGTGCCAGTCGTCTGGACGGGTCAGGGTGAGTTCTTGCATGGTGGTTCCCGCTGGATGAATGGGCGGGATTGTATCAAAGGCAGGGCGTTGCGCCCCGGACGCGTCCGGCTCGAAGCCGGGCCGGAGCTGCGAAAGGATCGGGGGGGCCGCGCCCCCCGTAGAGTTACACCTTGAAGCGGCGGATCGCCGACTCCAGTTCCTCGGCCAGATCGCCCAGATGGCGGATGTCAGAGGCGGTCTGCACGATGCCGGCATGGTTCTCTTCCGCCATGCGCGCGATGCTCTCGACATGCTGCGCGACCTGGCTGCTGACCTGGCTCTGTTCGCGCACCGTCGCCGCGATGTCGTTCACGCCGTTGCTGGCCTCGCCGACCGAGTTGCCGGCCTGGTCCAGCATGACGGTGACACGGTCGATGTGTTCCAGCGTAGCATGCAGCGAGGCCAGGCCGCTCTCGATGGCTTTCTCGGCGCTTCCGGCCTTGCCGCTCAAGGTGGAGGTCACGCCGTCGATCTCGCCGGCGGACTGCGACGACTTCTCGGCCAGCTTGCGCACCTCGTCCGCGACGACCGCGAAGCCGCGCCCCTGCTCGCCAGCGCGCGCCGCCTCGATCGCCGCATTCAGCGCCAGCAGGTTGGTCTGGTCGGCGATGTCCCGCACCTGCTGGGTCATGCCCGCGATGGCACGGGTGCTCTGCACGAAGTCCTCAACCGATACCGCAACCTGCTTGACGATTTCCTCGATGTTGCGCACCTCGCGGATCATCTCCGCCGCGCTCTCGTTGCCCTCGCGGGTGCGCTCCAGGCTATGCCCGGAAAGTCTGCGCACTTCTTCGGTGCTGTCGGCGACCGAGCTGATGCTGACAGTCATCTGCTCGACCGAAGCCGCCGTCGAGGCCGCCGCCTCGCTTTGCACCAGCGAGCCCTCGGTAATCTTGCCGGATACCTGCGCCAGCTTCGCGGCCGTCTTCATCACGTCTTCCGCCCCGGTATGCACCCGGCGCAGCGCCTCGGCCAGGCTATTCATCAGCGCATCGAACGCCCGCGAAATCTGGCCAATTTCGTCGTTGCCGCTCACCGGCGCCCTGCGGGTCAGGTCGCCGTCCGCCTGTATCGCCAGCATGACCTGCTGCAAGTCCTTCACCGGCCGGATCACGTGGTTGATCACCGCGCCGACGACGAAAAACAGCACGACCTGGATGAATACCTGCGCGCCCCACAACACGATGTTGGCCCGGCTGATGAATGCATATTCGTGCGATACATCGGCGACCACGCTCACCGCACCATTAATCGAACCTTCCGGCACCGTGTGACATTGCAGGCAGTTGACGCCGCCGTGATCCTTGCTGGCCAGGAAGGGCACGACCATGCGCAGGGTCGCCCGGTCTCCGGCATGCGCGACCTCACCCACCTGGGGTCCCGCGCCCGACAAGGCCGCGCGATCCATCTCGTCCTGGGGTTGTTCGTTCGCCGTGCCGGGGCCGTACTGGTCCTGCACCGGCTTGCCGCGGATCAGACGCACCTCGGCCAGATTCAGCTGCTTGTCGCGCTGCACCCCTTCAAGCACCTGCTTGCGCCGCTCCGGATCGCCGATCTCGCCGTTAAGCATCAGCGCATTCATGCCGCGGAACGCCACCTCGGCGGACAGCGCCGTCTTGTGCTTCACCTCGTCCAGCATGCGCTCCTCGAACCAGACGAACGCGAAATGCTGACCGGTCAGCAGGATCACCATCAGGATCAGCTGCACCGGTATCTGCAACTTGTTTTTAAGCGAAAGATCGCCCCACCATTTTTTCATTGTTTCTCCCCGTTATGGTTAGGTAGGCAGCGGCTCCGCTTGCTGGATTGTTGTGGTTTCCATGTCTTCAGCGGATGCCGTGCGGCTTGCACTCACGCGGCCCAGGGGCTGCGCAAGGGGGCAGAGTAGAACTCATTCGGCGTTTCTTCGTCAAGCAACAAACGCGGACTGAGCACGGCGTGCCGTTGCCCCCCGCATTGCATCGTCAGCGAAATTTACGCGCAGTCCAGGTCCAGACAGGCGACCCGTTTTCCGGACGGCGTATCGATCAATACCGAAAGCGTGATGCATTGGCTCTTGCCGGTCAGCGAACGATAGGGGCGAGTGACCTGGATCTCTCCTGGGTGCAGCATGGCCTGCTTGAAGTAATCGCGGCGCGACCAGTTCGCCTCGGTCGCCTCGGTCAGAGCTTTGTAGCGCGGATCGGCATCCTCGGCGGTCTGCTTGCCGGAGATGTTGCTGCCGATCTGGCGCCCGCTCTCGTCGAGAAAATAGATACGCATCACATCGGGCAGCACTCGCAATTGCGCGCAGGCCTCTTCGTTCGTTGCGTATCCCGCCTTGATGCGGCGCAGCATCGCCTTGAATTCGGCCATGCAGCGGCCCACCGTCTCCCGGTAGCGCGCGGTGATCCCGCTCGCCAACTCGGCGTGCTTGCCGCACAACTGCACCAGCCTGTCGTCCCGAGCCGACGAATCGACCAGCGCGGCTTGCGGATGTCCGAAGTAGTATCCCTGCACCAGATCGACGTTCGAATCGATGGCGATCAGTGCCTGCTGTTCGGTTTCGACACCCTCCATCAGCGCGATGCAGTCCAGTTCCTGTATCAAGCTCACCAGGCTGGGCAGCGCCTTGCGCACCACGCGGTCGGCCTCGGCCTGCACGATGATGGAGCGGTCGAATTTCACGATGTCGGGCCGGATGTGCCAGACCCGGTCGAAGTTGGAATGGGACGCACCGAAATCGTCGATGGCAACCAGACAGCCGAGCTCCTTGTAGTAACTCACCGCAGCGGAAAGTATCGACTCGTCGCGGATGTTCTGTTCGAGAATTTCGATCACCACCTGGCTCGGCGAGATGCCATGATGCGCCAGCATTTCGCTGAAGAACGAGCCGTAGTTTTTGCCCACCACGGTGACCAGCGGATTGACGTTCAGGAACAACCACGACTTGCCGTCCGCACAGGCGGCGAAATTCTGGACATGCACCGCGCGGCACAAGCGGTCGAGCAACACATCGTCGGATTCGCCGTACGACTGTCCGAACAGCGTGAGCGGAGACAAAGGCGAACCGTCCGGATTTTTTGCGCGGCACAGCGCCTCGTAGCCTACCGGGTTGCGGTGCGAGAGGCTGAATATCGGTTGGAAGGCGCTGCCGATCGTGCAGTCCCGGAATGCGCCGACGACTCCCGCACCACCCGTGCGAACCCGGCCATTCACTCCGTCGAAGTCATGGCGATCCGTCATGCTAGCTCCTTGCATCCGTGGTCTGGAACCGGCTGACCAGCAGGCGCAGCTTCTGCGCGGCCTCGCGACTGCCCGCGATCGCGAAATTCAATTCGCCCAGCGACTCGCTCATCCGGTCGGCGGCGCCGGCCACGCCCTGCACCTTGCTGCCGCTGCCGGAGGCGCTTTCGGCGATCTGCTGTATGGTCGCGAACATGCGCTCGACGATCTCCTGCGATCCGGAATTGTCCGAGGCGGAGGCTTCCGCCAGGCGCAAGCCTTCCTCCATCCCGTTCGCGCCGCTCTCCATGATGGTCACGGCTTCGCGCGCTTTGCCCTGCACCGCCGAGATCATCCGGTTGATCTCGTGGGTCGCCGCGCTGGTGCGTTCGGCCAGCTTGCGCACCTCGTCCGCGACCACCGAAAAGCCGCGCCCGAATTCGCCCGCACGCGCCGCTTCGATGGCCGCATTCAGCGCCAGCAGATTGGTCTGGTCGGCGATGCCGTTGATGACCTGCGCGATCTCGCCGATCTTCTCGGTGCTTTCGCTCAGCGAGCGTATCGTCGAGGAAGACTGGCCTATCGACTCGCGGATGGCACCGGTGCGTTGCTGCACCATCGCCAGTTGCGCCTGCGCGCGGTCCGTCGCTTGCTGCATCGCCCCGCGCATCTCGCTGGTGGTCTGCGTCGCCTGATCGATGTCGCTCATCTGCTTTTCCAGCGCCTGAAGGATGTCCTGCACCGCGGCCAGCACCTCGTTGGTCGCGGCCGTCGCCTGTTTGTTTCGCACGTCCATATGCGATTGGTTGTTCGCCATCTCGTCCGTGCCGTGCCGGACGTTGCCGACGGTGCGGTCGATGTTGTCGATCAGGCTGTTGATCCACTGCGCCAGCACGCCCGCCTCGTCGCGGCTGGCATCCTGACGCTCCAGACGCTGCGACAGGTTGCCGCGGCCCTCCGCGATGTTGCGTATCACCATGACCATGTTGCGCAGGCGCGAGGAGACCGGCTGGATGGCATAGCGCTGCAACGCGACGCTGCCGGTCAGGAACAGCGCGCAGCACAACGCGGCCATGGTCAGCGCGCCCGGCTGAAACGCGAGCGCGACGCCGAAACTGATCGCCGCGAACGCGGCGACCATGCTCAGGTAGACCGAAAGCATCCGGAAATTCAGTGTGCGGAAACGGTACACCTCTTCGAGGTCGGCCTCGCACATCATGCCCCAGACATCCGGCGAGCCGGGCAGCGCAAAGGTGACGCCCTTGCCTATCACCGGGATATGGCGGTAATCAGAATAGCCGGGATAGGTGACGAAGGTGTTCTGGCCGCGCACTATGGTCTCGCGCACGCCGGGATGCAGCTGGCCGGTGGCCGGGTCGTTGAACACCAGTTCGAACTCGGTATGGTTCCTGACCGACACAGTGCCGAATTCGGTGCGCACGCCCTGCTTCAGGTTGTCGCCCATGCTGAACGTGTTGTCCTCGAAGCGCGAACGCGACAGCGCCGTGCCGGGCTGGATGTTGCGGTCGAATCCCGGCTTCACCATGAACAGATAGTTGTCCCCGGACTCGTGGAAGATATGCCCGGCCTCGCGCTGGATCAGGTCGCCCAGCACATCGTTGGGCACGCGCCCACAGACCGCGCCCAACAGCACGCCATCCTTACGCAGCGGCAGATAGAACATCAGCGTGACCGCATCGTGGAAGCGCGAGCTGGATGCCCCGATGGACAGCGTGGCCGCATCGACATAGGGGCCGTGCAGGAACTGCTGCTCCAACCCTTTGGCCACCGCCTTCGCATCGAGGTCGCTTTTCCCCACCCGGCCGCGGAAGGTCGAATGCAGCGTCTTGCCCTTGGCGTCGATCACGAACAGCTCGGAGAAATCTCCCGCGAGGCGCAGGTTCTCCGCCAGCATCTCCGCATCGAACTTCGGCCAGTCGTGCACCACCTGCTGTGACATCCCGGACAGGAACGACCACTGCTGCTCGGTCCACTCCGTCAGGATGCGCACCCGCGTGGTCGCGATCGTCTCGAATATCTCCTCGAGTATGGGGTAACGCCACTTGTTCAGATGACATGCCCAACCTATCGCCAAGCGCCCCGTCCGGCCGGACCAGGGCAGCCATGCCCTCTCGCTGTCGGACAGATTCATTTGTTGGCTTTTCAACATTCACTTGCTCCAATTTGTGTCAAAGACAACATCAAAGCAAGAGCGATGCCAGCGTACAGAATCCTCGTTCGGTCAGTCGCTTAGCTGGAATTCAAGTTTCGGGGCGCACCAAGGCTGTGCCTGTGTGCAGGCGAGATCGCTGCGATGCACGGAATCGGGCCGGGAAGTAATGGGATGCAAGAAGAAAACCGCCGGGGGTTGCCCGGCAGCAAGTTACCTTCTTTTGCTTCGCCAAAAGAAGGTAACCGAAGAAAAGGCGACCCCGGTTTGCCGCCCCTACGGGGTTCCCTGCGTTGCTCGAACGGTCAGGCGGCTGCGGAACTCGCGCTTCGCGCTCAGACAGTCCTCGCCGACACCCCCTGACCGTTTTCCGCTACTCGGCGGCGCACAGGGGAAGGAAAAACCAGAGCCTCAAAGACACATGGTGGGCGATGCCCACCATGTCTTCAATTCACGTAGCGATGCCAATCCCTTTTGTTCTTTCATGGGCGGGGATCTGAGGACTTGCCTGCTCTTGGAAGGACAACGCGATCATCTTTTGTCATGAGTGGATAGAGCACGTCGAAGTAGTGATCTACGATTTCTCGAGTAGCACTGTTGTTTGTCTTCACTTTCTTGCCCCATTCAAGTTGAACCCACCAATACTGCTCTTTCAGATGTTCGGTGTAGCTCACATCGAACTGACTGATGAGAGTCAGTGTAGAGAGCGTATCTAGTTCGTTGTCACTGTATCTTTGTGCATGCACATGCGCTCCACGTGTATTAACGATTCCTTCTAGAGCTTTACTGACAAACTGGTCGATGATCTGCATGATTTGAGGCTTCTTGTACAGACGACTCATACGAGTGGCATACGTGGACAGGCGTTGTTCAAGAATGTACATCTCTTGAAGATAAGCCCCAACGAGAAATTTAAAGTACTCATCATGCTTCACAGCTTTTGATCGAGGTGGTGCTACGCCGATCAACGTTTCGCAAAGCTTTAACGCTTCAAGAGTGTTAGAAATTTCGATGTAGCCATAGAAGACCGAGGAGAAGGCAGAGTCCGTAGGACGATCCAGCACAATTCCCTTGGTTTTTTTGGATTTCCAAGCCGGATCAATGTAGTGCTTTGCAAACACTGACATTGCTCTCTGAAATCGATCAAATCCCCGCTCATCAGTCATGTGAGGCCCAACATTAACTAGACACCCAAAGTATCTGAAATCCGGGCCGCACAATGGCAACCCGCGAGCCCACATCCTCGCCCCACCCACGCCCGAAAAACAACCTTCCCGAAGGCCTATATATTTTTCCGCCCTGCAATAAAAAAGGGCACCTTGCGGTGCCCTGAAAAGGGAACTTTGCAGCTCCCGGGAGGAGAGAAATCCTTTTTCTCCCGCCCCCTCCCTGATTCCGGAGAGGGCGTGGAGAGTGCTTACGAGTTGTAAGCGCGCTCGCCGTGGCTGGTAGTGTCCAGACCTTCGCGCTCGTCTTCTTCCTTGACGCGCAGACCGATGGTCAGGTCGACGATCTTGTAGCAGACGAAGGCCGCGACGGCAGACCAGATCACCGAGGTCAGCACGGCCTGTGTTTGAATCCACAGTTGCGAGCTGATCGTGGTGTCGACGATGGTGTTGTTCACGTAGTCGATGATGCCGGTTCCGCCCATGCTCCAGGTGTTGAACACGCCGGTGAGCAGCGCGCCCAGGATGCCGCCGAGGGCGTGGATGCCGAACACGTCCAGCGCATCGTCCGCACCCAGCATCTTCTTCAGACCGGTCACGCCCCAGAAGCAGACGATGCCTGCCAGTGCGCCGATGACCAGACCGCCGCCGATGCCGACCCAACCGCAGGCCGGGGTGATGGCGACCAGACCGGCAACTGCGCCGGAGGCTGCACCCAGCAGGCTGGGTTTGCCCTTCAGCACCCATTCGCATGCCAGCCAGGTCAGCACTGCAGCAGCAGTGGCAAACAGGGTGTTGGCGAAGGCCAAGGTAGCCGTGCCGCCCGCTTCCAGCGCAGAGCCTGCGTTGAAACCGAACCAGCCCACCCACAGCAGCGATGCACCGATCATGGTCATCACCAGGTTGTGCGGAGCCATCGGCTCTTTGCCGTAACCGACACGCTTGCCGACCAGATATGCGCCCACCAGACCGGCTACACCGGCATTGATGTGAACCACGGTACCGCCGGCAAAGTCCAGCGCGCCCTTCTGGAACAACCAGCCGGATGCGGCGACCGCAGCAGCGGCAGCGTCAGCATCGGTGAAGGCGTCCGGACCAGGCCAGAACCAGACCATGTGCGCGATCGGCAGGTAGCTGAAGGTGAACCACAGTGCGGAGAACAACAGCACGGCGGAGAACTTCATGCGCTCGGCGAAACCGCCCACGATCAGCGCCACGGTGATGGCGGCGAAGGTGGCCTGGAAGGCGACGAAGGCGAACTCGGGGATCACTACGCCCTTGCTGAAGGTGGCCGCATTGGCGACTGCGCCGGTGACCGGGTCGTAGATGCCGGACAGGAACAGCCTGTCGAAACCGCCGATGAACGCGTTGCCCGTGGTGAACGCCAGCGAGTAGCCGTACACCGCCCACAACACGGCGATCAGCGCGAAGATGCTGAACACCTGCATCAGGATGGACAGCATGTTCTTGCTGCGCACCAGGCCGCCGTAGAACAGCGCGAGGCCGGGGATGGACATCATGATCACCAGCAGCGTGGAGGTGAGCATGAAACCGGTGTCGCCCTTGTTGGGAGCGGGTGCGGGAGCTGGTGCGGCAACCGCTTCGGCGGGAGCGGCGGCTTCGACGGCCGGAGCCGCCTCGACCACTGCGGAGACAGCCTCGGACACGGCCGCCGAAGCGACTTCTTCCGCGAATGCCGGGGCGTTCATCAGGCAAAGCCCTGCCCACAGCGCCAAAAGCGCCAATATTTTCTTCATGATTTTCTCCTGAGAGTTAGAGAGCTTCGGGTCCGGATTCGCCGGTGCGGATGCGGATCACTTGATCGAGGCTGGATACGAAGATCTTGCCGTCGCCGATCTTGCCGGTCTGGGCAGCCTTCTCGATGGCTTCGAGCACCTGGTCGAGCATGCTGGCCTCGACAGCGGCCTCCAGCTTGATCTTCGGCAGGAAATCCACCACGTATTCCGCACCGCGGTACAACTCGGTGTGGCCCTTCTGACGCCCGAAGCCCTTGACCTCGGTGACGGTGATGCCCTGCACGCCGATCGCGGACAGCGCCTCACGCACCTCGTCGAGCTTGAACGGCTTGATGATTGCGGTAACCATTTTCATGACTGTCTCCTTTCGCCGGGGCGCCGGAGCGCCCCGTTGTTTGTTAGAACGCGTGGGTCACGGACAGGGCTGCCGTGGCCTTGCCCCAGTCGCCGCCGTTTGCCGGATAGGTGTAGAACGGGCTCGCATTGGTGTCGGTATAGGACAGGCCAACCACGTAACCGCCGATGTCCTTGGACACGCTCAGCTTGTAGTCGGTGTAGGTCGCGCTGTTCACGAAGGCTGCGGCGGCCGTGCCCTTGTAGGTCTGCTTGCCGACATGCGCGCCGACGGTGAAGCCGCTGTCGCCGACAGGAACGCTGGCGTTCAGTTCGAGGTAGTTGGTGCCCGATGCGCCCGGCACGGTCAGGAACTTGCCCAGACCGTAGGAGTACTTCGCGGTCAGCCACTTGTAGCCGATCGCGCCGTAGACTTCGTCGGTGTCCGCCTTGGCGAAGCCGGCAGCCGGCGTGTAATTGCCCAGATAGTTGTAGCGGATGAAACCCACGTCATAGGTGAAGTCTTCGGCGAAGCTGTTGCGGAAGCCGAAATAGGTATCCAGTTCCATCGTGACGCTGCCGGTCGCCACCGCGCCGCTGTCGGCGATCCAGCTGACGTTGGAACCCCACACGCCGGCGTACAGGCCGCTGGCGTGCGAGTAGTCGATGCCGCCCTGAACCGCCGGATTGTGGGAAGTCTGCGCGATGCCGCGGAAGATGTAGTCGGTGGTGAAGCCGACGTTCGCGCTCACGGTGTGCGGAGAAGCCTCTTCGGCCAGCGCCACGCCGGGGACAACCAGTGCAGCCAACATCAGGGAATTCAGCAGTTTCGTCTTCATCATGTTTCCTTTCTTGGGTTGTAAACGGGATAAACAGTATCCGCACCCCCTATGCAGCAGGATGCGTGCCAGACTTGATTTATGCATTATTTCAAGATGTTGCGATTTGCCCCGCGCGATGCGCCCGATTCCGTGCATGCTCGTGGTGCGCATCCGGCCGATGTTGCACCTATCGGGTGCGGCCGACAATCGGCAAAGAACCTGTTTCGACAGGCTCCTAAGTTGCTACACTTCGCGCTGCACCGATCATAGGAGGTAAAACCATGCTGAACCAGAAATTTTTCGAGGACATGTCTGCCAAGCTGAACGAGGCCGTCGCCAACAGCCCGGCCAAGGATTTCGAGAAGAACGCACGCGCCCTGCTCGCGCAGGGCTTCTCCAAGCTGGATCTGGTGACGCGCGAGGAATTCGACGTGCAGGCGCAAGTGCTGGCGCGCGCGCGCGAACAGCTCACCGCACTGGAAGCACGCGTCGCCGAGCTGGAAGCGCAGCGCAAATAATATGAGCCTCGTCGGCTTCGTAGGTTGGGCTTTGCCCGACAGACCTACGGCTGATTCAAGGCCGCATGTATGAGCCTCGCGGTCCTCTATAGCCGCGCGCTCTCCGGCATGGAAGCCGCGCTGGTCACCGTCGAGGTGCACCTCGCCAACGGCCTGCCCAGCTTCACCATCGTCGGCCTGCCGGAGACCGAGGTGAAGGAAAGCAAGGATCGCGTGCGCGCCGCGTTGCAGAACTGCCAGTTCGATTTTCCCGCCCGCCGCATCACCGTCAATCTCGCGCCCGCCGACCTGCCGAAGGAAAGCGGGCGTTTCGATTTGCCCATCGCGCTGGGCATCCTCGCCGCCTCGGGGCAGATACCCGCCAATAAACTGAACGAATACGAGTTCGCCGGGGAGCTCGCGCTGACCGGCGAGCTGCGCCCGATACGCGGCGCGCTGGCGATGACTTATCGCGCGGTGAACGACGGACGCGCATTCTTCCTGCCGCAGGCGAACGCCGCCGAGGCGGCATTGGTCGAGAATGCGACGGTATATCCGGTGCAAACGCTGTTGCAGGTTGCCGCGCATCTCGCGGACCGAGAAAAAATTCCGCCCCATACCGGCGAACCGCAAACTGTCGCACCCCGCTACCCCGACATGGGCGAGGTGAAAGGCCAGACGCAAGCCAAGCGCGCGCTGGAAATCGCCGCCGCGGGCGGGCACAGCGTGCTGATGATCGGCCCGCCGGGAACCGGCAAGTCGATGCTGGCCGCGCGCTTCCCCGGCATTCTGCCGCAGATGACGCAACAAGAAGCGCTGGAGAGCGCCGCGGTGCAATCGCTGGACGGCAACTTCGATTTGTCGAAATGGAAAACGAGGCCGTACAGATCGCCGCACCATACCGCTTCCGGCGTGGCGCTGGTCGGTGGCGGCAGCAATCCGCGTCCCGGCGAGGTATCGATGGCGCTGCACGGCGTGCTGTTCCTCGACGAGCTGCCGGAGTTCGACCGCAGCGTGCTGGAAGTGCTGCGCGAGCCGCTGGAGTCGGGCCGCATCACGATCTCGCGCGCCGCGCGGCGCGCCGATTTCCCCGCGCAGTTCCAGTTGGTCGCGGCGATGAATCCCTGCCCCTGCGGCTATCTCGGTCATTACAACGGCAAGTGCCGCTGCACGCCGGACCAGATTGCACGCTATCGCAGCAAGATCTCAGGCCCGTTGCTGGACCGCATCGACATCCAGATCGAAGTGCCCGTCGTGCCACAGGACGACCTGTTCGACAAGGCTGACGGCGAACCCAGCGCGACATTGCAAGCCCGCGTCGAGGCCGCGCGGCAACGCCAGCTCACGCGGCAGGACAAGGCCAACGCGCAACTCGCCGTCGGCGAGATCGACGTCATGTGCGCGCCGGATGCGCAGGGCGAAGCGCTGCTGCGTCAGGCGATCACCAGGCTGGGCCTGTCCGCGCGCGCCTACCACCGCGTGCTCAAGGTCGCACGCACCATCGCCGATCTGGGAGGCAGCCCCAACATCCTCACCACCCATATTGCCGAAGCGGTGCAGTACCGGCGCATGGATAAACAAACTTGAACGACAAGCGAAAGAGCAAGATGGTCGAACAGAAATTGATCAACGGCATGAAGAACTTCAACCAGCTCATCCACGTGCTGCTCGCACTGGCGCTGGGAGTGGCTTGCGTGATGGTGATCTGGGACTTCGGGCAGAAGGCGGTCGCAGCCTGGCAAGCGGGCAACGCAGCGAGCGGATTCTTTCAGGCGCTGGGCTCGCTGTTCATCTTATGGACGCTGTCCACGCTGATCTCCGCGGAAATGAATTACCTGCAGACCGGCCGTATCTACGTGCGCGTGTTCGTCGAAGTCGCTATGATCTCGGTGATACGCGAGATGATCGTGCAACCAGTGCAGGTGATCAGCGCCGGGCAGACCGAGAGCGATTTCAACCCGGTGCATTACGGCCTGCTGCTGGCGGCGCTGCTGGTGATCGGCGTCGTCTTCAAGCTGGTGAGCGAACGGCAAGACGAGACTGTGACGCAGCCCGAAGAAAAGCAATAAGCGGGCGGCTCAGGCACACACCCGCATCGGATGTTATTTGAACAACCTGGAGAACAGCCCTTTCTTCTTTTCCTCCGTATCTGTCCGACCTTGCAGATGCTGCTTCACCGTCTGGACGTAATCCGCATCGTCACGCTTGATATGGTTGAACAACCAAGTAACCAGCAAGCTGTTCAATGCCTTGGTCACGTCTTCGCCCTGATTGAATCTGGCCTGAAAATCGGAGACGCGCTGGGCGAACAGATCATGCACTTTCTTGTGCGCCTTGATGAAAGGGTAGTTCGCTTCTTCCTGCAAGCTCTCTTCGAAACCGAAGTGAGAAATGGTGTAATCGACCAATTCGTTGATCAGATTGCCGATTTCATCCCGCGAATAACCGTTGGAGCGCGCGTCGTCCAGTTGGTTGATGTACTCCACGATCCGGCGATGCTGCTGGTCGATTACCTCGATGCCAATATTGAGTTGCTCTGTCCAGATGAATTTGCCCATTATCCCCCCTGTATTTCGGCATTCTGCATGGCCATCTGCCAATGCATGCGTAAGAGCAATAATATCCTTATCAGTTCCATGGTATTTGATAATTCGTTCCCCGGTTAACACCCGCCAAGCCTTGCAACACGGGTGCATGCTAAAATTCGCGCTTATTTTCAGAGCCGTATGACCATGAGCCACAATTCGATCGAAAAACTCCTCCAGCAACGCATCCTCATCCTCGACGGCGCGATGGGCACGATGGTGCAGCGCTACAAGCTGACCGAGGCGGACTATCGCGGCGAACGCTTCAAGGACTGGCACCGCGACCTCAAGGGCAACAACGACCTGCTGGTGATCACCAAGCCGGAAGTCATCAAGGCGATCCATTGCGAGTATCTCGCGGCGGGCGCGGACATCATCGAGACCGACACCTTCGGCGCGAACGCGACCACGCTGCACGCCTACGGCATGGAATCGCTGAACTACGAGCTGAACAAGGCCGGCGCGGCACTGGCGCGCGAGGCCTGCGACGAATACGCCACAGCGGACAAGCCGCGCTTCGTCGCGGGCGTGCTGGGACCCACCGACAAGACCGCGACGATCTCGCCCGACGTGAACGACCCGGCGGCGCGCAACATCACTTTCGACCAGCTGGTGGCGGACTACTCGGAAGCCACGCGCGGCCTGATGGACGGCGGCGCAGACACCATCCTGATCGAGACCATCTTCGACACGCTGAACGCCAAGGCCGCGATCTTCGCGGTGCAATCGGTGTTCGAGGAACGCGGCACTTCGCTGCCGATCATGATTTCCGGCACGATCGCCGACGTCTCCGGACGCACCTTGTCCGGCCAGATGACCGAGGCCTTCTACAACTCGCTGGCCCACGCCAAGCCGCTTTCCATCGGCCTGAACTGCGCGCTCGGCGCGGAGGAACTGCGCCAGTACGTGGCCGAGCTGTCGCGCGTCGCCAACTGCTATGTGTCGGCTCACCCGAACGCAGGCCTGCCCAACCCGCTCGCCCCGACCGGCTACGACGACACGCCGGAGAACATGGCCGGCCACATCAAGGAGTGGGCGAGCAGCGGCTTCCTGAACATCATCGGCGGCTGCTGCGGCACCTCGCCCGCGTTCATCAAGGCCATCGCCGAGACGGTGAAGGACATCGCGCCGCGCAAGATTCCGAGCAACCCCGTCGAGTGCCGATTGTCCGGCCTGGAGCCGTTCAACATCGGCGACGACTCGCTGTTCGTCAACGTCGGCGAACGCGCCAACGTCACCGGCTCGGCGAAATTCAAGCGCCTCGTGCTGGAAGGCAAGTACGACGAGGCGCTGGAAGTCGCCAAGCAGCAGGTGGAGACCGGCGCGCAGGTCATCGACGTCAACATGGACGAGGCCATGCTGGACGGCGAGGCCGCGATGGTGAAGTTCCTCAACCTGATCGCCTCCGAGCCGGACATCTCCAAGGTCCCGCTGATGATCGACTCTTCCAAGTGGAACATCATCGAGGCCGGCCTGAAGTGCGTGCAGGGCAAGTCCATCGTCAACTCGATCTCGCTGAAGGAAGGCGAGGAGAACTTCATCAAGTACGCGACCCTCGTGCGCCGTTACGGCGCGGCGGCGGTGGTGATGGCGTTCGACGAGGCCGGCCAGGCCGACACCTACCAGCGCAAGATCGAGATCTGCAAACGCAGCTACGACATCCTCGTGAACAAGGTCGGCTTCCCGCCCGAGGACATCATCTTCGACCCGAACATCTTCGCGATCGCCACCGGCATCGAGGAACACAACAACTACGCGGTGGACTTCATCGAAGCCACGCGCTGGATCAGGCAGAACCTACCCTACGCCAAGATCTCCGGCGGCGTGTCCAACGTGTCGTTCTCCTTCCGCGGCAACGAGCCGGTGCGCGAGGCGATCCACACCGTGTTCCTGTACCACGCGATCAAGGCGGGCATGAACATGGGCATCGTCAACGCCGGCCAGCTTGGCGTGTACGAGGAGCTGCCCAAGGACCTGCGCGACGCGGTCGAGGATGTGGTGCTGAACCGCAGCCCGGACGCGGGCGAGAAGCTGGTCACGCTGGCCGAGAACTTCAAGGGCGGCGGCAAGGCTCAGGTCGAGGACCTCGAATGGCGCAAGGGCACCGTGCAGGAGCGCCTGACCCATGCGCTGGTGCGCGGCATCACCACCTTCCTCGTCGAGGACACCGAGGAGGCGCGCCAGCAGGCGAAGCTCCCGGTCGAGGTGATCGAAGGCCCGCTGATGACCGGCATGAACGTCGTCGGCGACCTGTTCGGCGCGGGCAAGATGTTCCTGCCGCAGGTGGTGAAATCGGCGCGCGTGATGAAACAGGCCGTGGCCCACCTGATCCCCTATATCGAGGAAGAGAAACTGCGCTCGGGCGATACCAGCACCAAGGGCAAGATCCTGATGGCGACCGTGAAGGGCGACGTGCACGACATCGGCAAGAACATCGTCACCGTGGTGTTGCAGTGCAACAACTTCGAGGTCATCAACATGGGCGTGATGGTGCCGTGCCAGCAGATCCTCGACACCGCGCGCGAACACAACGTCGACATCATCGGCCTGTCCGGCCTGATCACTCCGTCGCTGGAGGAGATGGCGCATGTGGCGAAGGAGATGGAGCGCCAAGGCTTCAAAATCCCGCTGCTCATCGGCGGCGCGACCACCTCGCGCGTGCACACCGCGGTGAAGATCGAACCCAACTACCCGAGCGGCACCGTGGTGTACGTCACCGATGCCTCGCGTGCGGTGGGCGTGTGCAGCAACCTGCTGAGCAACACCACGCGCGACAGCTACATCGCCGAGCTCAAGGCCGACTATCAGGCGGCGCGCGACCAGTTCGAGGGGAAGAAGGGCAAGGCGAGCTATGTGTCGTTGGAAGAGGCGCGTGCGCATGGCCTGAAGACCGACTGGAAGAAAGTCACGCCGACCAAGCCCAAACTGCTCGGCGTGCAGAAGCTGGAGAACTATCCGCTCGACATCCTCGTGGACTTCATCGACTGGACACCGTTCTTCCAGGCATGGGAACTGGCCGGACGCTACCCGAAGATCCTGCAGGACGAAGTGGTCGGCCAGGAAGCGACCAAGCTGTTCGCCGACGCACAGGCCATGCTGAAGAAGATCGTCAAGGAGAAGTGGCTGACCGCGAACGCGGTGTTCGGCCTGTTCCCCGCCAACTCCGTGAACAGCGACGACATCGAGATCTACGCGGACGACACGCGCAAGAACGTCGCGATGACCTGGCACAACCTGCGCCAGCAGACGAAGAAGCCGGCCGACATCCCGAACTACTGCCTGGCCGACTACATCGCGCCCAAGGCGAGCGGCGTGAAAGATTACATCGGCGGCTTCGCGGTGACCGCCGGCATCGGCATCGAGAAGAAGATGAAGGAGTTCGAGAAGGCGCACGACGACTACAGCGCGATCATGCTGCAGGCGCTGGCCGACCGCCTCGCCGAAGCCTTCGCCGAGCACCTGCACCTGCGCGCGCGCCGCGAGTTCTGGGGTTACGCGGCGGACGAAGCGCTGGGCAACGACGACCTCATCGCCGAGAAATATCAGGGCATCCGTCCCGCGCCCGGCTACCCCGCATGCCCCGAGCACAGCGAGAAAGGCCCGCTGTTCGAACTGCTGCAGGCGCCGAAGAACGCCGGCATCACGCTGACCGAGAGCTACGCGATGCTGCCCACCGCCGCGGTTTCCGGCTTCTGGTTCTCGCACCCCGACGCGAAATACTTCGCGACCGGCAAGGTGGACAAGGACCAAGTCGCCGACTACGCGAAGCGCAAGGGCTGGACGGTGGAAGAGGCAGAGCGGTGGCTGGCGCCGGTGTTGAGTTACTAGAGTCGAGAATGAAGCTCCGGCAATATCAAGTCGACGCATTCACGACAGAAGTATTCAGCGGCAATCCAGCCGCTGTCTGTCCGCTGGATGCATGGCTGGATGATCGTCAGCTTCAAGCAATTGCTGCCGAAAACAATCTTTCGGAAACCGCCTTCTTTGTACGGTCTGAAAACAACTTTCATTTACGTTGGTTCACTCCCATTAAAGAGGTAAATCTTTGCGGTCATGCAACTCTTGCGACGGCACATGTGATTTTTAACCATCTCGGGTATACCGACCAAGTCATCGTTTTTGAGACCCGGAGTGGCCAATTAACCGTTGAACCAAAGAACGGCCTGCTCGAAATGGACTTTCCTTCCGTATCGCCGAAACTTTGTGCTCCCCCGGAAGCATTGCTGGCAGGACTTGGACAACAACCTGTCGAGGTGCTGGCCGCGGATGATTACATTGCGGTATTTGCCGATGAAGAGACCGTACGATCCATCAAACCTGATTTCGCAAAATTGGCCGCGCTCGATTTGCGTGGCGTGGTCGTTACTGGCCGGGGAGATAATACTGATTTTGTAAGCCGTTTCTTTGCGCCCAATTTTGGCATTTCCGAAGACCCCGTCACCGGCTCAGCACACTGCGAACTGACACCTTATTGGGCATCCAAACTAGGAAAAACTTCGTTGAGAGCTCGTCAGATATCCCGACGTGGTGGTGATGTCTTATGCGAACTGCGAGGCAACAGGGTGAGCTTGGCAGGACATGCTGTTACATTCATGGAAGCTGATATTTTTTTCTAACAAAGGAATTTTGAATATGACCGACCTCATCAAAACCGACACCCAACTCGGCGAAGGCGCCGAAGCACAGGCAGGCCAGACCGTCATCGTGCATTACACCGGCTGGCTGTATGACGAGAGCGCGCCGGACAACAAGGGCGAGAAGTTCGACAGCTCGCTCGACCGCAACGAGCCGTTCGACTTTCCGCTCGGCGGCGGGCGCGTCATCCGCGGCTGGGACGAGGGCGTGGCCGGCATGAAGGAAGGCGGCAAGCGCACGCTGACGATCCCGTCCGAGATGGGCTACGGTCCGCGCGGCGCGGGCGACGTGATCCCGCCGAATGCGACGCTGGTGTTCGACGTTGAGTTGCTGAAGGTGATCCGCACCGAGGCCACCGACACCAAGGTCGGCGAGGGCGAGGAGGCGCAGTCCGGCCGCTATGTGACGGTGCATTACACCGGCTGGCTGTTCGACGAGAACGCGCCGGGGAACAAGGGCCGCAAGTTCGACAGTTCGCGCGACCGCAACGAACCGTTCGACTTCCCGCTTGGCCACGGCCATGTGATTTCGGGCTGGGACATCGGCGTGCAGGGCATGAAGGTGGGCGGACAACGCACGCTGGTCATCCCGCCGGAAATGGGCTACGGCAAGCGCGGCGCGGGCGGGGTGATCCCGCCGAATGCGACGCTGGTGTTCGAGGTGGAACTGCTGGGCGTGCAATAAGCCCGCATCCCGAATCTTTGCATCCGATCATTCTTTAGAGGCCTACATGAAACCGATTTCCAAACTGTTGCTCGCACTGCTGCTGTCCGCCGCATTCGTCTCCACCGCCTGCTCGGAGCAATCCGCGCCGGCAGCACCCATGCAGCAAAACAGTGTCAGCGCACTGATCAAGAACGACGTAAAGGTCGGCACAGGCGCCGAAGCCACGGCCGGCCGCAACGTGTCCGTGCATTACACCGGCTGGCTGTACGACGAGGCCGCCCCCGGACATAAGGGCGCGAAATTCGACAGCTCGCGCGATCGCGGCACGCCGTTCGAATTCGCGCTGGGCGCGGGCCAGGTGATCCAGGGCTGGGACCAAGGGGTGCAGGGCATGAAGGTCGGCGGGCAACGCACGCTGACCATCCCGCCGGAAATGGGCTACGGTGCGCGCGGCGCAGGCGGCGTGATTCCGCCGAACGCGACGCTGATATTCGACGTGGAACTGTTGGGCGTGCAATAACACGCTGTTAGACTGCCGCATGTTCTACCTCGAACTCTTCTCCGCGCTGGACCGCCATCATGTCGATTACTTGCTGATCGGCGGGCTGGCAGTTTCGCTGCACGGGGTGGAGCGCGCCACGATGGATGTGGACATCACGGTGGCGATGAATCCTTCCAATCTGGGCGCCTTGATCGAGACGGCGAAAGAATTGAAGCTCACGCCCATGCTTCCGGTTCCACTGGAATCGTTGAGCGATATCGAGTTGCTGCGCGAGTGGCATGCGCAATGGAATCTGGAAGCCTTCGCATTGCGTACGCCGGAGTTGGCCGGGGTGACCATCGATGTGCTGCTGTTTCCGCCGGTCGACTTTGCCGGCATGACGGCGCGCGCCATCGAATACGATGTTGCCGGAACTGCGATCAGGGTCGTTTGCATCGACGACCTGATCGCGCTGAAGAAAGCGGCAGGACGACCGATAGACCTGTCCGACATCGAGCATCTGCAAAGGATCAAGGCCGCATGAAGCAACCCTTCGATCCCGGCGACCGCACTTACTACGTGAGCGACGAACGCCTGCGCGCGTTCCGGGCGCTCACGCCGGAGCAACGGTTGCGCTGGGTGGAGGAGCTGGCGAATTTCCTGCGCCTTGCCAAGGTCAGCAAGAAGAAAACCGACCATAACCAGGCATGAATCTGATCTCGAACCCGTTGCTGCTCACGGCGCTGATGCTGGCCGTATCCAACCTGTTCATGACGTTCGCGTGGTACGGCCACCTGAAGAACCTGGCGACATCGCCCTGGTATGTCGCGGCGCTGATCAGCTGGGGCATCGCGCTGTTCGAGTACCTGATCCAGGTACCGGCGAACCGCATCGGCTACACCCAGCTCGATCTGGGGCAGTTGAAGATATTGCAGGAAGTCATCACGCTGACGATCTTCGTGCCGTTCGCGGTGCTGTACATGAACCAGCCGCTGAAGATGGATTATCTGTATGCGGGGCTGTGCCTGATGGGCGCGGTGTATTTTATTTTCAGGACGTAAACGATGAACCAACCAAAGCACATCCACATCCTCGGCATCTGCGGCACCTTCATGGGCGGCATCGCGGCCATCGCGAAACAATCGGGCTACCGCGTCACCGGCTGCGACGCGAACGTCTATCCGCCGATGAGCACGCAGCTGGAAGCGCAGGGAATAGAGCTGATCGAGGGCTTCGGCCCGGAACAGATCGCGCTGAAGCCTGACATCTTCGTGATCGGCAACGTGGTGTCGCGCGGCAACCCGCTGATGGAAGAGATCCTGAACCGCGGCCTGCCCTATGTCTCCGGCCCGCAATGGCTCGCCGATACTTTGTTACGCGACAAATGGGTGCTGGGCATCGCGGGCACGCACGGCAAGACGACGACCACGTCGATGCTCGCGTGGATACTGGAACATGCAGGGCTGAAACCCGGCTTCCTGATCGGCGGCGTGCCGCAGAACTTCGGCGTGTCGGCGCGCATCACCGAGATGCCATTCTTCGTGATCGAGGCGGACGAATACGACACCGCGTTCTTCGACAAGCGATCCAAGTTCGTGCACTACCGTCCGCGCACGGCGATCCTGAACAACCTCGAATTCGACCACGCCGACATCTTCCCGGACCTGAACGCGATCGAAACGCAGTTCCACCATCTGGTGCGCACCGTGCCCGGCAACGGGCTGGTGGTGTGCAACGGCCGCGAGGAATCGCTCGCCCGCGTGATCAAGCGCGGCTGCTGGACGCCGGTCGAGAAGTTCGGCTGCAATCCGGGCTGGGCCATAGACGACCACGACCTGGTGACGCTGGACGGCGAACCGATGGGCACGCTGAAGTGGGAACTGCTCGGCGAACACAACCGCATGAACGCGCTGGCCGCCCTGGCCGCCGCGCGCCATGTCGGCGTGCCGGTCGCGCAGGGCCTGCAGGCATTGAGCCAGTTCAGGAACGTGAAGCGCCGTATGGAGGTGCGCGGCGAGGTCAACGGCATCACTGTCTACGACGACTTCGCGCATCACCCCACCGCGATCGACACGACGGTCGCCGGCCTGCGCCGCAAGGTCGGCGGCGCCCGCATCCTCGCGGTGCTGGAGCCGCGCTCGAACACGATGAAGCTGGGCGTGATGAAGGACGCGCTGCCCGGCAGCCTGAAGGACGCCGACCTGGTGTTCTGCTATGCCGGCAACCTCGGATGGGACGCGGCAGGCGCGCTGTCCCCGCTGGGCGACAAGGCGGTGGTAAAGGATGACCTGAACGAACTCATCGAAGCTATCGCCGCAGCGGCAAAGTCCGGCGACCAGATTTTGGTGATGAGCAACGGCGGGTTTGGGGGCATACACGAGAAGCTGCTGAAACGGCTGGCATAAGCTACTGCGCGTCCGAATTGCGTTGTCGCGTGTTGGCTCCGACTAACCTGAAGGTAAGTCTTCGCCGCAACTACGTTGTCGATCACTCCTCGCCTACCAACATGGTTGTGGTTTCGGCCACTTCGTTTAACGCTGGCTGCGCCAGCATTAGCCTGCACCGAAACTCTGTTTTTCTCGTCGTTCGTTGCGCGGCTCCTAGCACTTCGGCCTGCTCATAACGCTTCTGCGGTGGCCCTTGGGGGAGAGGCAGACCGGGATCACTCTCCCTGATTCTCCAGCCCCAGCTCCTGTATCTTGCGCGTCAGCGTGTTGCGCCCGATGCCCAGCAGCGTCGCGGCCTCGATGCGGCGTCCGCCGGTGTGGTGCAGCGCCTGCAGGATCAGCGTGCGCTCGAACTGCGCGGTGAGATTGTCCATGATGCGCTCGTCGCCGCGCTGCAACGCCTGGGTCGCCTGCAGCGCCAGCGCCGCGGTCCAATCGCCGCTGCCGACGGCCGTGCCGCTCTCGCCGCGCCATTCCGGCGGCAGGTCGGCGATCTCGACCACCTGCGACGGCGTCATCACCGTCAGCCAGTGGCACAGGTTCTCCAGCTGGCGCACGTTGCCCGGAAACTCTTGTGCGGCGAGGAAACGCAGCGCCTCCTCGCTCAGCCGCTTCTGCTCCACGCCCAGTTCGCGCGCGCTCTTCTGCAGGAAATATTTCGCCAGCAGCGGAATGTCTTCGCGGCGTTCGCGCAACGGCGGCAGGCGCAGCCGGATCACGTTCAGCCGGTGGAACAGGTCTTCGCGGAACATGCCCTGCTTGACCCGGTCTTCAAGGTCCTGGTGGGTCGCGGTGATGATGCGCACGTTGGCCTTGATCGGCTGGTGGCCGCCGACGCGGTAGAAATTGCCGTCGGACAGCACGCGCAGCAGCCGGGTTTGCAGGTCGGACGGCATGTCGCCGATCTCGTCGAGGAACAGCGTGCCGCCCTCGGCCTGCTCGAAGCGCCCGTGGCGCGTCGCCGCCGCGCCGGTGAATGCGCCGCGCTCGTGGCCGAACAGTTCGGATTCGAGCAGGTCTTTCGGGATCGCGGCGGTGTTGATCGCGATGAACGGCTTGTCGCGGCGCGGACCGTGGCGATGCAGCGCGCGCGCGACCAGTTCCTTGCCGGTGCCGGATTCGCCGTTGATCAGCACGGTCGCATGCGACTGCGACAGGCGCCCGATCGCGCGGAACACCTCCTGCATCGCCGGCGCCTGGCCCAGGATCTCCGCGGCGACCTCGACCTGTTCGGCATCGCTCGATTTGCGCTTGCTCTGCTCAATCGCGCGCCGTATCAGTTCGATCGCATGGTTGATGTCGAACGGCTTGGGCAAGTACTCGAACGCGCCGCCCTGGAACGCCGAGACCGCGCTCTCCAGATCGGAATACGCGGTCATGATGATCACCGGGATATCCGGATGGTGCTGGTGCAGCTGCTGCAGGAAATCCAGCCCGGAACTGCCCGGCATGCGGATGTCGCTGACCACCACCTGAGGCTTATCGCTGTTGAGCGCGCGCAGCGCATCGTCCGCGGAAGCGAAGCTCTTGAACTCGATCTCTTCGCGCGCCAGCGATTTCTCCAGCACCCAGCGTATCGATCTGTCGTCATCTATGATCCAGACGGCTTTCATAATTAAGTCACCTCAAGGTAGGGGGAGCATCACGGTGAAACAGGTGCGCCCGGGTTCGCTGTCGAACTCTATCGTCCCGCCGTGCTGGCTGACGAAGTCCTGCGCCAGCGTCAGACCGAGGCCATGGCCGTCAGCGCGGCCGGACACCAGCGGATAGAAGATCTTGTCCTGCAGCTCGGGCGGAATCCCCGGGCCGTTGTCGACGATCTGCACCATCACCGCCAGTTTGTGGCGACGCTTGACCAGCGTGACCTGGCGCGCGATGCGGGTGCGCAACACGATCTGTCCGTGCCCCTGCATCGCCTGCGCGGCATTGCGCACGATGTTGAGCATGGTCTGGATCAGCTGCTCCTTGTCGCCGACCAGCGCGGGCAGGCTGATGTCGTAGTCGCGGCGGATCTTCAGGCCTTCCGGCATCTCGGCCAGCACGACGCTGCGCACCCGCTCCAGCACCTCGTGGATGTTCAGCGCGCTGTAGTGCGAGGCGTTCTGCGGCGCGAGCAGCTTCTCCATCAGCGAGCGCAGCCGGTCCGCTTCCTGCACGATGACCTGGGTGTATTCGCGCAACGCCGGGCGGTCGAGCTCCTGCTCCAGCAACTGGGCCGCACCGCGGATGCCGCCGAGGGGATTCTTGATCTCGTGCGCGAGGTTGCGCAGCAACAGTCGGTTGGCCTGCGTCTGGTCCAGCATCTGCTCTTCGCGCGCCAGCTTCAGCGGCCGGTCCATCGGATGGAATTCCAGCAACAGGTATTGCTTCGCAAACTGCACCGGCGTCACCGCGCAACGCAGGTGCAGCTTGCCGCGCGCGGGCGTGCCCAGCATCAGGTCGTGCTCGATGTAGCTGGCGTTGTTACGCACCGCCTGCTGCATCGCGCTGGACAGTTGCCCGGTGTCGGTGAACGCCTGCTGCACCGGATGGCCGAGCAGGTTCTTGCCGCTCGCGTCGAACAGGTGTTCGGCTGCCGGATTGAGATAGGCGATGCGCGACTCCTCGTCCAGCAGGATGACTGCGGTGGCGAGATGTTCGAGCGAGAGTCGGGTTACGGGATCGGGCATATCTTTCTGATAAGCAGAAAACATGCCATTGAGATTATCTGAGCTTGGACAACTCGGTCTTGAGCGCCTCGACATTGTTCTGGTGCAGTTCCACCTGGTCGTTCAGCGTCTTGATCTTCTCGTCGTACTTGGCGACATTGCGGTAGGTCTTGCCGTCCTTGCCCTTGAACACTTCCGGATTGGCCTCGCCTTCCCTCAGGTTCTGCCTGGCTTCCACGAGCAGGCGCTCCTCGGTGGCCAACTCCTCTTCCAGTATCTTCCGGCGCGTGTCGTCGCGCCCGCGCTGGGTCGCGCCGTCGACCCGCGGAAAATCGCGGGGCGATGAACTGTATTCGCCGCGCTGACGCGAAGCGGATGTCGAGGAGGAGGAAGAGGACGTAGTGGCTGCCGGCTCCAGGATGATGCGCTTGCCGCCCTTGAGCGGCGTGCTGGAATAGGTAACGTGGCCGTCCTTGTCGACAGACTTGTAGATCTCGGCCTGTACCGCCAGCGGGCAGACGCATAACGCGACCAGCAAGTATCGGAGTTTCATGTTCGGTTTCCTCGGAATGACGGGGCAAGTATAGGTCATGCATCCGACACAGACAAACGCCTGCGGTTCGACGCACCAAACAAAAACGGGGCGCGAGGCCCCGTTTCGTTCATCCGCCAGAACTGACCGGCTTAGATGCTGTAGTACATGTCGAACTCGACCGGATGGGTCGTCATGCGGATCTTGTTCACTTCGTCCATCTTCAGCGCGATGAAGGCGTCGAGGAAGTCCTTGGAGAACACGCCGCCGCGAGTCAGGTACTCGTGGTCCTTGGCCAGCGCGTCCAGCGCCTCATCCAGCGATGCGCACACGGTCGGGACCTTTGCATCCTCTTCCGGCGGCAGGTCGTACAGGTTCTTGTCAGCCGGATCGCCGGGATGGATCTTGTTCTGGATGCCGTCCAGGCCGGCCATCAGCAGAGCGGCGAAGCACAGGTACGGGTTCGCGGTCGGATCCGGGAAGCGGGCCTCGATGCGGCGAGCCTTGTCGCTGGCGACGTGCGGGATGCGGATCGAAGCGGAGCGATTCTTTGCCGAGTAAGCCATCTTCACCGGCGCTTCGTAGTGAGGAACCAGACGCTTGTAGGAGTTGGTGCCCGGGTTGCAGATCGCGTTCAGCGACTTGGCATGCTTGATGATGCCGCCGATGTAGTACAGCGCGGTCTCGGACAGGCCTGCATAGCCGTTGCCTGCGAAGGTGTTCTTGCCGTCCTTCCAGATCGACTGGTGCACGTGCATGCCGGAACCGTTGTCGCCGACGATGGGCTTGGGCATGAAGGTCGCGGTCTTGCCGTACTGGTGTGCGACGTTGTGCACGACGTACTTCAGGGCC
>DASRWG010000032.1:0-10855 GCA_035654695.1 Gallionella sp. | reverse complement strand
ATAATTTTCGAAGATCGTTTAAAAATCAATTTGTTAACAAAAAACACTCTGCCGCAGCAGGACTCAGTCCGTCTGCTGCGGCAGAAAAAAGGTTGCGAATTCTATGGAGAAACACTTGGTGTGTCAAGCGATTCGTCCGATACGGCCACTTCAGCCTCCTGCAACTCACGTCCCTCTCCCAGATCCAGCCCCAAAGCCTGCTTGCGACGCGTGGTGTGATATGCCAGACCGGTACCGGCCGGGATCAAACGACCCACGATCACGTTCTCCTTCAGTCCGCGCAGATCGTCGCGCTTGCCCATGATCGCCGCTTCGGTCAGCACGCGAGTGGTTTCCTGGAAGGACGCAGCAGAGATGAACGAATCGGTGGACAACGACGCCTTGGTGATACCGAGCAGCATGAAATCGAAAGATGCCGGATTCTTGCCTTCGGCAGCCATGCGCTCGTTCTCTTCCAGCAGATCCGCGCGCTCGACTTGTTCGCCCGTGATGAAACGAGTGTCGCCGACTTCGTTGATCTGCACACGGCGCAGCATCTGGCGCACGATCACCTCGATGTGCTTGTCGCTGATCTTCACACCCTGCAAGCGATATACCTCCTGTACCTCGTCGGTGATGTAGCGCGACAGTGCCGCAACACCGAGCAGGCGCAGAATGTCGTGCGGATCGGCCGGGCCATCCACAATCATTTCGCCCTGATTGACCACTTGGCCATCGTGCACCAGCACATGCTTTTCCTTCGGTATCAGGAACTCGTGGGCCGTGCCCTCGACATCGGTGATCACCAGGCGCTGCTTGCCCTTGGTGTCCTTGCCGAACGAAACAGTGCCAGTCACTTCGGCCAGCATGCCCGCATCCTTCGGCACGCGCGCTTCGAACAGTTCAGCCACACGCGGCAGACCACCGGTAATGTCGCGCGTCTTCGAAGATTCTTGCGGGATACGCGCCAACACATCGCCGACGCCCACATGCTGCCCGTCTTCGACCGTGATGATCGAGCCGGTCTGCAGCGTCACACTGACCGGAGTCTCAGTGCCCGCCAACTTGACTTCCAGCCCGTCCGCATCGATCAGGCGCACCATCGGACGCACGACCGTCTTGCTCTGCGTGCCTGCACGCTGCTTAGGGTCGATCACGACCAACGTGGACAGGCCGGTCACTTCGTCGATCTGCTTGGCCACGGTCACGCCCTCTTCGACGTTGTGGAAACGCACCTTGCCGGAGTACTCGGTAACGATCGGACGGGTGTGCGGATCCCAGGTCGCCAGCACCACGCCGGCGCGGATCGCATCATCCTGCTTGCCCGTCAGGGCAGCGCCGTACGGAACCTTGTGACGCTCGCGCTCGCGACCGTAGTCGTCGGCGATAATCAGCTCGGCACTGCGCGCCACGACGATCAGTTCGCCGCGCTCGGTAGTCACCACGCGCATGTTCGGGCTGAACTTCAGCACGCCGTTCGACTTGCTCTCGATCTGGCTGGCCACCACGGTACGCGATGCCGCGCCACCGATGTGGAAGGTACGCATGGTCAGCTGTGTACCCGGTTCGCCGATGGACTGCGCAGCGATCACACCGACTGCTTCACCTACGTTCACCAAACCGCCACGACCCAGATCGCGACCGTAACACTTGGCGCACAGACCGAAACGGGTTTCGCAGTTCAGCGGGGTGCGCACGCGCACCTCGTCGATGCCCAGCGCTTCGATGCGCTCCACCGCAGTCTCGTCCAGCAGGACGCCGGCCTCATAGACGGTCTCAGCCGTTTCCGGATTGACCACATCGGCGCTGACCACGCGGCCCAGGATACGCTCGCGCAACGGCTCGATCACCTCGCCGCCCTCGACGATCGCCTTCATGCCGGTGCCGTTCTCGGTGCCACAATCGTCCTCGATCACCACCAGATCCTGCGTGACGTCAACCAGACGACGCGTCAGGTAACCGGAGTTCGCGGTCTTCAACGCCGTATCCGCCAGACCCTTACGGGCGCCGTGCGTGGAGATGAAGTACTGCAGCATGTTCAAGCCTTCGCGGAAGTTCGCGGTAATCGGCGTCTCGATGATGGAACCGTCCGGCTTGGCCATCAGGCCGCGCATGCCGGCCAGCTGGCGAATCTGTGCGGCGGAACCGCGGGCGCCGGAGTCGGCCATCATATAGATGGAGTTGAACGATTCCTGCATCACAGTCTTGCCGTTTTCGGTGCGTGCCTGTCCGGTGAGACGATCGATAACAGGCTCACTGCCCAATTGCTCCATCATGGCCTTGGCCACGATGTCGCCGGTGCGGCCCCAGATGTCCACCACCTTGTTGTAACGCTCGCCGTCGGTCACCAGACCGGAGGTGTACTGGGTGTGGATCTCGTGCACTTCCTTCTCGGCAGAGCCGATCAGTTCGTTCTTCTGCGGAGGCATCAACATGTCGTCCACGCAGATCGAGATGCCGGCGCGGGTCGCATAGGTGAAACCGGTATACATCAGCTTGTCGGCCATGATCACGGTGTCGCGCAGACCGCACAGGCGGAAGCTGGCGTTGATCAAGCGCGAGATTTCCTTCTTCTTCAGCGACTTGTTGATCAGTGCGAACGGCAGGGTAGCGGGCAGCACTTCGGACAACAGTGCGCGGCCGACCGTGGTCTCGAAGCGGGTCAGCTTCTCGACCGGCAGGCCGTTCTCGTCCTTCTCCACGACTTTCAGGCGCACGGTGATCTTCGCCTGCAGTTCGACTTCGCGCGACTCGTAGGCGCGGGACACTTCGGCGATGTTCGCAAACATCGAGCCTTCACCCAGCGCACCGATCTTCTCGCGCGTCATGTAATACAGACCCAGCACGATATCCTGAGACGGAACGATGATCGGCTCGCCGTTGGCGGGCGACAGCACGTTGTTCGATGCCAGCATCAGGGTGCGCGCTTCCATCTGCGCTTCGAGCGACAGCGGCACGTGGACGGCCATCTGGTCGCCGTCGAAGTCGGCGTTGAACGCGGAACAAACCAGCGGATGCAACTGGATCGCCTTGCCTTCGATCAGGATGGGCTCGAACGCCTGGATGCCCAGACGGTGCAGCGTAGGTGCACGGTTCAGCAAAATCGGATGTTCGCGGATCACCTCTTCGAGAATGTCCCACACCACCGGCTCTTCGGCCTCGACCATGCGCTTGGACGCCTTGATCGTGGTCGCCAGGCCCATCGCTTCGAGACGGCTGAAAATGAACGGCTTGAACAGTTCCAGCGCCATCTTCTTCGGCAGGCCGCACTGATGCAGCCTGAGCTGCGGGCCCACCACGATGACGGAACGGCCGGAGTAGTCGACGCGCTTGCCCAGCAGGTTCTGACGGAAGCGACCGCTCTTGCCCTTGATCATGTCGGCCAGCGACTTCAGTTGGCGCTTGTTCGCGCCGGTCATCGCCTTGCCGCGACGGCCGTTGTCCAGCAGCGAGTCCACCGCCTCCTGCAGCATGCGCTTTTCGTTGCGCACGATGATGTCCGGCGCCTTCAGTTCCAGCAGACGGCGCAGACGGTTATTACGGTTGATGACGCGGCGATACAGGTCATTCAGGTCGGAAGTCGCGAAACGGCCGCCGTCCAGCGGCACCAGCGGACGCAATTCCGGCGGCAGCACCGGCAGCACTTCCATCACCATCCATTGCGGCTTGATGCCGGATGCATTGAACGCCTCCAGCACCTTCAGGCGCTTGGCGTACTTCTTGATCTTGGTCTCGGAACCGGTCGCAGCCAGTTCGGCGCGGATGGTCTCGATCTCGCTGGTGACGTCCAGGTTCGCCAGCAAGGCACGCACGCCTTCCGCACCCATCATCGCGACGAACTCGTCACCGTATTCTTCGGTCTTGGCGAGGTAGTCGTCTTCGGACAGCAACTGGCCGCGGTTCAGCGGGGTCATGCCAGGCTCGGTCACGACATAGGCTTCGAAGTACAGCACGCGCTCGATGTCGCGCAGCGTCATGTCCAGCACCATACCCAGACGGGACGGCAGCGACTTCAAGAACCAGATGTGCGCAACCGGCGAGGCCAGTTCGATGTGCCCCATGCGTTCGCGGCGCACCTTGGACAGGGTGACTTCGACGCCGCACTTCTCGCAGATCACGCCGCGATGCTTCAGGCGCTTGTATTTGCCGCACAGGCACTCGTAATCCTTGACCGGTCCGAATATCTTCGCGCAGAACAGGCCGTCGCGCTCTGGCTTGAAGGTACGGTAGTTGATGGTTTCCGGCTTCTTTACTTCGCCGTAGGACCAAGAACGGATTTTCTCCGGCGAGGCCAACCCGATCTTGATCGCGTCGAATTCCTCTTTTTGTGTGACCTGCTTGAACAAATCCAGCAATGATTTCATGTTGTGACTCCTAAAATCCGGTTGGTAGGTCGGGCTCTCAGCCCGAGACTAACGCTTGGCCGGGCTCACGCCCGGCCGTCTTCCTGTCTTCAGTTACGCACCAAATCCATATCGATACCCAAGGAACGGATTTCCTTGATGACCACGTTGAACGACTCGGGCATGCCGGCATCGATCTTGTGATCGCCCTTGACGATATTCTCGTAGACCTTGGTACGACCGGTCACATCGTCCGACTTGACGGTCAGCATTTCCTGCAGCGTATAAGCTGCACCGTAGGCCTCCAGCGCCCACACTTCCATCTCACCGAAGCGCTGGCCGCCGAACTGCGCCTTGCCGCCCAGCGGCTGCTGGGTCACCAGGCTATACGGGCCGGTAGAACGCGCGTGCATCTTGTCGTCGACCAGGTGGTGCAGCTTCAGCACATGCTTGTAGCCGACGGTCACAGGACGATCGAACGCCTCGCCGGTGCGGCCGTCGTGCAGCGTGGTCTGCCCCGACTTCGGCAGATCCGCCAGTTCCAGCATGTACTTGATCTCCTCTTCGCTCGCACCGTCGAACACCGGCGTCGCGAACGGCACACCCTTGGTCAGGTTGCGGCACAACTCGATGATCTCGTCGTCGGTGAACGATTCGAGGTCCACGGTCTGACCGTTATGATGGTTGTATATCTTGCCCAAGAACTTGCGCACCTCGGCGATCTTGGCGTTGGCCTGCAGCATTTCATCGATCTTCTTACCCAAGCCCTTGGCGGCCCAGCCCAAGTGTGTTTCGAGAATCTGACCGATGTTCATACGCGACGGCACCCCCAGCGGGTTCAGCACAACGTCGACCGGCGTACCGTCCGCCATGTACGGCATATCTTCCACCGGCACGATGCGCGACACCACACCCTTGTTACCGTGGCGACCAGCCATCTTGTCGCCGGGCTGCAGGCGACGCTTCACGGCCACGTAGACCTTGACCATCTTCTGTACGCCGGCTTGCAGCTCGTCGCCTTGCGTCAGCTTCTTCTTCTTCAGCTCGAACGCGGCATCGAATTCGATGCGCTTCTGTGCCAGGCTTTCCTTGACCTGCTCCATCTGAGCGGCGATCTCATCGTCGGCCACTCGGATGTCGAACCAGTGGTGGTGCTCGATGCTGGACAGGTAATCCTTGGAGAGCTTGGTGCCCTTGGCCAGCTTCTTCGGACCGCCGTTGGCGACCTTGTTCAGCAGCATCTTTTCCAGACGCGAGAACACGTCGGCCTCGACGATACGCATCTGGTCGCCCAGATCCTTCTTGTAGCGATCCAGCTCGTCGTCGATGATCTGCTGCGCGCGCTTGTCGCGCTGCAGGCCTTCGCGAGTGAACACCTGCACGTCGATCACGGTGCCGGAGATGCCGGCGTCCACGCGCAAGGAGGTATCCTTCACGTCGGAAGCCTTCTCGCCGAAGATCGCGCGCAGCAGCTTCTCTTCCGGAGTCAGCTGGGTCTCACCCTTCGGTGTGACCTTGCCGACCAGCACGTCGCCGGGGCCGACTTCGGCACCGATGTGCACGATGCCGGACTCGTCCAGACGGGCCAGTTGCGCCTCGGCCAGATTCGGAATGTCGCGGGTGATTTCCTCAGGCCCCAGCTTGGTGTCGCGCGCGGCGACGGTCAGCTCTTCGATATGGATCGAAGTGAAACGGTCCTGCGCCGAAACGCGCTCGGAGATCAGGATCGAGTCCTCGTAGTTGTAGCCGTTCCACGGCATGAACGCAACCAGCATGTTCTGGCCCAGCGCCAGTTCACCCATGTCGGTCGACGCACCGTCGGCGATCACGTCGCCGCGGCCGATCACGTCGCCCACCTTCACCAGCGGACGCTGGTTGATGTTGGTGTTCTGGTTGGAACGGGTGTACTTGGTCAGGTTGTAGATGTCCACGCCGACTTCGCCCGCGGTGGTCTCGTCGTCGTTGACGCGCACCACGATACGGCCTGCATCGACGTAATCGATGCGGCCGCCGCGCCATGCCTGCACGGTCGTGCCGGAGTCGACCGCCACGGTGCGCTCGATGCCGGTACCGACCAGCGGCTTCTCGGCGCGCAGGCAGGGAACGGCCTGGCGTTGCATGTTGGCACCCATCAACGCGCGGTTCGCGTCGTCGTGTTCCAGGAACGGGATCAGCGAAGCGGCGACCGACACCACCTGCGACGGCGACACGTCCATGTATTCCAGCTTGTCCGGCTCGGCCAGCACGAATTCGTTGTGCTGACGCGCAGACACGATGTCGTTGGTGAAGTGACCCTTCTTGTCCAGCTCGGCGTTCGCCTGAGCGATGGTGAACTTGCCCTCCTCGATCGCGGACAGGTAATCCACCTCATCGGAAACCTTGCTCTTCGATACCTTGCGGTACGGCGTCTCGATGAAGCCGTACTCATTGGTGCGCGCATACAGCGCCAGCGAGTTGATCAGGCCGATGTTCGGGCCTTCCGGCGTTTCGATCGGGCACACGCGGCCGTAGTGGGTCGGGTGCACGTCGCGGACCTCGAAGCCGGCGCGTTCGCGCGTCAGACCGCCGGGGCCCAGCGCGGAGATACGGCGCTTGTGGGTCACTTCCGACAGCGGGTTGGTCTGGTCCATGAACTGCGACAACTGGCTGGAGCCGAAGAATTCCTTCACCGCGGCCGAGATCGGCTTGGCGTTGATCAGGTCATGCGGCATCAGGTTGTCGGTCTCGGCTTGGCCCAGACGCTCCTTGACCGCGCGTTCGACGCGCGCCAGACCGGCGCGGAATTGGTTCTCGGCCAGCTCGCCCACGGCGCGCACGCGGCGGTTGCCCAGGTGATCGATATCGTCGATCTCGCCGCGGCCATTGCGCAGCTCGACGAGGATCTTCACCACTTCGACGAT
This sequence comes from Gallionella sp., assembly GCA_035654695.1. Lineage (GTDB taxonomy): Bacteria > Pseudomonadota > Gammaproteobacteria > Burkholderiales > Gallionellaceae > Gallionella. Next base: position 3,633 of record DASRWG010000032.1, on the reverse strand, counting down.
GTCTTCGCTGGACAGCACGCCGGCGCCGGTCAGCTCTTCGCGACCGACACGGCGGTTGAACTTCATGCGGCCGACGGAAGACAAGTCGTAGCGCTCTTCGCTGAAGAACAGGCCCTGGTACAGACCCTCGACCGCCTCTTCGGTCGGCGGCTCGCCGGGACGCATCATGCGGTAGATCGCGACGCGAGCGGTCCATTGATCGACGGTCTCGTCGGTGCGCAGCGTCTGCGAGATGAACGCGCCGTGGTCAAGGTCGTTGGTGTACAGCGTCTGGATCTTGGCGATGCCGGCAGCCTGCAGCTTGCGCAGCAAAGCTTCGGTGATCTCGTCGTTGGCGTTGGCAACGATCTCGCCGCTGTCCTTGTCGATGATATTGGTCGCAATCACGCGTCCGATCAGGAAGTCGTCGCCTACGGCCAGCTTGTCAATGCCGGATTCCTGCATCTCGCGGATGTGGCGCACGGTGATTCGCTTGTCCTTCGCGACAATGACCTTGCCGGCCTTGCCGACGATGTCGAAACGGGCCACGTCGCCGCGCAGGCGCTCGGGCACCACTTCGAACTGGATGCCCTTCTTGCCCAAGTGGAAGGTGTCGAAGTCGAAGAACATCTTGAGCATGTCTTCGTTGGAATAGCCCAGCGAACGCAACAGGATGGTGACCGGCATCTTGCGGCGGCGGTCGATACGGAAGTACACATAGTCCTTCGCGTCGAATTCGAAGTCCAGCCAGGAACCGCGGTAGGGAATGATGCGCGCGGAGAACAGCAGCTTGCCGGAAGAATGGGTCTTGCCGCGGTCATGCTCGAAGAACACGCCGGGAGAACGGTGCAGCTGCGACACGATGACGCGCTCGGTGCCGTTGATCACGAACGAGCCGGTGTGGGTCATCAGCGGGATCTCGCCCATGTAGACTTCCTGCTCCTTCACTTCCTTGACCGTCGGCTTGGACGCTTCCTTGTCCATGATGGTCAGGCGCACGCGCGCGCGCAACGGCGAAGCATAGGTCAGGCCGCGCTGCTGGCATTCCTTCACGTCGAACGGAGGCATGCCCAGCTGGTAGCTGACGAAGTCCAGGCGTGCATTCTTGGAATGGCTCTCAATCGGGAAGATACCGTTGAATGCGGCCTGCAGGCCTTCGTTCTTGCGCTGCTCCGGCGGCGTGTAGGCCTGCAGGAAAGCGGCAAAGGATTCGAGTTGGGTGGACAACAGGAACGGCACCGGCAGGGCGCCGACGCGCTTGGCAAAACTCTTACGAATACGTTTTTTTTCGGTAAAAGAGTAGCTCATAAAATCTCCACGATCGAAGGAAAACAAAGTTTGCGGGCTTCCGTCTTGCGGCGGAAACCTGCTTGAATCACATCGGTACCGGCATAACCGTCAGGTCATGCCGGTACCAAAAAGACAGGGGAAAGAAAGCATTCGCATACTCGCTGACCGCTGGCTTTTTAAAGCGGCAAAAGGCTGACGGTAAACCGCCAGCCTTTCAACAACGTACAGCCTTACTTGACTTCGGCAGTCGCGCCGGCTTCGATCAGCTGCTTGGCAATAGCGTCAGCGTCAGCCTTGGACACGCCTTCCTTCAGCACCTTCGGAGCGCCGTCGACCAGGTCCTTTGCTTCCTTCAAGCCCAGGCCGGTGATCGCGCGAACGACCTTGATCACGTTGACCTTGCTTTCGCCGGCAGAAGCCAGGATCACGTTGAACTCGGTCTGCTCAGCAGCGGCAGCAGCGCCACCGGCAGCAGCGCCACCGGCAGCAGGAGCAGCCATCGCAGCAGCGGACACGCCGAACTTCTCTTCGATCGCCTTGACCAGCTCGTTCAGTTCCAGCACGGACATGCTATCCAGCGATGTCAAAAATGCGTCTTTATCAAATGCCATTTTGTTCTTCCTTGGTTAAATAGATTGTTGAAAGTTAAGCAGTAGCGCCGGCTTTTTGCTCGGACACGGCAGCGATCGCGCGTGCCAGGCCGGAGACCGGGGATTGCAGCAGACCGCACAACTGGGCCAGTAACACTTCCTTCGACGGTACGGTCGCCAGCGCATTCACGCCAGCCGCGTCCAGCACCTTGCCGTTATAGGAACCTGCCTTGATGACCAGTTTGTCGTTGCCTTTGGCGAAGTCGTACACCACCTTCGCTGCAGCCACTGCGTCGGAGCTGATGCTGTACACCAGCGGCCCGACCATCTTGTCGCCCAACGCCTCGAAAGGAGTACCCTGCACCGCACGACGAGCCAGCGTGTTCTTCAACACGTGGAAATAAACACCGGACTGCCGCGCATTCGCACGCAGCTTGGTGATGTCGGCGACTCCGATGCCACGGTACTCTGCCAAGACGATGGTCTGAGCCTGCGCCACTTGTGCGCCGACTTCTGCTACCACTGCCTGTTTTTCCTGCAGATTGAGACTCAAGTCTTCCTCCATTATCCGGAACGCGCTTGCGCACGCTCCATCGGTTACAACAGCGACCTTGAGGCAGGACAACAATCATTCCCGCTCGCGGACGCACCATCTACGTGGGCCTTCCGGATCTCTCCGGAAATTTAAGTCCAGGCCAACTGCGCCTTAGCCACCTACGGTCTCGGATGCTGCAGACACGCCAGCATTCCAAAACTTGTGCCGGCGGATTTCTCCGCCGGCGAATTCAAAGCAATCAGGCCGTCAGGCTGGACTGTTCGACGCGAATGCCCGCTCCCATGGTGCTGGAGATGGACACCTTCTTCAGGTAAACACCCTTGGAAGCGGCCGGCTTGGCCTTGTTCAGCGCATCGATCAGGGCCAGCAGGTTCTCGCGCAGCGCTTCCGGCGCGAACGAGGCGCGACCGATAGTGCACTGGACGATACCGTTCTTGTCGGTGCGGTACTGCACCTGACCGGCCTTGGCGTTCTTGACCGCACCAGCCACATCGGCGGACACCGTACCCACCTTCGGGTTAGGCATCAAACCGCGCGGGCCGAGGATCTGGCCCAGCTGACCGACCAGACGCATCGCGTCCGGAGAGGCGATCAGCACGTCGAAGTTCAGGTTGCCGCCCTTGATGCTTTCTGCCAGATCGTCGAAACCGACGATGTCGGCGCCCGCTGCCTTGGCCTCTTCAGCCTTGGCGCCTTGCGCGAACACCGCGACGCGCACAGTCTTGCCGGTACCCTTCGGCAGCACGACGGAGCCGCGGACCAGCTGGTCCGACTTGCGCGCATCCACGCCCAGGTTCACTGCGACGTCGATGGACTCGTCGAACTTCGCCACGGCATTTTCCTTGACCAGGTTCAGTGCATCGCCCAGCGGATACAGCTTGTTGCGATCGACCTTGGCTGCAATAGCCTTATAACGCTTGGACATGTTATACGCCCTCCACGGTGATACCCATGCTGCGCGCGCTGCCCGCGATGGTGCGCACGGCGGCGTCCATGTCGGCGGCGGTCAGGTCCGGCATCTTGGTTGTTGCGATTTCTTCCGCTTGCTTGCGGGTCAACTTGCCGACCTTGTCGGTATGCGGCTTCGGGCTGCCCTTCTGGATGCCGGCGGCCTTCTTGATCAGAATGGTCGCGGGCGGGGTCTTCATGATGAAGGTGAAGCTCTTGTCCGCGAACGCGGTGATGACCACCGGGATCGGCAGACCGGGCTCGACGCCT
>DASRWG010000031.1:0-20266 GCA_035654695.1 Gallionella sp. | reverse complement strand
ATGCGCCGCTTCAAGCGTTCCGTGGAAAAGACCGGTCTGCTGACCGATCTGCGTGCCCGCGAATTTTACGAAAAGCCCACCGCAGAGCGTAAGCGCAAGCTGGCCGCTGCCGTGAAGCGTCACTACAAGCGCCTGCGCAGCCAGACTCTCCCTCCGAAGCTGTACTAAGCCTCACCCCTTGCGGGTAGGTTTCGGCATGAGTCTCAAGCAACAGATCAGCGATGACATGAAAGCCGCGATGCGCGCCAAGGAGACGGCGCGCCTCGGGGCTATTCGTCTTCTGCTCGCGGCGATGAAGCAGCGCGAGGTGGACGAGCGCATCGAGCTGGCGGATGCGGATGTGGTCGCCATCATCGAAAAGATGATGAAGCAGCGCCGCGATTCGATCGGCCAGTACGAGGCGGCCGGCCGCCAGGATCTGGCCGATGTCGAGAAGTTCGAGATGTCCGTGCTGCAGGCCTATATGCCGCAGCAGTTGAGCGAGGACGAAATTAATGCCGCAGTCGCCGAGGCGGTCGCCGCAACCGGCGCCGCCGGCCCGCAGGACATGGGCAAGGTGATGGGCGTGCTGAAGGCCAAACTGGCCGGCCGCGCCGACATGGGCAAGGTCTCCGCGCTGATCAAGGCGCAGCTCGCCAAGTAATTCCAATCCGGTTGGACGCCTCCCGGTTTCCGCCGGGCGGTATCAAGAGGTGCTGACTTGATTCCAAAAAGTTTCATTCAGGATCTGCTCAACCGCCTCGACATCGTGGATGTGGTCGAGCGTCACGTGCCGCTGAAAAAGGCCGGCGCGAACTACGTCGCCTGCTGCCCGTTCCACAACGAAAAATCCCCGTCGTTCACCGTCAGCCAGTCCAAGCAGTTCTACCACTGCTTCGGCTGCGGCGCGCATGGCACGGCCATCGGCTTCGTGATGGAGCATGTCGGCCTGGGCTTCGTCGAGGCGGTCGAGGAGCTGGCGCGCGGCGCGGGCATGGAAGTGCCGCGCGAACGTTCGCCTGCCGGCGAGTACCACCAGAAAGTCGCGCCCGACCTGTACGAGGTGATGCAGACTGCGACGCGTTTCTACCGCGAACAGCTCAAGCAGTCTCCGCGTGCAATCGAATATCTGAAGCGCCGCGGCCTGTCCGGCGAGATCGCCGCCCGCTTCGGCATCGGTTATGCGCCGGAAGGCTGGCAGGGTCTTGCTGCCGCCTTCCCGGACTACCAGAGCGACACGCTGAGCGAGACCGGGCTGGTGATCGTCAACGAGGAAGATAACAAGCGCTACGACCGCTTCCGCGATCGCATCATGTTCCCCATCGTCAACGTGCGCGGCCAGATCATCGGTTTCGGCGGGCGCGTGCTGGACAAGGGCGAGCCGAAATACCTGAATTCGCCGGAGACGCCGCTGTTCGAGAAAGGGCGCGAGCTGTACGGCCTGTTCCAGGCGCAGAAGGCGATACGCGGGACGCAGCGGGTGCTGGTGGTCGAAGGCTACATGGATGTGGTGGCGCTGGCGCAACTCGGCGTCGAATACGCCGTCGCCACGCTGGGCACGGCGACCACGCCCTACCATGTGCAAAAGCTGCTGCGCATGGTCGATCATATCGTGTTCAGCTTCGACGGCGACAAGGCGGGGCAGAAGGCGGCATGGCGCGCGCTGGAGAACGCGCTGCCGCACCTGCAGGACGGCAAGCGCATCAGCTTTCTGTTCCTGCCGGTCGAGCACGATCCGGACAGTTTCATCCGCGAGTTCGGCCGCGAGGCGTTCGAGCAGCGCGTGCAGGAAGCGATGCCGCTGTCGGCCTACCTGTTGCGCGAAGTCAGCGCCGGGCTGGACTTGCGCAGCCAGGAGGGGCGCAACCAGCTGTTGCAGCGCGCCAGGCCGCTGCTGACGGCAATCACCGCGCCGGCGACGGCGCTGCTGTTGCGCAAGGAGGTCGCCGCACTCGCTGGGGTGAGTCAGGCGGAACTGGAGGCGCTGTACGAGGTCAGTCCGGTGGCGCGTACCGTCTCGCGCCCGGCGCCAAAGAAAGCCGGGCGTCCTGCGCCGTCGGGTAGTCGGCTGTTGCTGCAATGTCTCATCGCTCGTCCCGCGCTGGCGGCGCAGTTGCCGCAGGACTGGCGGAGCGACGGTGCGGAAGGCGAAGTGATCCAGGCATTGCTGGCGGTATTGCGCGAGGCGGATTTCGCGCTGAGTGGGCCAGTGCTGACGCAATACTTTCAGGGCACGATGCATGAAAGGATACTGGCGGCGGCGGAGGCGGACATGCTGAGCTGGGGTGAGGAGTTCGATGTGGAAGGGGAGTTCGCCGGACTGATGAATAGTTTCGAGAGGGACAGGCGTCGCCATGAGTTTGAAATGTTGCAGGCCAAGGTGAAGCAAGGTGGGCGGGCTTGCCTCACCGAGGCGGAACTGAGGCTTTACGTGCAGGCAGGGCGTTGAAACAAAAGGAAGTCTCTGGAATGATTGAGAAAGTCCGCCTGGATTCGGGTATAATCCGCCGCTTTTCTGCGGCATTACGCAATTGGGAATCTGGATATGGCAAAGCCTAGCGACAAGAAAAAACAGGACAAGAAATCGGCCGATGTGATCGAGCAGTCGGTTGTCGATCAGCAGCAGGACATCGAGGCGCGGCGTACGCGCCTGAAGTCGCTGATCGTACTGGGCAAGGAGCGAGGCTACCTTACTTATGCCGAGATCAACGACCATTTGCCGGACATGCTCGAGGTCGAGCAGATCGAGGGTGTGGTCAGCATGATCAACGACATGGGGATCCAGGTGTACGACGTTGCGCCGGATGCCGAGACGCTGATCATGACCGACACCGCTCCTGCGGTGGCGGACGAGGATGCTGCAGCTGAAGCTGAGGCTGCATTGTCCACGGTGGATTCCGAATTCGGCCGCACCACCGACCCGGTGCGCATGTACATGCGCGAAATGGGGACGGTCGAGTTGCTGACGCGCGAAAAAGAAATCGAGATCGCGAAGCGCATCGAAGAAGGTCTGAAGCACATGATTCAGGCAATCTCCGCGTGTCCCGCGACGATTGCTGAAATTCTGGGGCTGGCGGCCAAGGTTGAAGCCGACCAGATGCGCATCGACGAGCTGATCGACGGCTTCGTCGATAGCGAGTCCGAAGAGGTTATCAGCGAAGACGAATCAGAGGAAGAGGCAGAAGAAGAGGTCGAGGACGTCGACGAAGAGGAAGACGAGGCTGCGACCGCCGCCGCCGCCGCCGCCAATCTGGCGCAACTGAAGGCCGACGCACTGGCGCGTTTCGCGGTGATCGCCGACCAGTTCACCAAGATGGGCAAGGCTTACGAGAAGCACGGCTACCGCAGCAAGCAGTACGACAAATGCCAGAGCGCGATCTCCGACGAGCTGATGAACTTCCGCTTCACCGCCAAGCAGGTGGATGCGCTGTGCGACACGATGCGTGCGCTGGTCGAGGAGGTGCGCGGCTGCGAGCGCAGCATCCAGGACATGTGCGTTACCAAGAGCAAGATGCCGCGCCCGCACTTCATCAAGACCTTCCCGGGCAACGAGGAGAATCTGGAATGGGTTGCGCAGGAAATCAAGGCCAAGAAACCTTACGCCGAGACCTTGGCGCGCTACCAGCACGCCATCGTCGAACAGCAGCAGAATCTGCTGAACCTCGAGGCGCGCGTCGGCATTCCGATCAAGGACCTGAAGGAAATCAACAAGCAGATGACCAACGGAGAAGCCCGTGCACGCCGCGCCAAGCGCGACATGATCGAGGCCAACCTGCGTCTGGTGATCTCCATCGCGAAGAAGTACACCAACCGCGGCCTGCAGTTCCTCGACCTGATCCAGGAAGGCAACATCGGCCTGATGAAGGCGGTGGACAAGTTCGAATACCGTCGCGGCTACAAGTTCTCGACCTACGCGACATGGTGGATCCGTCAGGCGATCACCCGCTCCATCGCCGATCAGGCGCGCACCATCCGCATCCCGGTGCACATGATCGAGACCATCAACAAGATGAACCGCATCTCGCGCCAGATCATGCAGGAAACCGGCATCGAGCCGGACGTCGCGACGCTGGCGATCAAGATGGAGATGCCGGAAGACAAGATCCACAAGATACTGAAAATCGCCAAGGAGCCGATCTCGATGGAGACCCCGGTCGGCGACGACGACGACTCCCATCTGGGCGATTTCATCGAAGACCAGAACACCACGGTGCCTATCGACGCCGCGGTGTACGAGAGCCTGCGCGGCGCGACCAAGGACATCCTGGACAGCCTGACGCAACGCGAAGCCAAGGTGCTGCGCATGCGCTTCGGCATCGAGATGAACACCGATCACACGCTGGAGGAAGTCGGCAAACAGTTCGACGTCACCCGCGAGCGTATCCGCCAGATCGAAGCCAAGGCCCTGCGCAAACTGCGCCACCCGTCGCGTTCGGAGAAGCTGAAGAGCTTCCTCGACAGCGAAGGGAATTAAACCCGTTTACGGGCCTGTAGCTCAGTTGGTTAGAGCAGAGGACTCATAATCCTTTGGTCCACGGTTCAAGTCCGTGCAGGCCCACCAACACAGGGGATCAGCGTCATGCTGATCCCCTTTTCATTATGAGATATAGACGATGAAAGTCGAGTTGTCCGCAAGTGCGCTGCGCCGCAAGGCGCGGCTGGATGCGTTGGGAGAAATCGAGTTTCCCGCCGATCTGCCGGTGGTGGCGCGGCGCGAGGATCTGGCGCGCGCGATTGCCGAGCATCAGGTGGTGATCGTGTGCGGCGAGACCGGCTCGGGCAAGACCACGCAGTTGCCGAAGATTTGCCTGGCGCTGGGGCGCGGTGTGTTGGGCTGCATCGGTCACACCCAGCCGCGCCGCGTGGCCGCGCGCACCGTGGCATCGCGCATCGCGCATGAACTGAAGACCGAGCTCGGCGGCGCGGTCGGCTTCAAGGTGCGCTTCAACGACAAGGTGTCGGCCGACACCAGCGTGAAGCTGATGACCGACGGTATCCTGCTGGCCGAGATACACAGCGATCCGCTGCTGCGCGGCTACGACACCATCATCGTCGACGAGGCGCACGAGCGTTCGCTGAACATCGACTTCCTGCTCGGCTACCTGAAACAGCTGCTGCCGCGCCGTCCCGACCTCAAGCTCATCATCACCTCCGCGACGCTGGATGCGGACCGTTTCGCGAAGCACTTCGGCGCGCAGGTGGTCGAGGTGTCCGGGCGCAGCTATCCGGTCGAGGTGCGCTATCGTCCGCCGCAGGAGGATGAGGAAGGCAACACGCAGGACGTGCCGCAGGCGGTCAGTGGAGCGCTGGACGAACTGGCTGCGGGCGGGCTGCGCGGCGACGTGCTGGTATTCCTGCCGGGCGAGCGCGAGATACGCGACACCGCCGAGACGCTGCGCAAGCATCACCCAAAGGGGATAGAAGTGCTGCCGCTGTTCGCACGCCTGTCCGCTGCTGAACAGGATAAGGTGTTCAAGCCGACCTCGGGTATGCGCCGCGTGGTGCTGGCGACCAATGTCGCGGAGACCTCGCTGACCGTGCCCAACATCGGTTATGTGATCGACAGCGGCTTCGCGCGGGTGAACCGCTACAGCATCCGCCAGAAGATCGAGCAACTGCATATCGAGAAGATTTCGCGCGCCGCCGCGAACCAGCGCGCGGGACGCTGCGGACGCGTGATGAGCGGCGTGTGCATCCGGCTGTACGATGAGGAAGGTTTTGCACAGCGCCCCGAGTTCACCGACCCGGAGATATTCCGCGTATCGCTGGCGACGGTGATCCTGCGCATGAGTGCGCTGGACTTGGGCGACATTGCCGAATTCCCGTTTATCGAGCCGCCCAGCTCGCGCATGATCGCTGACGGTTATCAGTTGCTCGCCGAGCTCGGCGCGATAGACGAACAGCGCAAGCTGACGAAAATCGGCCACGAACTGGCGAAGCTGCCGCTCGATCCGAAGATTGCGCGCCTGCTGCTGGCGGGGCGGCAATACCACTGCCTGAGCGAGATATTGATCATCGCCAGCGCGCTGTCGGTGCAGGACCCGCGCGAGCGTCCGCTGGACCGGCAGGAGGCTGCGGACACGGCGCACAAACGATTCGCCGACGAGCGTTCCGATTTCCTAGCGTACCCGAAACTGTGGGCATGGTTCCAGCAGACGGTGGCGAACAAGCAATCCAACCGCCTGATGGCGGAGGAATGCCGCAAGAACTTCCTGTCGCCGCTGCGCCTGCGCGAATGGCGCGAGTTGTACCAGCAACTGCATACGCAGGTCACCGAGATGGGGATGCGCGAGAACGAGCAGCCCGCGACCTACGAGCAGATACACAAGGCGCTGCTGTGCGGCCTGCTCGGCAACATCGGCATGAAGGGCGTCGAGGGCAACGAATACCTCGGCGCGCGCAGCATCAAGTTCGTCATCGCGCCGAATTCGGGGCTGGCGAAGAAGGGCGCGAAGTGGGTGATGGCCGCGGAACTGACCGAGACGCATCGCCTGTATGCGCGCTGCGTCGCGCGCATCGAACCGGAGTGGCTGGAAGAGGTCGGCGACCATCTGATCAAGCGCCACTATTACGATCCGCACTGGGAGAAGAAAGCCGCGCAGGTCGTGGCTTACGAGCGCAGCACGCTGCACGGCCTGCTGCTGAACCCGAAGAAGCGCGTGCATTACGGGCCGATGAATCCCGCCGAATCGCGCGAGGTGTTCATCCGCCAGGCGCTGGTCGGCGGCGAGTTCAACACCCAGGCGCCGTTCTTTGCATACAACCAGAAGCTGATCGCCGACATCGAGGCACTGGAGCACAAGGCGCGCCGTCCTGATGTGCTGGTGGACGACGAGCTGATCTTCGCGTTCTACGACAGCCGCGTTCCGGTGAATATATACAACGGTGCGGCGTTCGAACACTGGCGCAAGGAGGCCGAGCGCGACAACGCGAAGCTGCTGTACCTGAAAAAAGACGACCTGATGCGCCACGAGGCGGCGGGCATCACCACCGACCAGTTCCCGCCGCAACTGAAGATAGACAACATCAGGTTCGCGCTGGGCTACAACTTCTCGCCGGGCAAGAGCGACGACGGCATCACGATGATCGTGCCGCTGGCGCTGATCAACCAGGTGAGCGCTGCGCGCTGCGAATGGCTGGTGCCCGGCCTGCTCGCCGAGAAGGTGCAGCAACTCATCAAGACGCTGCCACAGCGGCTGCGCCGTCATCTGGTGCCGGTGCCGGAATTCGCCGCCAACTTCTGCCGCGATGTGCAGCCGTCGAACACGCCGCTGTTGCAGGCGCTGGCGCGCTACATCCGCGAACAGAAGCAGCTCGATACACCTCTGGATGCGTTCCGTCTGGAACAGCTGCCGCAGCACCTGCTGATGAACTTCCGCGTGATCGATGAGCATGGACGCCAGTTCGGCATGTCGCGCAACTTCGCGCAGTTGCATGGCGAACTCGCGCCGCGCGTCGCGCCGGTCGCGGTCGCCGCTGTGTCGGAAGAGAAGGGCGAGACGACTTTCGAGCAGCGTTACACCGCTTGGAGCTTCGGCGCATTCGCCGAGACGCGCGAGGTCAAGCGGGCCGGGCAGAGCGTCACGCTGTTCAACGCGCTGGTGGACGATGGAGACACGGTGGTGCTGCGCGCCTTCGACACGCGCGATGCCGCGCAGGCCGCGCATCGCGGCGGGCTGAGCCGGCTGTTCATGCTGTTGCTGAAGGAGCAAGTGAAGTACCTTGAAAAGAACCTGCCGGATGCGCAGAAGCTGGGCATGCTGTTCATGCCGTTCGGCACGCAGCAGGAGCTGCAGCAGCAGATACTCGCGCTCACATTCGAGCGTTGCTGCCTGAACGACCCCTTGCCGGCGAACGAGGCGGAGTTTAACGCGCGCGGCAAGGAGGCGAAGAACCGCTTGCTGCTGATCGCGCAGGAGATCGCGCGGCTGGTCGCCAACATCCTCATCGAACATCAGGCGGTGCAGAAGGTGTTGCCGCAGATCAAGGCTCACGCGCAGGCCGCGCAGGATATACGCGCGCAACTGGATTGGCTGCTGCATAAACGATTCGTCGCGGCGACGCCCTATGAGCGTCTGCAGCATGTGCCGCGCTACCTCAAGGCGATCAATCTGCGCATCGAAAAATTGCGCGCCAACCCGGCCCGCGATGCGCAGAACATGGCGCAGATGCAGCCGCTGCTGCAGGCACTGCAGAAGCTGAGGCAGGCGCAGCAGGGCAAGCCCGATCCGCGCATCGACGAATTCGCCTGGCTGATGCAGGAACTGCGAGTGTCGCTGTTCGCGCAGGAGCTGAAGACGCCGGTGATCGTGTCGGTGAAGCGGCTGCAGAAGATGCTGGAGTCGCTACGGTAGTCCAGGAGCGGCGAATTTATTGCGTGCATCGTCCCGGCCCGTTTCCGGGCAAAGCCAAAAATGGTTGCTTGCGCATTACAATGCCGGCCATATGCCAATCGAAAGGAATCCAGAATTGAAGCCGCCCGGTTGCGTTTCCGCCTTTGCGGGGCGCGCTATCGTGATCGCATTGGTCTTCGGGCTGGCGGCCTGCGCCGCTCCGCGTCCGGCATCCGATGCGAAAGCTGTTCCGCAAGACAGCAACCGGGATTCGTTCGGCCAATTGGCGAAGATGGATATGGACCGCTTCGCGGATGTCGAGATGCGGGAGAACACTGCCAGCTTGCGTTCGTTGATGTTGAAACTGTACAAACGCAATCCGCGCGAACTGAGAAAAAGCTGCGCGGGAGAGGCGGAGGAGTGGGTCGGTTCCGTATTCGACAACCGGAGCGACTGGCGTTTCAAGGAGATCAATGAATTGCAGGGGGTGGATGCGATCCACCAGGCCTTGCGTGCCGATTTCCCGGGAGACCGTGTACTCTCGCTGATCGTGGGCCTGCAAACGATGCTGGTCAAGGCTCACGGCGGCAAGACGGAATTCTACTTCACGGACAGTATCGATCCGCAGGCGATCTATAACGTGGCGCGCAACATCGAGATCGCGGTGTGGAAACTCTCCAATGCCCGCGATGAATACGGACAGCTGTTACTGTTAAGCAATGAGCTCAATGACATCGACCGCAATCTCAGTTTCGAGCGGGAGTTCGGCAAGGTCATCGGACGCCTCGATCTGTTTGCCGTGGCGCTGGCAGAGAAGTCGAACCGCGCGGTGACGCGAGTGGTGCAATCGATGGCGACGGCGCTGTTCCTGCCCTTTTGAGGTTATATCCGACTTTTCGGTTTGGCCAGGACGCTAGTAAATAAATACGGCCAGCATTATTGCTTTATTTCTATGGCAGGACGGTGCGCGAGATACATGGCTATCTGGAAGAGATGCGTGGCGCCGAATCGACCTTGATCTCATCGGCGACGCCCAGGAAATGGCACACATTGGGGATAACGCGAAGTAATATAGCTTTTTCTGCTGGTGCGGAAAAAGATAAAGCCAGTTAACCTTTTGATTAACTGGCTTTTTATTGGTGGTGATAGGTGGATTTGAACCACCGACCCCAGCATTATGAGTGCTGTGCTCTAACCAACTGAGCTATATCACCGCAAAGAGCGCGGCATTCTCCAGATTTTGACCGCCCTTGTCAATGCATGCATGAAACTTGCCTGAGTTCACTGTCCGGGAAATCTTTCTGCAACGTTGACAGCTTCTCCGCCGTCGCGGCATCCAGGCTGTTGAGCACGAACACCGTCGCTTTCAGCTTGCTGCTGCGCTCGCCGACCTGCGCGCTGCGCACATCCATGGCGCGCAGCTGGTTGACGAAATTCTGCGCGGCCTCGCGGGTCTTGAACACGCCCAGCGAAATGGCATTGAGCCAGACGCCGGCCTCCTGCACGACGAAATACTCCTCGACGCCCCTCGCCTTGAGCTGCTCGATCTTCTGCGCGACCGCCGCCTTGTCCTTCAGCGGCGGAATGTATACCCAGTAGCCGATGTTGTACTCGACCTCGCGCTGCCCGAGGCGGATGCCAGGCCGCAGCGCGTTCAACGCGGCCGTCGCGCGCGCCAGTTCGGCGCCGGAGAATTCGCCCCACTCCATGCAGGCTCGCGCATCCGCCGCGGGCGCGGAGACCGCGGCCGGAACGGCTGAAGCCGCAGCCGGCACCGGCTGTGCCGGCGTCTGGGGCGCGTCCAGCAGGCGTATCTTCTCCTCGTGCAGGACCGGCGACACCGGGGCTTCGGGCTCTGCCGTCAACAGCCCGCCCCATTGCATGGCCGCGAAGAAAATCGCGTTTGCCGCCAACAATATCCAGAATATTTTTTTCATCATGCCGTCGTTTCCCGTGCGATTAGCCGCAGTCCCTGCAGCACCAGATTATCCTCCAGACGCAGCGGCAGTTTAAGCCGTCCGCGCAATGCGTCCGCGGCGCCGCCGCCCAGCACCACCGGCGCGTCGCCGAGCAGCCCGCGCTGCCGTTCGATCGCGCCACAGGTGGCCTGCACCGCGGCGCTGTACATCGCATCCGCGGTGTTGCGCGGGAACTCCGCGTATTTCCCCCGCCCGGCTTCGAGCTGGGCCGCGGCACCGCACAGGCTGCGCTGCATCAGCTCCACCCCGGGCAGGATCAGCCCGCCTAGGAACTCGCCTTCGCCCGACAGCGCATCCACCGTCGTGGCGGTGCCGCAGTTCACCACCAGGCAGCGTCCGCCAACCATGTGCCATGCCGCGACCAGCGCCGCCCAGCGATCGCTGCCCAGCTGCGCCGGATTTTCGTAGCCGTTGCTCACGCCGCACTGCCGCTCGCGGGCGGAGATGAAATGCCACTCGTCCGCGGCGACACTGTCGCGCAACGCCAGCGCGACCGCGTCGCCCGCGACGTTGCTCACCCATGCATCACTGATATGCCGGGCATCGCGAATATGCGGAACCTCGGCGAACCGGGCGGGCAACGCTGCTGCCTCTGTGGTCGGCAGCGCGCCGCTCGCCAGCCACTCGTCGCCGCGCGCCAGCGCCCACTTGATGCGCGTATTGCCCGCATCGACCAGCAATCTCATCGCCGCCCCCCCACTTCGCCGGAATTGAAGCTGCGCATGCCCTGCACGGTCTCCAGCAGCAGCTCGCCGCCGTCGCCCGCCCCCCGCGCGATGCCGTCCACCGCGGAACCGTCCGCGAGACACAGGCGGATCTCCTTGTCCCGATGGAGATGGCGGCGCTCCCACTCGCCGCGGAACGGCGCGAACCCATCCTGCCCGAATTGCCGCAGCACCGCCGCCAGCTCCCGCAGCAACAGCGCCAGCAGGCGGTTGCGCTCCGGCATCTCCGCGCACAGCTCGTCCAGTCCGCAGGCCGGCTGGTCTATGTTCTTCGACAACGCCCCGGGCAGATGACAGTTCAGCCCGACGCCGATCACCACTGCGGAAGGCCCCAGCATATCGCCCTGCGCCTCGATCAGCACGCCGCCCAGCTTGCCCTGTTCGCTCACGATATCGTTCGGCCACTTCAACCCGACACCCCGCGCGCCCGCCTGATCGAGAGCGCGCACGATCGCCACGCCGACCGCCAGACTCAGTCCGGACAATGCATTCAGCCCGCGGTCGAAACGCCACAGCAGCGAAAACGTCAGCGCATTGCCCAGGCCGGAATGCCATGTCCGCCCGAGACGCCCGCGCCCGGCGCGCTGCAGTTCCGCGACGACCACGCTGCCGCCGGGCGCGCCGAGCGACGCGCGCTGGAGCAGCGATGTATTGGTGGAGTCCGCCTCCGGCACGATCTCGATGTCGAACAGCCCGGCATCGCCCCCCAACTGCCCCAGGATCTCGTCGCGACGCAAAGGCTGCCACGCCCGCGCCAGCCGGTATCCCCGCCCGCGCACGCGCTGCACCGTGATGCCGCAGTCCGCCGCGCCGTCCAGCGCATTGAATATGCTGGCGCGCGACACCCCCAGATGCTGCGCCAGCACCTCGCCGGAATGGAAATCCCCGTCCGCCAGGATATCCAGCAGCTGCCAGGTTCTCGCGCGCAAAGCCCCGGACGTCATTGCGGCATCCCGCCGTCGTCCTCGGCCGCGATATCGAGGAAACGCATGATCTCTTTGCGCTGCCGCATCGCATCGCGATAACCCAGGTCGATCAGCGCGCGGCAATATTTCCTTTCAGAGAGCAGGAAGCTGACCAGCGTCGCGCCGCCACTATGCGGGGCCGCGCCGATCAATCGCAGCAGCAGGCGTATCGTCCAGGGCAGATCCGACATATGGCGCTCGGCGATCTTGTCTATCGGCTCGCTGGGACGGATCACCAGCAACTCGACATGCCTCAGCCCGGTCGCCCGTAGCGCCTCCTCCGGCAACGCCTCGACCAGGCGATTGATCGTCTGCACCCGTTCCAGGTCGACCTCCATGCCGTCCAGGAAGAGGCTGTTGAGGGCATGGCCGGCGATCTGCGCCAGCGTCGGGTAGGCGCCCGACTCGGCGCGCCGGGAGACCTCCAGCGCATCGTTGGTGGAGCCGATCACCAGTATCCGGGTCGCCCCGAGATGCAGCGCCGAGCTGACCGGGGCGATCTGGCGCATCGATCCGTCGCCGAAATATTCGCGGTTGATCATCGTCGCGGGAAAGATGAACGGGATCGCCGCGGAAGCGAGCAGGTGCCTGGGGCCGATATTGGTAGGCACCCCCACCCGCCGGGTGCGGTGCCATGGCTCGATGTCAGCCACTCCCTGATAGAAGGTCACGGACTCGCTCGACTCGTAACCGGACGCAGTGATGCTCAGCGCATGCAGCAGGCCGGCATCGATGTTCTGCTGGATTCTTTCGCAGGGAAGTATCTGGTCGAGCAGCTCGGCCAGCGGCGTGTTATCGAGCAGCGATACCCGTTTCAGCCGGTTGATCCCCAGCATGCTCAGCATCAGTCCGGCAAGCCAGCGCGTGCTGTTGCTGAACACCCCGACGACATCGGTGCGGTAGACTTGGTAGGTGTGAAAGTTCTGCCAGACGTTGACGAGATAGCGCACGGCGCGGCGGAAGTTGCGCGCGTTCACCGCCAGCGTCGCGGCGTTCAGCGCTCCCGCGGAGGTGCCGCAGATCACCGGGAATGGATTGTGCGCGTGGCGCGGCAGGAACTCGGCGATCGCCTTCAGCACCCCGATCTGATAGGCCGCGCGCGCGCCGCCGCCGGTGAGGATCAGGCCGGTGCGCTCGCCCATGCGCGCCCTATTCGAGCTCGGCCTGCACCGAATCGAGCGCGTCTTTCAGCGTCTCTTCGGGCAGCGCATTCAGCATCTCGGACAGTACCTCGGCGGCATTCACCACACCCGAAGGCAGCGTCTGCACCTCGGTATTCGCCACCAGCACCGCTGCTGCACCCACCACCCTCAGCAGGCGCGCACGCTCGTTCATCAGCAGTTCGATTTCCTGGCTTAGCAGCTCGACTTCCTGTTTGTTCATCGCTGTCTCCTAATGTGTGCTGACACCGGCCACCGCCAGCGCGCTCATGTTGACGATACGTCGCACGGTAGCAGTATTGGTCAGGATATGCACCGATTTCGCCGCGCCCAGCAGCACCGGGCCGATGGTGATGCCGTCGCCGGCCAGCACTTTCAGCAGGTTGAACGCGATGTTGGCCGCATCCAGATTGGGCATCACCAGCAGGTTCGCATCGTCCTTCAGGCGAGAATTCGGGAACACCTGCGCGCGGATAGCCGCGGACACCGCGGCGTCGCCATGAATCTCGCCTTCGACTTCCAGCTCCGGCGCTTTCTGCTCCAGCAGCTCGCGCGCACGGCTCATCTTGCGCGCCGACGCATCGTCGAAGCTGCCGAAGTTGGAATGCGAGAGCAATGCGACCTTCGGCACGATGCCAAAGCGGCGCACTTCCTCCGCGGCCAGCAGCGTTATCTCGGCGATCTGCTCGGCGCTCGGATCCAGGTTCACATGCGTATCGCAGATGAACAGCGTGTGCTCCTTCAGCATCAGGATATTCATAGCGGCGAACACCGAGGTGCCGGTGCGCAACCCGATCATGTCGCGCACCGGAGGCAGATGGTCCTGCGGCTTTCCGCTAACGCCGCAAAGCATCGCATCCGCACGGCCTTCGCTCACCAGCGAAGCCGCAACCAGCGTCGGATGGCGAGCGTCCTTCGAACTGTCGACCAGCTCGAAATCCCTGCCCGCTTCGAGGCGCAGGCCGAGCTTCTCGATGCGCTGCAAAATGACCGCAGCATCCCCGACCAGTATCGGCTTCGCCAAACCGTCGTCCACGACCGTGCGCACCGCATGCAGCACGCGCTCGTCCTCGCCCTCGGCGTACACCAGCCGATGCGGATGGCGCTTCGCCATGTCGAACACCGGCTTCATCAGCAGGCCGGACTGGTAGACGAAGTGCGATATCTGCTCGCGGTATGCCGCCATGTCGGCGATTGGACGCGTCGCCACGCCGCTGTCCATCGCGGCCTGAGCGACCGCGGGCGCGACGCGCTTGATCAGGCGCGGGTCGAACGGCTTGGGGATCAGGTAGTTCTCGCCGAACTCCAGCTCTTCCTCGCCGTAAACCTCGGCCACCGCATGCGACTTCTCGGCGCAGGCCAGCTCGGCGATCGCGCGCACCGCGGCGCGCTTCATCTCCTCGTTGATCGTCGTCGCGCCGACGTCCAGCGCACCGCGGAACATGTAGGGGAAGCACAGCGCGTTGTTGACCTGGTTCGGGTAATCGGAACGTCCGGTCGCGAGGATCGCGTCGGGGCGCACCGCCTTGGCGTGCTCCGGCAATATCTCGGGATTCGGGTTCGCCAGCGCGAAGATCAGTGGTCTCGCGGCCATCTGCGCGACCATCTCCGGCTTCAGCACGCCGCCGGCCGACAGGCCGAGGAACACGTCCGCCCCGCCGATGACTTCGCCCAAGGTGCGCGCGGAGGTCTCGATCGCGAAGCGCGCCTTGTTGTCGTCCATCTCCTCGGTGCGGCCCTTGTAGACCACGCCCTTGATGTCGGTGACGGTGATGTTCTCCATCCGCACGCCGAGGCCCACCAGCATGTCCAGACAGGCCAGCGCCGCGGCGCCGGCGCCGCTGACCACCAGCTTGATCTTCGCGATGTCCTTGCCGACGACCTTGAGGCCGTTCAGCAGCGCCGCACCGACGATGATCGCCGTGCCGTGCTGGTCGTCGTGGAACACGGGAATCTTCATGCGCTCGCGCAGCTTGCGTTCGATGTAGAAGCACTCGGGCGCCTTGATGTCTTCCAGGTTGATGCCGCCGAAGGTCGGTTCCAGCGAGGCGACGATGTCCACCAGCTTGTCCGGGTCGTTCTCGGCTATCTCGATGTCGAACACGTCGATGCCGGCGAACTTCTTGAACAGCACGCCCTTGCCTTCCATCACCGGCTTGCCGGCCAGCGGGCCGATGTTGCCCAGCCCCAGCACCGCGGTGCCGTTGGAGATCACCGCGACCAGGTTGCCGCGCGCGGTCAGGTTGCGCGCCTCGTTCGGGTCGCGCACGATCTCCTCGCACGCCGCGGCGACGCCCGGCGAATAGGCCAGCGCGAGATCACGCTGCGTCTGCATCGGCTTGCTCGGCACGACCGAAATCTTGCCCGCCGGGGATAAACGGTGGTACTGGAGCGCGGCTTCGCGCAATTGCTTGTCCATAACTTGCCTCGATAAAACGTTGTTCCCGATTATAACGCAGCGCCCCCGCGTCCTCCGCGGCAAATCGTCCCCTCTTGCGCCATCTGCTAGACTTGGAACGATGTATCCCGCACTCACTCCGCAACGCGAACGCTACCTGCTGCTCACGCTCGCCGGCATCCAGTTCAGCCATGTGGTCGACTTCATGATCATGATGCCGCTCGGCCCCGTCCTGATCGCCGAGCTCGGCATCACCACGCACGAGTTCGGGCTGCTGGTCGCCTCCTACAGCTTCAGCGCGGCGCTGTCCGGCCTGCTCGCCGCGACCTTCGTCGACCGCTTCGAGCGCAAGCGCACGCTGCTCGCGATGTTCGCGCTGTTCGGCCTCGCGACGCTGGCCTGCGCGCTCGCGCCCGGCTACGCCGCGCTGCTCGCCGCGCGCGGCATGGCCGGCGCGTTCGGCGGCGTGATGGGCGCGATGACGCACACCATCATCGGCGACGCCATCCCCTTCGAGCGCCGCGCGAGGGCGGGCGGCATGGTGTCGGCGGCATTCTCGGTCGCCACCGTCGCCGGCGTGCCGGTGTCGCTGTGGCTGGCGAACCACCTCGGCTGGCGCGCGCCGTTCGTGTTCATCGTCGCGCTGGTCGCGCTGTTCGGCGCCGTCGGCCTGCGCGTGCTGCCCGAGCTGCGCGGCCATATCGATCCCGGGAAGCAGGCCCATCCGTTCGCCCCGATGTTCGCGGTGCTGCGCGACGCCAACCATCTGCGCGCGCTGCTGTTCTCCGCGCTGATCATCTTTTCTGGCTTCACGGTGATCCCCTACATTACGCTGTACGCGGTGCACAACGTCGGCATCGCGCAGCACGACATCCTGTACATCTACCTGATCGGCGGCATGGCGACGCTGGTCACCGCACGCCTGATCGGACACTGGGCCGACCTGCACGGCAAGGTCGAGGTCTACCGCATGGTCGCTTTCGCCGCGATGCTGCCGCTGCTGGTCGCGACGCACATCGGCGCATCCCCGCTGTGGCTGTGGCTGGTCGTCACGACGACGTTCTTCGTGCTGGTGTCCGGCCGCATGATCCCCGCGATGGCCATCGTCACCTCGGCGGCGCAGCCGAAACTGCGCGGCACCTTCATGTCGCTGAACGCCACCACCCAGTCGCTGGCGATGGGTCTGGCGACCACGCTGGCCGGCTACATCATCTCGCAGGACGCGGGCGGCGAGATCGTCGATTACAGCCTGGTCGGCTATGTCGCCGTGATCGCCAACCTGCTGGCCATCTGGTTCGTCTCGCGCATCGCGATGCACGGACAGCGCCCGCCGCCGATAGAATGACGAACCGCATTACAGAAAAAAACCATGACCTGGAAACTCCTCATCAGCCGTTTGTTCAAGGCGCGCGAGCGGCTCGCCGAGAAACTCGCGCAGCTGTGGAAGCACAGCTTCTACCTCTACCTCGCCGCGCTGTTCAGCGTGTTCGCGATCCTCGACGCGACGGTGCTGCACAAGACCGCCGACATGCGCCAGGCCGCGTTCGACACCATGGTGCGCTACCGTCTGATCGTGCCCGAGCCCGACCCGGAAATCGTCATCGTCGACATCGACGAGGCTAGCCTCGCGGCGATGTCGCAGGACTACGGCCGTTGGCCGTGGCCGCGCCAGGTGCTCGGCGAGTTCCTCGAAAACATCGAGAAGCAGCAGCCGAAGGCCGTGGTGTTCGATATCCTGTTCAGCGACGCGGACGTGTACAACGCCGACAGCGACGCCTATTTCGACGCCGCCATCGCGAACACCACCAACACCTATTTCCCCATGCTGCGGCTGGACTCTTCCGCCGACGCGCTGAGCCAGATCAAGCCCGCGATGATCCCCGGCGTGACGCCGCTTCCGGATGTGTCGCAGGACGACAACGCGACCGTCGCGATGGTGCTGCCGCACTTCCAGTCCGCGTTGGCCGGCGGCCGCCTCGGTCTGCACAACATCTATCCCGACAGCGACGGCGTCGCGCGCCGCTATAACGTCTACCGCGAGGACTACGGCTGGGCGCTGCCCTCGCTGCCTGCGCGTATCGCGCAGGACATGGGCTGGCCCAAGCCGGACGCGCAGCAGGTGCTGCTGAATTGGCGCGGCAAGCCGTTCACCTATCGCCACGTCAGCTTCAGCGACGTGTACATGGACATGGGCAGCAAGGACAAGAAGCGCCCGCAGGATGAATTCAAGAACAAGATCGTCATCATCGGCTCGACCGCGCCCAGCCTGTTCGACATCAAGGCGACGCCGATGGACCGCATGTTTCCCGGCGTGGAGATCCTCGCCACCGCGATCGACAACTTCAAGCACGGCGACGCGCTGCGCTACCCCGAGGGCCGCGTGTTCTACCTGCTGGTTACCTTGGCGATAATCTGGCTCACCGCATGGGGCTTCTACCGCAACGCGGGGCGCGACAAGATCGACCGCCTGTTCGGCCTGTCGCAGGTGATCCTGATCGTCATCACTTACGCCAGCATCAACCTCACCACCACCTACATCAACCTCACCGGCCCGGTGACCGTGGGCTTGGCCTTTTTCACCATCGCTCGCCTGTACGCGATGGCGACCGGCAAGGCGCTGGAGCAGAACATGGTGCGCGCGGCCACGGCGCGCAGCGGGGAGCTGCAGGCCACGCTGCTGCTGGTCCGCCTCGACGGCGAGCGCAACGTGATCCGCGCCGCGACCGTCGAGAAGATACGCCATGCGCTGGAGAAGACCGGCACGGCCGCGAAGAGCGTGGAGGCGCTGACCGGCGACCAGAAGGGGCTGTGGGATCTGTTCGAGAACACGCTGGCGATCTCCTGGGTCGCCCCTGCCGACGACGCAGAAGCGCAGGACGCGATCCGGCAGGATGCCGAAGCCGTGCTGGCTGCATTGCCCATGGTATTGCGGCGCCATCTCGTGCAGCCGGATAATGCCGCGACACACCACCTCCACAGCGGCCGCATCGACGGCGGCGCGGCGGCAGCGGCCGGCTGGCGCGCGATGTTCGCCGAGGCGCTGCTGGAGTGGGACCAACAGGAAAAGGAGCCGACATGAAGATCACGAGATTCGGATTGACGCTGGGCGCGCTGCTGCTCAGCGGCGCACTGCACGCCGCCGAGAGCGGCACCGCGCTCAAGGCAGACGACATCAAGGCCGAGCCGTTCCGCGACGCGAAGACCGTCGCGAAGCTGGCGACCGGCGACAAGGTGGACATCGTCAAGAAGGACGGCGGCTGGTACCTGGTGGCGAGCACCAAGGGTAAAGGCTGGGTGCGCATGCTCAGCATACGCAAGGGCGACGCCGTCAAGGGCGGCGGCGACGCCTCCGGCCTGCTCGCACTGAGCTCCGGCCGCGCCGGCACCGGCAAGGTGGTCGCCACCACCGGCATCCGCGGCCTGAACGAGGAAGAATTGAAGGCCGCGAAGTTCGACGAGGCCGAAGTGAAGCGCGCCGAATCCTACGCCACGGGCAAGCAGGACGCCGCGAAGTTCGCCGCCGCCGGCAAGCTCTCCGCGCGCCCGTTCGACTACCTGCCCGCGCCGAAATGAGGAGAGCTGCGATGACACACAAGACACTCTGGATACTCGCGCTGGCCCTGTTCTCCGGCAACGCCCTCGCCGCCAACCCGTTCGAACAGGAACTGTTCAAGGCGATCAAGCAAGGCGTGCAGGAAAAGGTCACCGGCAAGTCTGCCACGTCGATCGAAGAGGAGACCGCCATCGGCCGCCAGATCGCCGGCAACCTGCTGGGCGCGGCCCCGCTGGTGAAGGACGCGAAGCTGCAGAAATACGTCAACAACGTCGGCCGCTGGGTCGCCGACCAGAGCGAGCGCCCCGATCTCGCCTGGCACTTCGGCGTGATCGAATCGAACGACGTCAACGCCTTCGCCGCGCCCGGCGGCTACATCTTCGTCACGAAGGGCCTCTACAAGTTATTGCAGAGCGAAGCCGAACTCGCCGGCGTGCTCGCGCACGAAGTCGGCCACGTGATCCGCCAGCACCACCTGAAGATATTGCAGCAGAGCAAACTGCTGGATCTCGGCAGCCAAGCGATTGCGAAGAACGTCGGCGGCGGCAACGACAAGGTGCAGAACCTGATCGGCAGCGGAGCCGAGATCGTCTCGCGCTCGCTGGACAAGGACGCCGAGTTCGAAGCCGACCGCATCGCCGTCGTGCTCGCCACCCGCGCCGGCTACGATTCCTTCGGCCTGCCCGCGGTGCTGCAACAGATCGGCCACTACGCCAAGGACGACGGCGGCGTCGCACTGCTGTTCAAGACCCACCCGCACCCGGACGACCGACTGAACAAGCTCGGCACCGCGATGGATGATCGCTTCGACGGGGTGAAGGGGAAGACGCTGGAGAAGAGGCTGTATCGGGTCAAGTAACCGAGGGGGCTATTGCGTGATGCGGTGGATTGCTCTCGATTATTCAACATCAAAACCGTCGGGGGTTGCCCGACAGCAAGTCACTTTTCTCGTCTTGCCCGGAATTATGTAGCAACCGCACAAAGGTCTAATCCGCCCTACGCCTAGAATATCCCTGTCTTAATTTACCCGACCGGTGTATCCCAATGGCCCATTCTATCGTCGTTTCCGGCTTGATTGCCAAGTATTCAGAGTTGTCCGGTTCGCTGAAGCAACATCAAGAGGCAATGCGGCAGATTGCCGCCGATCTCGATCATATTGCCGTATCAATCAAGT
>DASRWG010000030.1:0-165174 GCA_035654695.1 Gallionella sp. | reverse complement strand
TTCCCGTTTCCCGTTTCCCGTTTCCCGTTTCCCGTTTCCCGTTTCCCGTTTCCCGTTTCCCGTTTCCCGTTTCCCGCTAAATCCGATAAGCGGTGTGCGTCAGTATCTTCGACGTCGCCTTCATCGCGAACTTCACCGGCTCGGGCAGTTCTGCCCCGCCCATGCGTTTCGCCATGTCGGAATGCTTGGTCTCGTCGACGTACATCTGCTGCACGATCGCACGGCTCTTCTCGTCGTGCGCCGGCAGTTTTCCCAGATGGCTCTGCAGATGGCCGCCGACCTGACGCTCGGTCTCCGAAAGAAAACCGAGATTCCACTTGTCGCCCATCAAACCGGCGACCGCGCCCAGCGTCAGCGAGCCGGTGTACCACAGCGGATTGAGCAGGCTCAGGTGTCCGCCCAGTTCATGCACGCGCCTGGACGTCCACGCCAGATGCTCGGTCTCCTCCTGCGCCGCCTGCTTCAGCTCCACCTGCACCGCAGGATCGCGTGCGGTCAGTGCCTGTCCCTGATACAGCGCCTGCGCGCAGATCTCGCCGCTGTGGTTGATGCGCATCAGCCCGGCCGCATGCTTGCGCTCGGCCTCGTCCAGCGGCGCATCCGGCATGTTCGCATCGGGATGCGGACGCGCGCTGTGCGCCTGGCTGAACAGCGTGCACAACCCCTTGTCGAATTCGACGATCAAGCGATCCAGATTCAGCATGACTTAACCTCCCAACAATTGAGAATCCAAGTAATCCAATAAACCGTAGCGAGCGGTTTGAGTGCAAGGCGCCCGGAGCGCAGGAACCGGAATGTACTTAATGTACATGAGGATTCCGAGCACCGCGCAACGCCGCAATCGAGCCGCGCAGTAGGTTTATCAGGCAAATACTTTCGATAATTCTACACCCGGCACTTCCGCACGCATGAACGCCTCGCCGACCAGGAAGCTGTGCACGTTGTGGTCGCGCATCAGCTTCACATCTTCCGCGGTGAAAATACCGCTCTCGGTGACGACGATGCGGCCCTCGCCCTTCTCGGACGCGGCGATGCGCGGCAACAGGCCCAGCGTGGTCTGCAGCGTGACGTCGAAGGTGCGCAGGTTGCGGTTGTTGATGCCGATCAGCGGCGTCTCCAGCTTCAACGCGGAATCCAGCTCGCGCGCGTTATGCACCTCGACCAGCACCGCCATGCCCAGCTGGTGCGCCAGCGCCTCGAACGCGCGCATCTGACTCAGCCTCAGCGCCGCGGCGATCAGCAGGATCGCGTCGGCGCCCATCGCGCGCGCCTGCCAGATCTGGTATTCGTCGACGATGAAGTCCTTGCGCAGCACCGGCAGCTCGCATGCGGCTCGCGCCTGCTGCAGGTATTCCGGGCTGCCCTGGAAGAACTGCTCGTCGGTCAGCACCGACAAACAGGCCGCGCCGTGCTGCGCATAGCTCTGCGCGATCTCGGCCGGACGGAAGTCCTCGCGGATCACGCCCTTGCTCGGGCTGGCCTTCTTGATCTCGGCGATCACCGCCGGGCGGCCGGCTGCGATCTTGTCGCGTATCGCACCGACGAAATCGCGCGCGGCCGGCATCTGCTCGACCTCGGCGCGCAACTGCGGGAACGGCTTGACGGGTTTTGCGGCGGCGACTTCCTGGGCCTTCACCGCGAGTATCTTTTTGAGGATATCGGACATGCAGCACCTACTTGAACTAAGGGGCGCATTCTACCGCATGCCGGATGCTAAAATGCGCCTCTGCTCCAACAAGAGACATAAGATGGAAGACGTCAAACAATACATGAAGACCGTCGGGCAACAGGCCCGCGCGGCTTCGCGCCTGATGGCGCAGGCCAATACCAACGCCAAGAACCGCGCGCTGGAGAACATCGCGACCGCGATCCTGCTGAACAGCGCGAAGCTGATCGCCGAGAACGCCAAGGATGTCGCGTCGGCCCGCACAAACGGCCTGGACGCAGCCTCGGTGGACCGCCTGACGCTGACCGAGAAGACGGTGCAATCCATGGCCGAAGGCCTGCGCCAGATCGCGGCACTCCCCGACCCAATCGGCGGGATCAGCGACATGAGTTTCCGCCCTTCCGGCATACAGGTCGGCAAGATGCGCGTGCCGCTGGGCGTCATCGGCATCATCTACGAATCGCGTCCGAACGTGACGGCGGATGCCGCCGGCCTGTGCCTGAAGTCCGGCAACGCGGCGATCCTGCGCGGCGGCTCGGAGGCGATCCATTCCAACCGGGCCATCGCCGCCTGCGTGCATCAGGGCCTGCGCGAAGCCGGCCTGCCCGAGACCGCGGTGCAGGTCGTGAACACCACCGACCGCGCCGCCGTCGGCGAACTGATCACGATGAAGGACTACGTCGACGTGATCGTGCCCCGCGGCGGCAAGAGCCTGATCGCGCGCATCTCGGACGAAGCCAAGGTGCCCGTCATCAAGCACCTGGACGGCATCTGCCATGTGTACATCGACGACGAAGCCGACCTCGCGAAGGCGATCCGCATCGCCGACAACGCGAAGACCCACCGCTACGGCGTGTGCAACGCGATGGAGACCCTGCTGGTGAACGCGAACGTCGCCGCGAAGGTGTTGCCCGAGCTGTGCAAGATCTACCTCGACAAGGGCGTGGAACTGCGCGGCGACGACGCCTCGCGCAAGCTGGTGGCGCAGATGAACGCGGCGACCGAGGAAGACTGGCGCACCGAATATCTGGCGCCGATCCTGAGCGTGCGCGTGGTGGCCAATCTGGACGAGGCCATCGCCCATATCAACACCTACAGCTCGCAGCACACCGACAGCATCGTCACCGAGAACTACACCAAGGCGATGCGCTTCCTGCGCGAGGTGGATTCCTCCAGCGTGATGGTGAACGCCTCGACGCGCTTCGCCGACGGCTTCGAGTACGGCCTCGGTGCTGAGATCGGCATCTCCACCGACAAGATCCACGCGCGCGGGCCGGTCGGGCTGGAAGGACTGACGTCGCAGAAATACATCGTGCTCGGCAACGGGCAAATCCGCATCTGACAAGAAAGAGAACATCATGAGCACAATCGAAATCAAGGTTCCGGACATCGGCGGCTTCAAGGACGTCGCCGTCATCGACATCGCGGTGAAAGTTGGCGACAGCGTCGAGGCCGAGCAGACGCTGATCACGCTGGAGACCGACAAGGCCACGGTGGACGTGCCCACGACCGTCGCGGGCGTCGTCAAGGAACTGAAGATCAAGGTCGGCGACAAGGTCAGCGAAGGCGCCGCGATCCTGACGCTGGAAAGCGCCGCAC
This sequence comes from Gallionella sp., assembly GCA_035654695.1. Taxonomy (GTDB): domain Bacteria; phylum Pseudomonadota; class Gammaproteobacteria; order Burkholderiales; family Gallionellaceae; genus Gallionella. The sequence continues at coordinate 161,909 of DASRWG010000030.1, read as the reverse complement.
CGGTGCAAGAAGCCCCCGCCGCACAGGCCGCAGCGCCAGCAGCCGCTGCACCCGCAGCCGCGCCCCAGGCAGCGGCCCCGGCTCCGACTCCCGCCGCGACCGTCGCCAAGGGCGACATCCACGCCGAAGTCGTCGTGCTCGGCGCGGGCCCCGGCGGCTACACCGCCGCGTTCCGCGCGGCCGACCTCGGCAAGCAGGTCGTGCTGATCGAGAAGCACGCTTCGCTCGGCGGCGTGTGCCTCAACGTCGGCTGCATCCCTTCCAAGGCGCTGCTGCATGTCGCCAAGATCATCAACGAAGCCGAAGAGGTATCGCATCACGGCGTGACCTTCGGCAAGCCCAAGATCGACATCGACCAGGTGCGCGGCTGGAAGGAAAGCGTCATCACCAAGCTCACCGGCGGCCTCGCCGCGCTGGCGAAGCAGCGCAAGGTGCAGGTGGTGCGCGGCACAGGCAAATTCACCTCGCCCAACAGCATTGAAGTCGAAACGGCGGAAGGCAAGAAGATCGTCACGTTCGACAACGCCATCGTCGCGGCCGGTTCCAGCGTCGCGCGCATCCCCGGCTTCCCCTACGACGACGAGCGCATCATCGACTCCACCGGCGCGCTGGCACTGAAGGACGTACCGAAGCGCATGCTGGTCATCGGCGGCGGCATCATCGGGCTGGAAATGGCGACGGTGTACGAAGCTCTCGGTGCGAAGATCTCGGTGGTCGAGCTGATGGACCAGCTGATGCCCGGCGCGGACAAGGACATGGTCAAGCCGCTGCATACGCGCATCGCCAAGCGCTACGAAGCCATCATGCTGAAGACCAAGGTCACGAAGATCGAATCGACGAAGAGCGGCCTCAAGGTCACCTTCGAGGGCGAGCAGTCGCCCGCCGAACCTCAGCTGTACGACAAGGTGCTGATGGCCGTCGGCCGCCGCCCGAACGGTCGCGAGATCGCTGCCGAAGCGGCAGGCCTCGTTGTAAATGAACGTGGCTTCATCCCGGTCGACAAGCAGATGCGCACCAACGTGCCGCACATCTTCGCCATCGGCGACATCGTCGGCGACCCGATGCTGGCGCACAAGGCGGTGCACGAGGGCAAGGTCGCGGCGGAGAACATCGCCGGGCACAAGGCCTTCTTCGAGCCGATGACCATCCCGTCGGTCGCCTATACCGATCCGGAAGTCGCGTGGATGGGCCTGACCGAGACGCAGGCCAAGGCGCAGGGCATCGCCTACGAAAAAGGCGTCTTCCCGTGGGCGGCCTCCGGCCGCGCGCTGTCCATCGCACGCGAGGAAGGCAGCACCAAGGTGCTGCTCGACCCGACGACCCGCCGCATCCTCGGTGCGGGCATCGTCGGCGTGAACGCCGGCGAACTGATCGCCGAGGCGGTGCTGGCGCTGGAGATGGGCGCGGACATGGAGGACATCGGCCTGACCATACACCCGCACCCGACGCTGTCGGAGACGTTCAACTTCGCCGCGGAGATGGCGGAAGGCACGATCACCGACCTGATGCCGCCGCGCAGAAAGTAATGAGCACCGCCGGAAAACTGCTGTGCGTATCGCTGCTCGCCTGCTCCGCGCAGGCCGCGGCGCTCGACCTCGGCGGCCTGCTGAACAAGGAGCAGCTCGGCAAGGTGCTCGGCACTCAGCCGGCCGCATCCGCCGCCCAGCCCGCGAAGCCGGCAGCCGACCTCTCCACCGTCAGCAAACAGGACCAGATCGGCAGCCTGAAACAGGCGCTGACGCAGGGCGCGGAGACCGCGGTGAAGAACCTCGCGCAGGAGAACGGCTACCTCGGCAATCCCAAAGTGCGCATCCCGCTGCCGGACAGCCTGCAGAAGGCCGACGGCCTGCTGCGCAAGTTCGGCATGGGCAGCTATGCCGACGACCTCGTGACCTCGATGAACCGCGCCGCCGAAGCCGCGGTGCCGGAAGCGAAGACGTTGCTGGTCGGCGCGGTGAAGAAGATGACCGTCGCGGACGCCAAGGCCATCCTCACCGGCCCCGACGACGCCGCGACGCAATACTTCCGCAAGACCACCGAGACCGCGCTCGCCGGCAAGTTCAAACCCATCGTCGCGAAATCGATGCAGAAGGTGAAACTCGCCGAGAAATACGACCAGTTCGCCGGCAAGGGCGCGCAGTTCGGCCTGGTGGACGAACGCGACGCGAAGCTCGACGACTACATCACCCGCCGCGCACTCGACGGCCTGTTCCTGATGATGGCCGAACAGGAGAAGGCCATCCGCGCGAACCCGCTGGAAGCCACCGGCAACCTCGCGAAGAAAATCTTCGGCATCCTGCGCGGGCAGTAATTGGACAACCCCCTTCGATACGCCCGCTGCGCGTGCTACTCAGGGCGAACGATTCTTGACGGCGCACCACACTCCGTTCGTGCTGAGTGCCTTGCGCAGCAAGGCGTATCGAAGCATGAACGGAGTGTTTCCAGTTAAACAATCCCCATGACCGAATCCGCCAGCCTGCTCTCGCTGTTCGCCAGCAGCTTCCTCGCCGCGACGCTGCTGCCCGGCGGCTCCGAGGCCGTCCTGTTCGCCGTGCTCAAGGCATATCCGGAAACGCTGTGGACCGCGCTCGCGGTCGCGACGCTGGGCAACACGCTGGGCGGCATGGTCAGCTTCGGCATGGGCTGGCTGCTGCCGCAGACCCAGCAGCTCAAGCATGTGGAGAAAGTCAGGAAGTTCGGCACGCCGGTGCTGCTGCTGTCCTGGGTGCCGCTGATCGGCGACGCCCTCTGCCTCGCCGCCGGCTGGCTGCGGCTGAACCCTTGGCAGGCATTGCTGTATATCGCGATCGGAAAGTTCGCGCGCTACTGGGTGATTGCGGCGGCGGTGGTTTGAGAAATCGAAGAATCGCTACGACCTGAAGCCTTCGTTTCGGCCGAAGCTGTCATGATCGGTGGACACTTGATATGGCGAGGACTGGGCTAGAACACCCACTCCTCCTTCTCCATGAATTGGCGCAGGTCTACGCACTGGACGCCAAAATGTTTGCAGATGTTCGGGATTTTCGCCGCGTTGAGCTTAGGCTGTTCCATCGTAAGAACTGTCGCCCCTGTCGTCGCTGCTCTAGCAATCAAGAACGGATCAGCGTTCTTGCCACCACGCAAAATTTTCTGTTGCTCAATGTTGGCTTGAAAGTGTTTTACCGCGTAAATTTGAGCCACAAAAGCACCTTCATTGGCATTGGGCGTCACGAAAAGCCCTTGATTAAGCTTTGCCCAGTCGAACGAATCGCCTCCATAATCAGCCAGTTCACGATAGGCTTCCCGAGTCGAAGTAAATCTTCCGGTCTCGACCATGCCATCAAAACGCTCCCATAACGAGACAAACTGCTTTCGATAGTAGTTCTTGTGAAGCGCCGATATAACCGAGGTATCGATTACATACATCAAAGTCTCCCTGCGAACTTTGTCTCAAACTTCGGAAGGTTCTTTGGCTTGATGTTCAGATACTCTGCCAGTTGAACATCATCAAAACGCCTCTGGTAATACCGGCTAAACGCCAAGTGAATATATTGCTGGCCGAGATATGCGAACAGGGAATTGTAGTAATTTCCTGTTGATTCCTTGACTGGCTTGATCTGGCCATCCCAATCTCTCGCGGCCTTCGTGTATTCGTCTTCTAGGATCAATCCACGGTCCAGCATTTTCCGGTAAATCACTTCGCGACTTACGCAGAAGTGATTTGCCAACTTTGCCGCCGTCTCCCGGTCAGCTGGCACACCCTTTAGCATTTGATCCAAGGCATCGTCGGGGACCAATACCTTGGCCGCGAGTCCATTGCAGATAACTTCGATCTTCCGCTCATCCTCAGGCAAACGATGAACATACTCGTCGTCGAGAATATCCACGCCACTTGTCTGAAAGAGCAAGTGACCGAGTTCGTGGAAAAGAGTGAATATCTGGCGCGTCTTTGCGCTTGTGTTGTTCACATAGATGATCGGGAAGGTATCGTCATAAAGGCAAAATCCAAAATAGCCTTTGGTATGGAAGGCATCCTTGAATACATACACCCCGACTTGGGCAAACACCTCCCGCCACTCTTCGAGCGCTTGTTCAGGGCTCTTCCATTTCACTTGTTGATCGAGACTAACGCCCAAGTAATTGCGGATGATAGATGCGACCTCATCAAGGGACATCCCAGGAGCGAGCTTAAGATCCCGTGTAATCAACCGAGGAGCTGGATTTACACCGTCGTTGAGTTCAGCCAGGTTGAGTTGCATGGCTTGCCCCCTTCGCAGGAAAGCGCGAACCGCCCGAGGAATACTGGCGTAGTCCTCTGGACTCAATGTCCGGAAGGACTTCTCGACATCTGGGAGCTCAGGAGGACTCGGAAAAAAAAACACGGCTACAGGGCACTTGAACTTGTCCGCCATTTGCTCCAATTGCGGATATGTCGGCGAAGTGTCACCGGACTCCCATTCCGCAATCTTCTTGAACGCCCGACTAGCATCTTCAAGGGTCAAGCCCGCCCGCTTTCGTGCCCAAGCCACGACTACGGGATTAATCGGTAGTGCCTCATCCGTTTTCATTGGGGCATTCTCGCACTTGCTGACGGTAAGCCGCAAGCCTCGATTTGATGCGCCATGACATCTAGGATCCACGCGTAACTTGGTTGTTTAATCCCCCTACTGACGAAGCCGACTATTCCCATAACCAACAAAAAACCCGCCATCGGCGGGTTTCTCATTTGGCTTACCGCCAGTCCTGCAACATCCGGATCAGGGCTTCAGGAAAGTCACGACCGCCTTGCCCTTCATCGCCAACTGCTTGCCCATGCGGGCGCGTTTGCCGAAGTGGCCTTGCAGGTCCTTGTCGTTCAGCTGCATGACCTGCTCGCGGCTGCCGGTGTTTGCGATTACGGTGACCCTGGGACTGGCGATGACGGCGACCGCCGCCAGTTCGTCGCCCTCGGCGATGCCCATCACCACGACGCCCTTGCCGCCGCCGGAAAGCTGTTTCATCTCGGCGAGCAGGAAGGCGAGCAGACGGCCGGAACGGCAGGCGGCCACGACCAGCGATTTCTCGGACGGGGCGAACAATGCGGGCTGCAGGATCTGCTCTTCTTCCACGCTGACGAACTGCTTGCCGGCCTTGTTGCGGCCGACCATGTTGCCTATCGTGCAGGTGAAGCCGTAACCGGCGGAGGTGGCCAGCAGCACATGCTGTTCGGCGTTGCCGCAGATCACGTGGACGATCTTCGCGCCGGTCGCCACATCGATCAACGTGGACAGCGGCACGCCGTCGCCGCGGCCGCCCGGCAGCTGGTGCACCGGGATGCTGCACACGCGGCCGTTGCTGCAGATAACGATGCAGTGGTCGGTAGTGCGGCACTCGAATGCGGCCAGCAGGCCGTCGCCTTCCTTGAACGAGACGCCGGAGAGGTCGAGGCCGTGGCCTTGCCTTGTGCGTCCCCAATGCTTGCGCGAGATCACCACCGTGACCGGCTCGTCGACGACCTGCGTGGTCAGCACGACGCGCTCGGCCTGCTCGATCAGCGTGCGGCGGTCGTCGCCGAAGGTCTTGATGTCGTCGTCGATCTCTTTCGCGACGCGGCGGCGCATCGCGGAATCGGAACCGAGCAGCTTGCCCAGCTCCGCGCCCTCGTCCTTCAGCTGTTGCAGCTCGCGCTCGATCTTGATGCCTTCCATCCGCGCCAACTGGCGCAAGCGGATTTCCAGGATGTCCTCGGCCTGCCGGTCGGACAGTTCGAAGCGTTCTATCAATGCAGGCTTAGGTTCGTCCGACTCGCGGATCAGCGCGATCACTTCGTCCAGATTGAGGTAGACGATCATGCGGCCGTCGAGGATGTGGATGCGATCGTTGACTTGACCGAGGCGATGTTCGCAGCGGCGGCGCACGGTCGCCAGACGGAACTGCGCCCACTCGCGCAGGATCTCGGCCATCGGCTTCTGCTTCGGCCTGCCGTCGAGGCCTATCATCACCATGTTGAGCTGCAGCGAACTTTCCAGGCTGGTGTGCGCGAGCAATATGGTCATCAGCTCGTCGGCGGACTGGCGGCTGGATTTCGGCTCGAACACGAGGCGCACCGCGTTGTCCTTGTCCGACTCGTCGGACACCTTGTCCAGCACCGACAACAGCAATTGCTTGTACTGCACCTGCTCCTGCGACAGGGCTTTCTTGTTGGCCTTGACCTTGGGGTTGGTCAGTTCCTCGATCTCCTCCATGATCTTCTTCGCGGAGGTACCGTGCGGCAGTTCGTACACGGCCACGCGCCACTGGCCGCGCGCCAGCTCTTCGATCTTCCAGCGCGCGCGCATCTTCAGCGAGCCGCGCCCGGTGCGGTAGCACTCGCGTATCTCGTGCGGCGACGAGATGATCTGTCCGCCGCCGGGCAGGTCGGGGCCGGCGATCGAGGCCAGCAGTTCCGCATCCGAGCAGTCTGGGTTGCGCACGCAGAGCGCGGCAGCCGCGCCGATCTCGCGCAGGTTGTGCGACGGGATCTCGGTCGCCATGCCGACCGCGATGCCGGATGCGCCGTTGAGCAGCACCATCGGCAGGCGCGCGGGCAGCATCGCGGGCTCCTCGAAGTGGCCGTCGTAATTCGGCTTCATGTCCACCGTGCCCATGCTCAGCTCGGACAGCAGCAGGTCGGCGATCGGGGTCAGTCGCGTTTCGGTGTATCGCATCGCCGCGGCGTTGTCGCCGTCGCGCGAGCCGAAGTTGCCCTGGCCGTCCACCAGCGGATAGCGCATCGAAAAGCCCTGCGCGAGGCGCACCATCGCCTCGTAGGCCGACGAGTCGCCGTGCGGGTGGAACTTGCCCAGCACCTCGCCGACGACGCGCGCCGACTTCACATGCTTGCTGTTGTGCGCCAGCCCCATCTCGCGCATCGCGTAGAGGATGCGGCGCTGCACCGGCTTCTGCCCGTCGCACACATCCGGCAGCGCGCGGCCCTTGACCACCGACACGGCGTATTCCAGATAGGCGCGCTCGGCGTATTGCGCGAGCGGCACGGAGTCGCCGTCAGGCGGCGGCGGCAGCGGCGCGAACTGGCGGACGTTGCCGCCGCCGCTGCCTGCTGCGGGTTCGTTCGTTTCCTGTTCGGCCTGCACCTCGTCGGCAGGCTGCTCGCCCTCAACCCCTTCGAACAGATCGTTTTGCGGAAGGTTAGACATCGCCTGTTACCTCGTTTCCGTGATATTCGAGCCAGGCGCGTCTGGAGCCCGACTCCTGTTTTGCCATCAGCATGTTCATCGTGCGCCCGGTCGCCTCGACCGAGCCGCTATCCAGCGCCACGCACAGCGCGCGGCGCGTGTCCGGGTTCATCGTCGTGTCCCACAACTGCTCCGGGTTCATCTCGCCCAGACCCTTGAAGCGCGAGACGGACCAGCTGCCCTCGCGCACCTTGTCCTTGCGCAGGCGGTCTTCTATCGCAGTCAGCTCGTCCTCGTTCAGCGCGTAGATCTTGCGTATCGGCTTCTTGCCCTGCGCGGGCACGTCGACGCGGAACAGCGGCGGCTGTGCCAAGAAGATGTGGCCATTGGCGACCAGTTGCGGGAAATGTTTGAAGAACAGCGTCAGCAGCAGGGTCGCGATATGCGAGCCGTCCACGTCCGCGTCGGCCATGATGTAGATGCCCTTGTAGCGCAGACCGGACAGGTCGGCCTTCTCGTTCGCATCGTGCGGATCGACGCCGATCGCGACGGCGATGTCGTGCACTTCCGCGTTGGCGAACAGCCGGTTGCGGTCGACCTCGAAGGTGTTGAGCACCTTGCCGCGCAGCGGCAGGATGGCCTGGAATTCCTTGTTGCGGCCCTGCTTCGCGGAGCCGCCCGCAGAGTCGCCCTCGACCAGGAACAGCTCGTTGCGATCCGGATTGAAGTCCGCCGCATCGGTCAGTTTGCCCGGCAGCACGGCGACGGAAGAGCCCTTCTTCTTCTCGACCTTCTGCGCCGATTTCATGCGGCTCTGCGCCTGCTTGATGACGATCTCGGCGATGCGCTTGCCGTAGTCGATATGTTCGTTCAGCCACAGCAGCAGCGGGTCGCTGACCATGGAGGACACCAGCTTCAGCGCGGTGCGCGACACCAGCCTGTCCTTGGTCTGCCCCTGGAACGAGGGGTCGAGCACCTTGGCGGAGAGCACGAAGCTGGCGCGATTCGACACGTCGTCCGACGTCAGCTTCACGCCCTTGGGCATCATGCCGTGCAGCTCGATGAAGCTCTTCACCGCGTTGAACATCGCGTCGCGCAGGCCGGAATCGTGCGTGCCGCCCGACCAGGTCGGGATCAGGTTCACGTAGGACTCGCGGGTGATCGCGCCTTCCTCGCTCCACGCCAGCGCCCATGCAGCGCCCTCGCCCTCGGCGTAGTTGTCGTCGCCCTTGGGCACATAGCGCTCGCCCGAGAAGATCGGCGCGACCAGCGTGCCGCCCTCTTCCTGCGCGTTCAGCGCCTCGGTGAGGTAGCCGCGCAAGCCGTCGGGATAGGACCATGCCTTGGTCTCGCCGGTCTTCTCGATATGCAGCGTGACCGTCACGCCGGGCAGCAGCACCGCCTTGGAACGCAGCGCGCGCTCCAGTTGCGACAGGTTGACCGCGGGCGCGTCGAAATACTTGGCGTCCGGCCAGGCGCGCACGGTGGTGCCGGTCTTGCGCTTCGGGCAGTCCCCCAGCCGGGCGAGCGGGCTCTTCGCGACGCCGTTGTCGAAGCGCAGGTGGTGCTCGCCGCCGTCGCGGTACACGGTGATCTCGACCGCGGTCGACAGCGCGTTGGTGACCGCCACGCCGACGCCATGCAAACCGCCCGCGAACTTGTATGCGCCGCCCGCCTCCTTGTCGAACTTGCCGCCCGAGTGCAACACGGTGAACGCCACCTCGACGACGGACACGCCCTCCTCCGGATGAATGCCGACCGGAATGCCGCGGCCGTCGTCCTGCACGGACACGGAACCGTCGGCATACGCGGTGACGACGATATTCTTCGCGAACCCGGCCAGCGCCTCGTCGCAGGCGTTGTCGACGACTTCGGTGATGATGTGATTGGGATTGTCCAGCGTCGTGTACATGCCGGGACGCTGGCGCACGGGCTCCAGCCCGCGCAGGACCTTGAATGACGACTCGTCGTAATTTACGCTCAACTGTTGCTCCTGTTGTTAACGGGCATGGCAAATATGTCATCCCCGATTATGAAACTTGCCACGCCCGTTTCCCTCTCCTCAATCCTCTCCCGCAAGCGGGCGAGGAGGCAAACGAATCGCTACGCGAGTTTCACGTTATACGATATGCAGTCCGTTTGACTGCTTGCGTATGGCCCACGAAAAACCCGCCATCGGCGGGTTTCCAGTCGGAGTCAGCACCCGCTCCCCTTACACCCAATCCTTGGGCACGAGGAACTTGTCGTACAGCTCCGCTTCCGGCGTACCCGGCTCCGGGTGCCAGTCGTAGCGCCATTTTACCAGCGGCGGCATCGACAGCAGGATGGATTCGGTGCGACCGTTCGACTGCAGGCCGAAGATGGTGCCGCGGTCGATGACCAGGTTGAACTCGACGTAGCGGCCACGGCGGTAGAGCTGGAAGTCGCGCTCGCGCTCGCCGTAGGGCGTGTCCTTGCGCTTCTCCAGTATCGGCACGTAGGCCGAGAGGTAGTGGTCACCCACGCTCTGCTGGATCGCGAAGCAGGTCTCGAAGTCCGGCTCGGAGAGGTCGTCGAAGAAGATGCCGCCGACGCCGCGCGGCTCGTTGCGGTGCTTCAGGTAAAAATACTCGTCGCACCACTTCTTGAATTTCGGATGCAGCGACGGATCAAACGGCGCGAGCGAGTTCTTGCAGACCTGGTGGAAGTGCTTCGCGTCTTCCTCAAAGCCGTAATACGGCGTGAGGTCCATGCCGCCGCCGAACCAGAACACCTTGTCGCCGTCCGGCTTGGTCGCCATGAACATGCGCACGTTCGCGTGCGAAGTCGGCGCGTAGGGGTTGCGCGGATGCATCACCAGCGACACGCCCATCGCCTCCCACGAACAACCGGCCAGCTCGGGACGATGCTGCGTGGCGGAGACGGGCATCTTGTCGCCCTTCACATGCGAGAACGCAACGCCGCCGCGCTCCAGCACATTGCCTTCCTCGATGATGCAACTGATGCCGCCGCCGTTGCCGCCCTCCCGCGTCCATTGGTCGCGCAGGAATTTCTTGCCGTCCACTTGTTCCAGACGTTCGACGATCAGCTCTTGCAGTTCGAGCAGGTATTCCTTGACGGCATTGCTGTCCATTTTTCTTCCACCGAATTAGCTCCCCTCGCCCGCTGGCGGGAGAGGGGTTGGGGGAGAGGGGCGCATGGCCCCACCCTCACCCTAACCCTCTCCCTCAAGGGAGAGGGAATGGTTATTTGATCCCTCCTAGAGGAGGTTCTTATTGGCGCACGATTCTATCATCGCCCCATGCACGTATCGTCGAAGGCCGCTTGCGTTTGCCGACTCGCCCCGGCAACACCCACACTTTCTTCCCGAACTGGCGCTGGCAGTCGGCATAAGTACGGGTCGCCCGCCGCCCGCCGAGATTCGCGCTGGTCGACACCAGCGCGCTGCCCGCGCTGCGGCACAACCGTTTCGCGAACGGATGCGCCGTCAGCCGCACCGCCAGCGTGTCGTGCGCGCCGCGCAGCCAGCGCGGACAGGAGGGTTTGACCGGCATCAGGTAAGTGATCGCCCGCGCGCCGTCGTCTTTCAGCCTCTGCTGTTCGGCGGGCGTCAGCGGCTGCAAGTAGCGCGCGACCTGGCGGTAATCCGACGCGATCAGGATCAGCCCCTTCTTCTGCGGACGCTGCTTCAGCCACAGGATGCGCTGCACCGCCCGCCGGTTGCGCGGATCGCAACCGAAGCCGTAGCACGACTCGGTTGGATAGGCGATCACGCCGCCGCGCTTGAGGTGTCGGCGCAGCCTTTTGGCAAAGAGAACCGGCTGATCCATGTCAGTCACGCCGGGCCGCTCCGCCCTGATACAGGTAGCGCTGGAAACCGGCAAACAGGTTGCGAATTTCGCCGATGTCGCCGCCAAGATCGGCGACCGCATCGGGAATCGAGTCGTGATATTTCAGGCGCAGCAGCTTGGTCAGCTTCTCCTGCTCCAGCTCTTCTACGCCCTCCTGCACGTAATGCGCCAGCACGAAATCCAGAAACGCCTGCTGCCTGTCGCCAAAGTGCGAATGAACCTCGTTCCTTGCCATCGCCGCACGCTCATCCCGACTGATCGGCTGCATCGCAAAGGCGACATGCGCCAGTACATCGAACAGGTCGCTGTTTCCGGCATCGATGATCTTCTGCATCTCGGCGAGCTGATCCTTGCCGTAGCCTTTCTCCGTCAGCCCTTCGAGCAATTTCTTGCGCGTGTCCGGCAGACTCCACAGGGCGCGCAATTCGTCCTCGTCCCTGAAGAATTCGGGCAGTTCGCCGAACAGTAGCGTCAGGAATTCCGCCGCCGAGATCGGCTTGCCGTCCGCGCCCCAGAAGGTGGTCACCGAAATATGCTGGATGGTGCGCTCCTTGCCGTCGCGCAGCTTCACGAGCACTTTTTTCTTCACTTCATAATCGGGGCGCGGCTGCTTTGCGTCAGGCTGCGGTTTCGGCTCAATAGGCGGAAAAGCCTTGTCGCCGCCATTGCCCACCTCGGTCGGTTCGCCATCCCACTCTGGATCGTTGAACAGCTTGTGCGCCTTCACGAAATCGTAAATGGTGAAGTAGTCCTTGCCGTCATACAGCCGAGTCCCACGACCGATGATCTGCTTGAACTCGATCATCGAATTAATCGGTCGCATCAGCACGATGTTGCGCACGTTGCGCGCATCCACCCCGGTGGAAAGTTTTTGCGAGGTGGTGAGGATGGTCGGGATGCTCTTCTCGTTGTCCTGAAAATCGCGCAGGTATTGTTCGCCCAGCGCACCGTCGTTCGCCGTCACTCGCACGCAATACAGCGGACCCTGGCTTCCCGTCTTCATCTGGTTGACGAGGTCGCGCACCAGCAGCGCATGGTTCTGGTTCGCGCAGAACACGAGCGTCTTCTCGCGCTGGTCGATCGCGTCCATGAACAGTTTCACGCGATACTTCTCGCGCTCCACGATCTCGATGCTGCGGTTGAAATCCTTTTCCTCATACAGCTTGCCCGCCTCGATCTCGCCCTCGATCAGGTTGTCGTCCGAAGTGTAGCGATATTCGTCCAGCGTGGTCGCGTACTGCTTCACGCGGAACGGCGTGAGGTAGCCGTCGTTGATGCCTTCCTTCAGCGAATACACATACACCGGCTCGCCGAAGTAGGCGTAGGTGTCGGCGTTGTCGCGGCGCTTCGGCGTCGCGGTCAGGCCGAGCTGCACCGCGGGCGCGAAGTAGTCGAGGATGCCGCGCCAGGTGCTCTCGTCGTTCGCCCCGCCGCGATGGCATTCGTCGATGATGATGAAATCGAAGAAGTCCGGCGGGTACTCGCCGAAATACGGCGAAGGATGCCCGTCCTTCGGAGGCCCGGACATGAAGGTCTGGAAGATGGTGAAGAACACGCTGCCGTTCTTCGGCACCTTGCCCTTTTTGCGAATGTCCTCCGGCGCGATGCGCACCAGCGCGTCTTCGGGGAAAGCTGAGAACGAGTTGTAGGCCTGGTCGGCGAGGATGTTGCGGTCGGCAAGGAACAGGATGCGCGGCCTGCGCCCGGCATCACGACTTAGATTCCAGCGCGCCTGAAACAACTTCCACGCCAGCTGAAACGCAATGAAGGTCTTGCCCGTTCCCGTCGCCAGCGTCAGCAGGATGCGCTGCTGGTTGTCGGCTATCGCCTCCAGCACATTGTTGATCGCGCTGTCCTGGTAATAGCGCGAACCCCACATGCCGCCCTTGTCCTCGAACGGTACGGCGGCAAAACGCTCGCGCCAGTCGTTCGCCTCGGCGAAGGTGCGATTCCACAATTCTTCGGGGGAAGGATAGACATCCACATCGCCCTCCACCCCGCTCTGCATGTCCACGCCGTAGATGCGCGATCCGTTTGTGGCATAGGTGAAACGCGCGCCGATCTTGCCCGCGTATTGCTTGGCCTGTGCCAGCCCCTCGGTGTAGGCCGCGCTCAGGCGCTTCGCCTCCACTACCGCCAATTTGTGGTTGCGATACACCAGCACATAGTCCGCAATCTCCGGCTTGGCCCGTTGCCCCGCCCCCTGCAGGCGCCCCTCGGTGATGCGGTATTCACGCATCACCCGGCTGCCCTCGATCACGCCCCAGCCTGCGGCGCGCAAGGCTGGGTCTATGTGTTCGGCGCGGGTTTCGGCTTCGTTCATGGCCTCACGCCACCCCGATGAAAATCGCCAAAGCGCGGTTCACCGCCACCATCGTTTCGTCGTCCAGACGACCGATCACCTGACCGACTTTCTCTCGCGCAATGGATTGCGGCTTGTCCACCATGATCTGCGACGGTTTGTTCAGCCCATTGAGCTCATGCGGTTGCACCGTGATGCGAAACAACGGCGCATCGCGCAATTCGCCGGTGACAGGGAGGATAGTGACGGAAGGATGCGCGTCGAAAAGGTCGGACTGGATGACGAGCGCCGGGCGAGGCTTGCCCAAGTCCCCCTGCAAGGCAATCGTCACCAGATCGCCGCGCTTCACTGCCAGCCTTCCGTGTCGGCCACGGCTGCCAGTTGGTCGAGCACCTCGCGTTCATGTGTGTCGTCGAGCAGGCTCAAGGACTGGCGGCGGCATTCCTCGGCGAAACCCGCGCGCCGGGTATCGGGCACCCAGATTTGCACCGGGCGCAACCCGGAAGCTCGCAGGGCGGCACGGTGACGCTGAACCCGTTCGGATGTGCTTGTTCTCATTCGGGAACCTCCAATTTGCGTTGTTACATGAAACGCATGTTAGCCCCATCTCGCGTTACATGCAACACCTCCCCAAAACTCCTCATGTCGATATTTTTCGCTTTTATCGACACATATTGAAAATGTGTCGATCTTTTCGCGTTTCATCGACATATCCAGCCGATATGTCGATGGCATGGACATGTAAAGAAATCGGGGTTTTCTATACACGTCGCTGCCAACCAGTAAAGAAAACCGCGTTTTCTTATCACGTCGCCCCAACCGGTGACAGAATGTCACCAGTTCAGGCGGTTACACCTTGTAACCGCCTGAACAAGGGCAAATCGGCTACAGCGCCCCGCTGAACGCCTGATGCAACAGCGACTTCTTCAGCTCGTCCAAGGCGGCGAGCTTGCGCTGGTAGAGGGATTCGAGGCGTTGGGTTTCTTCGGCAAGCAACTCCAAGCCATTAACCACTCTAGCTTGCTCTTCAACGGAAGTCGGAATCGGAATCGGAATCGAGTTCAGTGCTTTTTGATTCAACTTCGGTTGCGCTGCACCAGTGATGTATTCATCCAGTTTGATGCTCTCCAAGTAAAACTCGACGAACCGCTGCGTTGCCATGTTCTCGAACTTCAAAATGTGGGCGTGGTTGTTCACCCAGTATTTGCCGGAAACGGAAAACGCAATGGGCGTTGATCTTGCGAGCAGATTCGCGCCATCTTCTGAAACCAGCAACGCATCACCATCAAAGATGTAATCGGCAACATAATCAACGATGCCAGATGCACCGTAGTAAGGATAATCACCGCTTGACCGGACGTTCTTCGTGATGGGTACGCGCTTGCTGTCGAGGTTGGTTGAAATCTGATCGAGTGTCTTTTCACCCCCCCCTCGCCGCGCTGGGTGAAGATGGATTGCAGGTGGCTTTCGAACAGCGCGCGGGCGTTTTGCAGGTTCTGCTCGGCGTTGGCTTTGGCGGTGGCGATGCCGTCAAACGCTTCGTCGAGAATGCCCACGATACGCTGCTGTTCAGCAAACGAAGGAAGAGGCACGCGAATAGCGTCCAACATATATTTCGTGACCTGGTTAATCATCGTATTTTCACCAACACCGAGTTGTTGGCGAAACGCGTCAGATTTAAAAAACCAAGCAAGGTAAGGATTTTGCTCGCTCCTGATTACCATCATAAATGTCCCGAAAGTCATTTCTTCGGGAAGATTGCTAATCACTGCCGTCTTACCAACCAGCCGTTTGCTGCCGTTTCGGCTGCACATCAAAATATCGCCATCTCGAACTTTGAGCGCTTCCTTCACAGAGCATGCCACTCTCACAAGGTCTGTCAGGTCTATTTCATCATTCTGTATGTTTGAGGAACGCAAAACCACAGTACCCTTCGTGCTGACATCCTTTGGCGAATAAGTAAGGCCGATAAAATATTCGGCGATCTCCGGTAGCCGCTTTATTTCCCACCCAGCCTTCATAGCAACGCCCTGATGTTCCCCAGCACTTCCGCGCTCTGCGCATCCAGCGCGGCGATCTCATCCATGATGTCCTGCGGGCTGCGGTGCACCACGGCCTCATTGCCGTTCGGGTTCTTCACCGACAGATCGAATGTCGCGGGGTCGATGCTCGCTGCATCCACGCTCCAGCTTCTGGGCGAATCCGCGAAGGTTTTTTGCAGCGCGATGAATTCGGCGAGGTCGGCATCGTTGAGCGGGTTGGTCTTGCCCATGTTGCGGCCGGGATCGAGCTGGTAGTACCAGACGCGGCGGGTGGGTGCGCCTTTCTCGAAAAACAGCACCACGGTTTTCACGCCCGCGCCCTGGAAGGTGCCGCCCGGGCAATCGAGTACCGTGTGCAGGTTGCAGCTTTCGAGCAGGTGTTTGCGCAGGCTCACCGAGGCGTTGTCGGTGTTGCTCAAGAAAGTGTTCTTGATGACCACTGCGCCGCGTCCTCCCGCTTTCAGGAACTTGATGAAGTGCTGCAAGAACAGGAAGGCGGTTTCGCCGGTCTTGATCGGGAAGTTCTGCTGCACTTCCTTGCGTTCCTTGCCGCCGAAGGGCGGGTTGGCGAGGACGATGTCGAAGCGGTCTTTGTCTTGCACGTCGGCGAGGTTGAGCGCCAGGGTGTTGGCGTGGGCGATGTTGGGCGCTTCGATGCCGTGCAGGATCATGTTCATGATCGCGATGACGTAGGCGAGGCTCTTCTTTTCGATGCCGTAGAAGGTGAATTCCTGCAGGGTCTTGAGGTCGCTCGTGGAGAGGTGCGGCTTCGACCTCAAATAGTCGAACGCTTCGCAGAGGAAGCCCGCACTGCCGCAGGCGCCGTCGTAAATGGTTTCGCCGATCTTCGGATTGACCACCTGCACCATCGCGCGAATCAGCGGGCGCGGAGTGTAGTACTCGCCGCCGTTGCGTCCGGCGTTGCCCATATTCTTGATCTTGGCTTCGTACAGGTGCGAGAGTTCGTGCTTCTCGGCCTGCGAGCCGAAGCGCAGTTCGTCGATGTGGTCGATGATGTCGCGCAGGTTGTAGCCGCTCTGGATGCGGTTCTTGATCTCGCCGAAGATTTCGCCGATCTTGTATTCCAGCGTCTTGGAGTTGGCGGCCTTTTCCTTGAAGCGGTGCAGGTAGGGGAACAGCGTCTGGTTGACGAAGTCGCGCAGATCGTCGCCGGTCATCGCGGCGTTGTGGTCTATCTTGCCGTCTTTGCCTTTCGGGGCAGCCCAGGTTTCCCAGCGGTAGGGCGGGTCGATCAGGTACGTGTATTTCTTGCCCTCCAGCTCGGCTTCCATCGCCTTGCTGTGCTCCAGCGCGTCGAGGTATTTGAGGAACAGCAGCCAGGAGCTTTGTTCGGTGTAGTCGAGTTCGCTGGCGCAGCCGGCCTCCTTGCGCAGGACATCGTCGATATTCTTGAAGGCTTGTTCAAACATGGTGGGCAATGTTATTGGTCAGCGGATTTTCTTGCCGGTAAGGTTTTTCAGCGCCGCGAGGAATGCGTCGAATTGCGGAGAGTTCTCGGGGAAGCTCAATATCTTTGGATCCTTCACGAGGCCGGGGTAGTTGTTGCTGCCGCCGGATTTTACCCGCTTATCGCCGACGACGATGTCCAGCTCCCATTGGGTGCCGTCGCACACATCCCGATTGTTGTAGTACTTCTTCCACGTCCAGACGCCTTGCGCATCCAGTTTGGCGATGAAGTTGCGCCACTTGAGCGGGGAGGGCTTCAGCACATCTGCTTCGCCATCGGCCAAGTACAGCAGCGCCCCGCCATTCAGTTCAAAGCGGTGATTCGGGCCGTGAAATCCGCCGATGAAAAACTTGAATCGCTTTATGTTTTCGATGTCCAATGCTCGCATTCTGACTTTCCTTATCGCCGCGAATACTACTGGCCCGCCCGGTCTTCGCCAACCATAAAAAATATATAGGCATTTCCCCTCCGATACGGGTTCCGGCCCAAAACAAAACGGGGAAGCGCTGTAGCTTCCCCGTTCCCTCTCCCCCGGCCCCTCTCCCATAAATGGGAGAGGGGAGACAGAGATTACTTCCGCCCTATCGCCCGATACCCGATGTCGCGCCGCATCTGGCAGCCGTCGAAGCGGATGGTGTCGGCGATCTCGTAGGCGCGTTTCTGCGCGACCTTGACCATGTCGCCGAGGGCGACGACGCAGAGCACGCGGCCGCCGCTGGTGACGACCTTGCCGTCCTGCAGCATGGCGGTGCCGGCATGGAACACGTGGGCGTCTTCCAGACCTTTAGGCAGGCCGGTGATGACATCGCCCTTGCGCGGCGTGTCGGGGTAGTTCGCGGCGGCCATCACCACGCCCAGCGCGGTACGGCGATCCCACTCCGCCTCGACCTGGTCCAGCGTGCCGTTGACGGCGTGCTCGACGATGGCGGCGAGGTCGCTCTTCAGGCGCAGCATGATGGGCTGGGTCTCCGGGTCGCCCATGCGGCAGTTGAACTCCAGCACCTTGAGGCTGCCGTCCGGCGAGATCATCAGGCCGGCATACAGGAAGCCGGTATAGGTCACGCCCTCGCTTTCCATGCCGCGCATCACCGGCTGGATCACTTCGCGCAGTACGCGCGCATGGATCTCCGGCGTGACGACGGGCGCGGGCGAATACGCGCCCATGCCGCCGGTGTTCGGGCCTTCGTCGTTGTCCTTGAGGCGCTTGTGGTCCTGGCTGGTCGCCATCGCCAGCACGTTCTTGCCGTCGGCCATCACGATGAAGCTGGCTTCCTCGCCCGCGAGGAATTCCTCGATCACCACGCGCGCGCCGGCGTCGCCCAGCTTGTTGTCCGACAACATCATGTCGATGGCGTCGAACGCCTCTTCCTTGCTCATCGCGACGACCACGCCCTTGCCCGCGGCGAGACCGTCGGCCTTGATGACGATGGGCGCGCCGTGCTTCTCGACGTAGGCCTTGGCTTGAGCGATGTCGCTGAAGGTCTCGAAGAACGCGGTGGGGATGTTGTGGCGCGTCATGAAGCGCTTGGCGAAATCCTTGGAGGATTCGAGCTGCGCCGCCGCCTTGGTCGGGCCGAAGATCTTCAGTCCTGCCGCGCGGAACGCGTCGACCACGCCCGCCGCCAGCGGCGCTTCGGGGCCGACCACGGTCAGCTCGACATTCTCGCGCTTCACGAATTCGATCAGGTCGGGAATCGCGGTGATCGCGACATTCTCCACGCCGTCTTCCAGCGCCGTGCCGGCATTGCCCGGCGCGACGTAGACCTTTTGCACTTTCGCACCCTGCGCGAGACGCCATGCCAACGCATGCTCGCGACCGCCGGAACCGATGACTAGGATTTTCATATCAACTTTCTATCTGCAAATTGAGGGAAGAACTCAAACCAGCGTAACTCACAAAGGAACAGAATCTTCGTAGAGCGTTTCCGGTGCGATGTCGATCTCGCCCGGCCAGATCACCGTCCCATAGGCAACCGTGGCACGGTGGAACATCTGCTCCGAAGCGATCCGGTCCCACGGGCGCATGGCCAGCAAAGGCCGCATATCAAAACGGCGGTGCTCGCCATTCTTGAAATCCAGCTCCAACTGGAAGTCCGGTGTAGTCCTAACGTTCACGACATCAAGCGTCATTTTCACCTCACTGGAGCGGAGCGATCCTGAACGGGTCTTCGCCATTCACGGCCAATTCCCAATCCACCATCAACTCTTCTTTGTGAATCTCTATCCAGGCCTGAACCATCTTGAGCTGTTTCGGAGGGATGGTTCCGTCGAGTATGTTTCCATCCTCGATGGAAATGGCCGCTTCATTGTCCTGATAACGAACATGAATATGCGGAAGGTGATGGCGACGATTGTCCCTGTAGAACATCAGAACCAGAATGCCATAGAACATGCTGATCGTCGGCATTACTTCCTCCGTTTAATTCACACACCCAAGGGCACGGCACGCCGTGCCCCTACCTTGTTAGTGCCTGAAGTGGCGGTAGCCCGTGAACACCATCGCCAGCCCATGCTCGTCCGCCGCGGCGATGACTTCCTCGTCGCGCATCGAGCCGCCCGGCTGGATGACGGCCTTTGCGCCCGCTTGCGCCAGCACGTCGATGCCGTCGCGGAACGGGAAGAATGCGTCGGACGACACCACGGAGTTTTCCAGGCTCAGGCCTGCGTTCTGCGCCTTGATGCTGGCGATGCGGGTGGAATCCACGCGGCTCATCTGGCCCGCGCCGACGCCCAGGGTCTGGCCGTTCTTGCAGAACACGATCGCGTTGGACTTGACGTACTTGGCGACGCGCCAGGCGAACAGCAGGTCGGTCAGTTGTTCCGCGGTCGGCTGCTTCTTGCTGACGACCTTGAGCTGCGAGGCCTGCACGTTCAGCGCATCCGGGCTCTGCACCAGCAGACCTCCGCCGACGCGCTTCACGTCCCACTGGTTGTGGGCGTTGGACAGCGGCACGGTCAGCACGCGCACGTTCTGCTTCGCGGCGGTGACCTTCAGCGCGGCTTCGGAGGCGGACGGCGCGATGATCAGTTCGACGAACTGGTTCGCGGTGATCTGCGCGGCGGAGGCTTCGTCCAGTTCGCGGTTGAAGGCGATGATGCCGCCGAACGCGGAGGTGGTGTCGGTCGCGTAGGCCAGCTTGTAGGCGTTCAGCGGGGTGTCGGCGATCGCGACGCCGCAGGGGTTGGCGTGCTTGACGATGACGCAGGCGGGCTGGTCGAAGGTCTTGACCAGTTCCCATGCCGCATCGGCGTCGCCGATGTTGTTGTAGGAGAGCTCCTTGCCCTGCAGCTGGGTGTAGTCGGCGATGCCGCCGGCCACCGGGTTGAGGTCGCGATAGAACGCGGCGCTCTGGTGCGGGTTCTCGCCGTAGCGCATGTCCTGCACCTTGGCGAAGTTGAAGTTGATCTGCGCCGGGAAGGCCTGCTTGGTGCCGTCGCTGTCGATGGCGGTCAGGTAGTTGCTGATCATGCTGTCGTAGGCGGCGGTGTGCGAGAACGCCTTCTTCATCAGATCGAAGCGCGTCGCGTCGGAAACCGCGCCGCTGTTGGTGCGCATCTCCTCCAGCACGTCGGAGTAGTCGGCCGGGTCGGTGACGATGGCGACATGCGCGTGGTTCTTCGCCGCGGCGCGCACCATGGTCGGGCCGCCGATGTCGATGTTCTCGATGGCGTCTTCCAGCGTGCAGCCGGGCTTGGCGACGGTAGCCGCGAACGGGTACAGATTCACCACAACGAGGTCGATGGTCGGGATGCCGTGCTTTTCCAGCGTGGCGACATGCTCGGGCAGATCGCGGCGCGCGAGGATGCCGGCGTGCACCTTCGGCTGCAGCGTCTTCACGCGGCCGTCCAGCATCTCGGGGAAGCCGGTGTAGTCGGCGACCTCGGTGCAGGGCACGCCGTTGTCGGCGAGCAGCTTGGCAGTGCCGCCGGTGGAAAGAATCTTCACGCCCAGGGCGTGCAGGCCCTGTGCGAATTCGAGGACGCCGGACTTGTCCGACACGCTGATGAGTGCTTGCTTGATTGCTGCCATGATGGCTCCCGATTAAATGAATTCTTGCGGCAAGGGCACGTGAAACTTTTGTTCCGGCACCGGCACGGCACGCCGTGCCCCTGCGATAATTCTGTGCGTTACGCTATTCCGTGCTGCAGCATCTTCTTGCGCAGCGTATTGCGGTTGATGCCCAGCATCGCGGACGCGTGGGTCTGGTTGCCGCCGACTTGCTCCAGCACCATTTCGATCAGCGGTTTCTCGACGCAGTCCATGACCATGTCGTACATGTTGCAGCAGGGGTCTTCGCCGTCGAGGTCGCGGAAATATTCCTTGAGCGCCTTCCGCACATAGCGGGCCATGTCGTTCTCGTTCACCACACAATCGTTCATGCTGCCCCCTCCTTGTTTATCGCGGATACTCCGCTTGTCTCTTGTCGGGGACGGGCAACACTCGCGAACGCGCACATCCCCACTTCGTGGGGCCCCTGCTTGCTGCTCATGCTGCCAGTTCCTCCCTGTAGCACAGTCGCGAGCCGCTCTGCGCTTGTTCTGTAAAGAATGCATCCACTGCCGCGAGCTGTTCTTCGACGCTCTCCAGTTGATTCATGTGATGGCGGAAGTGCGCCGAACCGACCAACCCCTTGGTGTACCAGGAGATGTGCTTGCGCGCGACGCGCAGGCCGGTGAACTCGCCATAGAAGTCGTAAAGCTCCTGCACGTGGTCGGCGAGGATGCGATGTATCTCGCCGACTTCGGGGGACGGCATGTGCATGCCCGTGTTCAGGAAATATTCGATCTCGCGGAACAGCCAGGGACGGCCCTGCGCCGCGCGGCCTATCATCACCGCGTCCGCGCCGGTGTGCTCCAGCACGTATTTCGCTTTTTCAGGGGTGGTGATGTCGCCGTTGGCGATCACCGGAATCTTTATTTCGGCCTTCACCGCGGCAATGGTGTCGTACTCGGCATCGCCGGTGTAGGCGCAGGCACGGGTACGGCCGTGGATCGCCAGCGCCTGGATGCCGCTGTTCTCGGCGATGCGCGCGATAGCGATCGCGTTGCGGTTGGCCTTGTCCCAGCCGGTGCGTATCTTCAGCGTCACCGGCACGTCCACCGCGCCAACCACGGCCTCCAGTATCTCGGCGACCAGCTTCTCGTTCTGCATCAGCGCGGAGCCCGCCATCACGTTGCAAATCTTCTTGGCCGGGCAGCCCATGTTGATGTCGATGATCTGCGCGCCGTTGTCGACGTTGTACTGCGCGGCCTGCGCCAGCATCTTCGGGTCCGCGCCGACGATCTGCACCGAGATCGGATCGACCTCGCCCTCGTGGTTGGCGCGGCGCTTGGTCTTCTCGGAACCGTACAGCAGCGAATTCGACGCCACCATCTCGCTCACGGCCATGCCCGCGCCCATGCGCTTGCACAGCATGCGGAACGGCCTGTCGGTCACGCCCGCCATGGGTGCGACGATCAGGTTGTTCTTCAACTTGTATGGGCCGATTTGCATGCGCCTGAGCGGGATGGATTTCAAAGGGGGCGGCGATTATAAATTAATCAGCGGGGCCATGCTATGATGCCCGCGATTATTTCTGCGCAATATCCGACTATGGAATTCGACATCGTCATCGTCGGCGGCGGTCTGGTGGGAGCCAGCCTGGCCGCATCGCTCAGGCACAGTGGGCTTTCGCTGGCGCTGGTGGAGAGCCAGTGCTCACCCGCGCTGCCCGAAGACCCAGAACTGGCAGACTGGGACCCGCGCATCTACGCGATCAGCCCCGGCAGCCGCCGCTTCCTCGAAGAGGCCGGCGCTTGGGACCATCTCGCCACCCGCCGTGTGGCTCCGGTCGAAGAAATGCGCGTATTCGGCGACGATGGCGCGAAGCTGGAATTCAGCGCCTATGAGATGGGCGTGCCCGAACTGGCCTGCATCCTGGAAAACCGCGAGCTGCAGCATGCGCTGTGGCAGGTGCTACGCCACCAGGACAATTTGACCCTGCTGCACCCGGCTCGCTGCGCCTCGCTCGCCGTAGGCACAGATTCCGCCGAACTCGCGCTGCAGGACGGCCGCAGCATCCGGGCGAAGCTGGTCGTCGGCGCGGACGGCCGCGATTCCTGGGTGCGCAACCAGATCGGACTGGGCGCCACGCCGACCGATTACCGCCAGCACGGCGTGGTCGCCAACTTCACCACCGAACTCCCGCACCGCGGCATCGCATACCAATGGTTCCAGCCGGACGGCATCCTCGCGCTGCTGCCGCTGCCGGGCAACCGCGTGTCCATGGTGTGGTCGGTCAGCCCGGAAAAGTCCGCCGAACTGCTGGCGCTGAACCGCAAAGAACTCTGCGACAAGGTAGCCGCCGCCGCACACCACACGCTGGGCGAGATGCAGGTCGTCACGCCCGCCGCCGCGTTCCCGCTGCGCCTGCTGGTGCTGCCGCAGATATCCGCGCCGCGCATCGCGCTGATCGGCGATGCCGCGCACAACATGCACCCGCTGGCCGGGCAAGGCGTGAACACCGGTTTCCGCGACGCGCGCGAACTGGCGCAGACGCTGCTGGAGCGCGGCGGCTGCGCCGACTGCGGCGACGCGCAACTGCTGCGCCGCTACGACCGCAAGCGCAAGGAAGACATCTACTCGATGCAGGCCACGACCTACGGCCTGAAGCACCTGTTCAACAACGACGATCCCATCCTGCGCAAGCTGCGCAATCTCGGGATGGATGCCACCAACCGACTGACCCCGCTGAAAAAGCTACTGGTACAGCACGCCCTTAACTGACACTAATCTTGAGGCCCTTATGAAGAAACTGATCGCCCTGTTCGCCGCCGCCCTGCTGTCGTCTTCCGTCCACGCCGGCGAAAGCGAAATCCGCCAATCGCTGCAAAACAAGTTCCCCAACATCGGCAAGATCGAGCATGTCGTCAAGACGCCCTACTCCGGGCTATACGAAGTCATCATCGGCGACCAGTTGCTGTACACCGACGCCAAGGGCGAATATCTGTTCGACGGCCACGTGATCGAACTGAAGAACCGCCGCGACATCACCGAAGAACGCCGCCGCGTGCTGTTCGCCATCGACTTCGACAAACTGCCGTTCGACATTGCGATCAAGCGCGTCAAGGGCGACGGCTCGCGCCGCATGGCCTATTTCACCGACCCGAACTGCGGCTACTGCCGCAAGCTGGAAAAGGAACTGGGCAAGATCGACAACGTGACGCTGTACATGTTCGTCGGCCCGATCTTCTCGCCCGCCTCGGAAGACCTCGTGCGCAACGTCAAGTGCGCCAAGGACCCGATCAAGGCATGGAACGAGCTGATGCTGAACGGCAACGCGCCCGCGAGCGCCTCCTGCAACACCAAGACCGACAAGGTCATGGCGCTGGCAAAGAAAATGAACGTCAACGGCACGCCCAACCTGATCTTCGGCGACGGCGTACAGGTGCCGGGCTATCTGCCGGCGGAGGAACTGGAGAAGCGCCTGGACGCTTCGCGAAAGAAGTAATTCATCCTCTCCAACAACAAGCCCCTCAAGAGCCCCACAAAACCGCGAGCCGCATCGAGGCGGAGACTCACTCTGCATCCCCCTTTGGAAAAGGGGGACTGAGGGGGATTTGAAAATGCGGTATTACTCATCCTGCCGAAAATCCCCCCTGCCCCCCTTTACAGAGGGGGATGACTGCGACTCCCTCCCGGCTTGCATGACTACTGCATGTTCTCCCCCTCGCCAGCTAGCGCACATAGCCGATCGCCCGCAGGGCCTCGATGATCTTTCCCGCCAGCAGCGCATGGCCTTCCGCATTCGGGTGCAGCGGATCGCCCTTCATCGCCGGATCTGACAGCACCTCGGGGATCGCCTCCTCGATCAGCGGCACGCGATGTCCTTCGGCCACCGTCAGATAGAACTCCGGCGGCGACAGATTACGGAACACCGCGCCCGCGACGCTGGGCTTGGGCGTCGCCAGCAGCACCGCCTTCGCACCGGAGGCCCGGACCATATCGAGTATCCGCTCCAGGTTCGCGACGGTCTCCGCCTCCGGCACATGGCGCAGCATGTCGTTCCCGCCCAGCGTCACCAGCACCAGTACGGGCTGGTGTTCTTCGAGCAGTGCGGGCAAGCGCGCCAGCGCATCGCCGCTCCTGTCGCCGCTCACCCCGCCGTTGACGACCTCCCAACCCGTGCGGCTCGCCAGCAGCGCAGGCCATGCCTGCTCCGGCGTCACGCCGGCTCCCGCGGTCAGGCTGTCGCCCAGCGCCAGCACCTTGCTGCTTTGAGGGAGTGCGCTCTCCTCCGGCTTGCCGCCGCAGGCGACGAGCAGGTTGAGCGCGACAATCAGCAGCATGGCGAAGGCCGCAAGGCCGCCGCGTCCCGAAGCCGTCGCCGCCTGCCGGCTCATTCCTGCACCCTGCCGCGCAGGCTCTTCAGCGCGCCGTGCTTCGCCTTGCTGTCCATGCGCTTGCGCTGCGAACTGCGCGTCGGTTTTGTCGCGCGCCGCTCGGTCGGCAGCACCGCGATGCTCTGCACCAGTTCCTTCAGGCGGCGCAGCGCCTCGGTGCGGTTCTTGTCCTGACTGCGGGATTCCTGCGCCTTGATGACGACCACGCCGTCCTTGGTGATACGCTGGTCGTTGAGTTGCAGCAGCCGCTGCTTGAACTCCGGCGGCAGCGATGAGGCACCGATGTCGAAACGCAGATGCACCGCGCTCGACACCTTGTTGACGTTCTGCCCGCCCGCGCCCTGAGCGCGCACGGCGGTCATCTCGATCTCGCAATCGGCGATCAGAACGTTGTGGGCGATATAGAGCATGTAGATCAGGCCGGCGACAGCATCGCCAGCCCCCAGCCCACGCCGAAGCCGGTGACTTCGGATGCGACGATGCCCAAGCCCCCTTCGCAACGGCTGGACGACAGGTCAACATGCAGCCAGGGCGTGTCGTGCTCGACGAAGCGTTTCAGGAAGCGCGTCGCAAGGATGTGATCGGCCTCGCCCGCCAGCGTGCACTGCTTGATGTCTGCGACCTTGGAATCGAGCTCGGCTTCGTAGTCCTCGTCCTGCGGGAAGGCGCACAGGCGCTCGCCGGTCTGCTTGCCCATGCTCACCGCGCGCTGCGCCAGTTCGTCGCTGGTGGCGAACACGCCGGAATAGCGCGCGCCCAGCGCGGTCGCCATGCTGCCGGTCAGCGTGGCGAAGTCGATCATCATGTCCGGCTTCGCGCGCGAAGCCAGCGTCAGCGTGTCAGCCAGCACCATGCGGCCCTCGGCGTCGGTGTGGATGATCTCGATGGTCGTGCCGTTCAGCGCCTTGACGATGTCGTTCTGCTTGTAGGCCTTGGGGCTGATGTGGTTCTGCGCCAGCGCCAGCCAACAGTCGATATTCACCGCCAGCTTCTGTTCGCTCGCCGCGAGCAGGATACCCAGCGCGACCGCGGAGCCGTTCATGTCCTCGTGCATGTTGTGCATGTAGCGCGAGGGTTTGAGGTTGTGGCCACCGGTGTCGAAGCAGATGCCCTTGCCGACCAGCGCGACGGTGCGCTTCGCCTTCGGATGTTTGTAGGTGAGATGCACGATGGCCGCATCCTCCGGATCGCTGCCTTGCGCGACCGCGACGAACGCGCCCGCGCCCATCTTGCGCAGCTTCTTCATGTCGAACTCTTCGTGCTTCCAGCCGTTGTCCTGCGCCAGCTTTTTCACGCGGGTGCGATACATGCCCGGCGTCAGCTCGTTCGGCGGCAGGATGGTCAGCTCGCGGCACAACAGATTGCCTTCCGCCTGCGCGCGCAGTGCGTCGAACGGCTTCTTGTCCACGCCGCCGACCAGCGCGATCTTCTGCAACGCCTTGCGCTCGTCCTTCTTCTTGTGCACCGGCAACAGCGCACTGTTCACCCATGCGCCGTACACCGCCAACTCGGCCGCGCGCTGCGCGGTCGCGCCGGACACATGGATCGCCAGCGCCTTCGGCTGCTCGTCCAGCAGCAACTGCAAGGCCTTGCGCACCAGCACCTGCTGCGCGAAAGCGTCCTTGTCCGCATCCAGCATCGCCCACGCCACCAGCGTCCCGTCCGCCGCGTTCGCCGCCACCGGCGACTTCGCCAGTTCCTCCGCCTTCATGTCGCGGCGTTTGAGCACCGCGGCGAGCAGATCGCCGTGCGGCGCATCCTTCGGCAGGGTCTTGCCCTTGGGTAGGACGATCAGTTGATGGGAAGCGGAAAGGGTGTTCGAGAAAGTCGGTTGGGCGAGGGGCATAGTGTTCTCCGGTGAATGGGGTGGCAAATTATACGACCAGCTCAAATGCTCGTCGTTTACCGTAGCAGATTATCGTTGACTAAACGAGAGCGCCTGCATACTATCAGTAGCGACAAATAAATAATTGAAGACATCATGACCTTTAAGAACTCCATTATCGTCGGCGACTGTCGTGATCTTCTACGCAAGCTTCCAGACAACTCCATCGCTGCTTGCATCACAGACCCGCCATACAATTACGAATTTATCGGACACAAGTGGGATGCCGAAGAAATAGCGCGTCGTTTAGCGCGAGTTAAGAATTCCAAGACACTCGTTAAAAACATTCCTTATGGAAGCGGTTTGGCTGGAGGAGTAAGGAACAAGCGATGGTATGAAAAGAATCGACAGAATATTCTTGATTACGAGGCTTGGTGCTATGAATGGGGGCAGCAGGTATACCGTGTATGCAAGCCCGGAGCGATTGTTGCAGCTTTCAATAGCACAAGGACGATGGCTCATGTACAAGTTGCTCTTGAACGCGCTGGATTTTACGCAAGAGACTGTATCGTTTATCGAAGATCCAGTGGCATCCCCAAAGGCTTAAACGTTGAGGCCAAACTACGTAAGCTTGGTGATCCTGAACCAGAACGATGGGAAGGCTGGCATAGTTGCCTACGCAGCGAATGGGAGGCGATTGTCGTAGTTCAGAAACCACTGGAAAACAACTACGTCGAAACACTTCGAAAATACGGCGTGGGGCTTTTTCACGCCGAGAACACTGACGGAAGTTTCCAGAGCAACATTCTTGAAGGCATACCAAGGTCAAATTCCGAAGAATTCAATTTGCACTGTACCGTCAAGCCCCTGCCGTTAATGGAAAGGCTCATTGAACTGATGGTTCCTCCGAGTCTGGACAATATCGTACTCGACCCATTCGCTGGGTCTGGAACGACCCTGGTTGCTGCGAAGAAACTAGGATTTGCCTATGTCGGCATGGAGATCAATCCCGATTACGCATTAATTGCCAAGACTAGACTAGGCGAACAGGTCAAGACAAGGAAGATCAACGCGCAACCGGAAACGCCTGGGCTCTTTGCTGGAGAAATGCTTTGATATCGAACCCTGTTAGTTCCAGCAAATAGTCGAATGTTTGCTGCCCGGTTTTGACAGTCCACCCCCCGGTACTACACGCGGTAATCGCAGCAGCAAGATTGTCCTCACGAACTATTAGCAGGACTGGCGTGAACCCCTGCTCCCTGAGCAGGGGGCCATACGCCTTGAACTTCTTGAGAGTCCCAGAATCACCTGAACCAATGCGATACTTGGTATCAATTGCAAGGTTCCCCACAGTCAGATCACAGGGTTCGTCCGCACCAATCCGCAAGGCTGGCCCAAAGTCTGTTCGATTTTGTCGACAGACCTCGACAACCAAACGCTGCCAACACATCCCAAGCTCGCGCCCCCAGTACTGACGATTCTCACGTTTCAATATTGGCGTTATACCGTAGGCATCCATGAGTAAATCATGATCGTCATTTTCCTCGCTATAGACCTTCTCTGAAAATCCTTCCTGGTAGGCGGCAAGAATTTCATCAAGAGCGCTTTGCAATTCGTCTTCTTGGTTGCTCATCGTTCAATCTCACGCATTGATCTAGGGTCACGCCAAGAGCTTCGGCTATCCGTTGCGCATTCAGAAGTGTAATATTTCGTTCACCCCGTTCAACCGCACCGACGTACGTCCGATGAAGGCCCGCTTGGTGAGCAAGCTCTTCCTGAGAGAATCCTCGCTCAATCCTCAGTTCGCGAACATTTTGTGCGAAAAGCTCTGTAATCGTCATGGGTTGAAAGTTAGTGTGATGATGACTATTCGTCGACCTACTATTAGTAGCATTCACTACTATTTTCTTATTCTAAAAATACGTTTTTGTGTTCTCTTAAGAGTCACAAATTAGAGTCCCTCGCCCCTGTGCTAGCATTACGCCCCTGAAAAGCGTCGCCCGACGCCGCAACACGACGAGTTACTTCATGCGCCAATACCTCGATTTAATGCAGCACGTCCTCGACCACGGAACGACAAAATCCGACCGCACCGGCACCGGCACGACCAGCGTGTTCGGCTACCAGATGCGTTTCGATCTTTCCCAGGGCTTCCCGCTGGTCACGACCAAGAAGTGCCACTTGAAATCCATCATCCATGAGCTGCTGTGGTTTTTGCAGGGCAGCACCAACATCAAGTACCTGAAGGACAACGGCGTCTCGATCTGGGACGAGTGGGCGGACGAGAACGGCAATCTCGGGCCGGTGTACGGCAAGCAGTGGCGCTCGTGGGAGGCGGTGGACGGCCGCGTGATCGACCAGATCAAGATCGCGGTGGATCAGTTGAAGAACAATCCGGATTCGCGCCGCATCATCGTCTCGGCGTGGAACGTCGGCGAGCTGGACAGGATGGCGTTGGCGCCCTGCCATGCCTTCTTCCAGTTCTACGTCGCGGACGGCAAGCTGTCGTGCCAGCTCTACCAGCGCAGCGCCGACATCTTCCTCGGCGTGCCGTTCAACATCGCCAGCTATGCGCTGCTGACGATGATGATGGCGCAGGTGTGCGGGCTGAAGTACGGCGACTTCGTGCACACCTTCGGCGACGCGCACCTGTACTCCAACCACATGGAACAGACCGCGCTGCAGCTGTCGCGCGAACCGCGCGCGTTGCCGACGATGAAGATCAACCCGGACGTGAAAGACATCTTCGGTTTCAAATTCGAGGACTTCACGCTGGAAGGCTACGACCCGCATCCGGCGATCAAGGCGCCTGTGGCGGTCTGACCCCGGCGAAATGAACGCCTCGCCTCTCGCGAACAGTACGCTCGACGACAAGCAGCTGCTGAAGCTGCTGGCCGAACTGAAGCGCATACGCGCGAAGGTCAGGAAGACGCAGAAGGCCTGCCTCGAAGCATGGCAGCCGCATATCCACTGGCGTGGCTTCAAACCCTCCGCGCAGAACATGGCGGCCTACATCGGGTTGCGCCGCCAGGACCTGCGCCCCGTCCAGTCGCAGCTCGCCGCCCTCGGCCTGTCGTCGCTCGGGCGCACCGAGGAGCATGTGCTCGCGAATCTGGAGGCCGTCATCCAGGCGCTGAAGGCACTGACCGGCGAGCGCCCCGAAACAAAGAAGATCCAGACCACCGCCAACGCCTATGCCAAGACCGCTGCCCACCTGAACAAGCTGACCAAACGCTTGCTGGGGAGCGCGCCGAAGAACCGCACGGTGCGCATCATGGTGACGCTGCCGAGCGAGGCGGCCACGGACTATGGCTTCGTCAGGGAGCTGGTCAAACGCGGCATGGATTCCGCCCGCATCAACTGCGCGCACGACACACCGGAGAGCTGGCGCAAGATGGCCGATTTCGTCCGCAAGGCGGAAAAGGAAACCGGCCGCTCCTGCAAGATACTGATGGACCTCGCGGGACAGAAACTGCGCACCGGCCCGGTCGCGTTCGACCACGGCGTGGTCCGCCTCAAGCCTAGGCGCGACAGCCGCGGTTCCTTCCTCGAATCCGCGACGGTGGTGCTGGATGCCGGCGGCGCGCCGGGCCGCGAAGCTATCAAGGACGTGCTGGGCAACCGCCTGCCGGCGCGGCTCGCCGTCGATCCGGCTTGGCTGAAGCGGCTGAAGAAGGGCGACAAGATTTCGCTGACCGACCTGCGCGGCAAAGCGGTCACGCTGACCGTCGAGGAGCGACTGTCCAAACTCGAAGTGCTCGCCTCGTCGCGCAACTCCGCATATCTGGAAGAAGGCTGCGTGCTGCGCCATGCGGACGCCGAGTGTGCCGTTGGCACGGTGATCGCACCGCCCATCGACATCCTGTTGCGCATCGGCGACACGCTGCAACTGACCCGCAAGCCGCTGCCGGGCGAGCCGGCGAAGATGGACGAGGCGACCGGTCGCCTCATCCCCGCCCATATCTCCTGCGCGGAGCCGGCGATCTTCGACTGCCTGAAGACCGGCCAGCGGGTGCTGATCGACGACGGCCATATCGGCGCCGAAATCGCCGAGCTGAACGACGAAGGCGCGCTGCTGAGGATCACCCGGGCCCGTTCGCAGGGATCGAAGCTCGCGCCCGAGAAGGGACTGAACTTCCCGGACACCGACATCACCCTGCCCGCGCTGACCGGGAAGGACCGCGAGGACCTGGACTGCATCGTCAAGCATGCGGACATCGTCGGCTATTCCTTCGTGCAGAGCGGCGAAGACATGCAGCTGCTGATAGACGAGCTGGCGAAGCGAGGCGCGGACAAGCTGGGCATCGTCGCCAAGATCGAGACCCGGCGCGCACTGAAGAACCTGCCCGAGATCATCATCCGCGGCGCGGGCAGCCACCCGTTCGGCGTGATGATCGCGCGCGGCGACCTCGCGGTGGAACTGGGCTACGAACAGCTCGCCGAGACTCAGGAAGAGATCATGTGGCTGTGCGAGGCCGCGCAGGTGCCGGTGATCTGGGCGACACAGGTGCTGGAGGGGCTGGTCAAGCAGAACATGCTGACCCGCGCCGAGGTCACCGACGCCGCGATGGCGGAACGCGCCGAATGCATCATGCTGAACAAGGGGCCGTTCGTGCTCGACGCGATCGCCGTGCTGGACATCATCGTCGCCAGCATGCACTCCCACCAGAAAAAGAAGAGCGCGCAGATGCGGGCGCTGCAGTGGTAACCGCGACCGTTCCACTATAATCACGCCCCCAATCGACCCGAGCTTTCCGATGACTGCCAATCAACCCCCTCGTCTCTCCATCATCGTCGCGATGGCGAAGAACCGCACCATAGGCGTGGACAACACGCTGCCTTGGCGCTGCCCGGAAGACCTGAAGCACTTCAAGGCGCTGACAATGGGCCACCACATGATCATGGGGCGCAAGACCTTCGACTCCATCGGCAAGCCGCTGCCGGGACGCACGACGGTGGTGGTCACGCGCGACAGGAACTTGAAGGTCGAGGGATGCATCGTTGCACACTCGTTGCAGGATGCGATTGCGGCTTGCGCGAGCGACACCGAGACGTTCATCGTCGGCGGCGCGGAAATTTACTCGCAATCGCTGCCGCTGGTCGACGCGCTGTACATCACCGAGATCCAGCAGGATGTCGAGGGCGACGCGCACTTCCCGTCATTCGACAAGGCCGAATGGCAGGAGGCCTCGCGCGAAGTGCGCGCACAGGAAACACCGCAGCCGCTGGAATATCACTTCGTCTGCTACCGCCGGAAATGAACACCCTGCTTATCCGTTTGATCGCGCTGCTGATGCTGGCGGCCGGCACTTCCGCCTTTGCGGCGGAACACGCTCCGGTGCGCGCGGTGCCATCGCTGGATCTCCCGCGCTACCTCGGCAAGTGGTACGAGATCGCCGCGTTCCCGATGTACTTCCAGCGCAACTGCGTGGGCGGCACCACCGCGGAATACACGCTGCGCCCCGACGGCGATATCGCGGTCAGGAACCGCTGCCGCACCGAAGATGGCCACGACGAGGCGAACGGCCACGCATGGGTGAACGATGCGACCTACCCGGCGCAGCTCAAGGTCTCGTTCTTCTGGCCGTTCCGTTCCGACTACTGGATCGTCGGCCTGGATGCCGAATACCGCTGGGCCGTGGTCGGCAACCCGAACCGCAAATATCTCTGGATACTCTCGCGCACGCCGGTCCTGCCCAAACCCATGCTGGACGCGGCCCTGAATGCGGCAGCCGCGCAGGGGTACGACCTCGGCCAGCTGCGCTACACGAAACAGGAGCAAACCGAATGACGACCGACATGCGCAATCTCGAACTGCTTGCCCCCGCAAAGACCGCCGCCATCGGGCGCGAAGCCGTGACGCACGGCGCGGACGCGGTGTACATCGGCGGGCCGTCGTTCGGCGCGCGCGACAAGGCGGGCAATGCAATGGCGGACATCGCCGGGCTGGTGGAATTCGCGCACCGCTACCGCGCGAAGATCTTCGTCACGCTGAACACCATCCTGCACGACGCCGAACTCGAAGCCGCGCGCAAGCTCGCATGGGATTGCTGGGATGCAGGCGTCGATGCGCTGATCGTGCAGGACATGGGGCTGCTGGAACTCGACCTGCCGCCCATCGACCTGCACGCTTCGACCCAGTGCGACATCCGCACGCCGGAGAAGGCACGCTTCCTCGCCGACGTCGGCTTCTCGCAGATCGTGCTGGCGCGCGAACTGACGATCTCGGAGATCGCGAAGGTGCGCGCCGCGGTGCCCGCCGACACCGTGATCGAGCACTTCATCCACGGCGCGCTGTGCGTCGCCTACTCCGGCCAGTGCAACATCAGCCATGCGCACACCGGGCGCTCTGCCAACCGCGGCGACTGCTCTCAGGCCTGCCGCCTGCCCTACACGCTGACCGACGCGCAGGGCCGCGTCGTCGCCTATGACAAGCATTTGCTGTCGGTGAAGGACAACAACCAGAGCGCGAACCTGCGCGCGCTGATCGCCGCCGGCGTGCGCAGCTTCAAGATCGAGGGGCGCTACAAGGATGCGGCCTACGTGAAGAACATCACCGGGCATTACCGGATGCTGCTCGACGAGATACTGGAGGAGCGCAGCGACCTCGCGCGCGCCTCCAGCGGACACACGAAGCTGCTGTTCACGCCCAACCCGGACAAGACCTTCCATCGCGGGGCGACGGACTATTTCACCAACGGCCGCAAAGCCGACATCGGCGCGTTCGACACTCCGACCTTCGTCGGACTGGAACTGGGCGAGGTGACGCAGGTCGGCGACAAGTGGTTCGAGATGGAATCGAACGAGGCGCTGGCAAACAGCGACGGCCTGAACTACCTGCACAAGCGCGCCGTCGTCGGCCTGCAGGCGAACGTCGTCGAAAACAAAGGCAAGGTGTGGCGCGTGTTCCCGAACGAGCCCATGCATACACTGGAAGGACTGCGCCCCGGCGTGGTCATCAGCCGCAACCGCGACCACGCGTGGGAACAGGCGCTGGCGAAGAAGTCCGCAGAGCGGCGCATCGGTATCAACGCAACCTTCGCGGAGACTGCC
This sequence comes from Gallionella sp., assembly GCA_035654695.1. Taxonomy (GTDB): domain Bacteria; phylum Pseudomonadota; class Gammaproteobacteria; order Burkholderiales; family Gallionellaceae; genus Gallionella. Next base: position 127,874 of record DASRWG010000030.1, on the reverse strand, counting down.
GATGGGTTTTCGCTGACACTGCGGGACGAGGACGGCATAGAAGCGACCGCGAGCGTCGCCTTCGACAAGCAGCCTGCACAGCATCCAGCTGAAGCCGAGAAGAACCTGCGCGAACAGCTCGACCGCTTCGGCGGCAGCGATTTCGAGCTGCGGGAATTGACCGTCGAATGGTCCCAGCCCTGGTTCGCCCCCGGCTCGGTGATCAACAAGCTGCGCCGCGACGCGGTGGAAAAACTCGAAGCCGCGCGTCTCATCTCCTATTCCCGTTCGCCGCGCAAGGCTGCCGCCGAGCCGCCCGCGCAGTATCCGGAAGAGTCGCTGACCTTCCTCGCCAACGTCTACAACAGCGCGGCGCGGGCCTTCTACGCGAAGCATGGCGTGAAGCTGATCGCCGCCGCCTACGAGTCTCACCGCGAGACCGGCGAAGTCTCGCTGATGGTCACGCGCCACTGCATACGCTACTCGATGAGTTTGTGCCCGAAGCAGGCGAAGGGCGTGGTCGGCGTGCAGGGTCAGGTGCGCGCCGAGCCGATGACTCTGGTCAACGGCAGCGAGCAGCTGCGGCTGGAATTCGACTGCAAGGCTTGCGAGATGCATGTGATCGGCAAGATCAAGAAGCACATCCTGAAGAGTCCGTCGCCCGTTTCGGCCCCCCTGACCTTTCACAAGCAACGCCCCCGCACTGAACCTTAATGCCCAGGGGGCAATAATCCGTGAAACGACGATCTCGACAGACCGGCAAACCGGTCACCCCGAAAAAATCACGCGCGGCCCATAACATCGGATCAGTCTTCTTCGATGTTATGTTCTCGCTTCTTCTGGGGAGGACTGACCGGATCGATGCGAACCGGCTGTTGCACCTCGACGGGAACCGGATGTTGACGCACTGCGGGTTGCGGTTGCGGCTCCGCTTTGCTTTTGACCGTCCAGAAATCGCTGGAACAGGCGGACAGCAACAGGGCTAGAAACAAAACATAATTCTTCATGTCACATCCCCCTCGGCGAGATCGCCCCGCGCGAAAAGCCTCCGTGTTCCATAGTGTCGCACCAGTCTAGTCCATGACCAAGATTGCCTGCAATCGATATCGCCTGATATTTGCACGCATCGCCCAAGGCAATATCCCATGCGCGAGAAGTGTAACCTGCCGCCCCGCGGTTCTTGAAACGAGATAAGCAATACGTTGCCGGCAAAGGAAGATTGCCTGGTCATTTTGAGCGATGTTCTTCCAGATAGGTTCCTGTCGCGACAACAGCCTGTTCCATTTTGGCTGCGACATCCTCGATCAGCTGCCGATATTCCCCGGCATTCCCTGCCGCGATCGCCCGCTCCAGTCGAGCGGCGGACTCAGCCAGAAAGGCAGCCCCGACGGATGCCGCGACACCCTTCAGCGAATGTGCCAGACGTTCGGCGGTGGCATCGTCACCGGCGGCGAGCGCATCTCGTATCGACTGCACCGCACGTTGCTGGCTGGGAACGAACTTGGCCAGCATGGACAGGTATAGATCCGGCCCACCCATTCTGGCCATCGCGCTGCCTGCATCGAGGACCGCAGCCTCTTCGCTCCGGAGCGGAGTCTCGGGCTCGGATTGCACCGGTGGCACGCCGCGATGCGTCCAGCGGGCAAGCATAGCGTACAACGTCCTGGTATTCAGCGGCTTGGAAATATAATCGTTCATCCCGGCGGCAAGACATGTCTCGCGGTCTCCCGCCATGGCATTGGCCGTCATGGCGATGACGGGCAGGCCGGCCAGCGCCGGGTCTTTCCTGATGCGCCGGGTCGCTTCCAGTCCGTCCATTTGCGGCATCTGCATATCCATCAGCACCGCATCGAAGCTTTCTCGCTGCAACGCCTGCAGTGCCTCGAGTCCGTTGTCGGCGATGCCGACATCGATCCCGGCGCGCACCAGCAGGGCATTGGCCAGCTGCTGGTTGAAGCTGTTGTCTTCCACCAGCAACACATGCAGACCGGCCAGATCGACAGGCGCGTCGTTCGGCTGCGCGGGCTGCGGCAATCTGGCCCGACCGGAAATGCATGTCATGATCGCATCCAGCAATCCGGATGGAGTGACAGGTTTATTGATCACCGCGTCCAGCAGCTTTACCGCCCCGGATGCATTGATCATCTCGGTATGTTTATGTCCGGAAAGATAGATGACCTTGGGCTGGTGCTGCGGTGGTTTCTGTTTGATGCGCTTTGCCAGTTCCAGTCCGCTCATACCGGACATGCTCCAGTCCAGCATCACGCAACTGAATGGCTGCCCCCGCTCTTCCGCGGATTCGATGGCGGCCAGTCCCTCGAGTCCGTCGGACGCGGAGCTCGCCTCGACGCCGAACGACTCCAGCATGGCCAGTATGACGCGGCGCGCACTGTGGTTGTCGTCCACTACCAGCATCCTGAACCCATCCAGTTCCGGCACCCTGCCGGTATCCTCGGGCAGAAAGGTGAAGGGGATCTCGAACGCGAAAACACTGCCCTTGCCCATCGTGCTTTCCACCCATATCCGTCCGCCCATCAGTTCCACGAGTCGCTTCGATATGGCCAGCCCCAATCCGGTGCCGCCGTATTTCCTCGTGGTGGAGACATCGGCCTGGCTGAATGACTGGAAGAGCTTTTCGATCTGTTCCGGCGTCATGCCGATACCGGTGTCGCGCACCGCAAAGCGCAATACGACCCGGCCGTAAGCTTCCCCCCGGCTCGGGATCATCTGTTTTATCCCGATCTGGATAACTATCTCGCCCGCCTCGGTGAACTTGACGGCGTTGTGGGCAAGGTTGTTCAGGATCTGGCTCAGGCGCAGCGAATCGCCAACCAGCATCTGGGGTATCCCGTATTCCGCATCGATCAGGAACTCCAGGCGCTTCTCTTCCGCGCGGATGCTGATGATGGCGGCAACGCCTCTCAGCACGGCACCCAGGCTGAAAGGGATCATTTCCATATCCAGCTTGCCGGACTCGATCTTGGAGAAATCGAGTATGTCGTTGATGATGCCCAGCAGCGAGTTCGCCGAAATGGAGACCTTTTCCAGATAATCGCGTTGTATGGGCGTAAGCGGGGTCTCCAGGCACAGGTTCGCGAAACCAATGATGGCATTCATCGGGGTGCGGATTTCATGACTCATATTGGCCAGGAAATAACTCTTGGCCTGACTGGCCATCTCCGCGTCCGACTTTGCCGCGATCAGCTCCTGCTGTATCCGTTTGCGTTGCGTGATGTCGCGCACCATGCAGGTGAAATGGCGCTGCCCGCCCAGCATCATCTCGCTGACCGCCAGCTCCAGCGGGAAAGTGTCGCCGTTCTTGTGATGCCCCTCGATCTCCAACTCGCCGTCGGCGGCTCCGGCATCCCCGCTTTCCGGCAACAGATAATTATCGTTCAGCCAGTGGACCGACTTCGGCATCAGCATGCTGATATGCTGCCCGATGACCTCGTCCTGGGAATAACCGAAGATGCGTTCGGCATTGGTGGAGAATTCCTCGATGATGCCGCTTTCGCTGAAAGTGATGATGCCGTCCGCGATGGTATGCAATATCGCGTACATGCGCGCCTCGGAGTCGCGCAGAGCCAGCTGCTTGGCATATTCCGCCTCGGCGAGACTCAGGTCCCGCTGCGCCTTGAGCTTGGAATAATGCATATTGGTGTAATACCAGCAGCCAACCAGCAACAGCAACAGCATCCCTCCCGCGGAGAACGCGGTGGAGCGCATCACCTTGGCACTCAATTCGTATATCTGATCGTTCGGAACGAACGAAACCACCTTCCAGTAGTACTTGTCCGGATCGACACTGGTGCGTATCTGGCTGCCGGCCACGCCAGGAGAGCTTTTGCCCGGCTTAAGCGGATACACCGTATCGAAGTTCCACAGCCCGCTGCTGTCCTCGTATTGGCCGTGCTGCTCTACGCCGATCCTTTTCCATGCGGCGGGGAACCTGGCCCCGAGCGTCACTGGCTTGTCGAACATGAACCCCCATTCATCGGCGGGATTGCCGCCCTTGAGCCAATAACCGTCGCTGTTCAGCAGCATGTGCTGGCTGATGGAGACATCGTTGCTTGCCGCGATCCGCGACAGGAGTTCATCGGCGGCAACGGTGACGACCAGCACCCCGAGGCGGCTCGCTTTGGCATCGAACACCGGCGTTGCGATTCGGATGATGGGACGATGGGGCGTGACGACCTTCTTGTTCTCGAACTCAAGCTGCATGGGAGACACATATACCTTCCCCGGATCCAGCGTGAGACTCCCGGTAAAGTAGAAGCGATCGCTCTTGTTCTCCAGCTGGTCCTGTTCCGTGACGCGCACATTCCCGTCGAGACTGGTTATTCTCAGGACCTCTTTGCCGTTTTCGTCTATCAGCCGCAGCTTGGAGTAAGCCGGGTGCGTCAGGCAAAACAGGATGAATGCCCGGTGCAGGTTCTGCATGCCGGTTCGGGTGATCTTCCGTGCCGCCGTCAGTTCCGGGAGCGATGCGAGGTAAAGCACGTCCTGGACACTCGCATCCAGCGAGCGCTCGATCGCGCGCCCGCCGGACACCACGTTAAGCGAACCATCCGCCCTCAAAATGGCCTTCTGGTCATCGACCGCCTGCTTGAAAAGATAGACTGCCGCCAGGATGACCAGCAGCGCCAGGGGAATGAACAGCCTGAGGAAGCTTCGGCGAAACTGGCCGGACATATGGAGACCTTTCATGGATTGCCAACCCTCGTCCGGCACGGGTATGCCGCCCGGCCCGGCAAATGCTCCGAATCGCCGCCGGGGCTTAACGCTTGACGAATTGTTCGCCCCCCCACATGAAATCCCTCAGTTGCTGCAATTCATTCGACTTCTCGCCGACATCCTTCAGCAGTTTGGTGTTTTCGCTTCGCAGATAATCCTGCATCAGTTTGACCTTGAGATGGGTCCGGACCCGCGCAGTGACGATGGGCACGCTGATCGGTTTATGAATGAAATCCGACGCGCCCACCGAGAACCCGAGTTCCTCGTCCTTGATCTCGTTCTTCGCGGTGATGAATATCACCGGCACATGCATGGTCGCAGCATTGCCCTTCAGCTGGCGACAGACCTCGAAGCCGTCCATGTTCGGCATCATCACGTCGATCAGAATCAGATCGGGCGGTTGAGCAAACGCAAGCTCAAGCGCCTCAGGACCATTGCCGGCTTTCAGCACGTTGTAACTCCTGTTCAATATCTCATCCATCAGACTGAGATTGAACGGCTCGTCGTCCACCACCAACACTGTCGGACGTTTAGAAGTAGCTGACATGGCAAATCCTTTCGTTTGTTTTGATCGCCCTGGAATCTCCGCGACCGGGAGCGATGCGCCGCACATCCGGCAGTGCGATCTGCATTTCAGGATTCCCGATGTGCCGATACGCGCAACGGATTCTAAGCCTGCATAGCACCGTTGCAATTGGGGTATGGACCTACCTTGCAAGGTAGGTCCATACCTACCTTGGATATCTCTCCTATCCGACCGGATACCGCCCGACAACGCGGCAGCGCTATACGCTGCGGAGCAGACTTTCCGGCAGGAGCAGACGCCTTCCGACCAGAGCAGCGCGATGCTGCTGGCGGTTTTCCTTGCAGACGACTCCAACACGCTGCCGGAACAGAAGGTGGGCGAACGCACCCGCGAGTTGCTGCAGCTGGCGCATTACCCCAGCCTCCCGCCCAACAGCTGCGGATCGAAGTGCTGGAGACGGTGGCGCTCAAGGACATCGCCATCGTGCGCGACGTCATCGAGTCATGCCGCAAGCTCGGCGTGAGATTCGCACTGGACGATTTCGGCACCGGTCTGCAAAATGGGTCAGGGCTATATCATCGCCCGCCCGATGTCGGCGGGGAAAGCTCCATCCACGGAATACGCGGAAGTCACGGACAGAAAAATTCCTTAAGCCATTCCGTGCCTTCCGTGGAAAACTGCCTTTCCAGGGAAAATACCGGTCTCTGGTAGAATGAACCCCTGTTGAGCAAAAATAGAAAACCGCATTCCATCCGTATCTGGTTTATCTTTACTGCCAGAAAGGACTTGTTGTGAACGTATCTGCATCCCTGCGCCAGGCGCTCGACCACCTCCATACACTGCCCCCCATCCCGCGCATTGCGCAGCAGATCCTGTCGCTGAAGATCAACACCGACGAGGGTGAACGCACCTTGCTGAAGCTGATCGAGAAGGACCCCCCCATCCTGACCAAGGTCGTCGGCCTGGCCAATTCGCCGTTGTTCGGCACAGGCCGGAAGATCCTCAGCCTGCAGGAAGCGGCGACGATACTCGGCAGCAAACGCATCAAGATGGTCGCCCTCAGTTTCGCGATGATGTCGTCGATGAGCAGAAGAACACCCGGCGGACTCGACATTCAGGGCCTGTGGCAGCACAGCCTGTCCGTCGCGATGACCATGGACACCCTGGCCCGCCTGATGCCGCGCGAGCTGCGCCCGTCGGACGAAGAAATCTACCTCGCCGGCTTGCTGCACGACATCGGCTTTCTGGTGCTGGACTATATCAATCCCCAGCTCAGTAATGCCTTCCATGCCCGCCTGGCAGCCCAGCCGGCATGCACGGTGGAAGAGCTCGAAGCGGAAATCCTGGAGACCAGCCACGGCGAACTGGGCGCGGAACTTGGACGCCACTGGAACCTGCCCGAGCCTATCGTCGCCGTGCTGAATCACCATCACCATCCCGGCGCAATGGGGGCCGCGGTCGGGCAGCCGCTGGTCGAGATGGCCTGTCTCGCGGAAAAGCTGTTGCCGACGTTCGGCATCGCCGAACCGGTGCCGCAGGGGATCGCCGACGAGGAGTGGCTGGCCTTGGGCATAGACCCGCAGATGGCGGACGGAGTCAGGCTCAGGATTCAGGAACACATAGTCAATGTAAGCGCAGCGCTCAACGCCTGAGACATAGGCACATCCTGCGGAACCTTGACGACATGGTGCTGATAGCGGGCATACTGATCAGCCGGAAAAAGACGCAAAGCCTTGGGAGCCCCTGTCACGGAAAGTCTTGCCTGGGGCTTCGGCTTCTTCATTACCTTCAGCGCGAAAATCATGCTGTTCGCTGACCTTTGATCCTCGTTCCCGGCGGCAACAAAAAAGGCAGCGCGATACGCTGCCTTTTTCATTCCCGCCTACTACTCTGTCCAAGCAAAGTTACCGAAAATGCCGGGTATCGCTGCGCTCAACCCAGCCTGTTTGCTTACCTTACGCAATCCACGAAGTAGCGCTTCACGCCGTCCACCTCCTCGGCGACCAGGCCATGGATGTCGGTCTCGAAACCCGGCAGATGCTGGCTGAAATCGCGCGCGAACTTGAGGTAGTCGACGATGGTTTTATTGAATATCTCGCCCGGGATCAACAGCGGGATGCCCGGCGGATAGGGCGTCAGCAGCACCGCGGTGATGCGGCCTTCGAGCTGATCGATCTCGACGCGGTCGATCTCGTCGTGCGCCATCTTCGCGAACGCGTCGGACGGCTTCATCGCCGGCTGCATGTCCGACAAATACATCTCGGTGGTCATGCGCGCGACGTTGTGCTTGTTGTAGGCGTCGTGGATCTGCTGGCACAGGTCGCGCAGGCCGACGCGTTCATAGCGCGGATACTTGGCGGCGAATTCCGGCAGGATGCGCCAGATCGGCGCGTTCTTGTCGTAGTCGTCCTTGAACTGCTGCAGCGCGGTGAGCAGCGTGTTCCAGCGGCCCTTGGTGATGCCGATGGTGAACATGATGAAGAACGAATACAGGCCGCACTTCTCGACGATCACGCCGTGCTCGGCCAGATATTTGGTCACCATCGACGCGGGGATGCCGCTGTCGGCGAAGTCGCCGTCCACGTCCAGCCCCGGCGTGATGATGGTGGCCTTGATCGGGTCGAGCATGTTGAAACCTTCGGCGAGATTGCCGAAGCCGTGCCACTTGTCGGAGGCCTTCAGCACCCAGTCCTCGCGCGAGCCCACGCCTTCCTCGGCGAGGCTGTCCGGGCCCCAGACCTTGAACCACCAGTCCTGGCCGAACTCCTCGTCCACCTTGCGCATCGCGCGGCGGAAGTCCAGCGCCTCGGCGATGCTCTCCTCGACCAGCGCAGTGCCACCCGGCGGCTCCATCATCGCGGCGGCCACGTCGCACGAGGCGATGATGGAATACTGCGGGCTGGTGGAGGTGTGCATCAGATAGGCCTCGTTGAACACGTGGCTGTTGAGCTTGCGGCTCTCCGATTCGCGCACCAGGATCTGCGACGCCTGCGACAGGCCCGCCAGCAGCTTGTGGGTGGACTGCGTCGCGAAGATCATCGACTCCTGCGCGCGCGGCCTGTCGCGGCCGATCGCGTGCATGTCCTTGTAGAAGTCGTGGAACGCCGCGTGCGGCAGCCAGGCTTCGTCGAAATGCAGCGTGTCGATGCGGCCGTCCAGCATCTCCTTCAGCATCTCGACGTTGTACACCACGCCGTCGTAGGTGCTCTGCGTAATCGTCAGGATGCGCGGTTTCTTGGTCTTGTCCTTGATGAAGGGGTTCGCGTCGATCTTGCGCTGGATGCTCGCCATGTCGAACTCCGATTTCGGGATCGGGCCGATGATGCCGTAGTGGTTGCGCGTCGGCGTCAGGAACACCGGCACCGCGCCGGTCATCATGATCGAGTGCAGGATGGACTTGTGGCAGTTGCGATCCACCACGACGATATCGTCGGGTGCGACGGTCGAGTGCCACACGATCTTGTTCGACGTCGAAGTGCCGTTGGTGACGAAGAACAGGTGGTCGGAATTGAAGATGCGCGCGGCATTGCGCTCGGAGGCTGCGACCGGACCGGTGTGGTCCAGCAGCTGGCCCAATTCGTCCACCGCGTTGCACACGTCGGCGCGCAGCATGTTCTCGCCGAAGAACTGGTGAAACATCTGGCCCACCGGCGACTTCAGGAACGCGACGCCGCCGGAGTGGCCGGGGCAGTGCCAGGAATACGAGCCGTCCTGCGCGTAGTTCAGCAGCGCGCGGAAGAACGGCGGCGCGAGCGAATCGAGGTAGCTCTTCGCCTCGCGGATGATGTGGCGCGCGACGAACTCCGGCGTGTCCTCGTGCATGTGGATGAAGCCGTGCAGCTCGCGCAGGATGTCGTTCGGGATATGGCGCGAGGTGCGCGTCTCGCCGTACAGGTAGATCGGGATGTCCGCGTTCTTGAAACGTATCTCCTCGACGAAGGCGCGCAGCGACTTCAGCGCAACCTCGGTCTCCTCGTCGCTGCCGCCGCCGAACTCCTCGTCGTCGATGGACAGCAGGAACGCCGACGCGCGGCTCTGCTGCTGCGCGAACGAAGTCAGGTCGCCGTAGCTGGTGACGCCCAGCACTTCCATGCCCTCCTTCTCGATGGCATCGGCCAGCGCGCGGATGCCGAGGCCGCTGGCGTTCTCGGAACGGAAGTCTTCGTCGATGATGACGATGGGAAAACGAAACTTCATGTAGCGCTCCTTATGGCGATCAATGGAATGCAGCGCAACGGGCGCTGGCGAAACTTGAGAAAGGGTTGAGTTTCAGTGGAGACTCATATCGGCCGCAGGCCGATGTGACGTCGTAACTAAAGCGAAACTTCATTGTGTCTAACTCCTAGTGGAGATCAAAGGTTGGCGCGGATTGTCGCAGATTTCAAAGGTGGCGTGTCCCGATGCCGGGACAGCCGGAAGGGGATCAGTCCTGAGGCGGGAAAGAACTTTCAAGCCCCGCGACCAGTTCGGCCAGCACCGCGCGGAACTGCTGCTCGTCGCACCCCATCAGCACCGCGTCTTCCAGCGCGTCCTGGCAGACTTGGCGGATCTCGGCGATGTTTTCCTGCATCACCTTGTTCTTCTCGATGCAGGCGATCACGTCGCCGGTAGGCGAGCGCCAGATGATATCGGGCTTGTGCGGCATCAAGTCTTCGGCAGGGTCACACCGACCTGCCCCTGGTACTTGCCGCCGCGGTCCTTGTACGAGGTCTCGCAGACTTCGTCAGATTCGAAGAACAACACCTGGGCCACGCCTTCATTGGCATATATCTTCGCCGGCAGCGGCGTGGTGTTGGAGAACTCCAGCGTCACGTAGCCCTCCCACTCCGGCTCGAACGGCGTGACGTTGACGATGATGCCACAGCGCGCATAGGTGCTCTTGCCGAGGCACACGGTCAGAACGCTGCGCGGGATCTTGAAGTACTCGACGGTACGCGCCAGCGCGAACGAGTTCGGCGGGATGATGCAGTAGTCGGCCTCGACGGTAACGAAGGAATTCGGGTCGAAGTTCTTGGGATCGACGATGGTGCTGTTGATGTTGGTGAACAGCTTGAATTCGCGCGAGCAGCGGATGTCGTAGCCGTAGCTCGACGTGCCGTAGGACACAATCTTGTGCCCGTTCGCTTCCTTGACCTGATTAGGCTCGAACGGCGAAATCATGCCGTGCTGCTCGGCCATGCGGCGTATCCACTTGTCTGACTTGATGCTCATCTTCTTGATTGGGGAAACGGGAAACGGGAAATGGGAAACGCACTATCCGGCATTTCTCGTTTCTCATTTCCCTTTTCCCGCGTCTCCATATATTTCAACGGGCGCGATTTTACCCCATAAACCCCGCTTGTCAGTCAGTCCGGCTCCGGATTCGGCTCGCGCACCTGATTCAGCAGGTCTTCGGCATGCAACTCGTTGTCGGCAAAGATCATTTTGACAACATACGACGCATCGCCGGAATGTTCGACTCGCAATTGCTTGACCCGCGCCGCGGCGTCGCGATATGAGGCCGCCTCTTCCAGCTTTTCCAGCATGCGGATGGGGCGCTCGGTGATGCGGTAGATGAAATAAGGCATGGTTGCTCTTGTAGAAGATGTCGCGATCAGGCGGAGGGGCGTTTCATGAAATTGACCACGCTGACGCCGGGTGCAGCTCTGCTCTCGCAGCTGCCCTCCCCAACGCCGGCATAGTGTTCGGCCTCGTGCAACATGTTGATGACATCCACATAGTGTTTCTGCTTCGCCATCGCCAACGCAGTGTAGCCGCCCTCGTTCTTCGCCAGCACATCCGCGCCGGCGTTCAACAGCGTCGCCACGACCTCGGCCTCGCCGTAGCCGGCCGCCAGCATCAGCGGACGCACGCCGTAGCCGATGGAAGCTTCCATGTTCGCGCCGGCGGCGATCAGCGCCTGCACCACGTCGGCGAAACCACGTTTCTGTTCGGCGTTGTAGACCGCATGGGCCAGCGCGGGCCAGCCGCGTTCGTCGGTCGCGTTGACATCGGCACCTGCCGCGATCAACGCCTGCACCGTCGCCAGCTCTCCGGCCTTCGCGGCTGCTATCAACTCATTGGACATATCGCTTCCTGTAAGGTTATTTCTTGACGGTCTTCATCAGCGCGAGGCGGATTGCCTCGGGCGTCTTCATGATGTTCATGAAGCTGTTGCTGCCCATCATGCTCAGATCGGGGAAGTTGATCGCGATGCGGAAGCGCGCATACAGCGCATACACCTTGTTGTCGGACACCAGCACCTCGTAGGGCAGGTGCGCGGTGGACTTCACGTCGCGGAAGTCGATCTCCTTCATGATGAACTGGTCATCCATGTATTTGCCATCGCCGCTCCCCTTCAGCGCCACGCCGAACACGCTCTCCTTCTTGCCCGGCACGTCGACGCGATAGACTTTCGATACGCCGTTGCCGTTCTTCGCGAGCTTCGCATCCACGGCCTGCACCGCCTCTTCGTAGCTGCCGTATTCGGCCAGCTCGCTGGGCTCGTCGAAATATTCCATGCCTATGGTGTAGTGATACTTGCGAACCGCCTTGGCGCTCATGCCCTGCGCGCCGAACTCCTCCACCCTGCCGAGCGCCTTTCCGAGTGCTGCCGACACGCCGGAGAGATCGCCCTTCATCCGGTAGGCGTGCGACATGTACACCGGGTTGGTATAGCTGACCTGCACCTGCCCCGCGCCTTCGGTGACCGACACGCGCTGCACCGCGCCGTAACCGCCGAACTCGGAGGCCGCGGCATTCTTCTTCAGCTCGTCGTTCGTCACGACAATGATGTTCGCACCGGCATAAGGCGCGTATTCGCCGACCACGGCGAAGCCTGCGGCAGCCAGCGCGCTCTTGGTCTGCGCCGTTTTCTCGGCCACCGTCCCCGCCCCTTTGGAGCCCAGCACGAAAGGTTTCAGCAAGGCATCGGCGGCTTGCGCACCAGTCGATACGAACATCAGCATTGCGGACAGCAACATACCCTTGAATCTCATCGTGCCTCTCCTAGCGTTGGTTTGGACTGCGGAAATCAGGAATTCTGCGGATGGAACCAGGCGAGCTTCTCGCGCAACGTGACGACGCCGCCGACGATGATCAGCGTGGGCGCCTGCGGCTTCTCGCGTTCGGCAATGGCCGGCAGCGTCGCGAGCGTGCCGGTGATGACGCGCTGCGTCGGCTGGGTGCCGTGCTGCACGATCGCGATGGGCGTGGTGTCCGGCAAGCCGTGCTTGATGAGTTCGGTACACAGTGTGTCCAGCCCGTGCAGGCCCATGTAAACCACCACGGTCTGCTTCGGGCGCGCCAGCGCATCCCAGTCGAGGTTCATCGTGCCGTCCTTGAGGTGGCCGGTAACGAACATGCAGGATTGCGCGTAGTCGCGATGCGTCAGCGGAATGCCCGCGTAGGACGCCACCCCGGAAGCCGCGGTGATGCCGGGCACGACCTGGAAGGCGATACCTTCGGCCGCCAGCGTCTCGATCTCCTCGCCGCCGCGCCCGAAGATGAACGGGTCGCCGCCCTTGAGACGCAGCACGCGCTTGCCTTCCTTGGCGAGGCGCACCAGCAGCAGGTTGATGTCCTCCTGCGGCAACGCATGGTCGGCTCTGCGCTTGCCGACATAGATGCGCTCCGCGTCGCGGCGCGTCATCTCGACGATGGGCTTGGACACCAGCGCGTCGTACACCACCACGTCGGCCTTCTGCATCAGGCGCAGCGCGCGGAAGGTCAGCAGGTCGGGATCGCCGGGGCCCGCGCCGACGAGATAGACCTCGCCGCGCTGGATGTTGTCCTCGCTCGCCAGCATCTGCTGCAACATGGCTTCGGCGCTCGCCTCGTCGCCGGTCAGCACCTTCTCGGAGACCACACCCTCGAACACGTTCTCCCAGAAGATGCGGCGCTTGGCGGGATTGATCACGGACTGCTTGACCTGCTCGCGGAAGCGTTCGGCGAACGCGGCCAGCTTGCTGTAATTCTGCGGGATCACCGTCTCCAGCTTGCCGCGCATCATGCGCGTCAGCACCGGCGACGCGCCGCCGCTGGAGAACGCCACCATCAGCGGCGAGCGGTCGAGGATGGCCGGCATGATGAACGAACACAGCTCGGGGTCGTCCACGACGTTCACCGGGATGTTGCGCGCCTGCGCCAGCTCGGAGACCCGCTTGTTCACCTCGCGGTCGTTGGTCGCCGCGATCACCAGCATCACGCCGTCCAGATGCTGCGGCTCGAAACGGGCGACGACGGCCTCGACGTTGGCATTCGCCTTCAGTTCGTCGTCGATCTCGGGCGCGACCACGCGCACCTTCGCCCCGGCTTCGAGCAGCACTCCCGCCTTGCGCGAACCGACCGAACCGCCGCCGACCACGAGGCAGAGCTTGTTCTTCACATTGGCGAAGATCGGCAGGAAATCCATATCAGCCCTTCACAGCCTTGAGGATCAGCGGCACCAGCGCCTCCGGCAACCTGATCTTGCCGGCCAGTGCGAATTCATGCGCACGCTCGGACATCTTGTCCCAGGTCTTCTTGATGATGGGAATCCACTTGTCTTCAGTGTAGTCCGGTTTCTGCTGCGCGAATCCGAGCATGTAGTGCTCGATGAACACCAGGTCGACGACGTCTTCCATCATCTGCGTCTCGGGATTGGTCTTCAGGTCCTTCTTGCCGACGATGGCCTTCACGCGGTCTATCATCGCGTCGTCGTAGCCGACCTGTTTCATCAGCCTGCCGGCGGTCTCCGCATGGAACTTGTACAGGTTGGTGCGCCACAGCATGTAGCCCTTCTTGTCCATCGGGTAGTCGCTGCGCGGGCTCTTCCAGCGCTGGATGTGCTGCGCGCGGCAGGCCAGCTTCACCGCCTCGGATGCGTCGGGTGCGAAACGTTCCTGCATCTCGGTCATGCGCTGCGCGTACAGCAGCTCTTTCGGATATTCCTTCCCGTCTGCGACTTCCTTGTTCGGGTCTTCGGAATTGGCCTGATCGAATGCCGCAATCGCGGCCTGGTACAAAGTGTTGGTCATGATGCTTTCTCGATGATAGTGATTGACGATTGCGCCTTGCAGCGGCGGACGAATGCGACGAAGCGGGTGGCCCAGTAGCAGCTGCCGATGGTACGCAGATGGGTGTAGGACGCCAGCAGGTTGTTGACGATCAATCCGTCGCGCCCGCCGTTTATGCCATAACCGCGCTCGACATGGTAAGCGAAGCGGGTATCCGCCGGTAGGTTCTCCAGCGAGGAGTAATGGAACTCGTGCGCACGGATTAAAGGTTGATTTTGCGAGTTTTTGTCTTGCGACAAAATACCTGCTTGCCTCACTTCACGTTCGCTCCCTCGCCCGCTTGCGGGAGAGGGTTGGGGAGAGGGCATTCCCGCAGGCTTTCCCGGACGCGGCCAGGGATGCGCCTCGTCTTCCTTCAGGTGAACGTAACCCCGGCCTATCGGCTTGGCATGCATCTTCACGTCGCCGGGGATCGCGCCGACCATCTCGTAGCTGCGTCCTTCGTAGGCGATGCCGCGCGACAGGTACATCAGCCCGCCACACTCGGCGTAAGCCGGCATACCGCTCTCTATCGCCTGCCTGATCTCTCCGCGCAAGCCGGCATTCGCCTCCAGCTCGACCGCGCAAGCCTCCGGGAAGCCCCCGCCGATATACATCCCATCCACTTCCGGCAGATGCGCGTCGTTCAGCGCGTCGAACGGCACCAGCTCCGCGCCCGCCGCCTCCAGCGCGTCGAGGTCGTCAGCGTAATAGAAGCCGAAGGCGCGGTCGCGCGCGATGGCGATGCGCACCTTGTCGCCGACCGGCATCGGCAGCACCTCGGCAGGAAATCGAATGATGTTGTTCGCGATTGCCCCCTCGCCCGCTTGCGGGAGAGGGTTGGGGAGAGGGCTTTGGCGCGGCGCAGGCAACGGCTCTTTGCGTGTCAGTTCCAGCAGGCGGTCGAGATCGACCTGCTCCGCGATGGCCTCGCCGATCTGTTTGATCTTCGCGTTCGCCGCGATGGATTCATTGGAAGGTATCAGGCCGAGATGACGCTCGACGATGGACAGGCGCTCATCGTGCTGGATCGCGCCGACCACCGGCACGTCGGTGTAATGCTCGATCACTGCGCGCAGTTTGGATTCGTGCCGCTTCCCGCCGAGGTTGTTGAGGATCACGCCCGCGATGCGGATGTCCTTGTCGAACGCCTGGTAGCCGAGGATCAGCGGCGCGATGCCGCGCGTCATGCCGCGCGCGTCGATCACCAGCATCACCGGCAGGTCGAGCAGCTTGGCCAGCGCAGCGTTGCTGTTGCTGCCGTCCAGCGCGAGGCCGTCGTACAGGCCCTTGTTGCCTTCGACCAGATTCACCTCGGACGCATGGCGCGCAAAAGTCGCGACGACGTCGTCGTTTTCCATCAGATACAGGTCGAGGTTGCGACAGGGATGGCCGGCGGCTTGCGACAGCCACATCGGGTCGATGTAGTCCGGCCCCTTCTTGAACGGCTGCACCGCATGGCCGCGCGCGGCGAGCGCGGCGCAAAGGCCGATGCTGACCATGGTCTTGCCGGAAGATTTATGCGCGGCGGAGATAAGAAAGCGGTTCATGCGGTCATGGCCTGTAGCCTTGGTAGGATGAGTGGAGCGCAGCGATACCCATCATTCATAATCGCACCGGCGATGGGTATCGCTGCGCTCCACCCATCCTACATTTAATCGGAGATATACGGCTTATCCTGCGGCATGAAATTCAACACACGCACGCTGACAGTGGTGATGATAAAAGCGATTGCCAGTCCGCCGAAACCCAGCAGGAACTCGTACAGCGAAGGCGTGTAAGCCGCGATCTGCCCGTCGCCGAAGCTGCTGCTGACTTCATAGCCCGGGAAGATGCTCAATGGGAACGCCTGCCCGCCGATGATGAACACATACAGCAGCGCGAAAGCGCCGAGCACCACCAGCAGCGAAGCCGCCATCACGCAACGCGACTTGCCCAGCCCCGGCATGAAGATCAGCGCCAGCGGCAACACATTGCCCAGCACGACATAGCCCCACCAGAACAGGTTCGGGTAAATGCCACCGTCGCGCAGGATAAAGAGTTCGAAAGCCTGCTGGTGCGCAAAATACATGTTGGTGAAGTGGTAGGTTGCGACCATGTACAGCGAACCGAGCACGAACACGCCGAGCAGGTTCTTCTTGCGGTTAAGGATCTCCGGCGCCAGCGTCTTTTCGTTCCACAGGTAGATCACGGTCTGCACCACATGGAACACGGCCAGACCCCACGCGAACGACAGCACGATGAACATCGGCGGCAGCAGCGCCGAGCCGTATGCCTGGCGCGCGGTCAGGAACGCGAAGATCAGGCCGGTGCCGGTAGTCAGCACGAAGCGCCAGACGAACACCGCCAGACCGGCAGCCTTGTTGTACGGATTCATGCGGCGCTCCATCATCGTCCACAGGTAGACGATCACCAGCGAGAACATGCCGGAATACAGCACCACGTTCCACGCGAACACCGAGGTGAAGTTGAAGTTCGTCGCGGCGACCATGATGCGGTCCGGCCGGCCGAGGTCCAGCATCAGCACCGTCAGGCCGCCCGCGAGCATCGCGATGGACAGCAGACTGGCCAGCGGCGCGCGCGCCTTGTACACGGCCTTGCCGAACACCGAGCCGATGGACGCGACGTTCAGCACGCCGGACGCGGCGACGATCAGGAAGATCGCAAACACATGCGGAATGCCCCAGACGATCTGGTTGTTCATGCCGCTGATGATGTGGCCGTAATGCTCCATCATGTGCACGGCATACAGTCCGGCCAGCGCGACCGCGCCGCCCGTGGCCAGCAACGCCCAGTAAAGGCGGTTCTTGAAATACATCCGAGGATAGCTGCTCATTTATAGCCCCTGATAACGGACGCCGGGATTCAACCGCAAATCGGCGCGTATCTGTGTCGTTGCAACCGCACGCACCTTCTGCGCGATCTCGCTGTTGGCATCGTTCAGATCGCCGAACAGGATTGCCTTGTTCGGGCAGGCCTCGGAACAGGCCGGTTTCAGCCCCTGATCGATGCGATGCACGCACAGCGTGCATGCTTCCACCGTGCCCTTGCCTCGCGGCACGTCCGGATTTTGGTCAGTCAGCGGCTCGTGCACGAAGGAGCGCGCCTTGTACGGGCAAGCCATCATGCAGTAGCGGCAGCCGATGCAACGATGCTTGTCGACCAGCACGATGCCGTCGGCGCGCTTCATCGAGGCATTGGTCGGGCACACGTCCACGCAGGGCGGATGCTCGCAATGCTGGCACATCATCGGCAACGACAGCTCGCGTCCGCTGCTGACATCCTTGATCTCGATCTTGCGTATCCACTGCGAGTCGGTCGGACCGGTCTTGCCGGATAGACCGTTCTCCTTGTTGCAGGCGCTCACGCAATCGTTGCAGCCTTCCTTGCACTGATTGGTGTCGATCAGCATGCCCCAGCGCACCTTATCGCTCGCACCCTGGGTATCGCCGTGCGCCACCTGGAACAGCATCATGCCCGGTGCGATCGCCAACGCGGCCGCACCGGCCGAAGTCTTCAGAAAATTACGGCGTGCCCGGTCGATGCTCATCTGGTCGATGTCGCTCATTTCGCTTCCCTCTGCTGCAACCATGCGCTCTTGCGCTTGCCGGAATGGCACTCGAAGCAGTCGATCTTCACCGCCTCGTAGCGATGACACGAGACACAGAAGCTGTCGTCGCGCGCAATCACGCTGTCATCCTTCGTGCTGGCATGGCACTCGATGCAATTCTTCAGGCTGTGCTTCTCGTCGCGGACACCCTTGCGCACCGCATCGTCGCGCTCATGCTTCAGCAGATGCATGTGATTCTTGCGCATCCATTGCGGGTCTTTCACGCACTCGCCGCCCTTGCCGATGTCTATCTTGGGCGAGGTCGCCTCGCCGGCCCAGGCCAGCGAGACACACAGAGTCAGCAACAGGGTTGCAAGCAGCTTCATCACTCACCCAAACCCATCTGGATATACCCCGTCGGGCACACATCGGCGCAAATGTGGCAGCCGATGCACTTGTCGTAGTTGGTCGTCACGTAGCGGCCCAGCGTCGCCTCGGACTTCTTCACGCGGGACACGGCGGTCTGCGGGCAGTACACCACGCAGTTGTCGCACTCGAAGCACATGCCGCAGCTCATGCAACGCTTGGCTTCGGCCTGCGCCTCCGCTTCGCTCAGCACGCCGAGACGTTCCTCGAAGTTGCCCAGCGCGGTCTGCTCGTCCAGCGTGATCACGTGACGCTGCTTGCGCTCCACGTAAGAGAAATGGCCGAGGAACAGCTTGTCGTGCGGAATGATGTAGCGGTCTGAACGGTTGTCGAAGTTGTGCACCGCGATGTTGGAGTTGCAGGTGCCGCGCAGCGGCTCGTGCGATTCCTCGATCTTGATGCCCTTCTCGGCCATCTTGCGCATCAGGTCGAACTGGTGCGCGTCGATCTTCGGACGCTTCTCCAGATCCTTGCCCTGCAGGAAATTGTGGATGCCGTCCGCGGCGATGGAGCCGTGGCCGACAGCGGTGGTCAGCAGATGCGGACGGATCACGTCACCGCCGGCGAACACGCCCGGCTTGCCGTTCACCACGTAGTTGCGGTCGGTGGAGACCGCGCCCTTGCCGTTGTTGAATTCCTCCAGCCCGGTGAAGTCCACCGCCTGGCCGATCGCGGAGACGATCAGGTCGGCCTCGATGTCCTGCTCGGTGCCTTCGACGTTCTTGATCTCAAGCTTGCCGCCTGCCATCTTGGCCTCGCACTGCATCACGCGCAGCGCAGTCGCGCGGCCGTTCGCATCGCGGACGATGCCGACCGGAACCAGGCCGCCCTTGATGTGGATGCCTTCGGCCAGCGCCTGCTCGATCTCGTGCTTGTTGGCCTGCATCTTGTCGATATGGAACAGCGAGGTCAGCGTCACGATAGCGCCCTCCTTCGCCGAGATCTCGGCGACATCGTGCGCCATGCGCCCGGCGATAGCCGATTCGGCATCGGTCGGATGCGCGTGCTTGATGTGGCCCAGACGGCGCGCGATGGTCGCCACATCGATGGAAGTGTCGCCGCCGCCGACGACTACGACGCGCTTGCCGACATGCTGCAGGCGGCCGTCGTTGAAGGCCTTCAGGAAGGCGGTTGCAGTCACGACATTAGGCGCCTCGGCATCGGCGATGGGCAATGCACGGCCGGCTTGTGCGCCCATGCCCAGGAACACGGAGTCGAATTCCTTGCGGATCTGTTCCAGCGTGATGTCTTTTCCGACATGGCAGTTCATGCGGGTCTTCACGCCCAGGTCGAGGATGCGCTGGATCTCAGCGTCCAGCACGTCGCGCGGGGTGCGAAAGCCGGGGATGCCGTAACGCATCATGCCGCCGAGATGCTCGTGCTCGTCGAAAATGGTGACGTCGTGGCCCTTCATCACCAGCTGGTAGGCGCAAGACAGGCCGGCCGGACCGCCGCCGAGGATTGCGACCTTCTTGCCGGAAGGCGCGACGTCGGGCTTGTTGAACTTCAGGTTGTTCTTGATCGCATAGTCGCCGAGGAAGTGCTCGACCGAGTTGATGCCGACATGGTCCTCGACTTCGTTGCGGTTGCAGCCGCTCTCGCAGGGAGCCGGGCACACGCGGCCCATCACGGCAGGGAACGGGTTGGCTTCGGTCAGGCGGCGCCAGGCGTACTCCTGCCACGGCATGATCGGCGTCTTGCCGTCCGCGCCGACCGGAACCTTCTCGGTGCCGCGCACGATGCCCAGGTAGCCGCGGATATCCTCGCCCGCCGGGCAGCTGCCCTGGCAGGGCGGGGTGGACTGGATATAGGTCGGGCACTTGTAGGAATGGCCGGCCTGGAAAATCTTCTCGTTCAGACGGCGCACCTTGCTGTCGCCATCCTTGTAACGACGGAACGTGATCTTTTGCGTGGTTTCGCTTGTTGCTGACATATCGTCCTACCTCCGTGAATTATTTCTTGTCGCCCAGGATAATTGCGTTGCTGACGAGCTGATGCACGCCGCCAACCACTCTTCTGTCGAACCCGTAGATGGGCAAGACCTTGGTAAATTGCGCCTTGCAGATCGCGCAGATGGTCGCCATAAAGTTGACGCCATGTTGATCCGCCGCCTGCTGCAATACCTCCATCCGCGGCAGCGCACCCTTGACGCGCAGGTCGATCAGGTCGTCGGTCAACAGGCCTCCGCCGCCGCCGCAGCAGAAGGTGCGTTCGCGCGTGGTGTTCGGGTCCATCTCGACGAAGTTGTTCGCGACCGCCTTGATGATGTTGCGCGGGATCTCGAACTGGCCGCCGGCGTAATCGCCCATGCGCGATCCGCGCGCGACGTTGCAGGAATCGTGGAAGGTGATGATGTGCTTGTCGTTCTTCGTCTTGTCGAACGTCAGCGCATTGCGCTCGATCGCATCCCAGGTGAATTCGCAGATATGCGTCGGCTGCTTGTAGCGATGGTCGAGCTGCTTCTGCAGCATCTGCGCGAAGCGGTCGGTCTCGTCCGCGCCGTCGCCCACGCCGGAGAGCGTGTTCCAGAAGCTGTAGGCGACGCGCCACGCATGGCCGCACTCGCCGACCACGATGCGCTTAACGCCCAGCTCCAGCGCGGCCTCGCGGATGCGCAGCGCGATCTTGCGCAGCTGTTCGTAGTTGCCGATGAACATGCCGAAGTTGCCGGCCTCGGAGGCCATCGAAGACAGCGTCCAGCTCGTGCCGGTGGCGTGAAACACCTTGGCGTAACCGATCAGGGAGTCGATATGCGGCTCGGCGAAGAAGTCGGCGGACGGCGTGATCAGCAGCACTTCCGCGCCCTTCACGTCGATCGGAAATTTCACGTCGATTCCGGTCGCATCCTTGACGTCCTCTTCGAGTCCTTCCAGCGTATCCAGCAGCGCCGGGCCGGGCAGGCCGAGGTTATTGCCGATCTTGTGCACCTTGCCGATGATCTCGTTGGAATACTTCTGGCCGTAACCGATGGAGTCAAGAATCTCGCGCGCCGCCATCGTCACTTCGGCGGTGTCGATACCGTAAGGGCAGAACACCGAGCAGCGGCGGCACTCGGAACACTGGTTGAAGTAGTTGTACCACTCGTCCAGCACTTCGCGCGTCAGGTCGCGCGCGCCGACGAGTTTCGGGAACAGCTTGCCGGGCAGCGTGAAGTAGCGGCGGTACACGCTGCGCATCAGGTCCTGGCGAGCGACCGGCATATTCTTCGGGTCCTGCGTTCCGATGAAATAGTGGCACTTGTCCGAGCAGGCGCCGCAATGCACGCAGGCGTCCATGTACACCTTCAGCGAGCGGTATTTCGACAGCAGCTCGCCCATCTTGGCGATGGCCTTGTCGTGCCAGTCGTCCACCAGCGCACCGGGGAAACCGATCGCCTCGTTGATCTTTTCGCTGGCGACGAACGGCCCCTTGCCCTCCATCGCTCCCGGCTTCAGCGCGGGAATGATAGGGATGGTGCGATAGGCCGGCGCGGTGATGTCCGCCATTTCAGTTCTCCGATTCCATTTGTTTGGCCCAACCGGCGATATGCCGCTTCTCGCGCGGGTTATCGGTCTGGTTGCGCGTGGGCGAGAAAAAGACTCCTGGCGCATGAAGAAGCTTGCTGATGGGGAAGAACACCAGGAGTAACAGAACCAGCGACAGATGCACGACCAGCAAGGCATCCATCGGCAAGGGGCGGATGTCGAAATGCATCAGCCCGAGGAAGAAATCCTTCACGCCGACCACATCGGTATGTGCGGCGAACTTCATCAGCAGCCCGGAGGCGGCGATGGCGATCAGCAGCGCCAGCCAGAGATGGTCGGACGGCGTGGAGATGTAGCGGATGCGCTCGACGAACAGGCGGCGCGCCCACAGCCCGGCGAGCCCGGCGAGCATCGTGATGCCCGCATAGACGCCGAACGGTTGGATGAATGCGACCCAGCCCCATACGGGCTCGGTGAAATAGCGCAGGTGGCGCAACACCACCAGTGCCAGACTGGCATGGAACAGCCAGCCCATGGACCAGGTCCACAGATTGGCCTTGAACAGGCTTTCGAAGAACACCACTTCGCGCGTCATGCGCAGCACCACGCCGCCGGTAGTCGTCGGTGCGGGTGTGGTCGGTATCTTCAGCGGCGCGGGCGTCCGCGCATAGGTATTGATACGAGACAACAATCCCACGACGAACAGCAAGGTTGCCAGGTAGAACAGGATCGCGAACAGAGTGCTCATTGTCAGGATTCAGTTATCAGGATACGGGATACAGGTTTCGGAATTCAGTTATCAAGATTCGAAATTCAGGAGCAATTTTGGCTGCTCCTGTATCCCGAATCATGAATCCTGCTTCTTACACGCAACCGGTCGGCTTCGGCAGACCGGCGATCTTGCACGCCTGCTTGCCCGGGCCATACGGGAACAGGCCGTACAGGTACTCGCTGGTGCCCTTCTCGGGTCCGAGCTTCTTGCCGATGGCCTTGGTCAGGACGCGCACGGCCGGAGCGATCTGGTATTCCTCGAAATACTCGCGCAGGAAGTTGATCACTTCCCAGTGCTGCTCGGTCATGTCGATGTTCTCGGTCTTCGCGATGTAGTTAGCGACATCGGCATTCCAGTCGGTCAGATTGACCAGGTAACCTTCTTCGTCTGTTTCGTAGGACTTGCCGTCAACTTCGATGTTAGCCATCGTATTTCTCCTTTTATAGATCGGTTGGTTGTTCACAACTACTGCTTATTGCCAGAGGGGAGTCTTCCCTCTCCCCCGCCCTTCCCCGCATGCGGGCAAGGGAGCAAACCTATTCACCTTACAGCCAGGACTGGCAGTTCTTGTTCGATGCCGTCAAGTCGACGAAGCCGCCGTAATCCACGGACGAGACGCCTTCCAGCAGACGGTCGCCCAAGCCGCGCGCATCCAGGTCCGGTTGCAGCACGTAAACCTTGCAGCGGCCCATCGCCTCCTTCAGTTTGGCGGCGCAGGCATTGCCGGTGGTCGCGGCGACGACCGCATCCTCGATCAGCAGGATGTCGCCGGACTGGGCCACGCGCAGGCAGCTGTCGAGCGAGCCGTTGGTCAGCGGGGATTTATTGATGATGTGCAGCATTTCTCGTCACTCCTCATAACCAGCGACTTGGCTGGCGTCGTTTGTCAGCCTAGTCGAATGGCTAGTTGCATTATCAGAAACTCAGGACCACGTCCTGCTGGTCCATCAGTTCGCCCATCTCGGCGCGGCTCAGCACGGTGACGTCGACCAGCAGGTCTTCCTCGCTCAGGCCGCGGGCCTCCATCGACTCCTTTTCGACATACAGTTTCTCGATGTCGTAGCCCTCCAGCGCGCGGTAGGCCGGCGAGAAGTTCTTGGTCTCGATGCCCTTCGTCTGCTGGCCCTTCTTCAGCTGGTACACGCCGTCGTCGAGGAACACCAGCGACACGTCCTGGTCGAACGCCGCGGTGATCAGCACCACTTCCAGCGACTCCAGCGCGTAGATCGTGCCGTAAGGCGCCTTGCGGTTCACGAACATGAACTTTTTCATATCACTCATCTCGTTTCCCCTTAATCGCCGAAGGTGACCAGGCGGTCACACTTGACGCCCGCCTCGACCAGTTGCCCCAGGCCGGAGATGCGGAATCCCTGGGCCAGGTTCTCTTCCTTGATGCCGCGGCGCAGCGCGGCGGCAACGCAAACCACCAGGTCGACCTTGTGCTCCTCGGCCAGCTTGGTCCAGCGGTTCACGATATGCCGGTCGTCCTGCGGCGGCTCGGTCAGCTTCGAAGCGTTGTTGACGCCGTCGTGATAGAAGAACACGCGCCATACCTCGTGCCCCTTCTCGATGGCCGCCTTGGCAAACAGGTAAGCGGAATCGCTCGCCTGATGCTGGTACGGCCCTTCGTTGACTACGATACCGAACTTCATGTCTCCCCCGATCAGAAACGGATGTGGGTGGAAGAATTGAGGTTGGCTCGCGAACCGCGCCAATCGTCAATCAGGTACTTGGTGAACGGCAGCCCGGTCTTCTCGAAGAAGCTCGGCCAGCCGATGCGGTCGATCCAGTCGGCGATGCGCTCCCACGGACGCGCGTCTTCCTTGTAGACGCTCAGGATGTTCTTCACCACCGCGGCGACTTCCGGCCAGCGCGGCGCGTTGTTCGGCAGGCCGGACGCGACCATCTTCATGAAGGTCGGCTTGCCGCGCGCGTTGGAGTTCTTGCCGCCGACCCAGATGGCCAGCTTGGAGTTCTCCGGGTCGTTGATCTGCATCGGCGGGCAGGGCGGATAGCAGGCGCCGCAGCACATGCACTTGGACTCGTCGATTTCCAGCGAAGGCTTGCCGTTCACCATCGCGGGACGGATCGCCGCGACCGGGCAGCGCGCGACCACGGTCGGGCGTTCGCAGACGTTGGCGACCAGATCGTGGTTGATGACCGGCGGCTTGGTGTGCTGCACGATGATCGCGAGGTCGGCCTGGCCGCCGCAGTTGATTTCGCAGCAGGAGGTGGACAGGTGCACGCGGTTCGGCATCTCTTCGCGAACGAACTCGTGATGCAGCTCGTCCATCAACGCCTTCACCACGCCGGAGGCGTCGGTGCCGGGGATGTCGCAGTGCAGCCAGCCTTGGGTGTGCGCGATCATGGTGATCGAATTGCCGGTTCCGCCTACGGGGAAGCCGTTCTTTTCCAGTTCGGCGATCAGCGGGGCAACCTTGCCCTCGTCGGACAGGATGAACTCGATGTTGGAGCGGATCGTGAAGCGCACGCGGCCTTCGGCGAAGTTGTCGGCGATGTCGCACAGCTTGCGGATGGTGTAGACGTCCATCTGGCGCTGCGTGCCCGCGCGCACGGACCACACCTGGTCTCCGCTGTGCGAGACGTGATGCAGCACGCCCGGACGCGGACGGTCATGGTATTTCCAGTTGCCGTAGTTCTTCGCCAGCAGCGGATGCAGGTACTTCTTGTTATCGGGTACGCCAGTCTCTTTCGGCTTGCGCATTTGCACGGGTGCATTCATGTTCTATATCTCCTCAGACAGCTTGCTTTTTGGCGTTGATCTTGGCGACTTCGGCATCCCATCCGTCGGTGCGGACATAGGGATTCATGCGTGGCGAATTGACCATCGCCGGATCGGCATCGATCCCCATCGCCTCAAGGAAGTTGGCCAGGCCGATACGCTCGATCATCTCGCCGGTGCGCTCGTGCTCGAGCGCGTTCTCGGCGAAGAAGTCGATGGTGTTCTGCGCGAACTCGACCAGCTTCTCGACATCCTCGTCGGTGTCCAGCTTGACGAACGGCAGGATCACGGTGCCCAGCAGGCCGCCGATCTTCAGGTGGCTCTTGCCGCCGACCAGCACGGTCGCGCCCTTGTCCTTGCCCGGAGACAGCGCGCCGGTCATCACGTTGATGCAGTGCATGCAGCGCACGCAGTCGCGGTTGTCGATCTCGACCGCATGGGTGTCGTTGACTGCGACGCTGGAGATGCGATCACCGGTCCGCACCTTGCCGATTTCCTTCAGCTGGAAGGTCTTGGTCGGGCAGCGCGCGACCACGTCGTTCACCAGCTCGTCCATGCCGTGCTTGGCGAACCACTTCTTGGCCAGCACCTCGTCGGTGCGGATGTTGTCGCGCCAGGTGCCGATGATCGCCATGTCGGAGCGCTGCACCGAGTTCATGCAGTCGTTCGGGCAGCCGGAGAACTTGAACTTGAACTTGTACGGCAGCGAAGGACGATGGATGTCGTCGAGGAAGTTGTTCAGCACCGCGCGGTGCACCTTGGCCTCGTCGTAGCAGGACTGCTCGCAGCGGGCCGCGCCCACGCAGGACATCGAGGTGCGCACCGCCGGACCGGCGCCGCCCAGGTCGAAACCCATCTCGTTGAATTCGTCGAACGCCTTCTGCACGTTCTCGGTGGTGCAGCCCTGGAACATGATGTCGCCGGACTGTCCGTGCAGCGCGATCAGGCCGGAGCCGTGCTTCTCCCAGATGTCGCAGAACTGGCGCAGCGTGGCCGTATCGTAGTGCATGCCCGGAGGAGGCATCACGCGCAGCGTGTGGAACTCGGCCGCATCCTTGAACTTCGGCGTGCCGTCTTCGTTCTTGAGTTCGGTGAAGCGGGGGATCACGCCGCCGCCATAACCGAACACACCTACCGTGCCGCCCTTCCAGTAGCCCTTGCGGGTCTTGTAGGACTCCTCCAGCTGACCGAGCAGGTCGACCACATGATCCTTCTCCTTGGCCAACTCCTTCAATCCGGTTACAAAACTCGGCCACGGGCCAGTCTCGAGCTGGTCGAGGTTTGGGGTATCATGCATCTTCTTAGCCATAATCTTCCTTTCAGTCGCGTTGCCCATTATCCTGACTGCTGGCATACGCTGATTGACCCGGCAGAGACGGGATCCTGCATCTGTCTGAACTCGGCCGCGCGACACGCCGCGACCCTCCCTAAAATTCCGTACATCAGGCATTTACCTTTTTTGAATACTACGGTGCCCGCCGCCGGCAAGCCATTACCCTGAGCAACTACCCGATATAACCCTTAAGGGTGGGATGCGACCTTCCCCCGGTAGTATTTCAATGGCATGGCGATGGGGATAGACTTGGCCCGTCAACAATCGGACATGCGGGAACGCATGTCTACACAGGGCGAGAGGATGCAAATGGCGGAAATCAGGGAATTGACCCGGTTCAAGGTTCCCTTGGGCAGCCAGGAAATCGAATTGCAGCAGATCGACCATGCCGAGGGCGGCATGAGCCTGATGCGCATCCGTATCCGCGAGGGCAAGCGCTTCACGATATTCGACATCGATCCGGCGACCGCGCAGCTGTGGGCGGAAGCGATGCAGGACTGGGCGAAAACCCAGCAAACGCATGACGAGTAAGCCGGCCCCGGCAGCCATGATCGATCTGGCCTTCGATGTCAGCGGCCCTGCGCTGCCCGCCAACCACCCGTTCACGCTCTGGGATGCGCTGTCCAGCTTGGCGCCCGCGCTGGCCGATGCGGACCGTGCCGGCATCCTGCCGATGCGCCTGCCCGAACATGCCGCGGACATGCTGCCCAGACGCGCCAAGCTGACCTTGCGCATCCCCGGGGGGCTGGCGGAAGAACTGACGATCGCACTGTCCGGCGCGCAACTCGACATGGGGAGCGGCCTGTTGCAACTCGGCATGGGCAGGCCGCGCGCGATAACAGCCTACCCGACCATACACGCCCATCAAGTCGCCAGCGACGAGGACGAGCTGGTGTTCATGGATGGCGTGCGCGCACAACTCGACGAAATGCGCATCGCATGCAACCTGATCTGCGGCATGCGTCACCGCATCGGCGACGAGACGCAATCGATACAGGGATACAGCCTGGTCATCCATGACCTGAAAGCCGATGCATCGCTGAAGCTCCAATACCACGGTTTGGGCGAAGCGCGCCGGTACGGCTGCGGAATTTTCGTGCCTTACAAAGTCATCTCCGGCTTGAACGATGACTGAGTCGGGCTTTTTACTTGAACGAGCGGAGGAAGACAAATGGGATACGTAGTCGCAGGCAACGAACTTGAGACCGATGACGAAGGCTTTCTGCTGGAAGCGGATTTCAGCGATGAGGTGGTGGGCGTGATCGCCGCCGCCGAGAACATCGAACTGACACCGAAGCACATGGAGGTCATCAACTACATGCGCGAGGAATACAAGGAGAACGGCCACACGCCGAACTTCCGCAACATGCTCAAGGGCGTCAACGAATTCTGGCCGGAAGCGGACAGCAAGGCGCTGTACGACCTGTTCCCGCTGGGCCCCGCCAAACAGGCCGCCAAGATCGGCGGCCTGCCGCAGCCTTACGGCAAGGGCGGCTACTAATCCATTCAGCAACCGACAGGACCAACAAAATGACTCCCAAAGACTTGCATGCCAACGTGACGCTGGACCTCCGCGGCCTGACCTGCCCCGCCCCGCTGCTGGGCGCGAAGCGCGTCGTCAACGACCTGAAGGACGAGCAGATCCTGCTGCTGGTCTCCGACTGCCCCGGCACCCGCGACGACCTGTTCGCCTGGGCCGAGCAGACCGGCAACCAGGTGCTGAAGACCGAGAGCATGGCCGACGGCGGCACCGGCTACTACGTGATGAAGGGCAAGGGCGAGGCCCACCAGGCCAACGTGCTGCTCGACATCCGCGGCGTAGTCTGCCCAGGCCCCATCGTCGAAGCCAAGAAGCTGCTCAACGGCATGAACTCCGGCGAGATCCTCAAGCTGGTCAGCAACTGCCCCGGCATCCATTCCGACATCGTCGGTTGGGCGAACATGACCGGCATCAAGCTGCTGGAAGCCTCCGAGATCGCCTCCGGCGAGCACGCGTTCTACCTGCAGAAGCCCTAGTGGAACGCTCGAAGATACGCATCAAGAGCAACTGGTTCAAGGCCGGGCGCGAGCACGGGCCGGAAGAGCTGGCCGGCGCGGTGGCCTTCGTCGCCTCGCGCATGGCCGACAATGCGCTGAGGAACACCCGCCGCGCCGACTTCGAGGTCGCCGTCGGCCCTCAGTATTTCGCCTTCCTCACCGAGTTCCTGATCTACGCGATCCAGGTCGCCGACCGCATCGCCTACCGCCGGCTGTCCGCCGAGGACAGGGCCACATTCACCGGCACGCTGGCGAACCGCGTGGGCGACACCTATGCCGAGAACGAGAGCCGACTGCTGGGCGGCGATATCCGCGAATGCAAGCACCGCTTCATCGAACGGCTCAACCAACAGGCCGACGGCTACGCCGACTTCGACTACGGCGAGGATGGGCCGTCCTACAACTTCCTGCGCTATCTCGGCTACTGCATGGACGGCATCGCATCGGAAAAGGACAGCGGCTGGATCATCGACCAGATGATCACCGTCGAAGCGCCCGACGCGGCCGAAACTATCGAGAAGACCATGCGCAACCTGCTCGAAACCGAACCGCGTCCGGCTCGCCGTCGTAGCGGTACAAGCGGCGACTGAGCGATGTCCGAAAATCCCTTCGACCTGGCCGACAACGATGCCTACCTGCGCTGGCGCGAGCACAAGCTCGCGCAGGCCATCACCGCCACCGATGAGCTGATCGTCGAGATCGCGAATCCCGCCGCGCTGACCGCCACCGAACGCGGTGAGCTGCTGGCGCGCTGCCGGCGCAGCAACATGGCGATCTATGCGACCGCTACCGCGATGGACGAGCGGCCGGTGCAGCAACTGGGCGCGCAGCTCGGCCTGCTGCGGCTGGACGCCAACTGGCTGGCCGGCGAGCAGGGCGTGTCGCGCATCGCCGTGCATCCCGGCGACGGCGTCCGCCAGGCCTATATCCCCTACACCGACCGCGCGATCAAGTGGCACACCGACGGCTACTACAACCCGCCGGAACGGCAGATACGCGGCATGATCCTGCATTGCGTGCGGCCTGCCGCACAGAGCGGCGAGAACCGGCTGCTGGACCACGAGATCGCCTACCTGCTGCTGCGCGATGCCGATCCGGAGTTCATCCGCGCGCTATCCATGCCGGATGCGATGACGATACCGGAGCGCACCGACGAACAAGGCGTCGCGCGCGCGGCCCAGACCGGCCCGGTGTTCTCGGTCGACGACGGCGGCAAGCTGCACATGCGCTACACCGCGCGCACCCGCAGCATCGAATGGAAACAGGACGAAGCGACGCGCACCGCAGTCGCGCAACTCGAACGCCTGCTCGACAGCGACCTGCCGCATATCTTCCGCACCAGACTGAAACCCGGCATGGGGCTGCTATGCAACAACGTGCTACACGACCGCGCCGCATTCACCGACGATCCCGCGCAGCCGCGACTGCTGTTCCGCGCGCGCTATCTGGATCGCGTCTCCGCCACATAAGGACAAACATGAACCACTCCATACTCCGCCAACTTCAACTCTCCTTCCTCGGCTTCGGGCTGGCAATGGGCATCGTGTTCCCGTTCTACGCCTACTTCTTCGTCGACTGGAAAGCGGGCATGCTGCCCTGGTTCGTCGTCGGCTGCGTGATCGCCGGCATCACCATGGGCATCGCCAACCACAAGCTGCTCGAATGGCTGCTGATCCGCAAGCTGCGCCAGGTCGCCGTCGCGGCCGAGCGCATCCGCGGCGGCGACCTGCGCCAGGGATGCGGCGTAAAGAGCAGCGACACCGTGGGCGAGATCACCCAGGGCTTCGACTCGATGGCCGACGGCCTGCGCGAGACCATACGCGGCATCGCCCAGTCCGCGCAGTCGGTGGACTCGACCGCGCGCGAGATCGGCAGCGCGATGCGCGCGCTGGGCGACAACATGGACGAGCACCGCCACAACGCCGTCGAGATCGGCAAGGTCATCAACGGCATGGCCGATGCGGCGAACTCCATCCTCGAACTGTCGGATGCGGCCGGCAAAAACGCCTCCTCCGCCGACGAGCTGATACGCAACGGCGTCGCCCATGTGACCACGACCGAACGATCCATCACCGAACTCGATGCGGCCAGCGCGAAGATCTCCGCCAACGCCGCCAGCCTGGAGGCCAGCGCGCGCGAGGTCGAAGAAGCCGTCTCGGCGATACGCGCGATCGCCGAACAGACCAACCTGCTGGCGCTGAACGCCGCGATCGAGGCCGCGCGCGCCGGCGAGCAGGGCCGCGGCTTCGCGGTCGTCGCCGACGAGGTGCGCAAACTCTCGGAACAGGCCGCGCAGGCCACCACCCGCATCGACACCGTGCTGCAGCGCGTCAATCAGGACGTCACCTCCACCGTAAAACTGTCCGACGAAAACGCCCGCGCAGTCCGCGCCGGCCTCGAAGCATCGCGCCTCTCCTCCGAGACCTTCACGCAGATCGAACAGGCCACCGCCGCGATGCGCGGTTCGGTGGAGGCCGTGCACGAGGCCGCCGACGACCAGCAGATGCTGGTCGGCATCGTCATGTCGCGCATCGCCGAAAACGAGGCGCACACCGACAGCGCCGCGCGGCACACGACGGCCTGCATCGCCGACGCGGACCGCATGGTCGAGGCCGCACGCAGCCTGAACGAAACCACGCACAAGTTCGTGGTCTGATTGCTTCAGGTACCTGCCCCAAAAATCTCATGCTTTTGACGGGGAACCGAAAAAAACTCCTGCCGGATGTCATCGAGGCACTCGGCGGCGAGAGCAAGAGCAACTATTGACCGGCGCCGGTATCTGGCTGTCACAAATGGGGATTATTCACTTACCCACAGCCAGTCCACAGGGACATCCACGGAATTTGTGGATTAACTGCGCAAATAAACAGATTTAATCTCCGGCCCGCATCAATGCGGGCTTTTGCTTGCGGCCCGACTTCATGCCCCACAGGGTGCGCTATCATCCGCAACGAGAGCATCCACACAGGCGGATCGCAATGGCTCATTCGGAACAACATGCGGCAACTTCCTCGAACCCGATCTTCGAGGCACGCGGGCTCACCAAGGTTTACCAGATGGGCGAGGTGCAGGTGCAGGCCTTGCGCGGGGTGGACCTGGATCTGTACGCCGGCGAGTTCGTGGTGCTGCTGGGCCCGTCCGGCAGCGGCAAGTCCACGCTGCTCAACATCCTGGGCGGACTGGACACGCCGACCGGCGGGTCGGTGCGCTATGCCGATCACGACCTGACCCTATATGACGACGCGTCGATGACGCAGTACCGGCGTTCGCACGTCGGCTTCGTGTTCCAATTCTACAACCTCATCCCCAGCCTGACCGCGCGCGAGAACATCGCGCTCGTCACCGAGATAGCCGAGAACCCGATGACGCCCGAGGAGGCGCTGGCGCTGGTGGGACTGGAGCAGCGCATGGATCATTTCCCTACCCAGATGTCGGGCGGCGAGCAGCAGCGCGTGGCGATTGCGCGCGCGGTGGCCAAGCGGCCGCAGGTGCTGCTGTGCGACGAGCCGACCGGCGCGCTCGACGCGCAAACCGGCGTGATGGTGCTGGAAGTGCTGGCGCAGGTGAACCGCGATCTGGGGACGACCACGGTGGTGATCACCCACAACGCGGTGATCGCGGCGATGGCCGACCGCGTAATCCATTTCGGCGACGGGCTGGTGGCGGGCATCGAGCGCAACGAGAGCAAGAAGAGCGCACTGGAACTGCACTGGTGAAGGCGCTCGATCGCAAACTCTGGCGCGACCTGTGGCAGATGAAGAGCCAGGCGCTGGCCATCGCCCTGGTGGTGATGTGCGGCGTCGGCACGTTCATCATGTTCATCACCACGCTGAATGCGCTACGCGCGACGCAGGACAGCTATTACCGCGAGTACCGTTTCGCCGATGTTTTCGTGACGTTGAAGCGGGCGCCGGAGTCGCTGCGCCAGCGCGTGCAGGCCATCGCCGGCGTGGACCGGGTGGAGACGCGCGTGGTTGAGCAGGTGAGGCTCGACATGCCGTCGTTCGCCGAGCCGGTGACCGCCCTGATGGTGTCGGCCTCCGACAGCGGCCCTCACGGCCTGAATGCGCTGCATCTGCGCGAGGGGCGGCTGCCGTCGCCGGAGCGGCTGGACGAGGTGGTGGTGAGCACACCGTTCGCGCAGGCGCATGCGCTGCAGGTCGGGGACCGTTTTTACGCCATCCTCAACGGGCGGCGCCAGGCGCTGACGCTGGTGGGCACCGCGCTGTCGCCGGAGTTCGTCCAGCAATTGCGTCCCGGCTCCATATTTCCCGATTACAAGCGCTACGGCGTGATGTGGATGGGGCGCCGCGCCCTCGGACAGGCCTACGACATGGACGGCGCATTCAACGACATGGCGCTGAGCCTGCGCCCCGGCGCCGACAGCCAGTTCGTCATCGATCGCATCGACGAACTGCTCAAGCCCTACGGCGGGCAGGGCGCGTACATGCGCAAGGACCAGCGCTCGCACCGCTTCCTCAGCCAGGAACTGGATCAGCTCGGCGTCCTCGCGAGCCTGTTCCCCGGGATGTTCATGGGCATCGCCGCCTTCCTGCTCAACGTGGTGATCGGGCGGCTGGTGGCGATGCAGCGCGAGCAGGTCGCCACGCTCAAGGCTTTCGGCTACAGCAACCTCGCGGTGCTGTGGCACTTCCTCAAGATGGTGCTGGCGATCGCCGTCGCGGGCGTCATCGGCGGCACCGCGCTCGGGGTGTGGCTTGGCAAGGCGCTCTCCGACGTCTACATGGAGTTCTATCACTTCCCCTACCTGAAATTCAGCCTGCAGCCCGGCACGGTGGCGGCGGCCACGGCGATCAGCCTGCTGTCGGCCGCGGCGGGGGCGGTGTTCGCGGTATGGCGGGCGGCAAACCTGCGCCCGGCGCAGGCGATGCGTCCGGAACCGCCCGCCAGCTACCGCGAGACTTGGGTGGAGAAGCTGGGCCTGAAGCGCTGGCTCTCGCAACCGGCGCGCATGATCATCCGCCACATCCAGCGCCGCGCGCTGAAATCCACGCTCACGGTGCTGGGCATCGCGCTGGCCTGCGGCATGATCCTCACCGGGCTGTTCCAGCGCGACACGGTGAGCTACATGGTGAACGTGCAGTTCGGGATGTCGCAGCGCGAAGACCTCTCGGTGACTTTCACCGACCCCACGGCCTACCGCGCCCGCTTCGACCTGCAGGGCCTGCCGGGCGTGCAGCATGTGGAGGTGTTCCGCATGGTGCCGGTGCGGCTGCGCCACGGCCACCGCAGCTACAGCACCGGCATCCGCGGCATGGAGCCGGGCGGCGACATCCAGCGCCTGCTGGACGCCGATCTGCGTCCGGTGGCCATGCCGGCGGAGGGCATCCTGCTCACCGACTTTCTCGCCACGATGCTCGACGTGCGCGTCGGCGAGCGCGTGGTGGTGGAGGTGCTGGAAGGCAACCGCCCGGTGCGCGAGGCCATCGTGGCCGGGGTGGTGAAGGAGTACATGGGCGTGTCGGGCTACATGGAACTCGCCGCGCTGAACCGCTTCATGCAGGAAGGCCCCACCCTCTCCGGCGCCTACCTCAGCGTGGACAGCGCGCAACTGGACGCGATCTACGAGCGGCTGAAAGACATGCCGCGCGTCGCGGGCGTCGCCGAGCGCGAACAGGAGATACGCAATTTCAACCGCGTGATGGAGGAGACCATGTTGTTCTTCACCTACATCTCCACCGTGTTCGCCGTGATCATCGCCTTCGGCGTCATCTACAACAGCGCCCGCATCGCGCTCGCCGAAAGCGGTCGGGAGCTCGCCAGCCTGCGGGTGCTGGGCTTCACCCGCGCCGAGATTTCCTACATCCTGCTGGGCGAACTGGGCATCCTGACCCTGCTCGCCATCCCGCTCGGCCTGTTGCTGGGCGAGTGGATGTGCTATTACATTGCGCACGAGATGCAGAACGAACTGTTCCGCGTGCCGGTGGTGCTGGTGCCGCAGACCTACGCCTTCGCCGCGGCGGTGGTGCTGGTTTCCGCGACGCTGTCGGGCCTGGCGGTGCGCCGCCGGCTGGATCAACTGGATCTGATTGCCGTCCTGAAGACGGCGGAGTGAGGCTATGAAAAACATCGTGCTATGGCGTCGCCGCATTGCGTTGGCCGTGATCGCCGTCCTCGTCGCCTGGGGGCTGTTCCAGGGATTCCGCCCGCAGCCCGTCGAGGTGGACATGGGCGCCGCGGTCCGCGCGCCGCTGCGGGTGACCGTCGAACAGGAAGGGCGCACGCGCGTGGTCGACCGCTACGTGATCACTTCGCCGGTGAACGGCTACGCGCGCCGCATCCGGCTCGACGCGGGCGATGCCGTCGAGCGCGGCGCCACGGTAGCCGAGCTCGAACCCATGCGCGCCGAGGTGCTGGACGTGCGCCGCCGCGCCGAGGCCGAGGCGCGCGTCGCCTCAGCACAGGCTGCCGTCAGCGCCGCCCAGCAGCGCGCGGACGCCGCCGCGAGCAATGCGGCGCTTGCGCAGAAAGAACTCCAGCGCGTGAGCGCGCTGCGCCAGAAAGGATATGTGTCCGCGGCGGCCGAAGACCGCGCCGCCAGCGAGGCCGAACGCAGCGCGGCGGAACTGCGCTCCGCGCAGTTCGCCGTCGCCGTCGCGCGCCACGAACTCGAAGCCGCGCGCACGCCACTGAAATACGCCGCGAGCGGCGGCAATGCGGCACCGGTGGCCGTTCGCACCCCGGTATCCGGCAAGGTGCTACGGATACCGCGCAAGAGCGAAGGCCCGGTGTCGGCCGGCCAGCCGCTGGTCGAGGTCGGTGACCCGGCCCTGCTCGAAGTCGAAGTGGACGTGCTGTCCGCCGACGCCGTGCGCATCCGTCCCGGCAGCCGTGTGGTGTTCGAGCGCTGGGGCGGCGAGGGTTCACTCGAGGGCGTGGTGCGCGTGGTCGAACCGGCCGGCTTCACAAAGGTTTCCGCCCTCGGCGTGGAAGAGCAGCGCGTGTGGGTCATCGTTTCGTTCACCTCTCCCGCGGACAAGTGGCAGCGCCTCGGCGACGGCTACCGCGTCGAGGCCAGCTTCATCCTCTGGGAAGCGAACGACGTGCTGCAAATCCCCGCCAGCGCCCTGTTCCGCGACGGCGACGGCTGGGCCGTCTTCGCGGTCGAGCAAGGCAAGGCCGTCAAGCACCGCGTGGAAACAGGCCAGCGCAGCGGCCTCAGCGCGCAAATCGTTTCCGGCATCAAGGCGGGCGAACAGGTGATCGTCCACCCGGACGACAGGGTGAAGGATGGGGTGAAGGTGGTGGCAAGGTAGTCAGCGGTACCGCAGGCAGGACCCGCAGCAGGACTTCAGGCGCCGGGCGCCGCCTTATTCATCCGGACATTCGGCGCAATGCGCTTCGCCGTCCAGTCCCGGCGCCACTGCACTCATGCAAAATATCCCGCGCTTGTTCATAATGGCGCTCCCGCAAGTTCGTGATCTGATCGTCGAACAACGCCCCTCGCGATTCACCGAAAGGAAGCTCCCATGTCGCACCTGTTCCGGCTGCTCCTAGTTCTCTTTCCCGTGCTGGCCTTCGCCTCCCCGTTGCCGGTGGAACAGGTTGCGCCCGGCGTGTACGTCCACCACGGCGAGCATAAAGACCTCAACGAAGGTTACGGCGGCGACATCTGCAACGCGGGTTTCATCGTCGGCGACAGAGGCGTGGCGGTGATCGACACCGGCGGCTCGCCCAGGATAGGCAGCCAACTGCGCGAGGCGGTGCGCAAAGTCACCAAGCTACCCATCCTGTACGTGATCAACACCCATGTGCATCCCGACCATAGCTTGGGCAATGCCGCGTTCAAGCGGGACAAACCGGTGTTCGTCGGACACGACAAACTGGCCGAGGCGA
Source organism: Gallionella sp. (assembly GCA_035654695.1). GTDB lineage: Bacteria > Pseudomonadota > Gammaproteobacteria > Burkholderiales > Gallionellaceae > Gallionella. The sequence continues at coordinate 91,439 of DASRWG010000030.1, read as the reverse complement.
TGGCGCAGCGCAAGGAAGCCTATCTGCGCAACCAGCGCGTATGGGTGGGCGTTGACGCCACCGGAACCGAACTGATACCGCCGACATTGCCGGTCGCGGTAACCGCCGACATCGACCTCGGCGGACGCATCCTGCACCTGACCGCCTATCCGCTCGCGCACAGCCCCACCGACCTGACCGTGTTCGACACCGCGAGCAGCACGCTGTGGACCGGCGACCTGCTGTTCATCGAACGCACGCCCTCCATCGACGGCAGCCTGTCCGGCTGGCTGGACGTCATCGAACGACTGCGCGCCGTCCCCGCCAGCCGCGTCGTGCCCGGCCACGGCTCTTCGACGAGCAACCTGCTGGCCGCGCTTGACAACGAGAAGCGCTACCTCGGCACGCTGCTCGCCGACGTGCGCGCCGCCATCGCGCGCGGCGACAGTCTGGAACAGACCATCGCCACCGCGGCGCAGTCCGAACGGGGACACTGGCTGCTGTTCGACGTCGTCAACCGGCGCAACGTCGCACTGGTGTTTCCGCTGCTGGAATGGGAATAGCCCTGCATCGAGCCTGACTGGTGACGGCACCCTCCCGACAGGCTCGCCCCCTCCAGTCTTTCTGGAGCCCCCTTCGCCCCATGCAAAAGATCCCGTGCTTGTTCCATAATGATGCTCCCGCCGTATCCTGCGATCTTGACTAGGAACTGAACCATGGAAGCTTTCGTCTGGAACTCCCGCTTCGAAACCGGTATCGCATCGGTAGATGAGCAGCATCGGCGGCTGGTGGATATCATCAATCGCATCGGCGAAGTCCTGATCGACGGGAATGCGACCGAAGTTTCGATCAGCGGGGTGTTCGGCGAACTCGCCAAGTATGCGACTTATCATTTCGCGGATGAAGAGCGCCTCATGACCGAGGCCGGCATAGCCGCGCGCCATATCGAACTTCATCGCCAGCATCATCGCCAATTTGTCGAGCAGCTCGGCAGCATGTGGAAGGGACGCGCCGAACTCGGCAACCCTGCGGACGTGCTCCACGGATTTCTATCTTCCTGGCTTACTTTCCACATCCTGGAAGAAGACCAGTCGATGGCCAGGCAGATTGCGCTCGTCAATCGAGGCGTCGCGGCGGATGCGGCCTTCCAGCAGGAACAACAGCCCGCCGACAAGGGCAGCGCCGTGCTGCTGGCGGCAATGCATCAGCTTTACCACGTGCTTTCGCTGCAGAACAATGCGTTGTCCGAGGCCAATACCCGGCTTGAAGAAAAAGTTGCCGACCGCACCCGCGAATTGCTGCAGTCGGAAAAAATGGCCGCCGTCGGCCAGCTGGCAGCCGGGGTTGCGCACGAAATCAACAACCCCATCGGCTTCGTCAACTCCAATCTCGGCACCCTCCGCCGCTACACCTCGCAACTGCTCAATATTGCCGATGGATGCACCGAACACGCAATGCGGCATCCGGAGGTTTCAGCCGATCTCGTGAAAGTGATGGCTGAAAATGATTTGACCTATTTGCGCGAAGACCTGCCCCCGCTGCTCAAGGAGTCGCAAGACGGGCTGGACAGGGTCCGGCGCATCGTTGAATCGCTCAAGGATTTTGCGCATGCCGACAGCGCAAAGATGATGGAAACCGATTTGCTGGCCGGGCTGGAAGGCACGCTGAACATAGCCTGGAATGAAATCAAGGACAAAGCGGAAGTAGTGCGCAAGCTGGCTCCCTTGCCGCTGGTGCGCTGTATCCCCGGGCTGATTAATCAGGTATTCATGAACCTGCTGGTCAATGCCGCGCAGGCTATCGAGGGCCACGGCACCATCATCCTGAGCAGCGGCACCGATGATGGCGAAGTGTGGATTGAAGTTGCCGACAACGGCAGCGGCATGACGGAAGAAGTGCAGAAGCACTTGTTCGAACCTTTCTTCACCACCAAGCCGGTCGGCAAAGGCACAGGGCTTGGCCTGTCGGTATCCTGGGACATCATCGTGAACATGCACGGGGGACGCATCGATGTAAAAAGCGAACCCGGCAATGGCACTCGCTTCACGATCAGGCTGCCCATCAGGCAAGCCGCGTAACTCAAAGCTTCTTCAGCGTCGAGAAACTCGACGCGAGCCGGCATCAACTATCCAGCAAATCGGCCAAGGTGCTCTTATCCAGCGCGGCGAAGAACGCTTCCTGTGCGGAATAGAATATGGACTTCAGCCGGCATCTGGGCAGCAGGGGACAGGCAGATGGGCTATCTTTCATGCATTCCACCAACGCCAGGCTGTTTTCCATCAAACGGATCACCGATCCTATGGAAATATCCCTGGCATCCTGAGCCAGGCAGATGCCGCCGTTCCTGCCGCGCTCGCTCAAGACCAGATTGGCGCTGACCAGCGTCATGACCACCTTCATCAATGAACTCTTGGAGACGCCGCACTCCTCGGCCACCTCCGAGATGGTGACGGGCGTATCCCTCTGGCCCAGGTAGATCAGCGTACGCAGGGCGATATCGGATGAGACGGTAAGTTGCATGCGTTCGACTCCAAATAATTGGAGGCATTATAAGCCCTCGCTTCTATAAACCATGCCCATCGCATAAAAGATTCCGACATATTGAATCATTGTGCAAGTTGATATATATTCCGCAGCCTTGAATCATTTAACGGGGAGGAAATACATGTATCAGCAAGTTGCCTGGATGGTTTCTATTGCGCTGATCGCGTTGCTGGCGATCGCTTTCTTTTATGTGGTGAGGCACAGCAGCCGCGATGGAGATGGCAAAGCCGTCGCAGCGGCGACGGGTCGCTGGAGGGGGCGCTTGCTGTGGGGCGTGACGCTGCTGAGCATTCCCGTCGTCGCATACACCCTGACCGAGTTGCCCTATGCGCGCCAGGCGATCGCGGACCTCGGCACCGTCGAGGTCCAGGCCAAGGGCTACCAGTGGTACTGGGAGATATCGCGAACCGAGTTGCCCGTGGGCAGGCAGATCGAGTTTCAGGTGACTTCCGCCGATGTGAACCACGGTTTCGCCATCTATGGCCCGGACATGAAGATCGTCACCCAGACCCAGGCCATGCCGGGCGTGACCAACGTCCTGCGCCACACCTTCGAGCAGCCCGGCACCTACAGGATCCTGTGCCTGGAATATTGCGGGGTGGCTCACCACTCGATGATGACCGAGCTTCATGTGGTCGCCCAATAAAATATCCGTACGGAGAATAAAGATGAGCATGCAAAAAGAAATGCCGGCTGCAGGGGCGGTCAAGGTTTACGCGGCGATCTCGGGAGTAGTGATCCTGCTGATGATGGTGTTCGGCCTCGTCATGCGCATGACGCAAGGCCAGATGCTGCCGATCGAACCGGAGGTGTTCTACCAGCTGATGACCGCGCACGGCATCGGCATGGTCGCCATCGCAGGACTGGGCGGGGCGGCGGTGATGTGGCACTTCCTCGGCCAGTACGTCAACCTCAGGGCCGGGTTCGCGTGGGCCAACCTTGCGTTCTTCCTCCTTGGCGTCGTGTTCGTTCTGGGCGGCATCTTCCTCGGCGGATTCGCCGCGGCCTGGACCTTCCTCTATCCGCTGCCGGCGAATGGCATGGGTCAATGGGGCAAGCATGCCGCGGCCGCCTACATGGGCGGAGTGCTGCTGGTCGGCGTGGGCATGCTGCTGTTCTATCTGGAATCGGCGCGCGCCATCATCCAGAAATATGGCAGCTTCGCCAAGGCGCTGGGCTGGCATTTCCTGAAGAGCGGGCAGGATGCGCCGCCCGCGACCGTGATCGCCAGCACGGTGGTCACCCTCATCAACATCATTTCCATCCTGATCGGCGCGGTCATCCTGACGATGATGCTGGTCAACCTGTACGTGCCGGAGATCGCCATCCATCCGCTGCTGGCAAAGAACCTGATCTTCCTGTTCGGCCACGTGTTCATCAATTCCACGATCTATATGGCGGTCATCGCGGTCTACGAGATCCTGCCGAAATACACCGGCCGTCCGTGGAACGTGTACAAGCCGTTCGTCATCGCGTGGTCGGCCACCTGTTTGATGGTGCTGACCGTCTATCCACATCACCTGCTGATGGACTACGCCCAGCCGCTGTGGATGCACATCATGGGGCAGGTCATCTCCTACACCAGCAGCCTGCCGGTGCTGGCGCTCACGCTGACGGCGACGCTGGGAGCCATCTACCGCAGCAACATCAAGTGGGACCTGACCTCCGCGCTGCTGGTACTGTCGATCTTCGGCTGGAGCGCGGGCGTCATTCCCGCGGTGATCGACGGCACCATCGCGGTGAACAAGGTGATGCACAACACGCTGTGGGTGCCGGGACACTTCCACCTGTATCTGCTGCTGGGCTGCGTGACGATGATCCTGGCTTTCACCAACTGGATCGCGAACAAGGAAAAGGCGGCGGGTTTCAGCGGCCTGGAGAAGACCATGCTGTGGACCTTCGCGTGCAGCGCGTTCGCCTATGCGCTGATGTTCCTGTTGTCCGGCCAGGCCAGCATCCCGCGCCGCTGGGCGGTGCATCTGCCGGAATGGCTGTTGTATAGCCAGATCGCTTCGTTGTTTGCGGCGGGCGTCGTGATCAGCGCGATGGTCATCATCGTCAGGGCGCTGGGCGGCATCGCCAGGCCCGCGAGCCGGGGCTGAGCGCAGGGCTGTCTCCGGTGAGAACGACCGCGGCCTCGGCGATCATCCTGTTGCTGGGAATCTGGGCAGCATGGGCGATCACCGGGGGATTCAAGGCGATCACGGCCGAACAGGCGCGTCGCCTCGACATCTCGCGCAAGCAGCCCGCCGTTCCGGTAGTGCGCCTGATCGATCAATCCGGTCGGGCGTTCCGTTTCGGCGAGTGGGTGCGGAATGAGAACAAACTCCTCATCGTCGATTTCATCTACACGAACTGCCAGACAATCTGCCGCTCGCTGGGGACGGAGTTCCAGCAGCTGCAGCGCGACATCGCCGAGCGCGGCCTGCAGGATCGCGTCCATCTGCTGTCGGTGAGCTTCGATCCGGCGCACGACAGCCCCGCGGTGCTGAAGGAATACGCCGAACACATGCAGGCCATGCCCGATGTATGGACCTTTGCGACCGTCGGCGATGCACGGGAGCTCGATGCCCTGCTGCGCACTTTCGGCGTGATTGTCATCCCGGATCGACAAGGCGGATACCAGCACAACGCCGCGCTGATCCGGGTCGCGCCATCGGGCAGACTGGTTAGCGTGGCGGACTTCGATTCGAGCGAAAGCTTGCTGAACGAGTTGGCGGGCTCATGACCGGAACGAGGAAATTGCGGCCCCGCGCCGGCCTGCTGCTGCTCGGCATCCTGGCGCTTCCCGCCATGCGCAGCATGATGGAGGGCGACATGGCGCTGCACATGCTGCTCCAGTTCCCCCTGCTCCTGCTGGCCGGATGGCTGCTGGCGCAGGAGCTTTCGGAACAGGCAAAAGCAAGGCTGCAGCGGTGGAACCGCGCAGGCATCGCCGGTCTGCTGATGACCGCCATGGTGCTGATGTTCTGGATGATTCCGCGCGCATTGGATATGGTGCTGAGCGACGGTACGATGGAGTTCTGGAAGTTCCTTACGCTGGTCATGGCGGGCATGGCGCTGGAATTGTCGTGGCAGGCCGCGGGCCTGATCGTCCGCGGCTTCTTTCTCGGCAATGTGCTGCCGATGATGATGGTCGTGGGCTGGCTGTACATCGAGGCGCCGGTTCGCATCTGCAATGCCTACCTGACCGACGACCAATTGCGTGCGGGAAGCGGGCTGTTAGCCTTGGCGATGGCCGGATGCGCGGTCTGGCTGCTTGCCTTTTTTGTGTCAAGCAACAAAGTAGAAAACGGAGATACATGATGAAAACCAATAGAGCATTAGCGATCTTGTCTATCTTGGCCTGCTGTCTGGGGACCGGGTCTCACGCGGCATGGGCGCAGGGAAATGGCCACGATCACTCAGCCCATCAGGCCGCCGAAACCCAACATCTCAAGTTGAATCACGGCAAGAAGTGGGCGACTGACGCCAATCTGCGCCTGGGCATGGAGCGCATCCGCGATGCGTTGTCGGCAGACATGGCCGCCATTCACAGCGGCAAGATGCCGGCAAAACAATATCAGGGACTCGTGCAGAAAGTGAACGACCAGATTTCATTCATGGTGCAGAACTGCAAACTGGACAAGGAAGCCGATGCGGTGCTGCATCTCGTCCTGGCCGAACTCGTCTCTGGTGCCGATGCCATTTCCGCAGCCGATGACGATCATTCACGGCATCTTGGGGTAGAGAAGATATTGCATGGGCTGAATGACTACGCGACTTATTTCGAACACCCCGGTTGGCAAGGCGCAGAATAGGCGATGAGTTAGGTGTGGCAGCGAAAATCGGGAGTGAGCGAAAGGGGGAAATATGCAGATGCCGGACGTTGATGAAGAGGGATATCTGGTCGATCCCGCTACCTGGACCGAGGAGCTGGCCAGCGAATTCGCCAGCCAGGAAAGCATCCAGCTCTCGGAAGACCATTGGGACGCGATTCGTTTCATGCGCGAGTACTACGGCGAGCATCAGGTCGCGCCGGACGTGCGTCATGTGATGAAACACCTCGCGGAACGACTGGGCGCAGGATCGCGCAACAGGATATTCGAGCTGTTCCCTTACGGCTACGTGAAGCAGGCCTGCAAGATTGCGGGCATGAAACGCCCGCGCGCCTGGAGCACCGGATAAGCCTGCCCAGGGGCGCCCTTGCTCGCCGCACCGACGGCGTTGCGGTTGCCGCCCGGATGCGGGGCGGTGATAAGATGAAAACCTGTCAACCCGGCGGGGAACCATCATGAACCTCCAGCCTGTACCCATTGAAGACATTCCCCTGGGCGTGCGCCTGCCCTGGCGGCTATACGACCGCAACGGCTACATCGTGTTTGCGCGCGGGGAAATGGTGGCCAGCCGCGAACAGCTGGAAAGCCTGATCCCCGCGGGACTGTTGCGGGACATGGATGCAAGGCCCGAGACGCACGAGAAGGGCGAGCTGGCCGAGTTCGGCGAGATCGCGCCGGCCGGCGCTTTCCCGCCCGCCGGCATCAAGCCGCAGATCGGCGAACGCATCCAGCTGCGCCTGCCGGACCAGTCCTCGCAAAACTACTATTCCGCGACGCTGATCGGCTACATCAGGAACCTGAGCATACTGGTCACGAGGCCGATGGCCGGAACGCCCCCGTTCGTCCCGGAGGAAGGCAGCCAGGTCGAAGTGCGCATGGTGACCGGCAACAACATCTACGCGTTCCGCTCGGCTATCCAGCGGCTGTGCATCAGCCCGTCGAATTACATGCATCTGGATTACCCCGCCGAAGTCCGTGTGCAGAAGCTGCGCAAATCGCCCTGGGTCAGGGTGAACCTCGGCGCCACCGCGACCGACGCGCAGGGCGCCCACGAAGCCGCCCGCCTGGTCAACCTGAGCCCGGACGGCGCGCAACTCCATGCCCCGCCCACGCTGGGCAAACCGGGCGCGGCAATGCGGCTTTCTTTCCATGCCGCGATGGACGAGCTGAAGACCACGCTGAACCTCGAAGCGACGATCCTGCATGTGCATGCGCCCCTCGCCGGGAGGAACGCGGAGACCAACGTGCTCGAATACGGCATCGCATTCCGCAACCTCACCGCCGAGGACGAACTCTGGCTGCAGGGGCTGGTGTACCGATACATCGCAGAGGGGCATATGGCTTAGCGAAAACCCGTGATCTGTCTCCTATCATTTGTCCCAAAACACTTGGAAAATTTTCTACAAAATGGCATTACCAATTACAGACTTGATTGTAGCTACCGTTAGCAAGATGGTAACGACTCACAGGCAGGCACATACAGAGAGCCCAGTCACTCAGATTTGGACTTCTATATTGAACGCTCCGGATTGTCGAACGCAGACCCAAAAAAGCAAGGTCAGACAGTTGGAAAGGCAAAGCGTGTACGTGCAGTTCTTTCATGGGCACTCGACAATAACCAGCCTGCTGGAGAAAAACTTGTTGAGAGCTTGATTTCAAAGATTAGAGCTTCAGGAGGCTTCCGAGAGACTTCTGAAAATTACATTGGCAAGGATGTAATCCTCAGAGCTATAGATGCTTTTAGCTCAGAGGATACATACTCGCAATGGATGGAGACCTTCGCTCCAAAAACTTGGAATCACTTAATGGACGGGAGCTAACAGAAGCATTGCGGGCATATGCTCGACGTGCACAAAAAGGTTCCGAAGACGCAGCTCTTCTCTCCGGCACTAGCAAGGACTTGCTGGAAGCCACTGCTGCGCATGTGATAACAGTGAAATTTGGCGCATACCCGCAGCAATCCAATTTCCCTGCCCTACTTGGGCAAGCCTTTGTTGCTCTCGACTTAGCCACGCCTGAAGATCCACCGTCATCTACAGAAACTCCATGGCGAGTAATGGAACGGGGGATGTACCAAGTGGCAGTTGGAGTAAACCGGTTGCGAAATAAAGAAGGCACAGGAACACGGTCGGCCTTGGGCCACTGACATTACAAAAACCGAAGCAGATGCTGCAATTGAAATGTCCGGAACAATCGCTGGGTACATACTGGACAAACTCAATACCCGTTAGCCAGTAGGGCGCATTAGCCACAAGACTTAATGCGCCGAATGTAAACACTCCGGCGAGCTCCCCCATCCGGCGGGTTCCCCCGTTCGGGTACAAGACGCTGCGCTCTTGTACCCTTTAGGGTGAACCCTCCCTACCAAAGCCAGCAAACCTAATTACAAATAACCCTTGCTCGCATCCACCATCATAACCTTCATGGCGGCTATCACTTTCTCGGCGCTCGTGCGCGTATCTTCCGGCATGGGTCCATCATCATGGATGCTGACCCAGCCCTTGCCGGTCTTGCCTTCAATACAGAACGATTCTTTAGCAGGCACGGGCATAGCTAAGTCCGCCGCGAACAACAGAATTTTCATGAATGAAGCTCAATTGAGGCTCCAGTTGCGCCACTTAGATATACGATGTATATTTCCATACGTCGTATACATTAAGAGCAAATCATGACCACCACTCCAATCCCAAGCAGAAGAGAGCGGAAAAAATCCGAAATGCAAGAGCGAATCATGCTTCAGGCAGTCGAGTTGTTCAGACAGCAGGGCTTCGAGAATACGACTATGGAGCAGATCGCCAGCCAAGCCGATGTTGCCAAGCGAACGCTTTATAGCTATTTCCCAGTGAAGGAGGCGATCATCTCGTTCTATTGGCAAAGTAATGTCGATGCGAATGCAGATCGATTCCCTCAGTTACTTTCCGAATACCCCGACACGCGCTCCAGGCTGAAGGCTGTATTTTTGTCAGCGGCAGATGCGTTCAAAGCCGATCCGGAATTTGCACGCATCGAATTCGGCTTCCATTTCCAGTTGCTTGGCAAAGACCCTTTGAATCAAATGTATCAGAGCGGTTTCGATGTATTCCTGGCTGCCGTCATGGAAGCAGGGCAACAGGATGGCGACCTGCGTTCCGATATTTCAGCACATGAGATGGCGAGTCAGCTTGTATGGGCGTTCACAGCCTCATGCCTGATGTGGTTCTCAGCACCTGATTCATTCGCTCTGGAACCAAACCTCGAAATGACTGTTGACTGTTTCCTGGATGGAGCAAAAGCGCAGTCCTGATTCTTGAAGGAGAGAATCGATGGCACGTATCTTGATCACTTGTTTCGGCTCCTATGGAGACCTGTTCCCGTATATCGCATTGGGAAAGGAGCTACAAAAGCGCAACCATGTTGTGGTGCTTGGCACCACAAGCATATTTCAGAATATCGTGGAAAGCGAAGGACTGCCTTTCACACACATCCGTTGCGGCCTCGACAGGCACTCCTCTCTGGATGCTGTAAGAGAGCTCATGCAGAAAGTATTCGACCCGTTCAAGGGCGGCGAATATTTCATCAGGGAAATGATGAATGGGATCGATGCAACGTATGAGGACACTCGCCTTGCCGCTATGGATGCTGATTTCGTCATCTCGAACCCCTTTGCTTTTGCGACACCCTTGGTATGCAGTGAACTGAATATCCCATGGTTCTCAACGATATTGGCACCGATGTTCTTTATGTCTACATATGATCCGCCAACCATGAGTGCTGCACCATGGATGAAGTCTCTCCATACACTCAGCCCAGCGATGTATCGCGGCTTATTCAAGCTCATCAAGAGAGCAGCTTTATCGTGGGCGAAACCACTTTACGAGCTATGCACATCTCGCCAACTGCCCTTCCCTGTCGCCAATCCGCTATTTGAAGGTCAGTTCTCACCTCATGGAACACTCGCCATGTTCCCGAAAAGATTTGCCGAGCCGCAACCTGACTGGCCTGATCAAACCATACTCACCGGCTTCCCAATTTTTTCCGCAGAAAAGGCAAACCTTGAAGTTCGATCCGAGCGCCAGGTGAGTGAATTGGAGGAGTTCTTGAATTCAGGTGAGCCGCCATTGGTATTTGCAATGGGCTCGTCCGCAGTTCACATCGCTCGGGACTTCTTTGAGACCAGCGCACGAATAGCAACAAAATTAAATCGTCGCGCTGTACTTGTCGCAGGCGCCCTTGCCGATGGATCGATCGAAGCAGGGAAGGATCATTTTGTCATCGACTACGTTCCATACGACAAGCTCTTCCCGCGTGCCAGTGTCATCATCCACCAAGCCGGCATAGGTACACTGGCACAGGCAATCCATGCACAGAAACCGATGCTGATCGTCCCCTTCGGTTTCGATCAATTCGACAACGCAGAACGAATGGAACATCTAGGTATAGCACTCACTTGCAAGCGCAAGGACTACACAATTGATAAGGCGTCAATCCTTATTGAACAGTTGGCAACGAATGACGCCTATACAGAACGTGCCATAGATATTGGTTCAGGAATGCAGTGTACGAGCGGCGTAATCATCGCATGTAATGCGATAGAGGACGCGTTAATACGACAGCTCGCGTAGGGCGCATTAGCCGCAAGGCGTAATGCGCCGAATGTAAACACTCCGGCGAGCTCCCCCATCCGACGGGTTCCCCCATTCGGGTACAAGACGCTGCGCTCTTGTACCCTTTAGGGTGAACCCTCCCTACCAAAGCCACCAAACCTAATTACAAATCCCCCTTGCTCGCCGCCACCATCATGTCCTTCATCGCAGCCATCACGCGCTCCGCGCTTTGGCGGGTGTCGGCGGGCATCGCCTTGATCAGCTTGAGGTCCATCATCATCGAGATGACCCAGCGCTTGCCTTCCTTGTCTTCGAGGATCGCGATGCGGCACGGCATGAAGGCGATCATCAGCGGGTCGGCGGCCAGCATCTTGTTCGCGGTGAGGCCGTCGCAGAAGTTGAATATCTCCATGCGCTTGGTCGGCTTGCCGGTCAGCGCCTCGATCTCCTTGTAGATCGGGTTGCCGCCGACGAACTTGAGGTTGTGCTGGTTGGCGCGCAGCTTGAGCGACTCGACGGCGTCGTCGAAGCTGATGCCGTCCTGCACCTGGATGCGCGCGATCTGCAGTTTGACGTTGGTGTAGCTGATACCTTGGGGCTTCTCGGCGGCATGGACCGGCGGCAAGGCAAGCGCCAGCAGCAGTGCGATCATGGTCTGGAATGTCTTCATGTTTGCTCCTTTTCGACTATTGAATATCCGTTCGCCCTGAGCTTGTCGAAGGGCCTGCCGCTCATCGGCAGCGTATCCGTTCATGGTTCGATACGGCCTGCGGCCTACTCACCACGAACGGATAACCAGTCCCGCGGCTCAGATCAATCCCGGGTTACCCACGACGCCCTTGAGTTTGGGCACGTTCGGCGCGGTCACCCGGACGACTTTTTCGTTGCGCAAATGCCGCGCGACCAGGTCCCAGATCGGCTCGCCGCCCTTGTCGCGCGCGGCTTCCGTCACCGGCGCCCAGCCCGCGACCTTGTAGGTCTTGTTCGCGTCCAGCAGCTCGCCGTTCAGGCGCATGTCCTGGATGCGTTTGCCCATGCCGGCATTCGGTTCGCAGGTGTATTCCAGCCCGCCGACGCGCACCATGTCGCCGCCCTGCTGGTAGTAGGGGTCGGGGTTGAACAGGTTGTCGCCTACGTCCTCCAGCACGTTCTTGATCTGCGCGCCGGTCATCTCGGTGACCGTGGTGTACGGGTAGGTGATCGCGGTCTGGTTGAGCACGTCTTCCATGGTGATGTCCGAACCCGGCAGCAGCGAGGTGCCCCAGCGGAAGCCGGGCGAGAAGGCGATAGGGGCGTCCTTCTCCTTCATCAGCGCGTCGAGTATCACCTGGTCGAAGCTGCCGTTGAAGTTGCCGCGGCGATACAGCAGGCCGTCGGTGCTCGCCAGCTTTTCGTCGAGCTTGGCGGCGTAGGGCGCGCGGTGTCTCTGGATCAGCGCGGTCATGCTCGCATCCGCCTTCAGCAGGTTGGCGAACACCGGCAGCAGTTTGTAGCGGAAGCCCGCGACCTTGCCGCCCTTCACTTCGAAATCCAGCACGCCGAGGAACTTGCCGTTCGAACCCGCGTTAGTCACCAGCGTGACGCCGCCGCGATTCTTCACCGGGATGGGCGCGGGGACGCCGTCGTGGGTGTGGCCGCCGAGGATGGCGTCCAGCCCGCTGACGCGCGAGGCGAGCTTGAGGTCGACGTCCATGCCGTTGTGCGACAGCAGCACGACGACCTGCGCGCCCTTCTTGCGCGCCTCGTCTATCGTGAGCTGCAGGTTCTCTTCCTGTATGCCGTACGACCAGTCCGGCACGAAGTAGCGCGGGTTGGCGATGACGCTGTACGGGAAGGCCTGGCCGATGATCGCGACCGGGACGCCGTTCATTTCCTTGATGACGTAAGGCTTGAACACCGGGTCGCCGAAGTCGTTGGTCTTCACGTTCTGCGCGACTACGTCCATCTTGCCGCTCAGCACGCCCTCTTCGGCTTCCTTGATGCGCTGCGCGCCGTACATGCACTCGAAGTGCATGGTCATCACGTCCACGCCCAGTTCCAGGCAGGCGTCCATCATGTCCTGCCCCTTGGTCCACAGCGCCTGCCCGCTGCCCTGCCAGGTGTCGCCGCCGTCCAGCAGCAGCGCGCCGGGACGCGAGGCGCGTATCTGCTTGACCAGCGTGGCGAGATGGGCGAAGCCGCCGACCTTGCCGTAGGTGCGCGCGGCTTCGACGTAGTCGAGACAGGTGTAGGCATGCGCCTCGGGCGAACCCTGCTTGACGCCGAAGCGCTTGAGCAAGGCGTTGCCGACCAGGTGCGGCGGCTGCCCGCTCATCGCGCCCACGCCGAGGTTGATCTCGGGCTCGCGGTAATACATCGGGTTCAGTTGCGCGTGGCTGTCGGTGATGTGCAGCAGGCTGACGTTGCCGTAACGGCGCAGGTCGTACATGCGCGAGGCATCGCTGGCCGCGTGGCTTTCGTTGCTGTTCAGCAGGAAACCTCCCGCCGAGGCGATGGCGAGCAATTGCAAAAACTCGCGACGGTTCATGTCCATGGAATTTCTTTCGCTGCGTGTATCGGGTGATACCGGCCCCCGCGTATGCGAAGGCCGGCTGTGTGACGTTACTTGTTGACCGGCGATTCCGGATCGAGCAGCAGGGCGACCAGGTCCTTGATCTGCGCCTCGGTCAGGATGCCCATGTGGCCGAAGCGCGGCATGTTGGCGCAGGCGTTGTAGGCCTTGGCGTTGTAAATGCGGCCGTAGACGTAACGCTGGGTCTCTTCGGTGTTGCCGCGAGTCTTGCCGAAGTTCAGCAGGCTAGGGCCGATGGTGCCGTAGGCGATCTCCTTGGCCGACAGCTGGTGGCAGTTGTAGCAGTTGCCGCCGGCCGGGTCTTCCGGCTTGTCGCTCCAGGTCATGCCGCGGCCGCTCTGCGCCAGCTTCTCGCCGGCCTTCCAGTCGCCCATGTACTTGCCATCTGCCGGCCATTTGACGGCCTTCTCCTGCTCGGCTTCCAGCTTGTGCTTCAGCTTCGCGGGCACGTTGTCGACATACTTGCTGCACGCGGCCTGCAATTCGTCCTGGTTCACGCGGGTGGCCTTGGCGATGCCCTTGTCGCGGAAATCGCGCTTGATGATCTCGGCGGTTTTCGCATCCAGCGATGCGGCCTGTGCGGGCAGGATTGCGGCAGCGGCGACCGCGACGATTCCAATGATTTGCTTTGCGTTCATGTTCATTCCCCTTAGCGTTTCAGACCTGGGCCGTCATACTTGGCGCCGTTCGCATTGACCGCAAGGAACATGGTCAACGCCACCGTTGCTTCCGAGGCGAATTTCGGTTCGGGGAAACGCTGTTGGCGGAAGCAGTCGTTCAGGCGCCACTGGAAGGAGCGGGTCAAGCCCTGGGAGACGCGATAGGCGGGCCAGGTGGTATAGGCCGCTTGCGCATCCTGCTTGCTGCTCTTCAGGTTGGGCAGGTCCTGCATGCGGATGCGGGTGCCGCTCGTCGCATGGCAGGTGGAGCAGGCGAAATCGTAAGGGCCGGCGCGATAGCTGAAGATGCGCTTGCCGATTTCGTATGCCTCTTTCTCCTTGGGGTGCTTGGTCGAAACGGCCATCTTGACGCCCTTGGACTGGCCCACCACATAGGTGGCCAGCGACGAAATGTCGGAGGCCTTCTTCTCGCTGGCGAACGGCTTGGCGGCGATGTCTTCTTCCTTCAGTCCCTGCAGGGTGGTCATGCAGGTCAGCAGGCGCGACTCCAGGTCCTGCACCTTGCCGGTGTCTTTGAAGTAGCGCGGCAGTTCGGCGTATGCGCCTTTCACCACGCCCGGGCCCTTGCCCAGGTCGCACTTTTCCAGCGTCGCCTGGTTGGGGCCCGCAGCCTTCTTCCACAGCTCTTCGCCGCGCATTTCGTCGAACTCGGCCGGGTTGCCGTCGCTGATCATTTCGCGATATGCCGCGATGCGATCCGAGTCCGTCGTTTCGTTTTCCGCCGCTTGCGCCGTGCAGCTTGTCGCCAGCGCGAGCATCAGGATGGTCTTGCTTACGTTACTGGTATTCATCTTTACCTCCCCAAGGAAAGACTGGCTACAGTTTCCTGCAGCCAGCCTGGATGTAGCGAACGTTATGCCGCGATGGTCACCTCGTCGGTGCGGGTGTCGCCCTTGTTGTCCACCCAGCTGACGGTGACCTTCTCGCCTGCGGCCCCGCCCTTGAAATGGAACAGCAGATAGGGGTTCTTCGAGATGGACTGGCCGAACTGCGCCTCCATGACGGTGCGCCCCTGATGCTGAGCTTTCACTTCGGTGATGAACCATGCCGGCACCAGCGTGCCGTCCGCGTCCTTGCGCAGTCCGGTCTCCATCTCGTGCTGCATGAGGACCTTGACTTCGGTTACGCCGTCCTTGACGGCGGCGCGGATTTTCATTGGATTGCCCATGATGTTTATCCTTGATCGAGTATGTTTATCCGAGGCATCAACCGCCGCAGCCGCCGGCAGTCACCTTGACTTCTTTGGCGACGCGATAGAACTTGCCGTCCGCCTTGACCAGCGCCACGACATTGGCGGTCTGGCCCATCTTCACGCGGGTGGTGACCATGCCTTCGGTCCCCGCGGGAATCATGAAGTTGGCCGCCAGCACGTTGGGGTTCTTGTCCACCAGGATGGATATCTGCTCGACGTTGGGCAACGTGCTGTTCACGGTGACCGGCACCACCGCGCCGTTCTCCGCGATCTCGGGCACCGTCAGCTGGATGGAGGCCGCGTTGTTTTCGGGAACGATTACCCCAAGCGCGCTCAAGGCCTCGTCCATGTTCTTTGCCGAAAAGGCGGCCCTGTCCGACTCGGCCAACGCGGCGCCCGACTGCAACAAGCCGAGAGAGCCGAACAACGCCAACAGCCCGGCGCCGCCGCTGAATTTCAGCGCCTTGCGACGCTCCAGATCAATTTCCTTGTTCATCGAATATCTCCTTTTTTGCAGTTCCCAGGTTGATCCGGGGTCAACCGACTAGAACTTGTATCGCAAGGACACCGAAACCGATGTCTGCTTGTGGGTCGTCGTGTTGAAGAACGAGCCCGGCGCCATCCTCATGGCATCGCTGACATCGACACGCGTCGTCACCCTGGGCGCGATCATCACCGAGCCTTCGAGATCCAGATTCTTGTTCATGGTGTAACCGCCACCGAAAGTGAACGCATCCTTGATCGTCGCCGGGAACATCATGTTGTTGAAGAAGTTGACGATACCGCCGTTCTGACCGGCCGGCGTCAGCGGCGCGCCGTTGTTGTAGGGAACGATCGGATTGTTCGCGGAGTTGTAGCCGATGCCGGCCCAGTAGCCGTTGCCAGAGAACTTTGCGCCGATCGAGAGCACGTCCTGATCCTTCCAGCCAAACGCCTTGTAGCCGGCTGCGCTGCCCCACTGGATCTGTCGGTAATCCGCGGTCAGCGTGACGCTGTCCGTCGCCGCCATGGAAAAGCCGATTTTGATCTCGGCCGGCTGCTCCAGCTGGTCGCCGAATCGAGAGGTGCCGGGGCTGGTCGTGCCCTGCCCGAAGCCGTCGCCGGCACCGGAAAGCTGCGTGCCGTACGTCGCCTTGATCGGCGAGTTATAGCTAACACCGACGGTCGCTGCCGGAGAGACGTCATAGTAACCACCGAGAGTGAAACCCAGAGCGGTATCGGTGCTGGCGGCATGGGTCGGGTTGTATGCGCCGCCAGCATTGACATAGGAGATCGCCAGCGAACCGTACTGCAGCACCGGAGAGAAACCGATGCCGTAGTTGTCGGCATTGTAGGCAATCGTCGGCACGATCTTGAGGATGCTCATCGTCGTCTTCGCGGCGACATATAGATTGACCGGCGCACTCACATAGTCCACACCCATGCCGGCAATACCCGCCATGGCGATGCCATAGCTCAGATTGTTGCTGATCCGATCGGAATAGGAGACATCGGGAATGAAGCTGGTCTTTGCGGTGCTTTGCACTGCTGTCGCGCCGGAAAAACCGGTATTGGTCACGGTCGGATCGAAGATCGTCAGTCCGCCCGCCACTTCGGCCCCTCTGCTCTTGCCCAGCATCGCCGGGTTGGCGAAAGTGCTCTCGGCACCGACGAAGTGGGCCACGCCTGTGCCGCCCAGGGCGGTATTTTGCGAGCCTACCGCCATCATCGTATCGCCATTGGTGGCGTGGGCCAGCGGCGAAACCGCGATGCCGGCGGCGAGCAACGATACAACAAGCTTCTTTATCCTCATTTTTCTGCTCCCTGATTATTTTGATGGAACTGCGAACTACATTGCGACTACTCCAATACGAAACTCGTTACACAAACAGACAGATGTCGGTCTCGCCGGCGAAGCCGAAGAACATCGACGCGCCGCCGTATTCGACGTTATCGATGAACTCGCTCTTGTCGAACTCGAACAGGTCGACGGTCATCTGGCAGGCGATGAATTTCACGTCGGCTTCCAGGCACAGGTCGCGCAACTCTTCCAGAGAGGCGACGCCGTGCTTGGCCAGCTTCTGTTTCATCATCATGGTTGCCATGCTTTCCATGCCGGGCAGCATTTGCACCATTACCGGCATCGGCACCGGCATCGGCATCGCCGGGTTCGCCAGCGGGCTGATCTTCACGTCGGACAGGTCCTTGCGCAGCAGCTGCAGGCCGTAGAACGTGAAGAAGATTTGCACGTCATAGCCCAGCGCAGCGGCAGTCGAGGCCAGAATGAACGGCGGATAGGCCATGTCCAGCGTGCCCTTGGTGGCGATGATCGCCATTTTCTTGGTGGTCATGTTTTCCCCTTTGCCAGAATGCGAAAGAATTTATTTTTTCTTCATCATGAAGATGTACTTGCCGCCCTCTTCGGTGGTCGACAACAGGGTGTTACCGGTCTGGTCGGCGAAGGCCTGCATGTCCTTGACCGAACCGCAGTCGGTGGAGATCACCTTGAGCACCTGGCCGGACTCCATGTCGACCAGCGCCTTCTTGGTCTTCACGATAGGCAGGGGGCAGGACAGGCCGCTGGCATCAAACTCTTTATCGAAATTCATTTAACTTCACTCCCACTGGTTATTAAAAATACCGCCAAACAGCGTCATCACAAATGCGATGCGCATTATAGGAATGGGCAGCGCGCAAGCGTCCATACCCACGACGGGTGTCGGAAATAGCCCATACGGGTTATCCATCAGAATCCGTTAATGGAGGATGCGCAGGCAGAGGCATACGCATACGCATCCGGACAAGAAAATGCCGGCGCGAAGCCGGCATTGGAACTGGCGCGAACAGGGACTTGCGTATGCTCTCCCCGGCTCGTTTACACCAGCACGTCGTTCAGGATGTTCTTCAGCCAGTAGCCGGCCAGCGTTCCCTCGATCTCGGAACGCTGCGCGGAAACGCCGCCGCCTTCCGCCGCGACCATCGCCTGTTTTTCCGCATTGAAGCGATAGACGTTGGCCACATGCATCGCCTCGCTGTCGCTGACCATGCTGTAGCAGGTGTTGGCGATGGTCGGATTCTGGTCCGGCGTGCCGCCCTGCATCAGTTCGATGACAGCCGCCGCGCAGACCTTGGCCTGTGAAGTCGCCATATGGCCGGACTTGGGCAGCGCAGCCGAAACCGCGTCGCCGATGACATGGACGCTCTTGTGCACCCTGGATTCGTAAGTGAGGAAGTCCACCGCGCACCAGCGGCCGTCCACGCTCGCCACACCGGCCATCGAAGCCACCGCGCCCGCCTTCATCGGCGGAATGACGTTAAGCACATCGGCCTTGACGTCCTCGAACTCGGTTTTGGCGACCTTGCCTGCCACGTCGACCTTGGTCACGGCGGCATTGGCGCGATATTCGATCATCTCCGGATACAGTTCCTTCCAGGCGGCCATGAACAGGCCCTTCTTCGAGGTGACGTCCGGGTTGGCATCCAGGATCAGCACCTTGGAATTGGGCTTGTTGTTTTTCAGGTAGGACGCGATCTGGCAGGCGCGCTCGTACGGTCCCGGCGGACAGCGGTACGGCGCCTTGGGGATGCTGATCGCAACGACGCCGCCGTTCGGCATGTCTTCGAGCTGCTTCCTGAGCATGGTCGTCTGCGCGCCGGCTTTCCAGGCATGCGGGATGCTTTCCTCGGCGACCGCGGCGCTCAGGCCTTCAATCTGGTCGAACATGAAATCGACGCCCGGCGAGATGATCAGCCGGTCGTAGCTGAGCTTCCCCTGCGCCAGCATGACGGCCTGTTTTTCCGTGTCGATGGCCGTCACCTCGCCGTGCACCAGCTTGACGCCGTATTTCTTCTTCAGGTTGTCGTAGCTATGCGTAAGGTCGGCGATGGTGCGGCTGCCGCCCAGCACCGTGTTGCTCATCGGGCAGGAAACGAACATGGCGTTGCGTTCGACCAGCACCACCTCGATCTTGTTGTTGCTCCAGGTGCGGAGGTACTTGGCCGCGGTGGCGCCGCCAAAGCCGGCACCGACGATGACGACGCGCTGCCCTTTTTTCTTGATGATTTCACTTGCGGCGAAGGCCAGTCCGGGGAAGGCTCCGATTGCGATACCGGCAGCACCCAGTTTCAAAAAACTACGACGATCCAGCGACATGTTGTTCTCCTCTGTATTCTTCAGGTTTAGCGCTTCTGGGCGGCGAAGTAAGCGCCGAGCAGTTCGAACTCTTCATCGGTGTAGCCCTTGGCATGCTGATGCATCACCGTTGCAGGACGCGCGCCGGATTTGAAGTCTTTCATCTGGGAAACGAAGAGCGCCTGATCCAGGCCGGCCAGCACCGGGGTGCCTCCGACGCTGTGACCGTTGGTGCCGTGGCAGGCCGCACAGGGTGCAGCCAGATTGCGCGCATGCTTGTCGTCTGCGGCATGAGCGCCGGCCATTGTCAGCGCCAGCCCGATGGCACAGGCGATTAAGGACAGTTGTTGCTTGATAATTTTCATAGTTCCTCCCTGTTAGAATAAATTTCCACTACAAAAACACCAGCCGTAAGTGCTTCCCGGTCAGTACAAAACCATCAACTGATTGTCACCTCGTCCGAACGCGTGTCGCCGCGATTGTCCAGCCAAGTGAGAGTGATCCTATCACCGGGCGCGCCGCCCCTATAGCGAAAGATCAGATAAGGATTCTTCGAAACGGAAGTGCCGAACCGGCCTTCCAGCACGGTCCGGCCGTTATGTTGCGCCTTGATCTCGGTGATGAACCAGGCAGGAATAATATTGCCCGCCTCGTCCTTGCGCCGGCCATTCTCCATCTCGTGCTGCATCAGCACGCGGACTTCGGTGACACCGTCCTTGACCGTGGCGCGCATCTTGGTGGGAGCCGACATCAGCACCCCCCCGCGGTGACTTTGACCTCGCGCGAAACGCGATAGAACTTGCCGTTGGCCTTGACCAGCGCGATGACCGTTGCGGTCTGCGCCATTTTGATCCTTGTGCTGAGATAGCCTTCGGTGCCTTCGGGTATCGCGAAGCTGGAGACCAGCATCGTCGGATTCTTGTCCACTAGTATGGAGATTTGTTCGGTGCGCGCCAGCGAGCTTTCCACCGTGACCGGCACCACCGCCCCGTTTTCGGCGACATCGGGAGCGGTGAGCAGGATGGCCGCCGTGTCTTCAGGAAGAGCCTCGCCCAGAGCGTCCAGCGCGTCGTTCATGGTCCGGGCTTCGAAGGCGTTTTTTTGCGATTCCGCCAGTGCGCTTTCCGGCCCGATCAGGCCGACACTTGCCAGCAGGCCAAGCAGACCCAGACCGGCCCCGCTCCTGAGTGCCTTGCGCCGCTCCATATCCACTTCCATCACTCGCATCCCCTTCAGGTCATACGGATAGCAACAGAGCCGCATCGTCAACGATATGACGTGCGGACGTCCATCACCACGATGGGCAAAGTCGATAACCCGTTGGGGTTATTATCAGAAGGTGCTTATGAAGGGACGACCAGCGTGGGCAGAACCATGGCCCCGGCGAGTTTTTGCATCAGGCTGGAACCACCGTGAGTGAACGGAAGCAGGTGATAGCGCTGCCGGCCGATGACCAGCAGATCCGCGCCCGTCTCGCGGCAGACGGCCACGGTCTGCTCCACCGCCTGGCCGACTGCCACGACGCCCCCGGTCTTGTCGCAGATTGCGCCGGCAAGCGACACGTTCAGGGTGTTCAGGCTCTCGATGCGCGGCAGGTCTTTCGGATCCTGCGCGACGCTGACGATGGTCAGCGGCAGGTCGCACACCGACGCGACATTGGCCGCGAGCGTGGCGATGCTCTGCGCTGCCGGGGTGTCGCCGACCGCGGCCAGCACGCCATGCGTCCAGAACTCTGCCGCGCGCGGCACGGTCAGCACGCAGCAGGAAACATCGCGTATCACCTTGCTGACCATCTCGCCGACCAGCAGGTTGGAAAGGAAGCCCGGCTTGCCGCGCCGGCGGATCACGATCAGGTCGGCCTTGCTGCCAGCCGCCTCGTCGACGATCTCGCGCCAAGGCTCCGCGCCGTGCCGCACCTGTATCTCCAGCTGCACGCCAGCCGCCTGCGCATCACGGCGCAGGTCGTCGATCTTCTTGCCGGCCGCGCGGTCGTCGCGCAGCGCGAGCTCGGGCATCTCGGCCTCGTATTCCGGATTGCTCACGATGGGCACGACCACGCGCAGCGGAATGCCGCAGCGCTTCGCCATCGCGAACGCGATGCGCTCCGCGCCCACGTCGAATTCGGTATGCTCGGTCGCCAGCAGGATGCGTTGAAACGGATAGGTTGCCATTTAGTGTCCTCCGGTGCGCAGGATACCGGATGCGGCCAGCAGCTGCACCGCCAGCGCGGCGACGCACAGCGCGACGAACACCCTGTCGCCGCGGCGCGCATAGATCGGGATCACCGCCAGCAGGCAGACCAGCGAGGCGCCGGACAGCCAGGCGATGCCGAGCAGGCCGGCGTAATCTCCTTCGGAGATCATCGTCAGCCACGCCCAGCCGACCGGGCTGCCGGTTCGCTGGATATATTCGTGCGACGGCAGGCTCCAGTATTGCGGCAACTGCTCCAGCGGCACATGGGCCGGCATCAGGCCGAACATGTAGGCGATGAAAGTCACCACGAGGATCGCCAGACCGGAACGCGAACCCCAGCTCAGCAAGGTCGCATAACGCCGCTGCTCGACCGAGATCAATTCGTCCTTCTCGCTCATATCCATATCCCCAGTCCCTTGAGCAGCGCGCGCGCACCGGCGAACAGCAGCAGCGTGATCACCATCTTGCGCACCACCGAAGCCTTCAGCACATGCAGCAGACGCGCACCGATGAAGGCGCCCAGCATCATGCCGATCACCGACGGCACGGCGATGATCGCCAGCACCGCGCCCTTGTTCAGGTAGATCCACGCCGCCGACGAATCGACCAGCGTCAGGATGAAACTCGATGTGCCCGCCGAGACCTTCAGCGGCGCGCCCATCAGCAGGTTCAGCACCGGCACGTTGGCCCAGCCCGCGCCCATGCCGAACAGGCCGGCGAGGAAGCCGATGCCGACGAACAGCATCAGCCCGAGCGGCGTGCGGTGCACCTGCCAGTTGATGTTCTTCTTCTGCGACGCATCGTGGAACACGCCGTATATATGCATGGACGAAGAGAGCTTGTCGGGCTGCGCCACCTCGGG
The DNA here is from genome assembly GCA_035654695.1 of Gallionella sp. GTDB lineage: Bacteria > Pseudomonadota > Gammaproteobacteria > Burkholderiales > Gallionellaceae > Gallionella. The sequence continues at coordinate 68,905 of DASRWG010000030.1, read as the reverse complement.
AAACTCGGATTTCTTCGCGGTCGCCATCAGCAACACGATGCCCAAAATGGTGATGCCCAACGCGATCTGGATGATATGGGCGGGAACCGCAAGCCCGATCATCGCACCGGCGATGGAACTGGCCGAGGCCAGCACCGCCAGCGGCAGCGCCAGCCGCAAATTGGCCAAGCCGCCGCGCAGCAGCGATGGACCGGCCGCCAGCGCAGAAGCCAGCGCGACCAACAGGCCGGCGCCGCGCACGAAGTCCAGATGGAACGGAAAGAAGCCGCCGACGATGGGCACGAACAGCACGCCGCCGCCGACACCGGAAGGCACCGCGACGATGCCGAGAAAGAAACAGGTGACGAACAGCGCCAGCGGCCAGCCCCACCAGGGCATCGCGCTCTCGGCCGGCATCGCCTCGACCGCCCATGCGCTGCCGGCGAAGGCGGTCAGCGCCAGCGCCACCAGCATCCAGTTGGCCTTGAGCAGGCCGCCGGTATTCCTCAATCTGTCCAGCATCAGGATTTGCCTTGGTAGTAGAGATTCTGCGGATGCTGCGCCTCGGCGAAGAAGTACCAGCGCTCGGCCAGCAGGCCCGCATATTGCAGCAGGAACGCCAGCAGCGGCAAGGTCAGCACCAGCAGCAGCGGCAGCACGAACGCCCCCAGCACCATGGCAACCAGAATGCCGCGCACGAAAGCCGCGCTCTTGCCGTGGAAGAACTCGCGGGTGTTGTACGAGCCGCCCATGGAGCCCTGCGACTTCTGCACGATGCGCGGATGGCGGATGCCGATCGCAGTCTGCAGCGTGCTGGTCGGACGCAATGTCGCGTTGCGATACAGCGAAGTCGCGCGCATCGCCAGCGCCAACACCGTCATTGCAAACGCGGCCTGCGCCAACGGCGGCATCAGCTCGGGCGCGGCGAATCCTGCATAGGCCGCCGCCAGCGTCGTTCCCGATGCGCAGCCCATCGCGATGAAGTTAACCACAGTCAGCGGATGTGCCCATTCCTTCAGTACCTTGATCGCGCCGTAGATCATGCCGGTGCAGACGAACAGCGCGACGGCCAGCAATACACCGACCACGCCGATGGCGAGCGTATGGCCGAGACCCATCCAGTGCGCCACACCCCAGGCGAACACCGCCGCCATAAAGGACGGCAATGCGATGCCTTCGCGCGCCAGCCAGGAGGTGCGCCACATCGTCATCGCGCGCCAGGCGCGTTCCGGATGCCCCAGGTGGAACACCGACGAGATGCCGCCGAGACCCAGCAGCGCCAGCGCCAGCACACTGCCGCCGACGAAGAATCCCGGCGTGAGACTGGAGCCCGCCAGCAGCTCGACGAAGAACAGCGTGATGAACAGGCCCTGTCCCGCGCCGATCAGCGTGGTCAAAAACAATACGGAAAAAGCGGGACGCATCAGTTCAACTCCTCGGTAGTCGGCGGCAGGTTCCGGTCGAACGGCGCGCCGTCGATCTTGTGCGGATTGTCGGAACGGTAAAGCTCTTCATCGCGCACCGTCACCGAATTCTTGCGCCGCGGCAAATAATGGTTGGCGGGCTTGGTGTTGGCCTCCGGCATCAGCGTGTAACCGCCGCGCTCGCGTATCGCGACCGACACTTCGGATTCCGGATCGTGCACGTCGCCGAACAGGCGCGCGCCCGGCGGACAGGCCAGCACGCAGGAAGGCTTGCGCCGCTCTTCCGGCAGGCTCTCGTCGTAGATGCGGTCCACGCACAGCGTGCACTTGGTCATCACCTTGCGCTGCTCGTCGAACTCGCGCACGCCGTACGGACACGCCCAGGAGCAGTACTTGCAGCCTATGCACTTGTCGTAATCGACCAGCACGATGCCGTCTTCCTTGCGCTTGTACGATGCGCCGGTCGGACACACCGGCACGCAGGCCGGGTCTTCGCAATGCAAACAACTCTTCGGGAAATGCACCGTCTCGGTGTCCGGGAACGAGCCGACCTCGAAGGTCTGCACGCGGTTAAAGAACGTGCCGTTCGGGTCCTGCTCGTAGGGGTTGCAGTCGGTCAATGCGCCCGCCGCCCCCGAGGTATTCCACTGTTTGCAATTGGTCACGCAGGCATGGCAGCCGACGCAGACGTTCAGGTCGATGACCAGAGCTAATTGAGTCATTTGTTCTTTCCTTTACCGGCAAACCAGGCCTGCCAGCCCATCTTTCTCTGTTCCATACCCGGCACCGGCTGCATGGTGTCGAACTGCGGGAAGCTTTCTTCCGCCTCACCCGCTTCCGCCGGACGGATGCGCACGCGCACGTCGTACCACGCGGCCTGTCCGGTGATCGGGTCGGAATTCGAGAACCGCTTGCCGTCGGCATTCGCGCGCAACTCCTCCGAGATCAGGTGATTCAGCAAAAAGCCCTGTTTCGATTCGTTCGCATCGCCGGTCAAATTCCACGCGCCGGACGATTTTCCGATCGCGTTCCAGGTCCACACCGTGCCCGGCTCGACCGCCTCGGAGTAGCGGCACATGCAGCGCACCTTGCCCCACTGCGACTCGACCCACATCCAGCCGCCGTCGGCGATGCCCGCATCCGCGGCGGTCTGCGCATTCACGTACAGGTAGTTGTAGGTGTGGATCTGGCGCAGCCAGGCGTTCTGCGAGTCCCACGAGTGGTACATCGCCATCGGGCGCTGGGTCAGCGCGTTCAGCGGGTAGTTCTTCAGGTCGCTCTGCGCGTCTTCCAGCGGCGCGTACCAGAACGGCAGCGGATCGAAATAGGTCGCGACGCGCTCGCGCAACTCGGCAGGAGGCTGCTTGCCCGGACGCTTGCCCTGTGCGGCGAGACGGAAGCCCTGCAGCAGCTCGGAATAGATGTGGATCACGATGGGATCGTTATCGCGGCGCAGGCCGGCCTGCTGCGACCATTCCAGATATTCCTTGTTCCAGTTGCGCATGTACTGCATGGTCGGCGCCAAATGGTACTGGTGGAAGCAGCCGTTCTTCTCGTACATCTCCCACTGCTTCTGATTCGGCTCGCCGCGCATCGCCTTGTCGCCGTCCTTGCCGCGCCAGCCGGTCAGGAAGCCGATGCCGGACCCCGGCGCGGTCTCGTAGTTGATGACGAAATCCTTGTAGCCGGTGAACTTGCGCTCGCCTTCGGCCGTCGTGAACGCCGGGAACTTCAGGCGGCTCGCCAGTTCGACCAGCACCTCCTGGAACGGCTTGCATTCGCCCTTGGGCGCGACCACCGGCACGCGCACCGAGTCCACCGGGCCGTCGTATTCGGAGATCGGGCGGTCGAGCATGGACATGCAGTCGTTGCGTTCGAGGTAGGTCGTGTCCGGCAGGATCAGATCCGCGAACGCGGTGGTCTCGGACTGGAACGCGTCGCACACCACGATGAACGGGATCTTGTACTCGCCGTCCGCGTTCTTGTCGGTCAGCATGTTGCGCACTTCGGCGGTGTTCATGCTGGAATTCCACGCCATGTTGGCCATGAACAGCAGCAGCGTGTCGATGGGGTACGGATCGCCGCGCCATGCATTGGTGATCGCGTTGTGCATCAGGCCGTGCGCCGACAGCGGATGCTCCCACGAGAAGCCCTTGTCCAGACGCACCGGCTTGCCCTCGGCATCGACGAACAGGTCGTCCGGCGTCTCCGGCCAGCCCAGCGGCGCGCCGTTCAGCGGCGTGTTCGGCTGCACGGCTTCCGGGCCTTTCGGCGGACGCGCGTTCGGCGGGATCGCGCGCGGATACGGCGCCTTGTGGCGGAAGCCGCCAGGACGGTCGATGGTGCCCAGCAGCGACATCAGGATAGACAGCGAGCGTATCGTCTGGAAGCCGTTGGAGTGCGCCGCCAAGCCGCGCATCGCGTGGAACGCGACCGGGTTGCCGGTGACGCTCTCGTGCTCCTCGCCCCACCAGTCGGTCCAGGGGATCGGCAGCTCGATCTTCTGGTCGCGCGCGGTGACGCCCATCTCGTGCGCGATGCGCCTGATGGTGTCGGCGGAGATACCGGTGATGCCTTCCGCCCACTCCGGCGTGCAATCGGCGACGCGCTCCTTCAGCAACTGGAACGCCGGCTTGACCGGCGTGCCGTCCGGCATGATGAAGCTGCCGAACAATGCCGGATCCGCGCCCTTGGTGTGGTCGGCCACCGGCTGTCCGGTATGGCGGTCCCACCAGTAGAAGTTGTGCGGGCGCAACGGGTTGATCTTGTCGCCGTCCGGGTTGCGCATCATCATGCCGAACTCGTTGCTGCCGGGCTGCTGGTTCACCAGCTGGCCGGAGTTGGTGTAACGCGCGAGGAAGTCGCGGTCGTACAGGCCCAGCGCAATGATCTCGCGGATGATCGCGAGGATCAGCGCGCCGTCGGTGCCCGGCTTGATCGGGATCCATTCGTCGGCGATGGCGGCGTAGCCGCTGCGCACCGGGTTGATCGCGACGAAGCGTCCGCCGTTGCGCTTGAACTCGCCGATCTGGCTCTTCAGCGGGTTGGAGTGGTGGTCTTCCGCGGTGCCTATCATGTAGAACACCTTGGCGCGTTCCAGGTCGGGCCCGCCGAACTCCCAGAACGAGCCGCCTATCGTGTAGATCATGCCAGCGGCCATGTTCACCGAACAGAAGCCGCCGTGTGCCGCATAGTTGGGCGTGCCGAACTGGCGGGCGAACAGACCGGTCAAAGCCTGCATCTGGTCGCGGCCGGTGAACAGCGCGAACTTCTTCGGATCGGTGGCGCGCAGGTGGGACAGGCGCTTTTCGAGGATGGCGAAGGTCTCGTCCCAGCTGATCTCCTCGAACTGGTTCGCCCCGCGCTCGCTGCCGAGCTTGCGGCGCAAGGGCTTGGTCAGGCGTGCCGGCGAATACTGCTTCATGATGCCCGAGCCGCCCTTGGCGCAGATCACGCCCTTGTTCAGCGGATGGTCGGGGTTGCCCTCGATGTAGCGCACCTCGCCGTCGCGCAGGTGCACCTTGATGCCGCAGCGGCAGGCGCACATATAACAGGTAGTGGATTTGATTTCGGTCTTCGCATCGGGCATCGGCGAAGAGATCGGGTCGTGTATCGGAGAGGACATAGTTTGAGTGGGGGTCCGGGTCGCGTCGGTCAATCCCGCAAGAGCGCGCTCGGGCGCGGCCTTTTACGAGCCCCGCTATTAGGCGCAATCGCCCGCCGCAGTGTCTATACCCACATCGGGTGGTGGCCCGCATAACCCTGATGGGGTAGACGAGCCGATTGCATGTTTAGTTTGTTGATATTTTTGGGTATTCGGCATAGTCTGCCGAACGCTTTTTTCCGGAACGGACTACCGAGTCGATGCAGAAAAGAACGATCAACATCTCCGACGCCAACCACAACGGATTCTCCTGGGTGCGCGATCCGGAATTCATACCGCCCGGCAAGGACGGCGGCATGAACGCCTGCGTCAGCCACGAACTCGCATCGCCGCGCGCCGGCGAGCTGCGCGCGCTGCTGGAGACCTTCCTGGAAAGCATCATCGGCACGGTGAATGCGACCGCCGGTGTGGTGCGCTTGCTGTCGCCGGACGGCTGCACGCTGCAGATCATCGGATCGGCCGGATTGTCGGCGGAACTCCAGGAAGAGGCCGAAAGCTTCGTCGAGCTCGATTGCGAGGTCAATGACAAGGCCACCTTCGGCCATGTCATCCACGCATCCGACATCAGCACCTGCGACTCCCGGCAGAACTGCCGCTACGCCAGCTGCCGCTTCCAGTCGCTGGTCGCCGCGCCGCTCGAGACGCCCGATACCACGGGCGCGCCGCTCGGCATCCTGACCGTCTTTTTCGACGTCCACCGCGAAGCATCCAGCCAGGTCATGAACACCATCGCCGCCTTCGCCGAAGTGATGAGCGCGGCGATCGAACACACCCGCATCAACCGCGAGATCAGCCGAAAGGAGCGCCTGGCGGCACGCCAGGAGATCGCCAACGACATCCACGACTCGCTGGCGCAGACGCTGACCTATGCGCGCATGCGCGTCAGCCTGCTGCAGGAGAATATCCGCAGCGGCAACGAGGTGGCGGCCAACAAACATGCGCACGATGTCGACGAGGCACTGGAGATCGCCCAGAAGAGCGCACGCGAGCTGATCGCCGATTTCCGCTGCGAGCTGAATCCGGGCGGCCTGCTGGCCGCGCTGCACGATCTCACCGCCGAATTCCGCAAACACAACGACATCAAACTCGAATACCACAACCGGCTGGTCGACCTAGAACTGCCGCTGGAGCACGAGATACAGATTTTCCATATCGTGCGCGAGGCGCTGACCAACATCGCGCGCCACTCCGGCGCGTCCCACGCGAGGCTGTTCGTGGATGCGAGTTTCGGCTACTACATTTTCACAATCGAGGATAATGGCGGCGGCGCCCGCACCTTCACGCCCGTGGAGGGGCATTACGGCGTGATGATCATGCGCGAACGCGCGCACCGCATCTGCGGCGAGATCAGGGTCGAAAGCGCGGCGGGATTGGGCACCCAGGTGCAACTATTCTTCCCCGAGCCATCCCAGGACTGGAGAACGACGAATGAGTGACAAGATAAAGGTGGTGCTGGTCGACGACCAGAGCCTGTGCAGGCGCGGCCTGAGCGAGTTGCTGTCGAACTGCTACGGCTTCAGCGTGCTGGGCGCGACCGGCAGCATCGACGAGGTGCGCCTGCTGCTCGGCCAGAAACCCGACCTGCTGATTGTCGACCTGCGCATGAAACCGCTGGATGGCATCTCGCTGCTGGAACTGCTGCGCAGCGAAGGCTATGCCACCCCCGCCGTGATGCTGACGATGAGCGATTCGGAGAACGATCTCGCCCGCGCGATCCGTGCCGGCGTGCGGGGCTATCTGCTGAAGGACATGGCACCGGACGACGTGGTCGACGCGATCCGGCGCGTCGCGGCCGGCGAACTGGTCGTCGCGCCGACGATGACCATCAAGATGATAGACCTGCTGCGCGGCGACCAGCCGGATCAGGAGCCGAGGAATTCGCTCAAGCTGCTGACCGAGCGCGAGCGCGAGATCCTGCAGCTGCTGGCGCGCGGCGAAAGCAACAAGGCCATCGCGCAGACCCTGTCGATCAGCTACGACACGGTCAAGCAGCATGTCCGCCACATCCTGAACAAGCTCAACCTGTCGTCGCGGGTCAAGGCCGCGGTGCTGTTCGCCAAGGAGCAGGAACGGCTGAACGGCGACGATTCCCCCTCCTGCTGAATACCCCCCTTTCGGGTTAATCCCCGCACCCCGATAAGGTTATAGACACCTCCTGCCGCAATTCCGCCTAATAGCGTAGTCGCGCACGGGACGAATGGCCGCGCGGCGAAGAGCCCGGAATCGCGCACTCGTTTCGCTTATCGAGATTGCTGCGGACCGCCGTCCCGCAGGCAGCAACTTCGATAAATCAGCAAGGGGAGAGACATGGCACATATCGTAATCATGGGCGCAGGTATCGGCGGCATGCCCGCCGCATACGAAATGCGGGAAAAACTGGGCAAGCAGCACAAAGTGACGGTGATCTCGAACAGCGAGAACTTCCACTTCGTGCCTTCCAACCCTTGGGTCGGCGTCAAATGGCGCGAGCGCAAGCACATCGAATTTCCGGTGCGCTCCTATCTCGAGAAGAAGGGCATCGAGTTCATCTCGACCGGCGTCAAGCGTGTGCATCCCGACCAGAACCAGCTCGAGTTGAACGAAGGCCAGATCGTCGATTACGATTACCTGGTGATCGCCACCGGCCCCAAACTGGCGTTCGAGGAAGTCGAAGGCCTCGGCCCCCACGGCCACACCTACTCGGTCTGCCATATCGATCACGCGATGAAGTCGCACGACGAGTGGGACAATTTCTGCAAGAACCCCGGCCCCATCGTGGTCGGCGCGGTGCAGGGCGCGTCCTGCTTCGGACCGGCCTACGAATACGCCTTCATCATGGAAACCGATCTGCGCAAACGCAAGATCCGCAACAAGGTGCCGATGACCTTCGTCACTTCCGAGCCCTACATCGGCCACTTGGGCCTGGGCGGCGTGGGCGATTCCAACGGCATCCTCGAATCCGCGATGCGCGACAAGCACATCAAGTGGATCTGCAACGCCAAAGTCACCAAGATCGAAGCCGGCAAGATGTATGTCACCGAGCACGACGACCTGGGCCAGGAAAAGAAGAAGCATGAACTGCCGTTCAACTACAGCATGATGCTGCCCGCCTTCAAGGGCGTGGACGCGGTATTCGGCATCGAAGGCCTGACCAACCCGCGCGGCTTCATCACCGTGGACAAGCACCAGCGCAACCAGAAGTACAAGAACATCTTCGCGGTCGGCGTCTGCGTCGCCATCCCGCCGGTCGAGCCCACCCCGGTCCCTGTCGGCACGCCCAAGACCGGCTACATGATCGAGTCCATGGTGACCGCCACCGTGAACAACATCCTGGCCGACCTGACCAGCCAGCCGGCGGACAAGGAAGCGACCTGGAACGCGGTGTGCCTGGCCGACTTCGGCGAGACCGGCGTCGCCTTCGTGGCGATCCCGCAGATCCCGCCGCGTAACGTAAACTGGTTCTCCGAAGGCAAGTGGGTGCACTTGGCCAAGGTCGCGTTCGAGAAGTACTTCATCCGCAAGATGAAGAAGGGCACTTCCGAACCGTTCTACGAAGGCAGCATCATGAAGATGCTGGGCATCGAAAAACTGAAGTAAGCCTGCGCGACCGCAAAAAAAAGGGCTCCTCGGCGGAGCCCTTTTTTCATGTTTCCTGACATTCCTTCGCAAACCGGATGCATCCCCATGCTCGGAGGCATTACATGAAACGGGGATTGAAGTAATTCAGAAGACCAACAAATTGGTCGGAGCGAGAGGATTCGAACCTCCGACCCCTGCGTCCCGAACGCAGTGCTCTACCAGGCTGAGCCACGCTCCGAATTGAAACTAAAATTGCCGGGTCGCGGCAAAGTGGGCTAATTGTAGCAGAGACTGTTTGTAATTTGAATCCGTAAGCGAAGAAATCGCAGCGCACGCCGCTTCCGCTTCGCGCAAAGCCTGTTGTCGCGTGAACTCCAGCGCACCGGTGGCGTGGATGATCTCCAGCACGTCGGCGAACTTGCTCACGTCGCCCTGCTCGATCGCGCCGCGCACGATGGCGGTTTGCTCCGGCGTGCCGTTCTGCATCGCGAAGATCAGCGGCAGCGTCGGCTTGCCTTCGGCGAGGTCGTCGCCCAAATGCTTGCCCGTCTGCGCCTCGTCGGCGGAATAGTCCAGCACGTCATCGATCAGCTGGAACGCGGTGCCGAGATGCATGCCGTATTTTGCCGCGGCATCTTCGTCGGCGGCGGACGCCTTGCCCAGAATCGCGCCCAGTCGCATCGCCGCCTCGAACAGCTTCGCGGTCTTGTAGTGGATCACGCGCATGTAATTGGGGATATCGACGTCGGCGTCGTTGCAGTTGAGTAACTGCAGCACCTCGCCTTCGGCGATGATATTGGTCGCGTCGGCCAGCGTCTGCATAACGCGCATCTCGCCGACCTCGACCATCATCTGGAATGCGCGCGAATAGAGGAAGTCGCCGACCAGCACGCTGGCGGCGTTGCCGAACAGCGCGTTTGCGGTCTCGCGCCCGCGGCGCAGTTCGGATTCGTCGACGACGTCGTCGTGCAGCAGCGTCGCGGTGTGGATGAATTCCACCACCGCCGCCAGGTTGTGCTGGTACTGGCCGCTATAACCGAAGGCCTGCGCGGACAGCAGCACCAGCATCGGGCGCAGCCGCTTGCCGCCGCTGCTGACGATGTATTCGCCGATCTGGTTGACCAGCACCACTTCCGAATGCAGGCGCGCGCGTATCACCGCATCCACCGCGGCCATGTCCGCCGCGAGCAATTGCTTGAGGTTATCCAAAGGTTATTCCTTGATTATTCAGACCATCCGGCGCGTCATCGCGCTCTTCTCGTGGACCGGCATTGTCGCATAAAAATCCGTCTAACCGCGACGCCACAAATACGCGCCGAGCAGCATCCCCACCGCGCTCAATGCAGCGACGTAATGCGCCGGCGCCAGCGGATCGAGCGGCAGCAACATGCTCACCATCACCGGCGTCAGGCCGCCGAACACCGCATAAGCGACATTGTAGGAGAAGGACAGGCCGGAGAAGCGCACCGCCGGCGGAAACGCCTTCACCGCGACGCTGGGCACCACGCCGATCACGCCGACGCAGAAGCCGCTCAGCGCATACAGTTCGTAGATATTCTCGGGGTAGGTCGCCATCTGCATATAGAACAGCATGGCGGTGATGCCCAGCATCGCGCATCCGACCATCATCACCCTGCCCGCGCCGTAGCGGTCCGCCAGCATGCCGAACGCAACGCAGCCCAGGCTCAGGAACAGCGTCGCGATGCTGTTCGCCTGCAATGCGACCGCGGCGGGGATGCCGTAGAGCTTCTGCACCAGCGGCGGCGTCATCAATATCATCACGATGATGGCGGCGGAGAGCAGCCAGGTCAGCAGCATCGTCAGGATCACCGCCGAACGGTGTTCGCGCACCACGGTCTTCAGCGGCAGCTCGTCGGCCAGTTCCTGCCGCGCCTGCATTTCCTTGAACACCGGCGTTTCGTGCAGGTACTGTCGCAGCCATACCGACAGCAGGCCGAACAGGCCGCCGATGATGAACGGTATGCGCCAGCCCTCCGCCAGCAATTCGTCCGGCGCATACATCCGGTTCACCGCGGTCGCCACCAGCGAGCCGAGCAGGATGCCGCTGGTCAGCCCTGCGGTCAGCGTGCCGCAGGCCAAGCCGACGTGGCGCGCCGGCACATGCTCGGAGACGAACACCCACGCCCCCGGCACCTCGCCGCCGATGGCCGCCCCCTGCAGCACGCGCAGAAACAGCAGCGCGATCGGCGCCCAGATGCCGATAGCCGAGTAGGTCGGCAGCAGGCCTATCGCCAGCGTCGGCACGGACATCAGGAAGATGCTCAGCATGAACATGCGCTTGCGCCCGAACAGGTCGCCGAAGTGCGCCATCACGATGCCGCCCAACGGACGGGCCAGATAACCGGCCGCGAAGATGCCGAAGGTCTGCAGCTGGCGCAGCCAGTCCGGCATGTCGGGCGGAAAGAACAATTGCCCGATCGCCACCGCGAAGAACACGAAGATGATGAAGTCGTAGAATTCCAGCGCGCCACCGAGGGCGGCCAGCGACAGGGTGCGATAATCGCTGCGGGTCAAATTGGACATGGATGCCTGATTCGTGGGGAATGCGTAAGGCCGGCAGTTTAGCGCGAAGCCCTCGCACCGACCAAGCTGGACGCCCAAAATCGAAAATTTGCCCAACTCCCTATTTTTATGGATAATGCGCGGCCCTGTGAGTGCGTACACCCGCCGCACCGAACCCAATTAAGGAAAGAAAATGAAAGACAATATCCACCCGAATTACCAGGAACTGACCGTAAACTGCAGCTGCGGCAACACCTTCAAGACCAAGTCCGTGATCGGCAAGCCGACCATGCACGTCGAAGTCTGCTCGGAGTGCCACCCGTTCTACACCGGCACCCAGAAGATCGTCGACACCGCCGGCCGCATCGACAAGTTCCGCCAGAAGTACGGCACCAAGGCTGCCGCTTAACGCGCAAGGGAACTTCGCGCAGCGACACCATACAAAAGGCAGCGTTTGCTGCCTTTTTTATTTGCGGCGACAATCTTCGTCTTCGTCCACGCTGAACAGGAATAGCCCATGCGTACTCTGATCATTGCCCTCTCCCTTGCGCTGCTGGCCGGCTGCGCGCAGAACCCGGTCACCGGAAAATCCGACTTCGTGATGATGTCGGAAAGCCAGGAGGTCGCGCTCGGCCGCCAGGCCGACGTGCAAGTGAAACAGCAATACAAGGTCTATGAATCGAAGGCCCTGCAGGACTATGTCAACGAAGTCGGACAAAAACTCGCGAAGCAAAGCCATCGCCCCAATCTTCCTTTCCGCTTCACCGTGCTCGACTCGCCGGAAGTGAACGCCTTCGCCCTGCCCGGCGGCTACATTTACATCACACGCGGCATCCTCGCCTACCTCAACAGCGAAGCCGAGCTGGCCGCGGTGCTGGGGCACGAGATCGGCCACGTCACCGCGCGTCATGGCGTGCGCCAGCAGAGTGCCGCGCAGGCCGCCAACATCGGCCTGAGCGTCGCTTCGATCTTCATCCCCGAACTCGGATCGTCGGTCGGGCAGAACCTCAGCAACGTCATCGGCGGCGCGCTGCTGTCCGGCTACGGACGCGAGCACGAGCTGGAATCCGACCGCCTCGGCGCGCAATACCTCGCGCGTACCGGCTATGACCCGCAGGCCATCATCGGCATCCTGCGCACGCTGAAAAACCAGGAGCTGAGGGATATCGAACTGGCCAAGCAGGAAGGCCGCGAACCGCGCCGCTATTCCGGCCTGTTCGCAACCCATCCGGATAACGACACGCGCCTGAAGGAGGTTGTCGGCGAAGCGGACACACTGGTATCCGCAGCCCCTTTCGAGGGGCGTGAAGAGTTCCTGCGCCGGATAGACGGACTGACGTTCGGCGACAACAGCGACCAGGGCATCGTGCGCAACAACCGTTTCTATCATGCCGATCTCGGCATCGCGCTGAGCTTCCCGGAGACTTGGCAGGTGCATAACCTGCCGGACTCTCTGGTCGCGGTCAGCCCGAAAGGCGAGGCGATGATGCAGCTGAAGATAGACCAGAAGCCGCAGGGCTCGCCGACCGAATATGCGCGCCGCATGTTCGGCTACGGGGCGCAGACGCAAGCGCTCGACCTGGGCGGCCTGCCCGCCGCGACCTATGAACTGCCCAACGCCATGGGCGGCGTGATCTACCACGACAAGAAGGCCTATGTCCTGCAGGCCCAGGCCAAGGAACGCGGCGGCCTGAGTCCTCACCGCGGCGCGATCTTCGACACCGTGCGCAGCTTCCACTCGCTCAGCGCAGACGAGCGCAAGCTGGTCAAACCGCTCGGCATCCGCGTCATCACCGCGCGCTCCGGAGACACCTACGCGAAGCTGGCGCAAGGCTCGCCGCTGGGCAAGTCCGCGGAAAGCTACCTGCGCCTGATGAACGCCCAGTACCCGGACGGCGAGCCGCGCCCGGGACAAGCCATCAAGATTGTGGAATGAACACATGATAAAAACCAAGAACCGTAACGAGCGGTTCAAGAGCAAGGCGCACGGAACGCAGCGAACGAGACATACCGAACGGGTGGGCGAGGAGCGAGCACCGCGCAACGCCGCTATTGAATCGCGCAGTAGGTTCTAATGTATTTCATCAAGCCCACCGATCCCCACCCGGTCACCACCGCCAAGGCGGTGCTGCTCGGGCTGCTGCTGCTGGTGTGGGTCGGCACCGGCCTGATCGGACACGACCCGTGGAAGCCCGACGAGGCGACCAGCTTCGGCGTCGTCCACTCGATGCTGCAAAGCGGCGACTGGCTGGTGCCCACGCTGGTCGGCGAGCCCTATCTGGACAAGCCGCCGCTGTACTACTGGAGCGCCGCGCTGTCCGCCAAACTGTTCGCGCCGCTGCTGCCGCTGCACGACGGCGCGCGGCTGGCCAGCGGCTTCTATATCGCCCTGACGCTGCTGTTCCTCGGTCTCGCCGGACGCAAGCTGTACGGCGAGAACCGCGGCTGGGCGGCGGCGATCATCCTGATCGGCTGCGTCGGCATGTTGGTGCGCGGCCACCAGATCATCACCGACCTCGGCCTGCTGGCCGGCTGCGCGATGATGCTGTTCGGCTTCTCGCTGAGCCAGGAACGCGCGGTGCGCGCCGGCGTCTGGATGGGGCTCGGCACCGGCATCGGCTTCATGTCCAAGGGCTTCATCGCGCCGGTGCTGTTCGTGCTGATCGCCGCGGCGCTGCCGGCGCTGTACGGGCAGTGGCGCGTGCGCCGCTACCTCTCCAGCCTCGCGGTCGCAGCACTATGCGCGCTGCCCTGGCTGACCGTCTGGCCGCTGCTGCTGTACCAGCATTCGCCGCGAATGTTCGCCGACTGGGCTTGGGCGCACAACATCGGCAACTGGATCGATTACGCGAAGGGCGGCCCGAGCAAGGAATCGCTCTATTACCTGAAGAGCCTGCCCTGGCTGGCATGGCCGGCATGGCCACTGGCGGCATGGGCGGTGTGGCAATCGCGCCGCCGCCTCGCGCTGCGCGACGACCTGCAGCTGCCGCTGGTCGCCTTCGGCGTGATGTTCCTCACGCTCAGCCTCGTGCCCAACATCAAGGAAGTGTTCGCGCTGCCGATGCTGCTGCCCATCGCGCTGCTCGCCACCGCCTCGCTGTCCGCGCTGAAACGCGGCGCGGCCAACGCACTGGACTGGTTCGGCCTGATGACCTTCGCGCTGGTCGCGATCGCGATGTGGTGGGGCTGGGCCGGCCTGCTGCTGGACAACCACGCGAAGATCACGCTGTGGCTGAAGGACTACCAGCCCGGCTTCGAGCCGTCGTTCGACGCGAGCGCGTTCTGGGCCGCCGTCGCCGCGACCGTGCTGTGGCTGGTGCTGGTATGGCGCGTCGGCCGCTCGATGCGCCGCGCCGTCACCAACTGGGCCGCCGGCATCACGCTGACCTGGGTGCTCGCAATGACGCTGTGGCTGCCCTGGCTGGACAGCGGCAAGAGCTACCGCAACATGGTCGCCTCGCTGCAACAGTCGATGCCGAAACACTACCGCTGCGTCGGCTACGACTACCTCGGCGACGGCCAGCGTGCGATGCTGCATTACTTCGGCGACATCGCCACGCACCGCGACCCCAAGGGTCGCTGCGACCTGCGCCTGATCCAGGGCGACCGCCTATCGAAGCCGCTGCTGGACGAGACGCGCTGGGAGAAGATCTGGGAAGGCAGCCGCAAGGGGGACAAGGGGGAGCATTACCGGTTGTATCGGCGTATCCAGTAGGTTGGGTTGAGCAAGGCCATACCCAACAAAGACAGAATCAAGACCGTTCGTGCTGAGCTTGTCGAAGCATGAACGACTAAAACAAAACCGTCGGGGGTAGCCCGACAGCTAGTCACTTTTCTTGTCTTGCCAAGAAAAGTAACCAAAAGAAATCGCCCCCGGTTTGCCGCCCGCTGCGCGGGTTCCCTGCGTTGCTCGACTGGTCAGGCGGCTGCGGAACTCGCGCTTCGCGCTCAGACAGTCCTCGCCGACATCCCCTGACCAGCCTCCGCTACTCGGCGGCGCACAGGGGAGGAAAGTCAAAACCGAACCCCAAAACCAGCGAGGCGGGCCAAAGCCCGCCTCGCTCCCCACCAAAAGATTCGTGCGCGCAGCGCACACAAAACCGCCTTGTTTTTCTTTCCCCTGTGCGCCGCCGAGTAGCGCAGACCAGACAGGGGAAGTCCGACGAATATGTTTGAGCACGTGGCCGCGCAGCGGATCGTGCGAGTTTATGAGGGGGCCTGGCTGGTCGAGCAACGGAGGGAACCGCGTAGGCGGCAAACCGAGGTCGCCTTTTCTTTGGTTACTTTCTTTTGGCGAAGCAAAAGAAAGTGACTAGCTGTCGGGCTACCCCCGACGGTTTTGTCCTTGATTCATACGGCGCAAAGCCCGTTGGTTATTGCGCCTCACGCGAGCTAAACTTGTTACTTTCCAGCGACCTGCTTGGCTTTAATATCTCGCTCTCGCTGCTCAAGCACTTTTATTCTTTCATCTTTTAACGGCAATCTTCTTTTTGCTTCTCCAAGCAAAAAGAGCGATCGCTCAAAACTTTCTCGTGAAGCAGCAAGATCAGAAAGTATCAATAGCTCATCAAAACTGATTTGCTGTTTTTCTCTTTCAGCCCGACCATCTTCGACCGAACTCATTCCGGTAAAGAGCAGCAAAACAAAGAGAGCCGCAGTTCCAATACCCGTAAAAGTGAACATCTCACTGCGACGCATACTATCTTTTGTAAACGCTGCGGCAATTGCAACGATAGCAAGTACAGAAACGAAGATGCCTACCAAAACTTGAACGGGGGTGATTGTTGCTCCGAATTCAACCTTGACGCCTTTCAAGCTGGCAATCGCAGACCCTAAAAAGATCCCCATTACTAACACGACAATGGTCTTGCGTGTTTCGCGGTGCTCAGGAAAGCTATCTTTGATTTGCAATACAAGACCCAAAAGGCCGGCAATTCCGGTTATATAGGTAAAAACGTCAAAATCAAGGTTCATTGAATTTATGGATTAACGTAATTTCGGCGTCTCGCAAACCACATCCCCATTCTGCGCCCGATGCCTCAACGCATGGTCGATCAGCACCAGCGCCACCATCGCCTCGGCGATGGGCGTCGCGCGGATGCCGACGCAGGGATCGTGGCGGCCTTCGGTGGAGACCTTCACCGGATTGCCGGCCTTGTCGATGGAATCGCGTTCTATGCGGATGCTGGAGGTCGGCTTGATCGCGTAGCGGGCGACGATGTCCTGTCCGGTGGAGATGCCGCCGAGCACGCCGCCGGCGTGGTTGGATTTAAAGCCCTGCGGCGTGAGTTCGTCGCCGTGCTCGCTACCCTTTTGCGTGACGCAGGCGAAGCCGTCGCCGATCTCCACGCCCTTGACCGCGTTGATGCCCATCAGCGCATGGGCGATGTCGGCATCCAGTCTGTCGAACACCGGCTCGCCCCAGCCGACCGGGACGTTCTCTGCGACGACCGCGAGCTTCGCGCCGATGGAGTCTCCGGACTTGCGCAGCTCGTCCATGTAGTCTTCCAGCTGGCCGACGTAGCTCGCGTCGGCAACGAAGAAGCTGTTGCCCTCCTCGTTCAGTTCGGCCCAGCTCTTGAACGGCACCTCGATCTCGCCGAGCTGCGCGAGGTAGCCGCGCACCTCGATGCCGTAGCGTTCGTTCAGCCACTTCTTCGCGATCGCGCCGGCGGCGACGCGCGCCGCCGTCTCGCGCGCGGACGAACGGCCGCCGCCGCGGTAGTCGCGGATGCCGTATTTCTGCCAGTAGGTGTAGTCGGCGTGGCCGGGGCGGAAGGTCTCGGCGATGCTGCCGTAGTCCTTGCTGCGCTGGTCTTCGTTGCGGATCAGCAGCGCGATCGGCGTGCCGGTGGTCTTGCCCTCGAACACGCCGGAGAGGATCTCGACCGTGTCGGATTCGCGGCGCTGCGTGACGTGGCGCGAGGTGCCCGGCTTGCGGCGGTCGAGGTCGCGCTGGATGCAGGCCTCGGTCAGCTCCAGTCCCGGCGGGCAGCCATCGACGATGCAGCCGATGGCCGCGCCGTGCGATTCGCCGAAGGTGGTGACCGTGAAAAGAGTACCGAATGTATTTCCAGACATGGTGAAATCTCGCTAAAACAATGGGCGGAGTTTAACATAGCGACCCCGACACGGCAGGGCGCAGCCCCCGGTGCGGGAGGGGGCGCAGGTGGCTGCTCACACCGCTCCGAATCACGAATCACTATCGCAGCCACTCGAACATTCAAAAAGTGAGGTCACGATGAAAGCCATACTCGCCACCGCGCCCGGCGGCACCGACGTGCTGCAACTGCGCGACGTCCCCAAGCCGGAACTCCCGTCCGTTCACCATATCCGCGTGAAGCTCGCCGCCGCGGGCGTGAATCCCGTGGACGCCAAGCTGCGTGCGAAGCCCGCCTACCATCCGGACAAGCTGCCCGCGATCCTCGGCTGCGACGGCGCGGGCGTCGTCGAGGCGGTCGGCGACCAGGTGACTCGTTTCAGGGTCGGCGACGAGGTGTATTTCTGCAACGGCGGGATTGGTAACAATCTGGGCGGCGAGACCGGCAACTACGCCGGATACACCACGCTGCACGAGGAATACTGCGCGGCGAAACCCGCAAACCTCGGCCTGCAGGACGCCGCGGCACTCCCGCTGGTGCTGATCACTGCCTGGGAGGCACTGGTCGAGCGCGCGGAATTGCGGAAAGGTCAGACGATACTCATCCATGCCGCCGCGGGCGGCGTGGGCCACGTCGCGCTGCAGCTCGCGCATCATCTCGGCGCACGCACCATCGTCACGGTGAGCGACGACAGGAAGGCCGAACTGGCGCACAGTCTCCATGCCGACGAGATCATCAACTACAAGGAGCAGGACTTCGTGCAGGAGACGCTGGCCTGCACCGGGGGCAAGGGCGCCGACGTGGTGTTCGACACCGTCGGCGGCGAAACCTACCTCCGCTCGCTGAACGCCGCGCGCATCGGCGGCAAGGTCGTCAGCGTGCTCGCGACACCGCTTTCCGCGGCCGACGTGCAGCTCGCACGGATGCGCAATTTGTCGTTGGGCTTCGAGCTGATGCTCACGCCGCAGGCGCTGAACCTGCACGACGAGCGCGTGCGCCAGCGCAGGATACTCGAGCAAGGCGCTGCGCTGGCCGAAGCCGGGAAGCTCCGCGTGCTGGTCACGCACAGGCTGCCGCTGGAACAGGCCGCCGAGGCGCACAGGCTGATCGAGACCGGACACACCACCGGCAAGATCGTGCTGACGATGGGCTAAGCGCGACAGATGCGCACGAGTTCTGGTGTGGAAGGCCATTTTGCCCGTCGGTGAACAGGACGCATATGAATGACAAGCCCCTGCTCAGCCGCATATTGATCTCAATTGTCGCGCTCGGAAGCGCTGCGGCAGGCTACTTCTGGTGGGCAGGCCTGACCGCGAAATGCGAAGGTTTCGGATGCATTGGAGTCGGAGTCCTTCTGTACATCGCGATCCTGCTGCATCTTGCCGCCGCCATTGCAGGAGGCATTCTGATCTGGTTGTCGAAATCCAAGAATGCATTGCCCAAATGGCTTGTTGCGATTGAAACGCTGAACGTGCTTCCCATTTTGTGGATTGTTGCGCGTTGGCTACCCTAACCGACCCGCCCCCGATGCCTGATGCATAAACTCCGGCAATCGAGCAATTCCGTTTGGACCAATTCGGGATATGCTCTATGCACGATTTATGTAACCAGCGCAATCAGAATCCCGACACTCCATGCCCTTCATCGACACCCACTGCCATCTGGACGCCGCCGAATTCGGCGACACGCAGGCCGAACTGGTCGGCGCGGCGCATGCGGCCGGCGTGAGCCGCATCGTCGTGCCCTCGGTCGCGCGCGAGAACTTCGGCATCGTGCGCGAACTATGTGAACGCTACCCTAGCTGCACGCCCGCCTACGGCATCCATCCGATGTATACCGACGGCGCGCATCCGGACGACCTCGTCGCGTTGCGCGAATACCTGGCGCGGCCGGACACCGTCGCGGCCGGCGAGATCGGGCTGGATTTCTTCATCGACCATTACGACCGCGCGCGGCAGGAATATTTCTTCGTCGAACAGCTGAAACTCGCAGAGGAGTTCGGCCTGCCGGTGTTGCTGCATATCCGTCGCGCGCAGGACATCGTCCTCAAACATCTGCGCCAGCACAAGGTGCGAGGCATCGCGCATGCCTTCAACGGCAGCAGGCAGCAGGCGGACGAATTCATCAAACTGGGTTTCAAGCTCGGCTTCGGCGGCGCGATGACCTACTCGCGCGCGACCAAACTGCGCGAGTTCGCGGCGACCTTGCCGCTGGACTCCATCGTGCTAGAGACCGATGCGCCGGACATCCCGCCGGACTTTCTGGAGCGCGGCGAGCCGAACAAGCCGGAATACATCCCGCGCATCGCGCAGACACTGGCCGAGTTGCGCGGCATGAGCCTAGGGGAAATTGCGCAAGCCACCACGCGGAATGCGCTGGACGTTCTGCCGAAATTGGCCGTGGCTGGTTAAGTCGCGCCCCTGAAAATATATAATCCGCGCCATGACACATCTCCTCGACGACTCGCACGACCGCCGCTTCGGCGGACTGGACCGACTGTACGGCGAGGGGTCGCGCCTCGCGCTGCACCGCGCCCGCGTCGCGGTGGTCGGCGTCGGCGGGGTCGGCTCCTGGGCGGTGGAGGCGCTGGCGCGCAGCGGCGTCGGCAATATCACGCTGATCGACTTCGACCATGTCGCCGTGTCCAACGTGAACCGCCAGATCCAGGCGCTCACGAGCACGCTGGGCGAGGCCAAGGTGCAGGCACTGGAGGCGCGCATCCGTGACATCAATCCGGATTGCCGCGTGACGCCGGTCGACGATTTCCTGACCGTCGAGAACATGACGCAGCTGATCCCGGCGGGTGCGTTCGATGCGGTGATCGACGCCTGCGACGAGGCGAAGGTGAAGGCTGCGCTGATCGTCCATGCGCGGTTCAACAAGATCCCGCTGGTGGTGTGCGGCGCGGCCGGCGGCAAGCGCGACCCGCTGAAACTGCGTTGCGACGACCTCGGCCGCACCACCCAGGACGCGCTGCTGGCGCGCATACGCAACATGCTGCGCAAGGACTACAACATCAAGCCGAAGAAGAACGGCAAGTTCGGCGCGGCCTGCGTGTATCTGGAGGAGCCGTCCAAGCGCAGCGCCAGTTGTTCCAGCAGCGACCTCAGCTGTTCGGGTTACGGTTCGTCGGTGACGGTCACCGCGGCGATGGGATTCGCGGCCGCATCGTGGTGCCTGGAACGCATCGTCTCGGCCGAATAGGCCTCACACCACTTCCCATTCCTCTACCCCGCCTTCGACGACGTCGAACAGCAGATGCGCGCGCGGAGTCTCCTCCGCCGCGATCCGCTCGTAAGCAGCCGCATCACGCACCTTCAGCTTGGCCTTGAGATGCGCGAGTTCGTAGGCGAGCTGGCCGTCGGTGACTTCGATATGCGGCGCATCGGAATCGCGGATTATCTTGCTGGCGTCGAAGTTGTAGCCACGCCGTCTGGCCTCGCGTTCCACCTCCCGCAGGTAGGCGCCGATCGCGGCCAACGGGTCTGGCTGGCGCTTGAAACGATCCAGCTGCGGGTGGTTGCGATATCCCTTCGTATTGCCCGCCAGCACCTTCTGCGCGAGCAGGGTCTCGCGCCACAATGCGACCAGCCCCTTGGCATCCAGCAGTCCGGGATGCAGCGACCAGAGGCGCACTACTTCAGCCAGCCCTTGCGCTGGAATATCCAGAACGGCACCGCCACCGACAGCAGCATCAGCAGCAGCGCGAACGGGTAGCCCAGTTTCCAGCCCAGTTCCGGCATGAGTTCGAAGTTCATACCGTAGACGGACGCGATCAGCGTGGGCGGCAGCAATCCCACCGAGGCGACAGAGAAAAGGCGCACGATCTTGTTCTGGTTGATGTTGATGAAGCCGACCGTCGCGTCCATCAGGAAGTTGATCTTGTCGAACAGGAACGAAGTATGACCGTCCAGCGATTCGATGTCGTGCTGGATCTGGCCCACCTCCGCTATCTGATCTGCCGTCAGCCGCTTGCTGCGGGCCAGGAAGGACAAGGCGCGCTGGGTGTCCATCACGTTGCGGCGGATGCGGCCGTTGACGTGTTCGGCATGGGCGATATTAGCCAGCACCGCGCTCGCCTGTTTGTCGCTCAACGGCTTGTCGAGCACATGCTGACTCACGTTGCTGAGGTCGGCATACACCTTTTCCAGCGCATCGGCGGAGAACTCCACATCCATGCCGTACAGGTCGACCAGCACGTCTCGGCAGTCTTCGATGCGCCCCGACTCGGCCGTCTTTTTCATCCGCAGCAGGCGGAAGATAGGCAGGTCTTCGGCGTGGATGCTGATCAGCGTCTCCCCCTTCAGCACGAACGCCACCGCCACGCTGTGGGAGTGGCTTTCGGTGCCGGACAGGAAATCGGAACGCAGATGCAGGCTGTCCTCATGCTCGTAGAAACGCGCGCTGGCCTCGATGTCGCGCAGATGCTCCGGATTGGGCAGCGTCAGCAGGCAGGTCCGCTCCAGCCATTCGCGCTCCTCGTCGGTTGGCGCAACCGCGTCGATCCAGACCGGCTGGTCGCGACACGCGGCGTCTTCCTCGAAATCGATGCGGCTCAGGCGTCCGTTGTTCAGCGTGAAGGCGTGCAGCATGTTTTCACCCGGCGCGGTTGCGCATGTGGTCGGCCAGCTTGGCGAAGGCGGTCGAGAGTTCGCGGCGCAGTTCGGCATCCGCGACGACGTCGTTCAAGGCCTGATCCATGCACAGCATCCACTGGTCGCGCTCGGATTCGCCGATGGCGAAAGGGAAATGGCGCCGGCGCAGGAACGGTTCGCCGAATTCCTGCACGAACAGCTGCGGGCCGCCCATCCAGCCGGAGAGGAACTTGAACAGCTTGTCTGACGCGCCAGCCAGGCTCTCCGCATGCATCTTGCGGATGCCGTAGGCTTCCGGCAGCTCGTCCATCAGCTCGTAGAAACGATGCACCAGCGCGCGGACGCCGGCCTCGCCGCCGATGCGCTCGTAATGGGTGATCTGCCGGAGTCCTGTCGTCATGATGCCTTTGTGCCGTCCGTCGAAGAAGCGGCCGGCACTGCCTCGGCTGCTGCCGGCCGCTCATGCTCGACGGCCGGCTCGTACTCGTCGCACTCCGGAGCGTGATCGGCGGCAACGACTGTCAGATGTGCCGTACAGGCGAGTCTCCCGTGATCGTGCCTGAGCTTGATCGTTCTGGTGCAATTCCCGCAACGGTGCACCGTGTGGCGCCTGGCTTCTTTCACTTGTGTTTCCCTTTATCAGATGGCATGAATCATATCATCCGTGGTCCGGCCAACGGAAAGCGGGCCAGCACCTCGTAGCGCGCGCCCTGATCGTCGCTCAACGACTGCACCAGCACGAAGTCACGCACCCGCCAAGCCACTTCAGGCATCTCCGGTAGCGGCTCGTCGCGCCACTGCGCATGGCGCAGCAGCGTCACATGCGGCTTGTAATCGCGACTGTCGAAAGGGAAGCGATGCGCGCGCAGCCGTTCCTCCAGATCGAGCACCAGTTGCGGCAGCGGTGCGGGCATGACCGAGGGCGCGGCATAGGCGATATGGTTGTGCCCCCAGTAGCGCGCACTGTCGAAACCCAGCTCGAACGGCTCGCCCCCGACCTCCTCTGCCGCCAGCTTCAGCGCCTCCAGCCGGTGGGCGGCTACGTCGCCGAGGAACACCAGCGTCGCATGCAGCGTGTCGGCGCGCATGGCCTTGCCGCCGCACAGCTTGCGCAACGGCGGCAGCCAGGCGGCCAGCGCGGCGCACTCCCCGGCATCCGGCCAGAGCGCGAAGAACACCCGCACAGGCGGATCATGGGGGCGCGGTTTCGTCATGGCAGCATTCTATCCGCGCCAGACCATGCGCAACATAGGGTCGAGAGTCGGGCCGCATTCGGGTAAAATATATCTCTTGTCGAATCAGGCGCAGACCATGACTGCTCGCTTAAGAGAGATACCCTACAACTACACCTCGTTCTCGGACCGCGAGATCGTTTTGCGCATACTCGGCGCAGAGGCGTGGGACATCATCAACACGCTGCGCGAAGAGCGCCGCACCGGCCGTTCGGCGCAGATGCTGTACGAGGTACTGGGCGACATCTGGGTGCTGACCCGCAACCCCTACCTGGAAGACGACCTGCTCGCCAACCGCAAGCGGCGCGAGGCGCTGGTCGGCGCGCTGCGCCACCGGCTGAATGCGATCGAGGAACGGCGCGGCAACAACGAGAAAGTAAAGCGTCTGCTCGAACTCGCCGACGAGGCGGTCGACCGCTTCGCCGCCGAATTCGAACACACGCTGCAACTGCGCAAACGCGCGCTGCGCGTGCTCTCCCGAATCACCCGCAAGGACAACATCCAGTTCGACGGGCTGGCGCGCGTCTCGCATGTGACCGACGCCACCGACTGGCGGGTGGAATACCCGTTCGTGGTGCTGCACCCGGATACGGAAGCGGAGGTCGCGCATCTGGTGCGCGCCTGCATCGAGCTCGAACTGACCATCATCCCGCGCGGCGGCGGCACCGGCTACACCGGCGGCGCAGTGCCGCTGACCAAACATTCCGCGGTGATCAACACCGAGAAGCTGGACACGCTGTCGCCGATCGAGCGCCTGACGCTGCCGGGCCTGAACGAACCCTATGCCACCGTGCATTGCGGCGCGGGCGTGGTGACACGGCGCGTAATGGAAGCGGCCGAAGCCAACGGACTGGTGTTCGCGGTCGACCCGACATCGGCGGATGCCTCCTGCATCGGCGGCAACGTCGCGATGAACGCCGGCGGCAAGAAGGCCGTGCTGTGGGGCACCGCGCTGGACAACCTCGCGTCCTGGAAAATGGTCACGCCGGACGGCCTGTGGATGCAGGTCGAGCGCCTCGACCACAACCTCGGCAAGATCCACGACACCGAGAACGCCCATTTCCGCATCACCCGCTTTGAGGCGGACGGCAAGACGCCGCACGGCGAACCCGAGACCCTGACGATAGCCGGCGGCGCGTTCCGCAAGGCGGGCCTCGGCAAGGACGTGACCGACAAATTCCTGTCCGGCCTGCCCGGCATCCAGAAGGAAGGCTGTGACGGCATCATCACCTCGGCGACCTTCATCCTGCATCGCGCCCACGAACACACCCGCACGGTGTGCCTGGAATTCTTCGGCCAGGTGCGCGAGGCGGTGCCCGCGATCGTCGAGATCACCACGCTGCTGCACAACCGCACCGGCTCGCAGGTATTCCTCGCCGGCCTGGAACACCTGGACGAGCGCTACCTGAAGGCGGTCGGCTACGCGACCAAGTCCAAGCGCGGCACGCGCCCGAAGATGGTGCTGATCGCCGACGTGGTCAGCGACGACGCCGATGCCGCCGCGCGTGCCGCCTCGGAGATCGTGCGGCTGGCGAACCTGCGCAGCGGCGAGGGTTTCATCGCCGTGTCCGCCGAGGCGCGCAAGAAATTCTGGCTGGACCGCGCGCGCACCGCCGCGATCGCCAAGCACACCAACGCGTTCAAGGTGAACGAGGACGTGGTGATCCCGCTGCCGCGCATGGGCGACTACTGCGACGGCGTGGAGCGCATCAACATCGAGCTGTCGCTGAAGAACAAGCTCAAGCTGCTGGACGCGCTGGACGAATTCTTCGGCGGCGAACTGCCGCTGCGCTACCAGGACGACGAACAGCTGGGCGACGCCGAGCTGCTCGGCAACCGCCCGCAGGCCGCGCAGCAGCTGCTCGCCGAGGTGCGCGCACGCTGGCAGTGGCTGCTGGACAACCTCGATGCGCCGCTGGAAGGCGGCATGTATGCGCCCGAGGACAAACAGGACGCGGTCACCGTGTTCGACGCGGTGCAGCGCCACCTGCTGCGCGCCTCGTGGAAGCGCGAGCTGCGCGAGCCGCTGCGCCAGATGTTCAGCGGCAGCACCTACCAGCCGATACTCGACCAGTGCAATGGAATCCACCAGGGCGTGCTGAAGAGCCGCGTGTTCGTCGCGCTGCACATGCACGCGGGCGACGGCAACGTGCACACCAACATCCCGGTGAACTCCGACGACTACGCGATGCTGCAGGAGGCCAACGGCGCGGTCGACCGCATCATGCAGCTGGCGAAGGACCTGGGCGGCGTGATCTCCGGCGAGCACGGCATCGGCATCACCAAGTTCGACTTCCTCGAAGAGCGCGAGATCGCGCCGTTCGTCGCCTACAAGCAGAAGGTCGATCCCGAAGGCCGCTTCAACAAGGGCAAGCTGCTTCAGGGCAGCAACCTCGAACGCGCCTATACGCCCAGCTTCAACCTGATGGAACTGGAGAGCCTGATCCTCGAAAAGAGCGAGCTGATCCAGATCTCCGATTCGATCAAGGACTGTTTGCGTTGCGGCAAGTGCAAGCCGGTGTGCAACACCCATGTGCCGCGCGCCAACCTGCTGTATTCGCCGCGCAACAAGATACTCGGCACCTCGCTGCTGATCGAGGCCTTCCTGTACGAGGAGCAGACGCGCCGCGGCGTGTCCATCCAGCACTTCGACGAGTTCGGCGACGTCGCCGACCACTGCACGGTGTGCCACAAGTGCGTGACGCCCTGCCCGGTGGACATCGACTTCGGCGACGTATCGATCGCGATGCGCAACTTCCTGCGCAAACTGGGCAAGAAGAAATTCAGCCCGGTCAGCGCGCTGTCCATGCTGTACCTCGGCGCAACCGATCCGACCGCCACCAAGTTGCTGCGCAAGGTCATGTTCGAATGGAGCTATAAAGCCCAGCGCCTGGGTTATCAGGTCGCCAAACATCTGGGGTTATTCCGCCAGCAAGTAGCGCATCCGCCCGCCACGGTGGGCAAGCCGCCGCTGGTCGCGCATGTGATCCACTTCGTGAACAAACCGCTGCCCGGCAAATTGCAGTCGAAGACGGCGCGCGCCTTGCTCGACATTGAAGACAGCACCATCGTGCCGGTGATCCGCGATCCGCACAAAACGAACGAGGAATCGGAAGCCGTGTTCTATTTCCCCGGCTGCGGCTCGGAACGGATGTACTCGCAGGTAAGCTTGGCAACGCAGGCGATGCTGTTCGACCTCGGCGTGACCACGGTGCTACCGCCGGGCTACCTGTGCTGCGGTTATCCGCAGAGCGCTTCCGGCTTCGAAGACAAGGGCAACCGTATCACCACCGACAACCGCGTGCTGTTCCATCGCGTCGCCAACACGCTGAACTATCTCGACATCAAGACGGTGATCGTGTCCTGCGGCACCTGCATGGACCAACTGCTGCAATACCAGTTCGACAAGATCTTCCCCGGCTGCCGCCTGCTGGATATCCACGAATACCTGCTGGAGAAAGGCGTGAAGCTGGAAACGCCCACAGGCAAGCGTTACCTGTACCACGACCCTTGCCACACACCGATGAAGACATATTCATCGCTCAAGGTGGCGAACGAACTGATGGCAACGCCGATTGCACTGACCGACCGCTGCTGCGGCGAAGCGGGCACTTTCGGACTGAACGTGCCGCACATCGCGACCCAGGTGCGCTTCCGCAAAGAAGAGGAAATAAGCAAGGGCGTGGCCAAGCTGCGCAAGGACGGGTATTCCGACGAAGTAAAGATCCTCACCTCCTGCCCGGCCTGCTTCCAGGGTTTGAGTCGTTATGCCGACGACGCCGGCGGCACGAGCACGGACTACATCGTGATCGAAATGGCAAAGTATCTGCTCGGCCCCTCATGGCAAGAAGAATATGTCGCCAAGGCCAACGACGGCGGCATCGAGCGGGTGTTGCTGTGAGCGCGTCGGCGAGCCGCCCCGCGCTTGACGGGAATGCATGCCTCATGGAAAGTAGCGGCCTGACGCCAGAACGATAAGCCATGCTGACCCTGCCACTCGAACCGACCGACGACCGCGCCGATCCGATCTTCAAGGATGCGGCGGGTTGCGCCAAGTGGCTGGGCCAGCTGCAACTGACCAACCTGCAACTGGCGCACAGCCTGCTGTACACCCAACTCGGCGAACTCAACCGCTATCCGATGCGCGGCCTGGAACGGCTGAACACACTGGAGTTGCTGCGCGAGACCGTCGGCTACGTGCAGGACGACTACGCCAAGAAGCTGATCGCGAAACCGCTGCCGCTGAACGAGAGCGAGCTGATGGTGTTCGTCTCCATCGTTCAGCTGTGGCAGGCGATGGTGCTGGGCTACCAGCGCTGCCTGCAGGCCTACATCGCCGGCGACAAGCAGCTCGCAAAGCACGGCGCGCTGCTGTGCCAGCGCTGTTTGCTGTACAGCGGACTGGAAATCCTGGAACACCTGCGCACCGGCTACGAATTCGACGCCAGGCTGTGGCACCAGCTGCATGCGCTGTATGCCTTTGCCGAAGAACAGGGTTTCCAGGCCGACGAAGTGACCGATCCGCTGAGCGCAAAATTCCCGCGCAGCAGTTGCCGCAGCATCTACGTCAAGACGCTGCTGTCCTGTTACGCCCGCCCCGCGGAACTGACGCGTTCGCAGTTGCAACTGCTGGACAACTGGCTGACGCAATGGTGCGGCAACGTCACCGTGGAGAACAGCTACACCGTCAGCAAGGGGGACGCCCAGCCGCTGGCGGTCGATCTTTCCAGCACGCGGGGATTGCAGCCGGTCCTTCACAGCGGCCACACCGAAGCCATGCGCTATCTGGCGATGGTGCCGCTGTCCAAGTTGCTGCGCGTCAAGACCATATTGCTGCAGCAGGGCCAGACCCCGCGCCAGGTCAACCTGTGCGAACACTGCAACAGCAACGACTGCATCGAGTTCCTGACCTTCCTGCACATGTGCTGGTGCGAGAACCACAACACCCGCTTCGGCGAGCGCCGTCCGGTCGCCCAGCATGCCCAGGTCTGCTACAAGATGGACGGCATCTACGCCCACCTGTCCGGCAGGCCGTTCAAGCAGCCGGGACGCGACAGTGCGATCGGCAACACCGGAAAACGGCAGATCGAGGCGTTCGGCCGCGTGCTGCAGGACGCGCACAACAAGGAGCTGCTGGAGATGGGATTCCCGCTGGAGACTTGGCGGTTCGAGAACGAGAGCATCTCGGGCGCGCGCCTGACGCGCGAAGACACCTTCGGCGGCCGCCTGAACTACAACCAGCTAATCGGCCTGCGACCCAGCGACGCCGAAACCCTGATGCTGGGCGCGGTGGCCTGGGCCAACGTGACCCGCGACGGACAACTGCAGATCGGCGTGCGCTACCTGCCGGGTGCCGCCGAACCGGTAAGCATGAAGCCCACCGGCATCAACCAGACCGTGTCGAACCGCTATGTGCCGGCCTTCATCCTGCCGGCCATCCATGCGCTCAAGATACCGTCCAGCCTCGTCATCCCGCGCGACTGGTTCCAGCCGGACCGCGTCGTCGAGGTGCTGCACCTGAACGGCGAGGCGCAGGACGTCAAGATGGGTTTCAGCGTCGAGCGCGGCCTCGACTACGAACGCGTCAGCTTCACCATCGTGTAACTATCTTCGCAGACTGTTGAAAAACGTCGCGAGGATGGTCAGATGCAAGGCGCACGGAGCTTTGCATGACCAATCGACTAAGCTGGCGCTCGCGCCAGCAAGTCGCTGGTCAACGGAGCGACGAGAAAACGAGCCTTGGCGAGTTTCGGCGAAGACTAACCTTCAGGTTATGTCGAAGCCACATACCCACTGGGTAGGCGAGGAAGTGAAAACGCAGTTTCGGTGGAGGCTAATGCGCAAAGCGCGTTATGCCGGAGCCAGTACCGCGCAACGCCGCAGATGACCACCGCATAACCAGCGACTAGGCCATTGTGTTTTGATGGCCTAGTCGAATGGCTAGTTGTTTCACCAGTAGTTTTTCAGCAGTCTGCTAGCGCGCCGCGCGTCCCGCCGGAAACACCAGCGAGAAGGTGCTGCCCTTCCCCTCTTCGCTCAACACCTCAAGCTTGGCCTGGTGGCGCATCGCGATGTGCTTGACGATGGCCAGGCCGAGGCCGGTGCCGCCGGTCTCGCGCGAGCGGCTGCGGTCGACGCGGTAGAAGCGCTCGGTCAGCCGCGGGATATGCTGCGGCGCGATGCCGATGCCGCTGTCCTGCACCGAGAACACCGGCTGCCCGCTACGCTCGCCCCAGCGCAGCAGGATCTCGCCGCCCTCCGGGGTGTAGCGGATCGCGTTGCTGACCAGGTTGCCGAACGCGCTGTGCAGCTCTTCGCGGTTGCCGGTCAGGTTGAAGGCGCGCGCGATTTCCAGGCGCAACGCATGGCGTCCGTTGCTGAGCACCATGCCCTCGCGGCAGGCCTCTTCGAGCAGGACCGCCATATCCACGACTTCCTCGCGCAAGGGGTTCTGGCCGCTCTCCAGCCGCGACAGCGTCAGCAGGTCGGAGACCAGATTCTCCATGCGGCGGGTCTGCTCCGCCATCAGCTGCAGCGCGCGCTGCCTGTCCTCGCGGGCGAGGTCCGGCATGTCCTGCAGGTTCTCGACATAGCCGTTCACCACCGTCAGCGGCGTGCGCAGCTCGTGCGACACGTTGGCGACGAAGTCGCGGCGCATCGCCTCGATACGCTCCAGCTGGGTGATGTCGCGGCTGATCATCAGGCGCTTGTCGCCGCCGTAGGGGATCAGCTTGATCGACAGCACCATGTCGTCGCGGCGCGCCGGCGTCATCACCAGCGGCTCGCTGAAATTCGACGCCGCGAGATATTCGACGAACTCCGGCTGGCGCATCAAATAGGTGATGTCCTGCATGTAGTCGCGCTCGATATCGACGCTGAAATGCTGCCCGGCCAGCGGGTTGCACCACTCGATGCGGTTGGCGTCGTTCAGGATCACCACGCCCTCCGGCAGCGCGGCGGTCGCCT
This sequence comes from Gallionella sp., assembly GCA_035654695.1. Classification (GTDB taxonomy): domain Bacteria; phylum Pseudomonadota; class Gammaproteobacteria; order Burkholderiales; family Gallionellaceae; genus Gallionella. The sequence continues at coordinate 38,863 of DASRWG010000030.1, read as the reverse complement.
GCTCGATATGCTGCAGCTCGTCCGCCAGCTCCTGCTTGGTCTGGTTGTGCTGCTTGACCATGCGGTACAGCAGCGAGAACACCTCGTCCCACAGGCCGTCGGCCTCGGGTATGGTCTCGATGCGCGGGTCGTTCAGCCACACCCCAAGCTTGTACAGCTGGCGCGCGCGATAGGCCATCACCACCAGCAATACCAGCAGCAGAAACAGCAGCGCCGCCGTGGCATTGAACACGCCCCAGAGAATCGCGGCGAAGATGCCCCCGTACAGCACGGGCTGACTCGCCCGAAACCAGAAATCCAGCAACCGAACCTCCCCGATGAAACTTAACCCTCTCCTCAACCCTCTTCCGCAAGCGGGCGAGGAAGCGAACGAATCGCTACGCGAGTCTTAACTTAATTAGCCGAGAAACGATAGCCGCTACCGCGCACCGTCTGGATCAGGCCGTCCTTGCCCAGCGGCTCCAGCGCAGCGCGCAGGCGGCGTATATGCACGTCCACCGTGCGCTCCTCGACGAACACCTGCGTGCCCCAAACCTGGTCGAGCAGCTGGGTGCGACTATACACGCGCTCGGCGTGGGTCATGAAAAAATGCAGCAGGCGGAACTCGGTCGGACCGAGTTCGATGTTCTTCCCGCCGGCGCCGACCCGGTGCGCGGCGGGCTGCAACTCCAGCCCGCCCACGGCCACCGTTTCTTCCTGCAACTGCGGCGCATGGCGGCGCATCACCGCGCGTATCCGCGCCATCAGCTCGCGCGGCGAGAACGGCTTGGTGATGTAGTCGTCCGCGCCGGACTCCAGCCCCTGTATCTTGTCGCGCTCCTCGCCGCGCGCAGTCAGCATGATGATGGGAATGTCCTTCGCCGCGGCATCGGCCCGCAACTGCTTCGCCAGCACGATGCCGCTGGTGTTCGGCAGCATCCAGTCCAGCAGGATCAGGTCCGGCCGGCCCTCGCGTATCTGCTGCCATGCGCTTTCCGCATCCTCGGCGCGCAGCGCATGGAAACCCGCCTGCATCACATTGAACGCCAGCAATTCCTGGATCGCCGGCTCGTCTTCCACGATCAAGACCTTCGCTTTCATCGCCACTCCTCCAACCTTGTCAGAAGTTGCAAGGGTATGAAGGTTTTGTGACAGTCGTGTGACACTGCTTTAACGTTCGCTGTGGCGGATGTGGTTCGACACGGGCTCCGGTTGCTGCCGCAGCAGCGAACCCGCCACCATGCCGACAACGCTCATCAGGAAGCCGGCGAACTGCGGCGGGATATCTGCCTCGGGCGCGAGAAATTCCATCGGCAGCCAGGTCGCCAGCCCCAGCCCCATCGCGCAATAGGCGCCGAGCGTCGTGGCGCGCTTCCAGTACAGCCCCGCCACCAGCGGCGTGAAGGCCAGCACCAGCGTGACCTTGTAGGCGTTCTCCACCATCTGATGGATGCCGGTGTCGTGGTCCAGCGCCCAAAGCGCATAGAGCGTGACGCACAGCGCGAAGACACCCACCACCCAGCGCGTCATCGCCAGCATCTTGCGCTCGGACAGGTTCCGGCGGGTGAGCCAGCCCTTGAGCACGTTCTCGGACAGAGTGACCGAAGGCGCCAGCAGCGTGCCGGAAGCCGTGCTCATGATCACCGACAGCAGCGCGCCGTAGAAGACCACCTGGGCGAACAGCGGCAGGTGCGCCTTGACCAGCTCCGGCAGCAGCTTCTGGCTGTCCTCGGCCAGCCACTGCGCGGCCAGTGCCGGGTCGATCAGGTTGGCCGAGTAGGCCATGAACAGCGGCACCGCGGCAAACAGGAAATAGGCCACGCCGCCCAGCACCGTGCCCCACACCGCGACGTTCTCGTTCTTCGACGAATTGGCGCGCTGGAACACGTCCTGCTGCGGGATGGAACCGAAACCCATGGTCAGCAGGCCGGAGATGAAGGCGACCATCGCCACCGCGTTCAGCTCGGGCCAGAAGTGGAACTTGTTGTTCGCCACCGCATGCTCGATCACAGGCGCGACGCCGCCGGTCTTGTCGGCCAGCAGCACCGAGATGTAGATCAGGCCGACGACGATGACGATCATCTGGAAGAAGGTGGTCAGCGCCACCGACCACATGCCGCCGTACAGCGTGTAGAGCAGCACCACCGCCGCACCGATCAGGATGCCCTGCGCCTGGGTGATCTGCCCGTCGGACAGCACGTTGAACACTAGCCCCAGCGCTGTGACCTGCGCCGACACCCAGCCGAGATAGGACAGCGCGATGGCGATGCCGGCGATCACCTCGACCTTGTGGCCGTAGCGCTGGCGGTAAAAGTCGCCGATGGTCAGCAGGTTCATGCGGTACAGCTTGCGCGCGAAGAACAGGCCGAACAGGATCAGGCACAGCGACGCGCCGAACGGGTCGGAGATCAGCCCGCCGAGATCCTCCTCCATGAAGGTGGCCGGGATGCCCAGCACGGTCTCCGCACCGAACCAGGTGGCGAACACCATCGCCAGCACGATGTAGATAGGCAGCGAACGCCCGGCGGTGATGTAGTCGCGCGCATTGTGGACCTTGGTGGCCGCATACATGCCGATGCCGATGGAAACGATCAGATACAGGAAGACGAAACCGGTCAACATCATGCACACCCGCCAGAAATTGAGATGGCGCGAATTCTAGCAGCCCTGCGGCGCAGGGCAATCGGGATGTTCGGCGCCTACTTCTCCGAGAGCTCGCGAAGGTCCTTGTTGAGGAAGAATGCGATCACGGTACGGATCACGACGATGCCGCCCAGCATCGCGAGCGATTCCCAGCTCGGCACGATGATGGTCTGGATGATGTCGCCGGCGAGGAAGAAATCCAGTCCCAGCGCGGTCTTCTCGCCGATGGCGATGCGGATATGGCTGATCGGCACGATGCCGGGCTCTCGCATCAGCACGGCCTTGGCGCGCACGATCAGGCCGAACAGCCCCTCCAGCGCCCCCCACATCACCACCGCGATACCGATCGCCTCTATCCACGGGGCGACCAGGCCGACGAATTCGATCAACAGCTCATGCATGGGATATGCCTCTCCAAAACAAAACGGGCCGTCCGGTCTCCCGAACGGCCCGCATCGCGACTACATCGTATTACAGCTCGCTGGCGTGGTTGGCCAGGTACTTGGCCACACCTTCCGGCGAGGCGCCCATGCCGGGCTTGCCCTTGTTCCAGCCTGCCGGGCAGACTTCGCCGTGCTCTTCGGTGAACTGCAGCGCGTCGACCATACGGATCATCTCGTCGATGTTGCGGCCCAGCGGCAGGTCGTTCACCACCTGATGGCGCACCGTGCCGGCGCGGTCGATCAGGAAGGAACCGCGGAACGCCACGCCTGCGGCGTCGAACTCCACGTCGTAGCCCTTGCAGATCTCGTGCTTGACGTCGGCGATCAGCGGATACTGAACTTGGCCGATGCCGCCCTTCTCGACGGGGGTGTTCTTCCATGCCAGGTGGGTGAACTGCGAGTCGATGGACACGCCGATCACTTCCACGTTGCGCTTCTTGAACTCGTCCAGACGGTGATTGAACGCGATCAGCTCGGACGGGCACACGAAGGTGAAGTCCAGCGGATAGAAGAAGATCACGGCGTACTTGCCGGCGATGTACTTCTTCAGGTTGAAGTTTTCGTTGATCTCATTGTTGCCCATCACGGCAACGGCGTTGAAATCCGGGGCTTGCTTACCGACGAGAACGGCCATATGTATCTCCTAAAGGAAGGTTTTTGTTGGGTGCCGCAATTTAGGCTATTTGGCGTGGGGGAGTCAACCTTGCTGGCGGTGTGGGCAGGGAATTCGTAAGGTGCCCGTCAGGAATGACGCATGTCAGGTTGTGCCCGCAAGGAGCAGGCCGTGGTTGCAAGGGGTCAAAGCCCCAACAACACACGCACGGTTGAGCATAGCGATACTCGAGAACAAAACCAGAACCGCTTGTAGCCGGGAGAAGGTCATTCAACTCTGGTACATTTTTTACTTCCACAGACCTAAAGTATTCCCCACTGGATATTTTGCGTCGGTAATAATATAAAGAGCGCGATCGCATCCATTTCGTTTTATTCAAACAACACCATAACCATGCTAAACAATTTCTCTCTCAAAGCTCGTCTGTGGCTGCTCGCACTGATTAGCGCAACGGGCATCGCCGTTCTGGCCATCTCATCCATCTGGCATGCATACCAGAGCAAGGCCGTACTGCTCAGTTTCGTCGATGAGAAGATCGCGTTGAACCGCTCGGCCACTGCATCCTATGCCCACGGTTTGCAGATGGGGCAGGCATTGCGCAACATCCTGCTCGATCCCGCCAACAGGAAGGCCTACGACAACCTCGCCGCCGCCAGAAAATCATTCAGCCAGGAAACCGGGAAACTGGTATCCATGGTCGAGAAAACGCCCGGCAGCGCCGAGATCACCGCCCGGATGAAGCGCAATATCGAACAATGGATGCCGCTGCAGGATCAGATCCTCCAAATGGTCAACGAGCAGAAGAATGCCGAAGCCATGAGCCTGCTCGTCTCCAGGGAAACGCCCGCATGGCGCGCGGTCAAGGATGACCTGCTGGGCGTGGTCAAGACTTCCGAGGAAGGTGCAGCCAGCAGCAGGCTGGAGCTTGTCGCCGGCTTCGACAGTTCGCGCAATTTTTCCATCGCGCTCGGTTTGATCAGCTTCCTGATGGTCACCGCGATCACCGTGTTCGTGGCGCGCGGCATTTTCAAACTGATCGGCGGCGAGCCCGCTTATGCCGCGACCACGTTGCGGCGGATCGCCGATGGCGACCTGACGCAGCAGGTGACCGTCCGCCCCGGCGACAAAACCAGCATCATCGCCGCGATGCGGGAGATGCAGTCGCACATCCACCAGCTGATCGGCAATTCCGTCTCCAGTGCCGATTCCGTGGTGCATGAAAGCGAGGGATTGCAGGACGATGCCGCGCGCCTGTCGAAATCCGCGGAAGACCAAAGTGCGGCGGTCGAAGCCATCGCCGCTGCGGTGGAGCAGCTGACGGTCAGCATCAATGTCATGTCGGAAAACGCCAACGAGGCCGGAAACCTTTCCACACAATCCGAAAAGCAGGCCAGCGAAGGGCTGAACCTGGTTTCCGCCACGACCGGCACGATCCAGAATGTCGCCGAGCGCATGACCGAAGCGTCGGTCACGATGGAAGAGTTGGCCCAAAAAGTGGGCAGCGTAAGCGGCATCGTCAAGACCATCCGGGACATCGCCGATCAAACCAACCTGCTGGCGCTGAATGCCGCCATCGAGGCGGCGCGCGCGGGCGAACAGGGGCGCGGCTTTGCCGTGGTCGCCGACGAAGTCCGCAAGCTGGCCGAACTCACCACGAAATCGACGCAGGAAATCTCCAGTATCGTCGAGGGCATCGGTCAGACCACGGATGCCGCGGTGAGCGCCATGCTGAGCGTCAAGGAACTCGCCCTGAATGGCGCGAGCCAGACCGAGGACGTCAACAAGGCGGTGCAATTGATGGACCAGTCCTCGCTTGAAGTCGGCAAGGCGATTTCGTATATCGTCAATGCACTGCGGGAACAGACTGCCGCCAGCAACGATATCGCGAGGCGCATCGAAGCGATTGCCCAAGGCATCGAGCAGACACATGCCGCCTCGGCGGAGTCCACCCGCCGCTCCGGCGTGCTGGTGAATCTTTCACACGCGTTGAAAGAAAGCGTTCGCCGCTTCAGGATCTAGCGCCTGCGCCGCCGAGGGTAGCCCAACAGCAAGTTACCTTCTTTTGCTTCGCTGTATAGACCGGACACATGGGTAACGGGTGTTCGGAGCAAGGTAGCCCGGATGGAATGCAATGGAATCCGGGGTAGGGTTTGTATAACCTGATCCCGGATTTTCGCTACGCTTCATCCGGGCTACAGAGCGCCCTTGTTTTGGATGGCGACCTGTCGCCCTCACCACAAGAACCGCGCCGCCGCAAACACCGCCAGCATGGAAAACGCCAAGGCCAGTTTTGCGGCTGCACCAATCACCAATCCTAGCGTCGCGCCGATCCCCGCCTTGCCTGCCGCCGCCATGTCTCGCCGAGCGGAAAGTTCGCCCAGCGCCGCGCCGACGAACGGCCCGAGCAACAGGCCCGGCAAGCCGAAGAAGACACCGACGACGGCCCCGATGGCCGCGCCCATCATGGCTCGCGGCGATGCCCCGAAATGTCGGGCGCCCAGGATGCCTGCGAAGAAATCGACCGCGTAGGTCAGAAGTGCCAGAACGGACAGGAATGCCAGCGTGCCGGTTCCAACAAAAGCGAAGTCTTCGATCCAGGCGGCCAGCACCAGCCCGCCGAGTATCAATGCCGCGCCGGGGATGGCCGGCAGCACCAGGCCTGCGATCCCGACGGCGACCAGCAGGGCCGCCGCGAGCCAGAGCAGGACGGCGATCCAGTCCATCGCCGTCAGCCGATTTCGGCCTGCCCTGCCACCGCGAACTGGATGGCATGCAGTTGCGCATACACGCCGCCCTTCGCGAGCAGCTCGCGGTGCGTGCCGATCTCGACGATCTCGCCCTTCTGCATCACAACGATGCGGTCGGCCTTTTCGATGGTGGAGAGGCGGTGCGCGATCACCAGCGTGGTGCGGCCCTGCATCAAGGTTTCCAGCGCGGCCTGCACATGGCGTTCGGATTCGGAATCCAGCGCAGAGGTCGCTTCGTCGAGGATCAGGATGGGCGCGTCTTTGAGGATGGCGCGAGCGATGGCGATGCGCTGGCGCTGGCCGCCGGAGAGTTTGACACCGCGCTCGCCGACCAGCGTTTCCAGCCCCTGCGGCCATTCGCTGATAAATTCCATCGCGTGCGCGGCGGTCGCGGCGGCGACGATCTCTTCCTCGCCGACTTCACGCATCTGGCCGTAGGCGATGTTCGCCGCGACGGTGTCGTTGAACAGCACGACTTCCTGGCTGACCAGCGCGATGTTGGCGCGCAGGCTGGCGAGCGTCAGGTCGTCGATGTCTTGTCCGTCCAGCGTGATGCAGCCGTCGGTCGGCGAGTAGAAGCGCGGCACCATGTTGGCCAGCGTGGTCTTGCCGCTGCCGGATGCGCCGACCAGCGCGACGGTCTCGCCGGCGGCGATATGCAGCGAGATGCCGCGCAAGGCCGGGCGGGCATCGTCCGCCGAATAGGAAAACATCACCCGGTCGAAGCGCAGTTCGCCGTGCACGCGGCCGACCGCGACCTTGCCGTCGTCGGGCTCGCTCTCGGTGTCGAGCAGCTCGAACACGCTCTCCGCAGCCGCCAGGCCGCGCTGCAGGTATTCGCTGACACCGGCCAGCCGCTTCAGCGGCGCGGTCAGCATCAGCATCGCCATGATGAAGGACACGAATCCGCCGACGGTGGTCTCGTCGGCCTGCGATTGCAGCGTGGCGAGATAGACGATCACCGCCAGCGCCAGCGCCGCGACCATCTGCACGATGGGTACGTTGGCCGACGCGGCCGCAGCCTGCTTCATCGCGTAGCGGCGCACCCAGTTCGCGTTGTCGTTGAAGCGCCGACTCTCGTAGGCCTGCCCGCCGAACAGCTTGACCACCTTGTGCGCAGACACGCTCTCCTCGATCACCTGGGTGATGTCGCCCATCGCGCGCTGCGAGTCGCGGCTGCTGGTGCGCATGCGCCGGCTGATGGTGCGGATGATAAACGCGATCACCGGCACCATCAGCAGCGTGAGCAGCGTCAGTTTCCAGTTGAGGTAGAACAGCCAGCCCAGCAGGCCGACGACGACGATGGTGTCGCGCACCGCGATGGTCACCACGACCGTCGCGGCATTGGTCACCTGGGTCACATCGAAGGTCAGCTTGGAGATCAGCGAGCCGGTGGCGTGGTCGTCGTAATAGCGCGTCGGCAGGCTGAGCAGCTTGCGGAACATCTCGTCGCGCAGGTCCAGCACCAGCTTGTTGCCGACCCAGTTGATCGCGTAGGTGCCGACGAAGGTGGCGATGCCGCGCACCAGGAAGATCAGGATGATGACCACGGGAACCAGCCGCATCATCTCCTGGTCCTTGTGCACGAAGGTGCCGTCCAGCATGGGCTTCATCAGCGCGGGCACCAGCGGCTCGGTCGCTGCGACGACGATCATGCCGAGGATGGAGACCGCGAAGGCGCGCCAATAGGGTTTGACGTAGGTGAGGAGGCGGAGATAGAGCTGGCTGCTGGTCATGTTCATGGCGCGCATTCTAACGTGAAACCCGCGTAGCGATTCGTTCGCCTGGCTCCGCCCCCTCGCTTCGCTCTCCCCGCTTGCGGGGTAACCAGCGACTTGCACGGTTTTATCGTGCTTAGTCGAATGGCTAGTAGTTTCATCAGAGGATTGCGCCCGCAAGGGGCTGGCCGTGGTTGCCTCGAAGAGGTTCTCGCCCCCTTGGGGGTAAGGGGCTAAAGCCCCGACAACACACGCACAGGAGAGGGGAGCAGAAAGGCCGCCGATACTGCCGCCGCATGGCGCTTGCAAGGCTTGCCGGCGGCCCGATGTGCTATGCTCGCCGCGATTGTTCTTCAGATGACCTGCATGAGATTCATACTGTTATTATTCCTCGCATTCGCCCTGCACGCGCAGGCTGCGCAGCAGCAAGATTCTGACGATGCCGATTTCCTCGCGGCAAGCGATGCGTTCCGCGTGGGCGACCGCGCCAAACTGGCGCTCCTGGCTCAGCGCTTCAGAAAATCGCCGCTGGAGGTGTACATCGCCTACTACCAGTTGCGCCTCGATCTTGAGCGCGCCGACACCAACACCGTGCACGCCTTTCTGGACCGCCCCGAAGACTCGCCGATGATAGACCGGCTGCGCGGCGAATGGCTCAAGCTGCTCGCCGACAGGCAGCAATGGGAGCTGTTCGACGCGGAATACCCGCGCCTGATCAACGAGGACACCGAGCTGACCTGCGATGCGCTGCAATCGCGCCGCCGCACCCAGGAACAGGCCGCGCTGCAGGAGGTGCGCATGTTGTGGTTCAACGGCAAGGGGCAGCCGGACAGCTGCGGCCCGCTGTTCGATGCGGCGATCGCGGCCGGCATCATTACCGAACAGGACATTTGGCAGCGCCTGAGGCTGGCGCTGGAGGCCAGCAACGTATCGCTCGCGAAATCGCTGGCCGCAAAGCTGGGCGAAGCGCCGGGGTTGGTCGCTGCACTGGACAGCGCGGCGGCCGATGCAGACCGCTATCTGGCTAAGCCGTCGCTGGACAAGAAGAGCCGCGGCCAGCGCACTGCGGCGCTGTTCGCGTTGCAACGCCTGGCCAAGCAATCGCCCGATCTGGCCGTCGCGCGCTGGGAAAGACTCGCGGCTGAATTCCCCGAAGCCGAACAGCATTATCTCTACGGCTGGCTGGCCTACGAGGCAGCGCGCAAGCAGGACAAACGCGCGCTGCAATGGTACAAATCCGCCGCCGGCGCGCCGCTGAACGAGCAGCAAGCTGCCTGGTGGGCGCGCGCCGCGCTGCGCGCCTACGACTGGCACGCGACACTGGCCGCGATCCATGCAATGAGCCCGCAACAGCAGCGCGAACCGGCATGGCAATACTGGAAGGCGCGCGCGCTGCAGGAGACCGGCAAGACCGCCGAAGCCACGAAACTGCTCGCACCGCTGAGCACCGAATACCATTTCTACGGACAGCTGGCAGCAGACGATCTGGCCGCGCCGGCATTGAGCGCCGCGGGAACCGTCTTCAAACCGAACGAGAAGGACATCGCCGCGATACAGGCGCAGCCGGGCATACAGCGCACGCTGGCGCTGTACCGCATGGGCATGCGCACCGAGGCGCTGAAGGAATGGAGCTGGGCAATGCGCAACTTCAACGACCAGGAGTTGCTGGCCGCAGCGGAGATCGCGCGGCGCAACGAGATGTACGACCGCGCGATCAACGCGGCGGATCGCACCGTCAACGTGCACGACTTCGGCCTGCGCTACCTCGCGCCCTACCGTGAGGCACTGCAGCCCCACATCCGCGAACAGGGACTGGACGAGGCCTGGGTCTACGGCCTGATGCGGCAGGAAAGCCGTTTCGTCACCAACGCAAAATCGACTGTCGGCGCGGCCGGACTGATGCAGATCATGCCGTCGACCGCGAGCTGGGTCGCGCGCAAGCTCGGACTGAAAGACTACCGCCAGTCGCTGATCCACCAGCTCGATACCAACCTCAAGCTCGGCACCTATTACATGAAGACCGTGCTGAACTGGTTCGACGACAGTCCGGTGCTGGCCTCGGCGGCCTACAATGCCGGGCCGAGCCGGGCGCGCCGTTGGCGCGCCGACAGGCCGCTGGAGGGGGCGATCTACGCCGAGACCATCCCGTTCGACGAGACGCGCGATTACGTAAAGAAGGTGATGAGCAACACCGTGTACTATTCCCGGCAGTTCGGCGCGCCGCCCAAGTCGCTGAAACAGCGCATGGGCACCGTCGCCGCGAAGACATCGGACAACCAGCAGCCCATTCCGGACGAGAAATGAGCACTTCGACCGACAACAAAGCAGGCATCTATTGCGTCGGCGGCGCGGTGCGCGACCGCCTGCTCGGGCTGCCGGTGCAGGACCGGGACTGGGTCGTGGTCGGCAGCACGCCGGAACGGATGGCGGCGCTGGGCTACCGCCCGGTAGGCCGCGATTTCCCGGTGTTCCTGCATCCCAATACTCACGAGGAATACGCGCTGGCGCGCACCGAGCGCAAGACCGCCCCGGGCTACAGGGGCTTCGTGATCCACGCATCGCCGGAGGTGACGCTGGAGGAAGACCTGATGCGCCGCGACTTCACGATCAACGCGATCGCCGAGGATGCGGACGGGAACCTGATCGACCCGCACAACGGCATCGCCGACCTGAAGGCCGGCATCCTGCGCCACGTCAGCGATGCGTTCGCCGAGGATCCGGTGCGCATCCTGCGCGGCGCACGCTTCGCGGCGCGCTTCGGCTTCTCGTTCGCACCGGAGACGCTGGCGCTGATGCGCCGCATGGTCGACAACGGCGAGGTCGACGCGCTGGTCGCCGAACGCGTATGGCAGGAGCTGGCGCGCGGACTGATGGAACAGACGCCGTCGCGCTTCTTCGAGACGCTGCGCTCGTGCGGCGCGCTGGCGCGCATCCTGCCCGAGGTGGACGCGCTGTTCGGCGTGCCGCAGCGGGCGGACTACCATCCCGAGATCGACTGCGGCATCCACACGATGATGGTCATCGACGACGCGGCGCGCCACGGCTATGCGCTGGAGGTGCGCTTCGCCGCGCTGACGCACGACCTCGGCAAGGCGACCACACCGGCGGACATCCTGCCGCGCCATATCGGCCACGAACAGCGCAGCTACGACCTGCTGCTGCCGCTGTGCGAACGGCTGCGCGTGCCCGCCGATTGCCGCGACCTGGCGCTGCTGGTCGCGCAGTATCACAGCCATGCGCACAAGGCCTTCGAGTTGCGCCCCGAGACCGTCTTCCGGCTGTTCCAGTCCGCCGACGTCTGGCGCAAGCCGGAGCGTTTCGGGCAACTGCTGCTGGCCTGCACCGCCGACGCACGCGGACGCACCGGTCACGAACAGGATGTTTATCCGCAGGCCGGTTACCTGCTGCGGCTGATGCATGCCGCGCGCGCGGTCGATGCGGGCAAGATCGCCGCCGGATGCGAAGATAAGGCTACAATTCCGGACCGCGTGCGGCAGGCCCGTATCGCCGCGATAGAATCCACCCTGAACAAACAAACGAAAGGACAATGATGAAACGAATTATTTGGCTGGCCCTGATGGTCGCGAGCCCGCTGGCGATGGCGACCGAAGGCGCGCCGCAGGCAAACGCGGCGGAGACCCCGTTCGAGCGCGACTTCAGCAAGGCGGATACGGACATGAACGGCGCGATCTCGCGCGCCGAAGCCGAGGGGGCAAAGGCCCAGCTGCTGACCGCCAACTACGACAAGATCGATGCGAACAGCGACGGCGGTCTGGATCGCAAGGAGATTCAGACCTTCCTGCAGACCGTCGTGCAAAACTCGATGCGCGCCCAGCAGGAAGAATTTCTCAAACGCCTGAACGCCGCCGACAAGAACAAAAACGGCAAGCTGACCAAGAAGGAACTGGCTTCGGCGAAGGACAAGCTGCCCGGACTGGAAAAGAGCTTCGACGACATCGACGGCAATAAGGACAAGCAGATCACGATGGAAGAGATCGTCGCCTACGCGAAAGCAAACCAGCCGCAACAGTAATCAAAGCAACCGGCTCAGGTCACCCCTGGCGAACCCGCTCAGCGGGTTCGCCATATTTTTGCCCAGCGCGATTACCTTGAACAGCTCGCCCATCTCGGCCGGGCTGGTGAGCTTCTGCAGCTGCGCGGACAACGGCTGGTAGTCGCGGATGTTCTCCGGATCGCGCTCGGCCATGAAATCGGCGATGCCGCAGTTCAGCAGGAAGAACGCCTGGGTGGTATAGCCCAGCAGCTCCAGCCCGGCATCGATGCCGCACTCGGCGGTGTCGGTGAAATTCACATGCGCGGTGATGTCCTGCAGGCCCGGCAGGAAGAAGGGATCGTCGTGCGCGTAGTGGCGGTAATGGCACATCAGCGTGCCGCTGCTGCGCTGCGGATGGTAGAACTCGCGCGCGCCGAAACCGTAGTCGACGAACAGCAACGCGCCCCGCTGCAGCCGTTGCGCAAGGCTGTTGATCAACCCGCGCTGCGCTAGACAGATCTCGCTGACGTAGCCTTCCGGCACGTCTATCCGCTGCGCAGCCTGCAACAGCTCCGGATCGGCGATCGGCCTGTCCACCCAGCAAAAGCCGGCGTCGTTCACGGCGACGCCGCGCTCGGCCGGCGCGCCTTCACGCCAATGCACCAGATGCACCGGCAGCGCATCCAGCACCTCGTTGGCGACCACCGCGCCGCCGAAGGTCTCCGGCAGCGCATCCAGCCAATGCACGCGTCCGGCCAGATGCGGCAACCGCTCGCGCAACAGCGCCTGCTGGCGCTCGCGCAGGTCGGCGCTGACTTCGAGTATGGAATAGCTCTCCGGCAGGCTGCCGATGCGCTCCAGCTCGGCCAGCATGTCCGCCGCAAGCTTGCCGCTGCCCGCGCCCAGTTCCATGACATGCGGAGCACTCTGCGCGATGATCTCTGCGACCTGACGCGCCACCGTGCGGCCAAACAGCGGCGAGAGTTCCGGCGCGGTGATGAAGTCGCCCGCCTCGCCGAACTTGTGCGCCCCCGCGGTGTAATAGCCCAGCCCCGGCGCATACAGCGCCAGCTCCATGTAGCGCGCGAACGATATCCAGCCGCCTTGGGCTGCGATGTTGCTGCGGATCAGGTCGGTCAGTTGCGCGCTGTGTTGCGCGGCTTCGGGGGCTGGGGGAGGCAGATGGGCGGACATGGTCGGGTATAATCCTAAGGGTTCGCGAGTTTAGTGGAGAGTACGATGCAAGGCAAAGTGGTGCTGGTGACAGGAGGGGCGAAGCGCGTCGGCGCGGCGATCTGCCGCCGTCTGCACGCGGCCGGCGCGACTCTCGCGATCCACTATCGCAGTTCTGCGCAACAGGCGCAGGAACTGCAGGACGAACTGAACGCGTTGCGCCCGGACAGCGCCGCCGTATTCCAGTCCGATCTGCTCGATGTCGCGGTATTGCCGCAACTGGTCGCCGCGGCAGTCGAGAAATTCGGCCGGCTCGATGCGCTGGTCAACAATGCCTCCAGCTTCTACGCGACGCCGCTGGCCGAAGTCGACGAACCGCAATGGACCGACCTGCTCGGCACCAACCTGAAAGCGCCGCTGTTCCTCGCCCAAGCCGCGGCGGACGAGCTTCGCCGCCGTCACGGCGCCATCGTCAACATCGTCGATATCCATGCCGAGCGGCCGATGCAGGGTCACCTGCTGTACAGCGTCGCCAAGGCCGGACTGGTCGCGCTGACACGGGGGCTGGCGCAGGAGATGGCGCCGCAGGTGCGCGTCAACGCCGTCGCGCCCGGCGTGATCGTCTGGCCGGAAGGCACGGATTGGGACGACGCCGAGCGCCGACGCAAGATCGTTGCGCATACGTTATTGAAACGCGAAGGCGAACCCGACGACATCGCGCGCACCGTGCAATTTTTACTGGACGACTCGCCCTACATCACCGGACAGGTGATCGCCGTAGACGGCGGGCGCTCCATCAACATCTGAAGAGACTCATGAGCGACAACATCCAGACCATCCATTTCGAACACCACTCCACCAACTTCAACCGCCTGAAGGGACGGCTGGAAAGCGCGGTCGGCAAGGCCATCGGCGACTTCAACATGATCGAGCAGGGCGACACCGTGATGGTGTGCCTGTCCGGCGGCAAGGATTCCTACACGCTGCTCGACATCCTGCTGACGCTGCAGAAGCGCGCGCCCATCGACTTCAAGGTCGTCGCGATGAACCTCGACCAGAAGCAGCCGGGCTTTCCCGCCGACGTGCTGCCGAACTACCTGAAGAAACTGGGCATCGAACATCACATTGAGACGCAGGACACCTACTCCATCGTCAAGGAGAAGATCCCCGAGGGCAAGACCACCTGCTCGCTGTGCTCGCGCCTGCGCCGCGGCATCATCTACAAGGTGGCGGGCGAGCTGGGCGCGAACAAGATCGCGCTGGGGCACCACCGCGACGACATGGTGGAGACGCTGTTCCTGAACATGTTCTTCGGCGGCAAGCTGAAGGCGATGCCCCCGAAGCTGGTCACCGACAAGGGCGACCATGTGGTGATACGCCCGCTGGCCTACTGCGCCGAGAAGGACATCGCCCGCTACGCGCGCGGCATGGAGTTTCCCATCATCCCGTGCAACCTGTGCGGATCGCAGGAGAACCTGCAGCGCCAGAACATCAAGGAGATGCTGACCAACTGGGAGCGCCAGTATCCGGGCCGCACGCAGACGATCTTCACCGCGATGCAGAACGTCAAGCCTTCGCATCTGCTGGACGGCGAGCTGTTCGATTTCAGGAGCATCAAGGTCGGCGATGCGGTGGCCGAGGGAGACATCGCCTTCGATATGGGGGAGTAGCCACCCCGATTGTTCCGCCGGGAAATCGGCGTTAGGATGGCGCTACGGGCATAGCTTGGGGGGGCGCATCATGAACGGCAAACAGAAGATCGCGTTGTGGGTAGGACTGGTCAACCTGGCGGTGATGCTGCTGTTCCCGCCGTTCGACTCGTTCTCGTACACCGACACCAAGTCGCTGGTCTTCGCCGGCTTCCAGTTCGCGTTCTCCGGCGAAAGCAACGAAGTCATCAATCAGGATGTGCTGTTCCTCGAAGTCGTCGTGCTGCTGATCAACGTCGGCATCGCCTGGCTGCTGTTGCGCGACGCCAGGCATATCCTCGTCACCCAGCGCCGCCTGAACTACCAGAACGCGATCCTGCTGATGGTCGCCGCGAACCTCACGGTGATCCTGCTGTTCCCGCCGTTCGAATATTTCTACGCGATCACCAACGCGGTGCTGCCGACCTTCCAGGGCTTCTACTTCATCTTCTCTGCCGGACCCGCACTAACCATCGTCACGCCGATACTCTATCTGGAAGTGATGTTCGTGCTGTTCAACGGCGCGGTGCTGTGGCTGCTGTTCCGCCAGAAAAAGGAAAAGGCCATGACGCCGCAGGAAGCGATGAAACTGATGCGCGAACTCAGCCGCAAGAACTGACGGCGACCTTGAAGATCACCTTGCGCACCATGCCGCCCGATACCAGCGGCGCATGCGCATCCTCCGGGAAGAAGATGCAGAAGTGATCCGGCGGCACCGCCACCCAGGATGCGGGCGCGTCGTGGAAAAACCGGATGTCCCGGTCCTCGCTGTGCTCGCTCACCGGGTTCAGGCAATCCGCCAACGGCTTCCAGCCCATCCGCTCGTCGCCCTCCAGCACCAACTGGATATCGATGTATTTCCGATGCGCCTCCAGCCGCGCCATCTCTTTCGTCTTGCCCGGCACCTGCTCCACGATGGCGAACAAGTCCTCGCCGACGATGGGATAACGCCCCGGCGCCAGCGCGTACAGGTCGGTGTCGCGGATGTAATCGAATGCACGCTGGAACAAAGGATGCAGCGCGGCGTAGCGGGAGGATTGGGAAAGGGCTGAGAGGATCATGGTATTTAAGGTGAATTGTTATTTCTAGTCCGGTTGATTAGATCAAGCCTTTAATGGTTCGACAAGCCTGTCCCAAGCAAAATCAAAGGGCTCACCACGACCGGCCTCTCCTCTAGACGGCTCACTGCCCGTTCCCCGTTCGTCCTGAGCTTGTCGAAGGATGAACGGGCACACCATCCTGTTGAGCACCTTTCGCCAAACGCGATACCTCCGCCCAATCGTCGCGCATCATCGCTTCCTTTTTCTTGCGGCCCCAGCCTTTGATTTGTTGTTCGGCTGCGAGAGCTTCTTCGCGAAGTTGCACATTCCTGGCTGAACGCCAGTTCGACTGGCAATCGTAATGCGGTATAGCCACCGCACAGGCCGTTCTGGTGTTCGCCGATGCGCTGTTCGAGATTGTCGGTGTGGCCGGTGTAATAGGAGTTGTCGGCACAGCGCAGGATGTAAGCCCAGAAACTCATGGTGTGGCGCTCCGTAGATGTTCACCCTTCGACGAGCTCAGGGCGAACGGTTCGGTGGGTACTCTTTACAACTGCGCGTGCGGCTAAATTTATTTCTGCTCCGGCAACATCCGCGTCAGCGTGTTGTCGCGCTTGATGACGTGATGATACAGCGCCGCAGCCGCATGCAGGCCGATGAGGTAATAGCCGGCCGTGCCGACGAACTCGTGCACTTCCTTGATCTGTTTCGCAAGTTCCTTGTCGGGTGCGATCAGCGGGGGAAGTTCCAGTCCGAAGAATGGAATCACTTTGCCGGAAGCGCTGAGCAGCAGCCAGCCGCTGATCGGCATGCCTATCATCAGCGCGTAGAGCGCCAGATGCAGCAGCTTGGCCGACAGTTGTTGCCATACGACCGGTTCCGGATTGATCGCGGGCGTGGGGCCGGACAGGCGTGCGGCGATGCGCAGCCAGACCAGCACGAACACCAGCATGCCCAGCATGAAGTGCCAGGTCTTCAACGCCTCGCGCGGGTCGCTGCCTTTTTCGAACAACTCGCGCAATTCGATCGTGCCGTACACGGCGATGAACAGCAGCAACATCAGCCAGTGGATGCCGACGGTAAGCGAGCCGTAGCGGGTAGTGGTGTTTTTCCAGTTCATCGTTGATCTCCTGATTCGTGTAGGGTTTGCCGAACCCCTCGGACAAGGGATAAACACGGGGGTTCTGCCGCCTTACAAACGCTTACAAAAACCTCGCCACCATTCCGCCAGCCAGCTCGCCCTGCAACGGTATCTGCACGCGATGCCCGCTGCCGGGCGCGACGGTAATCGCTTCGCCCTCCAGGCTCTTCATTTCCTTCAGCTCGACGATGCTGTTTCCGGAGGGATGGATGATCTCCAGCCTGTCACCGACACTGAAGCGGTTCTTCACGTCGATCTCGGCGATGCCATCCGCACAACTCACGATGTCGCCGACGTATTGCTGGCGGAAGCTCTCGGAGTGGCCGCGCAGGTAGTTCTGTTGCTCGTGGGTGTGATGGCGTTCGTAGAAGCCGTCGGTATAGCCGCGGCTCGCCAGCGCATCCAGTGCGCCCAGCAGCTCCAGATTGAACGGACGGCCTTTTACCGCGTCGTCGATGGCCTGGCGATACACCTGCGCGGTGCGCGCCACGTAGTAGATGGACTTGGTGCGGCCTTCGACCTTGAGCGAATCGACGCCGATCTTCACCAGCCGCTCGACATGCTCGACCGCGCGCAGGTCTTTGGAATTCATGATGTAGGTGCCGTGCTCGTCCTCCAGCACCGGCATCAGTTCGCCCGGATGGTCCTTGCGCGAGATGACATACACTCGGTCGGCCAGAGGGTGACGCGGCTGCGAGCCGCAATCGGACAGCGCGGACTCGGAGAGCGCCTTGTCGAAATCGAAATCTATTTTTTGGATATCGCCCGTGCCATCTTCCGCTGCGTTGTCCACCTTGTAGTCCCAGCGGCAGGAGTTGGTGCAGGTGCCCTGGTTCGCGTCGCGGTGGTTGAAGTAGCCGGAGAGCAGGCAGCGCCCGGAATAGGCGATGCACAGCGCGCCGTGGATGAACACTTCCAGCTCGATATCGGGGCATTGCTGGCGTATCTCTTCGATCTCGTCCAACGACAGTTCGCGCGACAGAATCACGCGCGACAAGCCCAGCGATTTCCAGAATTTCACCGCCGCATAGTTGACGGTATTGGCCTGCACCGACAGATGTATCTCCTGCTCCGGCCAGCGCTCGCGCACCATCGCGATCAGGCCGGGGTCGGCCATGATGAGCGCGTCGGGTTGCATCGCGATGACCGGCTCCATGTCCGCCATGTAGGTTTTCACCTTGGCGTTGTGCGGCATCAGGTTGCTGGCGACGAACAGTTTCTTGCCCAGCGCATGCGCTTCCTGAATGCCTATGCCCAACTCTTCCAGCCTGAATTCGTTGTTGCGCGCGCGCAGCGAGTAGCGCGGTTGACCGGCGTACACCGCGTCCGCCCCGTAGGCGTAGGCGGTGCGCATCTTGTCCAGCGTGCCGGCGGGGAGGAGGAGTTCGGGTGCTTTCATTAACGATTCAATCCGGTAAAAGTCCCCTCCCCTTTGTAGGGGGAGGGGTAGGGAGGGGGTAAAAACGGCAGTACTTATCGACTCTACCCCCATCCTAGCCTTCCCCCTGCAAGGGGGAAGGGACAGTGGAGTTGCTCAATATTTATATCCCCAGCCGCTTGCAGAGCTCCAGCGACGGGCCTGCCTGGTTCAGCGTGTAGAAATGCAGTCCCGGCGCGCCGCCGGCCAGCAGCTTCTCGCACAGGCCGGTGACCACATCGAGGCCGAAGGCCTGCACCGACTCGCTGTCGTCGCCGTAGCTCTCCAGCGTCTTGCGCATCCAGCGCGGGATCTCTGCGCCGCACATGTCGGAGAAACGCGCGAGTTGCGAATATTTCACGATAGGCATGATGCCGGGCACGATGGGCGTGGTCACACCCAGTTTGCGGCATTCATCGACGAAATAGAAATAGCTGTCGGCGTTGTAGAAATACTGCGTGATCGCGGAATTCGCGCCCGCGGCGACCTTGCGCTTAAAGTTGGCCAGATCGTCGCGCGCCGATTTCGCCTGCGGATGGAACTCCGGATAGGCGGCCACTTCGATGTGGAAGTGCTCGCCGGTCTGCGCGCGTATGAACGACACCAGTTCGTTGGCGTACTGGAACTCGCCTATACTGCCCATGCCGGACGGCAGGTCGCCGCGCAGCGCGACGATGCGGTTCACGCCCATCTGCTGGTAGGTCTGCAGCAGGCTGCGGATGTTGTCGCGCGTCGAACCGACACAGGACAGGTGCGGCGCGACCTCAAGGCCTTCGGCCTTGATCTGGCGCACGGTCTCCAGCGTGCGCTCCTGGGTGGAGCCGCCCGCGCCGAAGGTGACGGAGAAGAATTCCGGATTGATCGCCGCGAGCTGCCTGCGCGTCGCGGCCAGTTTTTCCATGCCCTCCGGCGTCTGCGGCGGGAAGAATTCGAAACTGAAAAGTGGTTTGTTCATGATTTTCTCAAAAGCTGTTGAGCGGCGGCCGAGAGCCCCCATGAGATGATGCTGTACAGCACTGCGCCGAGCACGCCGAACCAGAAGCCGTCGACGACGAAGCCCCTGAGCACGGAGCCCACGAACCAGAACAGCAGGCCGTTGATCACGAAGATGAACAGGCCCAGCGTCAGCAGCGTGACCGGCAGCGTCAGCAACAGCAGCAGCGGACGGATCAGCGTGTTGACCAGTCCGAGGAAGAACGCTGCGATCATCGCATCGATGAAGCTGTCCAGATGGATGCCCGGGACGAAGTTCGCCACGGTCAACAGCGCCAGCGCATTCAATATCCAGATCAGCAGCAGCCGCATGGTTTCTCCTGAACGGGAAACGGGATGCCGCTGCGCGGCTTGGGAAAAGGGAAACGGAAGGACGGCGTGCAGCGGTGCGCGCGTTTCCCGTTTCTCATTTCCCGTTTCCCGCTTTTAGTAGCGGTAGTGGTCTGCCTTGTACGGGCCTTCCTTCGGCACGTTGATGTACGCGGCCTGCTGGTCGGTCAGTTCGCTCAACTGCGCGTTCAGCGTCTTCAGTTGCAGACGCGCGACCTTCTCGTCCAGGTGCTTGGGCAGCGTGTACACGCCGATCGGGTACTTGCCCGAATCGCGTTCGGTCCACAGTTCGATCTGGGCGATAGTCTGGTTCGCGAAGGAAGACGACATCACGTAGGACGGATGGCCGGTACCGCAGCCCAGGTTCACCAGACGGCCCTTGGCCAGCAGGATGATGCGCTTGCCGTCCGGGAAGATCACGTGATCAACTTGCGGCTTGATTTCTTCCCACTGGTATTTTTCCAGCGATGCAACGTCGATTTCGTTGTCGAAGTGGCCGATGTTGCACACGATGGCGTTGTTTTTCATCTTCACCATGTGGTCATGGGTGATGACGTGGAAGTTGCCGGTGGTGGTGACGAAGATGTCGGCCTTGTCGGCAGCGTATTCCATCGTGACGACGCGGTAGCCTTCCATCGCGGCCTGCAGCGCGCAGATCGGATCGATCTCGGTGACCCATACTTGTGCGGACAGCGCGCGCATGGCTTGTGCCGAACCTTTACCCACGTCGCCGTAGCCGCAGATTACCGCGATCTTGCCGGCGATCATCACGTCGGTCGCGCGCTTGATGCCGTCCACCAGCGATTCGCGGCAGCCGTACAAATTGTCGAACTTGGACTTGGTGACGGAGTCGTTCACGTTGATGCCGGGGAACTTCAGTTCGCCGCGCGCATGCATCTGGTACAGGCGGTGCACGCCGGTGGTGGTCTCTTCGGTCACGCCCTTGATCTGCGCCAGACGGGTGGAATACCAGGTCGGATCGGTCGCCAGCTTGGCCTTGATCGATGCGAACAGACAGGTCTCTTCTTCCGAACCCGGCTTGGAGATCAGCGATGCGTCGGTCTCGGCACGCGCACCCAGATGCAGCAGCAATGTTGCGTCGCCGCCGTCGTCCAGAATCATGTTGGAATAGCCGCCGTCCGTCCATTCGAAGATGCGATGGGTGTAGTCCCAGTATTCGGCCAGTGTCTCGCCCTTCACGGCGAACACGGGGATACCGTCGGCTGCGATGGCCGCAGCGGCGTGATCCTGCGTCGAGAAGATGTTGCACGAGGCCCAGCGGATTTCCGCGCCGAGCGCCTTCAGCGTCTCGATCAGCACGGCGGTCTGGATGGTCATATGCAGCGAACCGGTGATGCGCGCGCCCTTCAGCGGCTGGGTCTTGGCGAATTCCTCGCGGATGGCCATCAGGCCGGGCATCTCGGTCTCGGCGATGGCGATTTCCTTGCGCCCCCAAGAGGCGAGGGAAATGTCGGCGATTACGTAATCGTTGAAAGCAACAGCATTCATGAGCAAGCTCCATTCATAAAGGTTAATGAATGGGTGCCGTTTGGACTTCCGAGCCTGGCGGGAATTG
This sequence comes from Gallionella sp., assembly GCA_035654695.1. Lineage (GTDB taxonomy): Bacteria > Pseudomonadota > Gammaproteobacteria > Burkholderiales > Gallionellaceae > Gallionella. The sequence continues at coordinate 17,368 of DASRWG010000030.1, read as the reverse complement.
AACCTTCGAACCGCTGCAGCACCCCTCGGAGGGGGGGGATTATAACGCAAAACGGGAAACCGGACTCGCGCGGCGAACTACCAGGGCGCCACTGTCATGCCGCTCCACAGCGCCTGCGTGTCGTGAATATCCCACTCGGCCGGGTCTTCGTGGGAAAGTATCTTGTCCTTGCAGGTCGGCTTGGACAAGTCCAGCAATTCCGGTTGTATCCTCGCGTTCGACTTGATCGAGAAAAACACCATCACTATCGGTCTGAGCAGGGACTGTGCGGTCTGCTCGACGACCACGCCCAGATGATCGGAGTCCAGCCTGACCAGCGAACCGATCGGATAGATGCCGACACTGCGCACGAAGGCCTCGAATATGCGCGGATCGAAATGTCCCTTGCTCCACTCGGCCATCTTGCGTATTGATTCGGCCGGCTCCCAGCCATTCTTGTACGGGCGATTGGACGTGATCGCGTCATACACGTCGCACACCGCCCCCATCCTGGCGTACAGGGAGATTTCCCCGCCAGCCAGCCCGTGAGGGTAGCCGCTGCCGTCCATCTTTTCGTGATGATGCAGGCAGACATCCAGCGCGACTTCTCCTATGTCCTTGCCGCCCAGCAGCATCCGGTGGCCTTCGAGCGGATGACTTTTCATCGTCTCGAACTCCGCCTCGGTCAGCTTGCCCGGCTTGTCGAGTATGGCTGCGGGAATCATCATCTTGCCGACATCATGCAGCAAGCCGGCCAACCCCGCCTGCCGCGTCTGCTGATCGTTGAATCCCATCGTCCGCGCCAGCGCCACCATCAGCGCGCACACCGCGACCGAATGCATGTAAGTGTATTCGTCCTTGTTCTTAAGCCGCGCCAGACTGATCAGCGCCCCCGGATTGCGCATCACCGAAGTGGAGATTTCCTCGACAATGGGCAGCGCATCGCCGACATCCAGCGCCTTGCCCATGCGCGCTTCGTGGAACATCGAGGCGACGGCCTGTTTGGATTGGGAGCATATCTTCACCGCGCGCGCCGCTTCCTGCGCGATGCCGGCACGGGGCTCAGGTTTTCCGGGGGTGCCTACATGCGCGAGCGCGGCATCGACCTCGGCCGCAACCACATCCGTGGTGACGCCCCCCTCGACATCCTGTCCCCTGAGCGTGTCTATCCACATTTCCTTGAGGCCGCTGTCGTGTATCGCCTGCAAGTCCTTCGGATCGTCGAGCAAAAACGCGCCTCGCAAGAAAGGATGCTCCATCCACGAGCCGCAAAACTCATGGATATACATGCCCAGCCGCAGTTGTTGGATCGGAATTCGTTTCAGCATGACCGGTGGATCACATGGAAGATAATACCGATTCTATCCGGGAAACGGCTTTCCGTTCTGCCCAAACGATGCGGACGAGAGACGGGCGATTATGTCCTCGGGTTGCCGTCGAACTCCTGGGTCGGCGCGCGGCTCAACAAGTCGGCGATCACATCGGCGACCGGAACATGCTCGTAGATGACCCGATAGACGCCTTCGCAGATCGGCATCGCAACGTCCAGACGTTGCGCAAGCTGGTGTACTTCGCGCGCGGTGTAGACACCCTCGGCGACATGGCCCAACCGACGCAATATCTCCGGCAGGTCGTGCCGTTGCGCCAGCAGCAGACCGACCTGTCGGTTGCGCGACAGGTCGCCGGTGCAGGTCAGGATCAGGTCGCCGACGCCGGACAGGCCGCTGAGCGTCTCGCTGCGTCCGCCCAGTTTCAGTCCCAGCCTCGCGATCTCGGCCAGGCCGCGCGTCAACAATGCGGCACGGGCATTGTGTCCCAGCCCCATGCCATCGCAGATGCCGGCGGCGATTGCCATCACGTTCTTCACCGCACCGCCGACTTCGACACCGATCACGTCGCTGCTGGCGTAGATGCGCAGACGCGCATGGTGCAGCGCCAGCGTAGTGCTGCGCGCGAACTCTTCGTCGGCGGAGGCGAGCGTCAATGCGGTCGGCTGGCCGCACGCGACTTCTTGCGCGAAGCTGGGACCGGACAGCACGCCGTGACGAAAACGAGCCGGCAGCACCTCGGCGACCACCTGGTGCGGCAGCAGCGAGGTCTCCGCCTCGAAGCCCTTGCACAGCCAAAGCACGCCAAAACTGCCGGACGACTGCGCCAGCTGTTGCAGGATGGAGCGGAACGCGGCGGTCGGCACCGCAACGATCGCCAGCTCGGCATCCGCCAATGCGGCGGGCAGATCGGAACTCAGCCCGAGATCGGCGGGCAAGGGAATGTCCGGTAGATAACGCCGGTTGCAGCGCTCGCCGCGCATGTCGCGCACCTGAGCGGCATCGCGTGCCCATAACGTAACGCGATGATTAGCGGCCAGACTGATCGCAAGCGCGGTGCCCCAGGCGCCTGCGCCGATGACTGTAATATTCATAACACTAGAGCACCTCGAAAAACCGTAGCGAGCGGTTTGAGTGCAAGGCGCACGGAGCCTTGCATTGCCAATCGACTAGGCTTGCAGAAAACGCCAGCCAAGTCGCTGGTCAACGCAGCGAGGAGAAAACGAGTTTGCGAGTTTCGGCGAAGGCTAACCTTCAGGTTATGCCGAAGCCACATACCCATCGAGTACCGCGCAACGCCGCAATCGAGCCGCGCAGCAGGTTTGTCGAGATGCATTATTCGCCCCAGACCTCGGTGCTCCGCACAAAACCGGTCTCGCCGTCCTGATGGCGCACCCTGACCCAGCCGGTGCCGGTGGATTCGATGCGCTCCAGTGCGACCTGCTGGCGCACCCTGAACACCACAGGCGAGGAGAAATCTGCCGCGGCCCGCACATCGAGCAGCGGCGACAACGCGAACACGTAACGCTTGCTGCCGAGCACGCGCTTCTCGACCCAGTACAGGCCGCCGGAGCGGTCGCGCACCTTGACCCAGTCGTTCAGCGTGACGACCTGCTCGAACGGCATGAAGCGGTTCACTACGAACAGCTTCTTCGCCTTCAGCGACGGCGCATCGTAAAGGATCGCGCTGCCCTCGACGACAGACACGAAATCCGCCCCGTGCGCCGCACCGCTGCCGCAGAGCAGCAGGCACAGCGCGAACGAACGTAGCGGAGCGGCGAACATCAGTGGGTAGTGGAGGGCGCGGCGGCTGCAGCGGCCTGCGCCTGCTGCTGCTTCTGCTGCTGGTACAGCACGTCGAAGTTGATCGGGTTCAGCAGCACGGGAGCAAAACCTCCGCGCACCGATGTTTCGGAGACCACCTCGCGCAGATACGGGAACAGGATGTTCGGGCACATCACCGCGAGGATGGGTTCGATCTCTTCGAGCGGGATGTTGCGCATCTGGAAGATGCCCGCCTGCTTGGCCTCGATCAGGAACATCACCTTCTCGCCGACCTTGGCGGTCACGGTGGCCGTCACCGCCACCTCGAACACGCCATCTTCCAGTGCGGCGGCCTGGGTCTGCAACTGCACGTCAATCTGCGGATTCTCGCGCTCCAGGAAGACCTGCGGCGCATTGGGGATCTCGAGCGAGAGGTCCTTCACATAGATCTTTTCCATGTTGAACAGGGGTTGGGTATTTTGCTGCGCTGCTTCGGTCATGATTTCTCCTCGTTAAAATTATTCTGCAAAAATTATCCGGCCAGCAATTGGTCCAGCTTGCCGGCCCGGTCTAGCGCCGCCATATCGTCGTAGCCGCCGACATGATGTTCGCCTATGTAGATCTGCGGCACGGTGCGCCGTCCGGTTTTTTCCATCATCGCGATACGCAATTCGGGTTGCAGGTCGACGCGTATCTTCTCGATCTCCGTCACGCCTTTGCGCTGCAGCAACTGCTCCGCACGCACACAATACGGACAGACTTCGGTGCAATACATCACGACCTTCGCCATCATTTCTTCACCGGCAGGTTACCCTTCTGCCAGGCCATCATTCCGCCCGCCAGATTGTAGACTTCGGCAAAGCCCTGCTTGCCCAGCATCGCGCAGGCATTGGCGGAGCGGGCGCCGCTGCGGCATACGACGACGACCGGTTTGTTGCGGTATTTCTCCAGCTCGCCGATGCGCTCGTGCAGCTTGCCCAGCGGGACCAGTTTGGCGTTCAGCACATGTCCGGATTTGAATTCGGACTCTTCGCGCACGTCCAGCACCAGCGCATTCTTGTGGTTGATCAGCTGCGTCGCGGCGACACAATCCACTTCCTTGATGCCGCGGATGCGGTTGCCGAACATCGACCAGAACAGCATCAGGCCGCTCAAAAAAGCGATGGAGATGGGAAAAACATTGTCAATGACGAACTGCACTTGCGTACTCCTGTTCTTTTTGGAGGGCGAATTCTAGCAGAGCAGCGTAACGCGCGGGCTCCTTCTCCGCCAGTGCCTCCAGCCGCTGGCGCGTGGCGGCGAATTCGGACGGATATGACCAGATCGCCTGCTCCATTACTGCGCGCGCCTGTTGCGGCATGTCGTTTTGCGCCAGCAGCAGCGCCTGGCGGTAGACCACATGGCCGACCGGCACGAAGCGCATCACTCTGGTGTTGAGTTCCAGCTTCTCCCTGCTGCGCTCGCCGCTGACCTCGAGCATCGAGCTCATGAACAGCTCGGCATAGGGCGACAGCAACGAGCTGCCGTGGATCGCGACTAGCCCATCGCGTACGCGCGCGAAGGCGCCCTGATCGGCTGCAGACGCCGGGCGCATGCGCAACATCTGCTCCAGTTGCACATAGCTGATGCGCAACTGGAGCAGCGTCAGCAGGCCCAGCAACAGCATCGCCGCCACCGACAGCCGCCCCATGGCGCGTAACTCAAGCCGATAGCGGGTCTCGTCCAGCGCGCCGAGCAGAATCGCGGCAACCGCAACGAAATAGGTGTACCACAGCGGATATTCGAGCAGACTGTGGATCGCCAGCACGCCCAGCGCCGCATAGCCCCACCAGTGCGCGGCGTCTAGCGGCGCGCGACGCAGGCCGTTCAGCCACATCGCCAGCGCGGCGAACAGCATCAACAAACCGGCAACGCCGGTCTCGACGGCGAGCTGGAACACGATGTTATGAGCGTTGTTGTATAACCCCTGAATATTGTCCGGCTGCAACACCGGCAACATCTGCAAGTGATGGAAAGCGAACTGCCCGAATCCTACGCCCAGCCACGGCGACTGGCCGAATATCAGCCAGGACTCACGCCACAGGTACAGACGGATGCCGCCGGTCGCATCCGCGCCGAACAGCCGCTGCATGGTATCGACGCTGCCGCCCGCACCGGCCATGAACGGCAGTTGCACCACCAGATGCATCGCACCGAAACCGGCCAGCAGCAACAGGCTGTAACGCAACAGCGGGCGCTGCGCCGCGTCGCGCCAACCCCACCATGCAGCGAGTGCGCCCATCATCAACAGGTAAAGCCAGGTGCTGCGCGAACCGCTGAGCGTCATCGTCAGCAGCATAGGCAGAGCCAGCAGCGCCGCGTAACGCCCCTTGAGCCCGAGCTGGTGCAGCAGCCCGAGCGAAATCAACCCGAGCGCAATGTAGTTCGCATAATGGTTACGTTGCGCGAGATTACCGAACACTTCGAAAGAAGTCTTCGCGACGATCACCGTATCGAACGGCGTAGACCAGCGGAAGTGCTGGAGCACACCGATGGCGGCGCTGATTTCCGCGCCAATCAGCAGGAAAATCGCCAGCACCTGAGCCAGCCGCGCAAAGCCCAAGCAGGCGCGCAGCCACGCGCCCAGCATCATCAGCAAGGCCGCGAACAGCAGATACAAGGAATACAGCAGCGCCTGGTCGAAGTAAACCATCTTTCCCAGCGCCAGTTGCAGCAGCGCAATGGCGGCCAGCCCGACTGGCAACTGAGCGATGCGCGGGATCTCGGGACGCTGCCAGTAGGCACGCCCGACCAGCAGCGCCAGCGCGGCGATGCCCAGCAACGCGCTCCACCACTCCTGATAGAAGGTGGTCAGCGGATAGCGGTGGACATAGTGCAGAAACGGGAAAACCCACATCAACCCGACCAAGGCCAGGCTGATGTGGGTCAGTCGTACGGATTGCGGTTTATCTTTTAGCAAGAACCGCACTTGACGCCGAACTTCGCGAGGATGTTGTTCAGCGGGCAGATCTGCGTGAAGCCGCTCTGGAACAGGTTGAAGCCGACGAAGGCGGTGAAGAACAGGAAGTACTGGCTGACGAACAGCGGGCTGGCTTCGACGCCCAGCGCCAGCGACAACATCACAAAGAAACCGGCGACGATACGGACGATACGTTCTGCATTCATGCTACTACTCCTTAAAAAATATTGCCTTTCTCGTCTGCCCCCTCTCCCGCAAGCGGGAGAGGGTTGGGGAGAGGGCAATTCGGTTGGTGGATTTTACGGGAATTTCAGTTACGGCATAACCTGAAGGTTAGCCTTCACTGAAACTTTGTTTTTTGTACAGCGTGGCGTAGTACAGCACCGGAATCACCACCAGCGTCAGCAAGGTGGAGACGAGGATGCCGAATATCAAGGCCAAGGCCAAGCCGTTGAAAATCGGGTCGTCAAGGATGAACAGCGCGCCCAGCATCGCCGCCAGCCCGGTCAGGATGATGGGCTTGGCACGCGCCGCGGCAGCATTCACCACCGCATGCTGCGGATCGACGCCGTCGCGCAACTGCAGGTTGACGAAATCAACCAGCAGGATGGAGTTGCGCACGATGATGCCGGCGAGCGCGATCATGCCTATCATCGAAGTCGCGGTGAACTGCGAGCCGAACAGCGCATGGCCAGGCATCACGCCGATCACCGTCAGCGGGATCGGCGCCATGATGACCAGCGGCACGAGGTAGCTCTTGAACTGCGCGACCACCAGCAGGTAGATCAGGATCAGGCCAACGCCGTAGGCGATGCCCATGTCGCGGAAGGTCTCGAACGTCACCTGCCACTCGCCGTCCCACTTCAGCGCGTAAGCGGCATAGGGATCGGAAGGCTGCTTGAAGAAATAGCTCTCCAGTTCGCCGCCCTGCTCCAGCGCCATCCCGCCGGTCTTGCCGTTGATGCCGAACATGCCGTACAGCGGGCTATCCAGTTCGCCGGCCATGTCACCGAACACATATACCACCGGCAGCAAATCCTTGTGGTAGATCGGTTGATCGCGCTGCGCCGGGATCACCTGCACCAGTTCGGACAAAGGAACCAGTGCGCCGTCGCGGGCGCGCACCTTGAGCTTCAGCACCTCGTCGATCTGGCTGCGGCGCTCGGCCGGCAGACCAATGCGCAGCGGCGGCGCGTATTTCGCGTTCTCATCGTGCAGCGAGGCGACGTCCTGCCCGGTCAGCGCCATGCCGATCGCATCGACGATGTCGTGCGGCGCGACGCCCATCAGCGCGGCCTTGCTCTGCAACACATGCAGCAGCATCTTGGGCGCGGTCTCGGTGACCGTGTCGTCGATGCTGACGATGTCTTTCGTGCTCGCAAACTGCTCGCGCACCTTGCCCGCGACCTGGCGCGCGCCCTCGTAATCCGGCCCGTAGATCTCGGCAACGATGGGCGACATCACCGGCGGACCGGGCGGCACTTCGACGATCTTGATCTTCGCGCCCCAGTTCTTGGCGATCTGCTGGATTGGCGCCAGCGCGGCCTGGGCGATCTCGTGGCTGCTGCGGTCGCGATGATGCTTGTCGCGCAGGTTCACCTGCACGTCGCCCTGCTCAGGCTGATTGCGCAGGTAGTACTGGCGCACCAGGCCGTTGAAGTTGATCGGCGACGCCGAGCCCGCGTAGGCCTGATAGTCGGTCACTTCAGGCACGGTCGCGAGGTAGTCGCCGATGTCGTGCAGCACCGCGTTGGTCTGCTCCAGCGCGGTGCCGCTGGGCATGTCCACGACGATCTGGAACTCGGACTTGTTGTCGAATGGCAGCATCTTCAGCACCACCAGCTTCACCACCGCCAGCGACACCGCCAGCATCAGCGCGGCGAGGATCGCCAGCCACAGCTTGCGGCGCGCGCCCTTGCCGTGCTCGCGGTTCAGGAAGGGGCCGAGACGCTCGCGGAAAAAGCGGTTGATCTTGGTGTTCTGCTCGTCCTGCACGGTCTCGTGGTGCGCGCCGGCGAAACGGTACACCAGCCAGGGCGTGATGATGAAGGCGATGGCCAGCGAGATCAGCATGCCCATGCTGGCGTTGATCGGGATCGGGCTCATGTACGGTCCCATCAGGCCGCTGACGAAGGCCATCGGCAGCAGCGCGGCGATCACCGTGAAGGTTGCCAGTATCGTCGGGCTGCCGACCTCATCGACCGCCTCCGGGATGATCTCGGACAGCGGCTGGTGTTGCGCCAGCGCGCGGCGTCTATGGATGTTCTCGACGACGACGATGGCGTCGTCCACCAGAATGCCGATGGAGAAGATCAGCGCGAACAGCGACACGCGGTTCAGCGTGAAGCCATAGGCCCATGAGGCGAACAGCGTCGCCGCCAGCGTCAGCAGCACCGCGACGCCGACCACCAGCGCCTCGCGCCTGCCCATCGTCAGCCATACCAGCGCGACCACCGCGACGGTCGCGAACAGCAGCTTTTGGATCAGCTTCATCGCCTTGTCGTTCGCGGTCTCGCCGTAGTTGCGCGTGACGCTGGCCTGCACGTCGTCCGGAATCACGCTGCCCTTCAACTCGTCCACCCGGCGCATCAGCTTGTCTGCGATCTCCACCGCATTCGCGCCCGGCTTCTTGGTCACCGCGACGGTCACCGCGCCGAACTCGCCCTTGGCTTCGATATGCTTGTCCGCAGCGGCGGGGCCGGTGCCGAACCACACGTAGCTGCCCGGCTGGTCAGCGCCGTCCTGCACCTCGGCGACATCGCGCAGGAACACCGGCTTGCCGCCGGACACCCCGATCACCAACTGGCGCACTTCGCTGGCGTCGCTCAAGAAACTGCCGGTCTGCACCAGCACCTCGCGGTTGTCGCGCACCAGGTTGCCGGAGTTCTGCGACACGTTGGCGGACTGTAATGCGGCCCGCACGTCCTGCATCGTCAGGCCGTAGGCATTCAGACTTTCCGCGCTCAACAGCACGCGCACCATGCGCTGGGTCGCGCCCAGTGTACTCACCTCGCGCGTTCCCGGCACGCGCTTCAACTCGGCCTCGATCGCATGCGCGACCTGCGTCAACTCGATGCCGCCACCCGCTTCCTGATTGCGCCACAGCGTCAGCGCGACCACCGGCACGTCGTCTATACCCTTGGCCTTGATGACCGGACGGCCCACGCCCTGCGTCGCCGGCAGCCAGTCCACATTGGAATTCACCACATCGTAGAGTTTCACCAGCGAGGGAATGTGCTCCTCGCCGACCTTGAACTGCACCGTGACCACGGCCATGCCCGGCTGCGCCACCGAATACACGTGGTCCACGCCGGCGATCTGCGCCAGCACCTGTTCGGCGGGCGTGGCGACCGTGCGCTCGACGTCGCGCGCCGATGCACCCGGATACGGGATCAGCACGTTCGCCATCGTCACGTTGATCTGCGGCTCTTCCTCGCGCGGCGTCACCGCCACGGCGAACAGGCCGAGCAGCACCGTGACCAGCGCCAGCAGCGGGGTCATCTGCGAATGCAGGAACAGCTTGGCTATACGTCCGGAAATTCCCATGATCGCCCCGGCTTACTTGCGCTTGGCGCTCTGCATGCCAGCCTTGACCGGCTCCAGCGCAACCTTCTCGCCCGGCTTCAGCCCGGCCAGCACCTCGACCACGCCCTCGCCGTTGACGTCGCCCACGCGCACCTGGCGCAGCTTGGCGCCGCCCTTGTCGTCGACGACATAGACCGCGACGACCTCGCTGCGGCGCAGCACCGCCTCGGCCGGGATCACCAGCTTCTTTGCCTTGCCTGTCGTGAAATGGGTGCGCACGAACATGCCGGGGTAGATGCCCGCCTCGTTCGGCGGGAGGTTGATCCGCACCTGGGTGCTGTGGGTGCGCGCGTCGGCGAGCGGCTGCACGATGACCGAAGCGGCTTCTATCCAGCGCTGCAGCGACGGCACTTCGACGGACACCTCGGGACGCGCGCCGATTTCGGAGAGCTTGTATTGCGGCACGCTGACGATCACCCGCATCTCGGCGGGATCGAAACCGGTCATCAGCGGCTTGCCCGGCATCACCATCTCGCCGACCTCGACCAGACGCGCGGCGACCACGCCGCCGTAAGGTGCTACCACCGCGGTGTAACCGTGCGCGATGCCGGCCTGCCCGGCGCCCGCGGAACTGGCCGCAGCCTGCGCAAGCGCGACCTTGTAGTCTGCCTGCGCCTTGTCCAGTCCGGCCTGGCTGATGAATTTCTGCGCGAATAACTGCTTGGCGCGCTCGTAGTTGGCCTTGGCGTTCTGCATGTTCGCCTGCGCCTGCATCACCTGCGCCTGGCTGCCGGCCAGCACCTGCGCGGCCTCGCGTTCGTCGATGCGCAGGATCAACTGGCCCTTTTTGACGGTGTCGCCGACGTCGAACAGTATCTCCTTGACCCGCCCGCCGATCTGCGCGGACACCGTGGATTGGCGCACCGCCTCGACGATGCCGTCGGCGCTCCAAGTCTGCGCGACCTCGCGGTATTGCACCGGCGCCGTCGCAAGCTGCTCCGCCGCCTGCGCGGCTATCGCACCCATCAACATCACGCCGCCGATCAGCATCTTCTTCATCTGGCCCACCCTATTCGAGAAACAATCGTTTATTAGAATATACTAATGGACGCAGAAAAACAAGGTGCTAGAGCGTGCAGAACACCTCGCGCATCAAACCGACCAGCTTGATCGTGCGCAGATCGCTGATGCGGTAATACACCCGGTTCGCATCCTTGCGCGTCGCCAGCACGCTCTTTTCGCGCAGGATCGCCAAATGCTGCGAGATGTTGCTCTGCGAAGTACCCACCTGGTCGACGATATCCTGCACGCTGACCTCCTGGTCGCCCAGCACGCACAATATCTTCAGCCGCAACGGATGCGCAATCGCCTTCATCGCCTCCGCTGCCTGCTGTATCTCCTCTTCCTTATCAATCAACCTGCCAGTCACATCTCCCCCTGTCCCGTTCCCCTGACAACCGAATCATGATTAATTCGGCTAAAATACGTGCCTTATAATTGACATCTTTGCTCATATATTATCTCAAAATGAATGTCACCCCTGTCTTGCTGCTGATCCTCGACGGTTTCGGTTACCGCGAGGCCACCGAATCGAACGCCGTGCTGGCCGCGCACAAACCCAACTGGGACCGACTGTGGCGCGATTACCCACACACGCTGATCCAGGCATCCGAGAAACACGTTGGCTTGCCCTCGAACCAGATGGGCAACTCCGAAGTGGGGCATTTGAACATCGGTGCAGGACGCGTGGTTTATCAGGAACTTAGCCGCGTAGACGTCGCGATCGAGGACGGCAGCTTTTACAACAACGCGGAGTTGGGCAAAGCCGTTGACTTGGCCAAACAGAACGGCAGCGCGCTGCATATCCTGGGGCTGCTTTCTCCGGGCGGCGTGCACAGCCATGAGACCCACATCTTCGCGATGCTGGAAATGGCGGTACGCGCCGGCCTGAAGAAAGTCTTCCTGCACCCCTTCCTCGACGGGCGCGACACGCCGCCGAAGAGCGCGGCGCAATCGCTGCAGTTGCTGCAGCAGAAATGCGACACGCTGGGCGTGGGCAAGATCGCCGACATCACCGGTCGTTTCTATGCAATGGACAGGGACAACCGCTGGGAGCGTGTGCAACCCGCCTACGATCTGCTGACCCAGGGGATCGCCGAATTCACCGCCAGCGACGCGCAGACCGCGCTGGAACAGGCCTACGGCCGCGGCGAATCGGACGAGTTCGTCAAGCCGACGTCCATCGATGACGGCGGCGCAATGCGGGACGGCGACGTCGCGGTGTTCATGAACTTCCGCGCCGACCGCGCCCGCGAGATCACCCGCGCGCTGACCGACGAAAAGTTCGACGGTTTCGCCCGCACTCGCTTCCCCAAACTGGCCAGCTTCGTCACGCTAAGCAGCTACGGCGAAGACTTCAGCTACCTGCCCTGCGCCTATTCCCCGGAGGCCATCCACAACGGATTCGGCGAATATATCTCCAACCTCGGCCTGAAGCAGCTGCGCATCGCCGAGACCGAGAAATACGCGCATGTCACCTACTTCTTCAACGGCGGCCGCGAGCAGTCCTATCCCGGCGAGGATCGCATCCTGGTGCCGTCGCCCAAGGTCGCGACCTACGACCTGAAACCGGAGATGAGCGCGTTCGAGGTCACCGACAAGCTGGAGGCCGCGATCCTCAGCCGCCAGTACCAGGCCATCGTCTGCAACTACGCGAACTGCGACATGGTGGGCCACAGCGGCGACATGACCGCCGCGGTCAAGGCGATCGAGGCCCTCGACGTCTGCATCGGCCGCGTCGTCGACGCGATGCAGTCCATCGGCGGCGAGGTCATCATCACCGCCGACCACGGCAACGCCGAGCAAATGGCCGACCCGGCCACCCATCAGGCGCACACCGCGCACACGCTGAACCCGGTGCCGTTCCTGTACATCGGCCGCCCCGCAGAACTGGCCGACACCGGTGCGCTGCGCGACTTGGCCCCCAGCCTGCTGACGATGATGGGCCTGCCTCAGCCCGCCGAGATGACCGGACACAGCCTGATCAAACTGAAGTGATCCGCGCGCTCTTCCTGCCGCTGTTGTGCGCGCTGCTGCTGACGGGGCACGCGCACGCCGGCAAGCAGGAGGAGCTGGACAACCTGCGCAAGCGCATCGCCGAGATGCAGCGCGACCTGGAAAAGACCAGCGAATCGAAATCCGAAGCGGCGGATGCGCTACGCGAATCCGAGCGCGCCATCAGCGACAGCAACCGCGAACTCGCCACACTTTCGGAACAACAGCGCGAAGCCGACCGCAAGCTGGCCACGCTGCAGGCCGAGGCACAGCGCCTGAGCGGCAATATCGCCGGCCAGCAGTCGCGGCTCGGAGAATTGCTATACCGGCAATATCTGGACGGCCAGCAGGACTATCTCAAACTCCTGCTGAACAACCAGGATCCAAACCAGGCCGCCCGCGACCTGGCCTACTACCGGTACATCGCGCGCAACCGCGCGGCCTGGCTCTCCAGCATGCGCGGCAATCTCGAAGCGCTGGATGCGGTCAGCCGCTCCACCCGCGAGCAGCGCGAACAGCTGGATCGCCTGCGCACCGAACAACTGGCGCAGAAGAAGACGCTAGAAAAAGAGCAGCGCGCGCGGCAGCAGATGCTGGGCAAGATCTCGCAGCAACTGCGCCAGCAGCGCCGCGAGATCGGACGCCTGCAACGCAACGAGCAGCGGCTCGCCCAACTGGTCGAGAAGATCGCGAAGATGCTCGCCCGCCCCAAGTCCCGCTCGCTGTTCCGCAACGACGACCTGCCTGACGACCGCTTCGACGGCGAACCCTTCGGGCAGCTCAAGGGCAAGCTGGCGCTGCCGGTCACCGGCACGGTCGCCAACCGCTTCGGCGACACCCGCCCGGACAGCACGGTGCGCTGGAAAGGACTGTTCCTGAGAACTTCCGCCGGGCAAAGCGTCAAAGCAGTTGCCGCCGGACGGGTGGTGTTCGCGGACTGGCTGCGGGGCTTCGGCAACCTGATCATCCTTGACCACGGCAAGGGCTACATGAGCCTGTACGGCAACAACGAGACGCTCTACAAGCAGGTGGGCGACGTGCTGCGCGGCGGCGACACGCTGGCCTCGGTGGGGAACAGCGGCGGGAACGAGGATTACGGTTTATACTTTGAACTGCGCCACGAGAGCCGGCCGCTGGATCCCATGGTCTGGCTGGCGGCGAAATAACATTGAGGAAATTATGGGTCTGTTGAAGAAAGTCGGGTTGGTCGGTCTGGGTCTGGTCGCGGGTATTTCCATCAGCCTGCATTTTTCCGCCGTTGCCGACCGCGAAACCCTCGCGACACCACTGCCTATCGAAGAATTGCGAGCCTTTTCCGAGGTGTTCGGTCGCATCAAGAGCGACTACGTCGAACCTGTCTCCGACAAGAAACTGATCAACGAAGCGATCAACGGCATGCTGAGCGGCCTCGACCCGCACTCGGCCTTCCTCGACGCGGAAGCCTTCAAGGAACTGCAGGTCGGCACGCAGGGCGAATTCGGCGGGCTGGGCATCGAAGTAGGCATGGAAGACGGCCTGGTCAAGGTGATCTCCCCGATCGAGGATACCCCGGCCTTCCTGGCGGGCATCAAGAGCGGCGACCTGATCGTCAAGCTGGATGACACGCTGGTCAAGGGCATGTCGCTGAACGACGCGGTCAAACGCATGCGCGGCAAACCCGGCAGCAAGATCGTGCTGACCGTCATCCGCAAGGACCAGCCCAAGCCGCTGACCTTCACGCTGACCCGCGCGGTCATCAAGGTGCAGAGCGTCAAGGCCAAGATGGCCGATCCCGGCTACGGCTTCATCCGCGTCACCCAGTTCCAGGAGCATACCGGTGAGAATCTGGCCAAGGCGCTGAAAGACCTGACCAAGCAGAACGATGGTCCGCTGAAGGGACTGGTGCTCGACTTGCGCAACGATCCGGGCGGACTGTTGACCGGTGCGGTCGGCGTTTCCGCCGCGTTCCTGCCCAAGGATGCGCTTGTGGTCTACACCGAGGGCCGCACCGACGACGCGAAGATGCGCCTGACCGCGACCGCGGACGACTATCTGCGCGGCAACGGCAAGGATGACTACCTCAAAGACCTGCCGGAATCGATCAAGAGCGTGCCGCTGGTGGTGCTGGTCAACGGCGGCTCCGCCTCGGCCTCGGAGATCGTCGCTGGCGCGCTGCAGGACCACAAGCGCGCAGTGGTCATGGGCACGCAGACCTTCGGCAAGGGCTCGGTGCAGACCGTGCTGCCGCTGGGCAACAACACCGCGATCAAGCTGACCACCGCGCGCTACTACACGCCGGGCGGCCGCTCTATCCAGGCCAAGGGCATCGTTCCCGACATTCTGGTCGAGGACCCATCCTCTTCCGAACAGGACAATGCCTTCCGCCTGCGCGAGGCCGACCTGGACAAACACCTGTCGAACGACAAACCCGCGGATGCGAAGACGCCCGCAAAGAGCGCGCCGGCGGCCCCGGGGACGAACGGCAACGGCGCCAAGGCCGCACCGACCGAGTTCGGCAGCAAGAACGACTATCAACTCAATCAGGCGTTGAATCTGCTGAAAGGCATGCAGATCCTGAAGGGCAAGTAACCGGACTGGAGGCCACATGATCAATCCGTTCGAACTGGACAAACAACGCGAAATCGTCTTCAGCGCAGAGCCGCCGCAGCAACTGGAGCAGGCACTGGTGCTGCTGGCCGGCCTGCCCAACTGCAAGGTCGAACTGGGCTCGCAGCCAAACTCGCTGCGCGTTTCCTACAGCCTGCGCGACTACACGCTGGAGGGGCTGGAAACTGCGCTGACCGAACAGGGTTTCGAACTCGACCAGGGCATGCTGCACGGCATCGCGCGCAAGGTGATCTACTACTGCGAAGACACCACCTGCCACAACATGGACATCCCGGTGCATCCGACCAAGAAGAACGAGCGCGAAGTGTTCGTCCAGGCCTATGATCAAAAGCCCCACGGCGACCACGACGACACCCCGCCGGAACTGCGCGACTACCGCTAGCTCCACCGTTTTCCCGCCCCGACAATGAAAGAAACCGGTTCTCCGCAGTCCGGCACGGCTCCCGACTGCCTCCTGTGCCAGCATCACTACATCACATGGGATGCGAGCTTCCCGTATGGCTGCCGGGCGATGGATTTCAAGAGCCGGAGGAAACCGCAGCTGGACGTGCAGGAATCCTCGGGTAGCCCCTGCCTGCGCTTCGTTCCCCGCCGCCGACCTTCAGACGACAAGACATAGCCGACACGGCATCGGTAGAACCTCATCCGCCCCTCTCCCGAAATACGATGGCGAAATAGGCGTCCGCCGATACTTCCCCGTCCGTCTCATGGCGAAAATGCCCATCACCTGACCGGTTACGGGTATCAAGGAACCATAGAGAAAAAGGAGAATGCCATGGGCATGTTATGGAACAAGCAGCTGAGCATCGGTAACACTATCGTCGATTCCGAGCATAAGCATCTGATCAGTCTGACGAATCATGTCGAGCGCGCGATGAAGAGCGCAATGGACACGCGTGACGGAACACACCTGCAGCAGGCGCTCGACCAGCTGGAGGACGAGCTGCACCACCACTTCCGCACCGAAGAGAGGATCGCCCGGGCGGTGAACCTGCCGTTCGAGCCGCACCTCAAGGCCCAGGCACACATGCTCAGCGACTTCCGGTTCCTGAAGGCCGAACTGATCGCCAAGGACTGCATCTGGACCGAAGCGGCGTTGCGCCACTTCTCCGAATTCCTCGAAGACCTGATCACGGAACACATCACCCGGATGGACATGCCGATGAAATCGGCGCTGAAGGATTACGACTACGACTTCTGGCCGGGCCAGAACAGCGACACTATCCCTGCCAGACGCAGCCATGCCGCACCGGCGCAATTTTCGATGTATGCCTGACCCGCGCCCAGCCGCACCGGGACGTGAATTCTGATACCATGCGCCCCGGTTTCAACAAGTAGCGCATCCGGCTTCTTCATCGACAAGGCCCTCTCGCGGGCCTTGTTCGTTTCGGGCTTGCCGTTGTGCGCGGAAAACACCCATGAGCGACACGACAACAGATGCCGTCACGGCACCGGCGGAATCCACAGGCATCGCACGCGAAGTAAAGCGCCGCCGCACCTTTGCGATCATCTCCCACCCCGACGCGGGCAAGACCACGCTGACCGAAAAGCTGCTGCTGTTCGGCGGCGCGATCCAGATGGCAGGCACGGTGAAGGCGCGCAAGAGCGGCCGACATGCAACCTCGGACTGGCTGGAAATCGAGAAGCAGCGCGGCATCTCGGTGGCCAGCTCGGTGATGCAGTTCACTTACGACGACTGCGTGATCAACTTGCTCGACACCCCCGGCCACCAGGACTTCTCCGAGGACACCTACCGCGTGCTGACCGCGGTGGACGCCGCGGTGATGGTGGTGGACGCGGCCAAGGGCGTGGAGGCGCAGACCATCAAGCTGCTCGAAGTGTGCCGCCTGCGCAACACGCCCATCATCACCTTCATCAACAAGATGGACCGCGAAGTGCGCGAACCGCTGGAGGTGCTGGACGAGATCGAGTCGGTGCTGAAGATCCACTGCGCCCCGGTGACCTGGCCTATCGGCATGGGCAAGCGCTTCCAGGGCGTGTACCACCTGCTGAATGACGAGGTGATGCGTTTCACCCCCGGCGAGGAAAAAGCCGATCAGGAAGTCGAGGTGCTGAAAGGCGCGCAGATCGACAAACTGACCGAGCAATGCCCGAGCGAGATGCAGACCATGCGCGACGAGACCGAACTGGT
>DASRWG010000029.1:0-7046 GCA_035654695.1 Gallionella sp. | reverse complement strand
GATCACGCGCTGGCCGGTGACGTACTCGCCGTATTCCGCGTTGTTGGAGATCGAGTAGTTCATGTTGGCGATGCCGCCTTCGTACATCAGGTCGACGATCAGCTTCAGCTCGTGCAGGCACTCGAAGTAAGCCATTTCCGGAGCGTAGCCCGCTTCGGTCAGGGTTTCGAAACCGGCCTTCACCAGCTCAACCGCGCCGCCGCACAGCACGGCTTGTTCGCCAAACAGGTCGGTCTCGGTCTCTTCACGGAAGTTGGTCTCGATCACGCCGCCCTTGGTGCCGCCGTTCGCAGCCGCGTACGACAGTGCGATGTCCTTGGCCTTGCCGGTGTTGTCCTGGTACACGGCGATCAGCGTCGGAACGCCGCCGCCCTTCAGGTACTCGGAACGCACGGTGTGGCCCGGGCCCTTGGGCGCGATCATGATGACGTCGACGTCTGCCGGCGGCACGATCTGGTTGTAGTGGATGTTGAAGCCGTGCGCGAACGCCAGTGCAGCGCCGGACTTCAGGTTCTTCGCGATATCGGCGTGGTACACCTGCGGCATGGTCTCGTCCGGCAACAGGATCATCACCAGGTCGGCGCCCTTCACGGCGTCGGCGATCTCGGCGACATTGTGGCCCGCAGCCACGGCCTTGGCCCAGGAAGCACCACCCTTGCGCAGCGCGACGGTCACGTTCACGCCGGAATCCTTCAGGTTCTGCGCGTGTGCGTGGCCTTGCGAGCCGTAGCCCACGATGGTGACTTTCTTGCCCTTGATCAGGGAAAGGTCTGCGTCTTTGTCGTAATAAACTTTCATGTTGCCCTCTTCGTTAGAAATAAAAATCAGTGTTAAACAGCCGGCCGTGCGCCGATGCGACGACCGTCCCGCATTCAGAGTTTCAGTATCCTGTCGCCGCGCCCGATGCCCGAAGCGCCGGTGCGCACCGTTTCGAGAATCAATTCGCGACCGATTGCTTCCAGGAAGTTGTCCAGCTTGGAACCCGCGCCAGTCAGCTCGATGGTGTAGGTCTCGTTCGACACGTCGATGATGCGCCCGCGGAAGATGTCTGCCATGCGCTTCAGCTCGTCGCGATCCTCGCCCTTCGCCCTGATCTTGACCAGCATCAGTTCGCGTTCCAGATGCTCGCCTTCGGAAAGGTCCATCACCGCGACCACGTCCACCAGCTTGTTGAGCTGCTTGTTGATCTGTTCGATCACCGCATCGGAACCACTGGTGACGATGGTCATGCGCGACATCGTCGGGTCTTCGGTCGGCGCCACGGTCAGCGACTCGATGTTGTAGCCGCGCGCCGAGAACAGGCCCGCCACGCGCGACAGCGCGCCGGCCTCGTTTTCCATCAGCAGGGAAATGATGTGTCTCATTACAGGTCCTCCGCCAGTATCACTTCGGACAAGCCCTTGCCGCCCGGCACCATCGGGAACACGTTCTCGGTCGAATCGGTGCGGAAGTCCATGAACACCAGATCATTCTTGCGCGCGAACGCCTCCTTGATCGCAGGCTCGACATCCGCCGGATTCTCGATGAGCATGCCGACATGGCCGTAGGCCTCGGCCAGCTTCACGAAGTCCGGCAGCGCATCCATATAAGACTGCGAATAGCGGTTGCCGTGGAAGAACTCCTGCCACTGGCGCACCATGCCCAGATAGCGGTTGTTCAGCGCCAGCACCTTGATCGGCAGGTTGAACTGCTTGCAAGTCGACAGCTCCTGGATATTCATCTGGATGCTGCCCTCGCCGGTCACGCAGGCCACGGCCGCATCCGGGTTGATCAGCTGCGCGCCCATCGCGGCCGGCAGGCCGAAGCCCATCGTGCCCAAGCCGCCGGAGTTGATCCAGCGGCGCGGCTGGTTGAACTTGTAGTACTGCGCCGCCCACATCTGGTGCTGGCCAACGTCGGAGGTGACGATCGCGTCGCCGCCGGTGATCTTGTGCAGCGTCTCGATCACATACTGCGGCTTGATGACCTCGGTCGAATTCTTGTAGCGCATACCGCCGCCCTTGACGCGCCACTCGTCCACCTGCTTCCACCAGGATGCCAGCTCGGCCGCATCCGGCTTCTGCTTGCTGCTCTTCAGCACGTCCAGCAGCTCGTTCAGCGCCAGCTTCAGGTCGGCGACGATGGGCAGATCCACCTTGACGCGCTTGGCGATCGAGGATGGATCGATGTCGATATGAATGATCTTGCGCGGCACTTGCGCGAAGTGCTCGACGTTGCCGATCACGCGGTCGTCGAAACGCGCGCCCACGGCCAACAGCACGTCGCAGTGCTGCATCGCCATGTTGGCCTCGTAGGTGCCGTGCATCCCCAGCATGCCAACGAACTGGTTGTCGCCGGCCGGGAAGCCGCCCAAGCCCATCAGCGTGTTGGTGCACGGAGAACCCAGCAGGCGCACCAGCTCGGTCAGTTGCGCCGACGCGTCGCCCTGCACCACGCCGCCGCCCGCGTAGATCATCGGGCGCTTCGCTTCCAGCAGCATCTGTGCCGCATGGCGGATCTGCGTGCTGTCCGCCTTGCCGGGCGGATTGTAGGAACGAATGCTGACGCTGGCCGGATACTCGAAGTGCGCCTTCTGGTTGGAGACATCCTTGGGGATATCCACCAGCACCGGGCCGGGACGGCCGGTGCGCGCCAGATAGAACGCCTTCTTGATCGTGGACGCGATGTCCTTCGGGTCCTTGACCAGGAAATTGTGCTTCACGCAGGGACGGGTGATGCCCACCGCATCGACTTCCTGGAACGCATCCTCGCCGATCGCATAGGTCGGCACCTGGCCGCTGATGATGACCATGGGGATGGAATCCATGTAGGCGGTCGCAATGCCGGTCACGGCATTGGTCAGGCCCGGGCCGGACGTGACGATAGCCACGCCAACCTTGTCCGACGAGCGCGCATAGCCGTCGGCCGCATGCACCGCAGCCTGCTCATGGCGCACCAGCACATGCTTGACCTTGTCCTGCTTGAACAACTCGTCGTAAATGAACAGCACTGCCCCACCGGGATAGCCGAATGCGTACTCGACCTGCTCTTCCTGCAAACAACGGATGATTATCTCCGCGCCGGTCAACTCCATCACAAACACCCTAATTTAAGCCAAAAAAGAACCGCGTAAGATAAAGGTTAGCGGCATTTTGGTCAACCTTAGAAACAGTTTTTTCAACATCCATGCCGCCGGAATGGCGAATATCCAGGGGCAATCGGGCGCTGCAGAGGGGACTGGCGACTCCGCCATGCGCCCTGCATAATGGCTTGCCTGCAGCGGCTATCTCGTCGGGCTCATCCCGGGAAAGGAGGGCGCATGATAAAAAAGATCGGCATCGGCGAATTGCGCCCGGGCATGTTCGTCCATGATCTCAACAGCGGCCACATCTACCATCCGCTGTTGCAAACGCAGTTCAAACTCAACGACAGCAGCGACATCGACCGCCTGATCGAGCGCGGCGTCTCCTCGGTATATATCGACACCTCGCTCGGCATCGACGCCCCCGACGCCCCAACCGCCGCCGAGGTCCGCCGCGATATCGACGACGCGCTGCTGAAGATGGCGCACCAAGCCGCCGCTCCCGATGCCGCGCCCCCTCCCCCGCCGGAGGCCGACATACGCTACGCCCACCATGTCTACGAGGAAGCCAGCCTGACCGTACGCGAACTGATGAGTACGGCGCGGCTGGGACGGCATGCGGCGCTGGAACAGGTACAGCCGGCCGTGCAGGACGTGGTCGAATCGATCTTCCGCAATTCCGCTCCGCTGCTGCAGCTGGGCACGATACGCGACGCGAACCAGTACCTGTTCTACCACTCCGTCGCCACCTGCTCGCTGCTCGGCGCCTTCGCCCGGCAACTCGGCATAGGCCGGGACATCACCCGACAACTCGCGGTCGGCGCGATGCTGCACGACATCGGCAAGACCCGCGTGCCGGAAGCGATACTCGACAAGCCGGGGCGACTGACCGAGGACGAATTCGAAGAAATGAAACGCCATGTCGAATACGGCATGGAGCTGCTCGCCGACACCTCCTGGCTCACGCCGGTGTCGCTACAGGTCGTATCGCAGCACCACGAACGCTACGACGGCACCGGCTATCCGCTCGGACTGAAAGGCGAAAAAATCTCGCAGTTCGGCCAGATGTCTGCCATCGTCGATGTCTACGACGCCATCACCAGCGTGCGCACCTACCATGCGGCGATGGAGCCGGTCGAAGCAATACGCAAGCTGCGCGAATGGAGCGAACACCACTTCAACGTCGAACTGGTCGAGCATTTCATCTGCTGCATCGGCATCTACCCGGTCGGCACCATGGTCAGACTGGAAAGCGGGTTGGTGGGCGAAGTGACCGCGCACAATCCCGCGGATCTGCTCAGGCCGCTAGTGCGAGTCGTCTACGACGGCAAACGGCGATGCCGCATCACGCCGCACGAGCTCGACCTGTCGGCACAATCGGCAGACCGCATCGTCGGCTACGAATCCGTCGACAAGTGGGAAATCAAGCCTGCGGCGCAATAACTCCAGAACTGCGTTGCCACTCCATTCATGATTCGATACACCTTGCTACGCAAGGCACTCACCACGAACGGAGCGGACTCCAGATGAACAAACGCACCGTTCGCCCTGAGTAGCCCGCATAGCGGGCGTATCGAAGGGGTAGCTGCCTTGCAACTTCGGCTCCAGGAAAACAAAAATCCCGGAGGGACACTCCGGGATTCAGACCAACTCGCTACGGGATGACTTACGCGAAGTTCTTCGCGACGAAATCCCAGTTAACCAAGTTGTTCAGGAAGGTCTCGACGAACTTCGGACGCAGGTTGCGGTAGTCGATGTAGTAGGCATGCTCCCACACGTCCACGCACAACAGCGCCTTGTCGGCCGTGGTCAGCGGCGTGCCGGCCGCGCCCATGTTGACGATATCCACGGAACCGTCGGCCTTCTTCACCAGCCAGGTCCAGCCGGAACCGAAGTTGCCGACCGCGGAAGTCTGGAACGCCTTCTTGAACTCGTCGAACGAGCCCCACTTCGCATTGATCGCGTCGGCCAGCGCGCCGGTCGGAGCGCCGCCGCCGTTCGGCTTCATGCAGTTCCAGAAGAAGGTGTGGTTCCACACCTGCGCGGAGTTGTTGTAGATGCCGCCGGCCGGCGCCTTCTTGATGATGGCTTCGAGGTCGAGGGTCTCGTACTCGGTGCCCTTGATCAGATTGTTCAGGTTCGTCACGTAAGCCTGGTGGTGCTTGCCGTAATGGTATTCGAAGGTCTCGGCGGACATATGCGGTTGCAGCGCGTCTTTCGCATACGGCAGAGCTGGCAGGGTATGTTCCATTTTTATTCTCCTAGGGACTGTGAATCGGATACCGGAATCCGGGATGGCGGATTCTAGCCAATTCGACGGGTCCGGACAATGGTTGAGTGATTTTATCACCCATTATCCGATCCCGCCGCGCAGGTAAATACAGCTTCCACCTCATTCGGAAACAGCGCGAGGTATGAAACCTGCTGAAATAGGCTCTAATATCGCGGCATGAGCCAACCCCGCTTCCTCTGCGACGAAATGCTGGGCCACCTGTGCCGCTACCTGCGCGCCGCCGGCTACGACACGCTGCTCGCGAACGGCGGCAAGCGCGACGCCGAACTGCTGCGGCAATGCCGCGAAGAAGGCCGCTTTTTCCTGACGCAGGACACGCTGATCGCCGAACACAAGGCCGCCGACGGCATCGCGCTGATCCTGCCGCACGCGCCGCTGGATCACCTTGCCGGACTGGTCGACGAACGCCTCCACCTCGACTGGCTGACGCATGCCTTCACCCGCTGCCTGATGGACAACACCCCACTGGTGCAAGCCGACGAAGCCGCCGCCGCGCGCATCCCTCACGACGCACGACGTCCCGGGGAGCCGCTCTACCACTGCCCCGCCTGCCGCCGCGTCTACTGGCGCGGCTCGCACTACAAGCGCATGCATGCGAGGCTGGAGGCGTGGCAGCGGGGAAATGGATAGGCCTTTCGGCATATTGTTATTGCAATGTAATTAATGCAGTATCGCAACCTTGAATTTTACTGCGATGAGGGAATGATGAAGTTTGTGAAATATGTGCCTTGGGCTTTGTGTGCTGTGCTGACAGTCCTTTTGATGTTCATTTATTTCACCAAGAATGCTGAAATTGAAAGCCTGCATAACCAATACAATTTGCTGGTTGCAGAATCCAATAAGAAACTCGAGGATGCCAACCAAAAACAGCAGAAATTGGCTGAAGAAGCGAATCAACAACAGCAACAGCTTATTGAGAAGGCAACCGAATTATTGTCGGCAGCAAACCTGCCAGAGGCTACCGTTTCCGTCTCTCACCGCGCTGCAATGCTGGGTAGTGGTTATGTTGTCGGCATCACTAACATATCGGGTGTCAGCGCTCCATTCTCCGTTGAAATTCGTCGTCCATCGACAGAGCAATCAAAAAACTATGATTTTGTAATTGACGGTGGACGTATGGTCGAAATCGGACATCGAGAAGGATGGGCATTTGTTAGTGGCGACGTTATCACTATTAAACAGCCAAACCACAAATCCAAGATTGTCACTCTCTAGAAACTGGCAGGTTGGGTTGAGCGTAGCGAAACCCAACAATCAAAAAAACAAACCGTGCGCGCAGCGCACACAAAACCGCCTTGCTTTTCTTTCCCCTGTGCGCCGCCGAGTAGCGGAGATCGGTCAGGGGTAGTCGGCGAGGACTGTCTGAGCGCGTAGCGCGAGTTCCGCAGCCGCCTGACCGGTCGAGCAACGCAGGGAACCCGCGAAGCGGGCGGCAAACCGGGGGCGCCTTCTTTTGGTTCCTTTTCTTGGCAAGACCGGAATTATGTAGCAGCCGCACAAAGGTCTAATCCACCCTGCGCCTAGAATATCCCTGTCCCAATTTACCCGGCAGGTGTATCCCAATGGCCCATTCTATCGTCGTTTCCGGCTTGATTGCCAAGTATTCAGAGTTGTCCGGTTCGCTGAAGCAACATCAAGAGGCAATGCGGCAGATTGCCGCCGATCTCGATCATATTGCCGTATCAATCAAGT
>DASRWG010000028.1:0-111110 GCA_035654695.1 Gallionella sp. | reverse complement strand
AGTCACCGACATGGTGAAGGACGTCGCGTTCAAGGTGTTCTCCGGTGTGGCGAACTCCGAGAACGGCCGCGTGGCCGCCTTGCGCGTGCCGGGCGGTGCGGCGTTCACCCGCGGCGAGATCGACGAGTACACCAAGTTCGTTTCCATCTACGGCGCGAAGGGGCTGGCCTACATCAAGGTCAACGACGTGACGCAACTGAACGAAACCGGCCTGCAATCGCCCATCGTGAAGAACATCCACGAGGGTGCGCTGAAATCGATCATGCATCACACCGGCGCGCAAAACGGCGACATCATATTCTTCGGCGCGGACAAAGCCAAGATCGTCAACGACGCGCTGGGCGCGCTGCGCACCAAGATCGGCCACGAGAAGGGGTACACCAACGGCAAGGCATGGGAGCCGCTGTGGGTGGTGGACTTCCCGATGTTCGAATACGACGACGAAAGCAAGCGCTGGGTCGCCTGCCACCATCCGTTCACCTCGCCGAAGGACGAGCATCTGGAATTCCTGGAGACCGATCCCGGCAAGTGTCTGGCCAAGGCCTACGACCTGGCGCTGAACGGCTGGGAACTCGGCGGCGGTTCGGTGCGTATCCACAAGGAAGAGGTGCAGAGCCTGGTGTTCCGCGCGCTGAACATCGACGCGGAAGAGGCGCAGCTCAAGTTCGGCTTTCTGCTCGACGCGCTGCAATACGGCGCGCCGCCGCACGGTGGCCTGGCGTTCGGCCTGGACCGCATCGTCACGATGATGACCGGCGCCGAGTCGATCCGCGACGTGATCGCCTTCCCCAAGACCCAGCGCGCGCAGTGTCTGTTGACCCACGCGCCTTCCGCGGTGGACGAGCGCCAGTTGCGCGACCTGCATATCCGTTTGCGCCAGCAGGTGCAGACCACCGCGGAAGTGGCCAAGGAATAAACGATGTCGCGCCACCTGCGTCTCTGGCTGCTGGCGCTGCTGCTGTGGTTACCGCAGGTCCAGGTGCAGGCGGCAGGTTCCGGGGAACTTCCGGTCATTGTCAGGGCCGAACTGCCCATCGAGGCGCGCAAGACATTGCGCGCGATCGAACAGGGCGGGCCGTACGCTTATGAGCGCGACGGTACGGTGTTCAAGAATTACGAAAAGGTGTTGCCGCAGCAGCGGCGCGGTTACTACCGCGAGTACACGGTGAAGACGCCGGGTGCACGCAACCGCGGCGCGCGGCGCATCGTATGCGGGAAGTTGCCAGAATGTTATTACAGCCCAGATCACTACCGGACTTTCAAACGCATCAGAGAATAGCCATGAATCCGCTGGCACAACAACTGAACGACACCGCTGCCGCCGGCAGCTACACGCTGACCTGCAGTGTGGACGAGCTGCGCGCAGCCGCCGACGAGGCGGGCTTCGCGCTGTTCGAGGCCGACCTCAAGGGCGTCAAGGGCAAGCAGAACCTGCTCAATGCGCTGGCGCGCGCCGCCAGTTTTCCAGCTGAGTTCGGTGCGAACTGGGACGCGCTGGCCGACGACCTGTGCGACCTGTCCTGGCGCGGCAATGTGTCCGGCTACGTGCTGCTGCTGCGCAACGTCAGCGACACCTTCGGCCTTTCGCTCAACGACCGCGAGATCGCGCTGGATATCCTCGCCGACACCGTCGTGTACTGGCGGCAGCGCAACAAGGCGTTCTGGATCTTCTTCATTTAATGGCGCAATACAAGCAGCCGGTCTCGGTGCTGGTGGTGATCCATACGGCAAACCTGGACGTGCTGCTGCTGGAGCGCGCCGACCATCCGGGCTACTGGCAATCGGTCACCGGCAGTTGCGAACCGGGCGAGGCGCTCGCCGATACGGCGATCCGCGAGGTGAACGAGGAGACCGGAATCGATGCGTCGCAATATGTGCTGACCGATTGGCAGGTTCAGAACATCTACGAGATCTACCCGCACTGGCGTCACCGTTACCAACCCGGCGTCACCGAAAACACCGAGCATGTGTTCGGTCTGCAACTGCCTGACCGGGTCGCAGTCCGGCTTGCGCCGCGCGAGCATCTGCGTTCCCTGTGGCTGCCGCTGCAGGAGGCCGCGGACAAGGTGTTCTCGCCGAGCAACCGTGCGGCGATAGTGCAATTAGCGGAAAGAAGCCATGCCAGATAACATCATTCCCATCGCCTACGACCATCCCGATACGGTGCAATCGAGTTGCACCACCGCACGTGCCTGGGCGAAGCGCCCGCAGGAACCTGGCCCGGAGCAGAAGGCCGAGTTGATCGCGCGCATCAAGCGCCTGCTGAAGGAGCAGGATGCGGTGCTGGTGTCGCATTACTACGTGCATCCCGACCTGCAGGACCTCGCCGAAGAGACCGGCGGCATCGTGTCCGACTCGCTCGATATGGCGAACTTCGGTCACCGGCATCCGGCGAAGACCATCGTCGTCGCGGGCGTGCGCTTCATGGGTGAGACCGCGAAGATACTGAATCCCGAAAAGCGCGTGCTGATGCCCGACCTTGAAGCGGAATGCTCGCTTGATCTCGGCTGCCCCGCGGACGAGTTCGTCGCGTTCTGCGACGCCCATCCCGACCGCACCGTGGTGGTGTACGCCAACACCAGCGCGGCGGTGAAGGCGCGCGCCGACTGGATGGTGACCAGCTCCATTGCGCTGCCGGTGGTGAAGCACCTGATGGAGCGCGGCGAGAAGATACTGTGGGCGCCGGACCGCCATCTCGGCAGCTACGTGCAGGAGCAGACCGGTGCGGACATGCTGCTGTGGCAAGGCTCGTGCATCGTGCACGACGAATACAAGGCGAAGGAGCTGATCGAACTGAAGGCGCAGCATCCGGGTGCGCTGGTGCTGGTGCATCCCGAATCGCCGCGCGCGGTGGTCAAGCTGGCGGACGTGGTCGGTTCGACCACGCAACTTATCAAGGCGGCGCAGGGTTCGCCCAACAGGGAATTCATCGTCGCCACCGACAACGGCATCCTGCACAAGATGCGCACGCTGTGCCCGGGCAAGGTGTTCCTCGAAGCGCCTACCGCGGGTTACGGCGCGACCTGCACCAGTTGCAGCCATTGCCCGTGGATGGCGATGAACGGCCTGGTCAACCTGGCCGAGGTGCTGGAGACCGGGAAGAACGAGATCCATGTCGATCCGGCGATCATTCCGCGCGCGGTGCAGCCTATCAAACGCATGCTGGATTTTGCGCAGCAAATCAAGCTGCCGACCAGCGGCATCGGCAACGCGTGAAAAATTGCTGCGGAGGGCGTCTGATGGAACTACTAGCCAATCGACTAAGCCCGCAAGCGGGCAAGTCGCTGGTTATGCGGCGTTGCGCGGTGTTGGCTTCGGCATCACGCGCTTTGCGCATGAGCCTGCACCGCAACTGCGTTGTCGGAATCCAGGGCCGCGTAGCGGCAAACATTAAGTACATTCCGGTTCCTGCGCTCCGTGCGCCTTGCATCCATCCCTCCTCGCGAATTTTTTAGAAAGCCTTTGAGGCTAGCATGAGCAACGAAGAAAAAATCCAGAAGCGCCAAACGGGCGCACAGAAGACCGCGCGCAACCCGATCAAGATCGTGCCGCTGCAGGAGCGCCTGCGCAAGCCGCAGTGGATACGCGTCAAGTCCGGCAGCGGGCAGGGCTACCACGACGTGAAGCGCATGCTGCGCGAGAACCAGTTGCACACGGTGTGCGAGGAAGCCTCCTGCCCGAACATCGGCGAATGCTTCGGCAAGGGCACGGCCAGTTTCATGATCCTGGGCGATATCTGCACGCGCCGTTGTCCGTTCTGCGACGTCGCGCACGGCAAGCCGCTGCCGCCGGATCCGGAAGAGCCGCAGAACCTCGCGCGCTCCATCGGCTTGCTGAAGCTGCGCTATGTCGTCATCACCAGCGTGGACCGCGACGACTTGCGTGACGGCGGCGCGCAGCACTTCTCCGACTGCCTGCGCGCGATCCGCGCCAGTTCGCCGGCGACCAGGCTGGAGACGTTGGTGCCGGACTTCCGCGGCCGGCTGGATGCCGCGCTGGACGCGATGGCGAACGACCTGCCGGATGTGCTGAACCACAATCTGGAAACCGTGCCGCGTCTGTATTCGCTGGCGCGTCCCGGCGCGGACTACGCGCACTCGCTGAAGCTGCTGAAGGAATTCAAGGCCCGCTTTCCGCAGGTCGTCACCAAGTCCGGGCTGATGGTGGGCTTGGGCGAGACCGACGACGAAGTGCTGGAAGTGATGCGCGACCTGCGCGCGCACGACGTCAACATGCTGACGATAGGCCAGTACCTGCAACCTTCCGACGGCCACTTGCCGGTGCTGCGCTACGTGCCGCCCGAGACCTTCGCGATGTATGAGCGCGCCGCGCAGGAGATGGGCTTCAGTCATGCAGCCTGCGCACCCATGGTCAGGTCGAGCTATTTCGCCGACGAACAGGCGCATGGCGCGGGTGTTGTGTGATTTCCATCGCTCGCGGCTAACGTCCATCGCTCCCGGCCGCCGGCGTGCGGCAAGATATCCGTGTGGATGCCTCCGGTCGGCAGGCTCAATAGGGTGTGATCGTGATCTCGTACATCCCGCCGATCACCGCGTATTCCTCTTCCCCCTTCAGCATGCCCGGCAGCAGTTTCGTGTAATAGGCGATCTTGGCCAGCGGCACTTCGGCGGTGAGCAGGTAGTCGCCGAATTCGTCGGCGCGTTCGCGGTTTGCGGTGAAGGAGCTCAGGCTGTTGAGCAGCACGACGCGGCGCTTGTCGTCCTGTTGCGCCAGCGTTTCGTGATCGTCCACGCGGTTCACGCCGCGGTATAGCGTCAGGTGTGTCTGGCTGGGATGCGCGCGCGCGAGTTCGTACTGGCAATAGGCGTAGAGCAGGTCGAACTGTGCTTCCAGCGCATTGGTTCCATATAGCGCAGTGGCGCGCATCTCAAGATACCGGCGATAGGCCTCGCCGGAGAAGTCGCGTATCGGGCCGCCGTGATGCCGAGGCAGCAGGCCGAAGCGCGATTCCACCCAGCCTTTCAGTGCCGCGCCTTCGCGGCCGTCCGCATCGAAACTCCAGCCGCGCACCATGCGCAGGTAGTCCGCCTTCTGCCGCTTGTGCGTCGCCTGTGCGGTGTAGCCCGCCTGCTCAGGATCGTCGAGATAGAACGCCGCGTTCATGTGCAGCATGAAGGCCTCTGCGCGTTCCTCCGCATCGGCTATGCGATCCAGCAGCGCGAACAGGCCGCGATGGAACTCGGCCACGCCGTCGAGTTCGAGCGGCACGGGGTATCGCTGGAAGGTGAGTCCGCCGAGGATGTCGGCGGGCAGGTTGCAGCGGTTGATGGGTAGTCTGGCCGAGCGGGGCAGGGTGATTGTCGGTGTTGTAGCCACTGCTACAAAATTTTCCGTTTTGTTGTGTTCCACATCCGCAGTGGCGTCCGGCGCTGAATTTATTTTCTCTTGCATTTCATGCGGTTGGGTATTTTTGCGGCGGGTGGCACGGTGCTTGCGGTGTAGAGGGTGCGAGCGACAGATTTTCAATCGCAACTTTTTGCAACCTCTCAGGAGACTAACATGGCACTGCGTCAATGCGCAATTTACGGTAAGGGCGGTATCGGTAAATCGACGACCACCCAGAATCTGGTAGCGGCCCTGGCCGAAGCCGGCAAGAAAGTGATGATCGTTGGCTGCGATCCGAAGGCTGACTCGACTCGTTTGATCCTGCACTCGAAGGCACAGAATTCCGTGATGGAACTGGCCGCCGAAGCAGGCAGCGTGGAAGACCTCGAACTCGAAGACGTGCTGTCGGTTGGTTACGGCGGCGTGAAGTGCGTCGAGTCCGGCGGTCCTGAGCCAGGCGTCGGTTGCGCCGGCCGCGGCGTTATCACCGCGATCAACTTCCTCGAAGAAGAAGGCGCGTACGACGAAGACCTCGACTTCGTGTTCTACGACGTGCTGGGCGACGTGGTGTGCGGCGGCTTCGCAATGCCGATCCGCGAAAACAAGGCGCAGGAAATCTACATCGTTTGCTCCGGCGAAATGATGGCGATGTACGCCGCTAACAACATCGCCAAGGGCATCGTGAAGTATGCGAACTCCGGCGGCGTGCGTCTGGCCGGCCTGATCTGCAACAGCCGTAACACTGACCGCGAAGACGAACTCATCATCGCGCTGGCCGACAAGCTGGGCACGCAGATGATCCACTTCGTGCCACGCGACAACGCCGTGCAGCACGCCGAGATCCGCCGCATGACCGTGATCGAGTACGACCCGAAGGCCAAGCAGGCCGACGAGTATCGCGCGCTGGCTCGCAAGGTGGTGGACAACAAGAAGTTCGTGATCCCCACCCCGATCACCATGGACGAGCTGGAAGAGCTGTTGATGGAATTCGGCATCATGGAAGTGGAAGACGAGTCCATCATCGGCAAGGCTGCGGTCGCTGCCTGATAGCAAGGTGTTAAGGGCGGCGGGCCGTTGGTTGTTGGGTACGGCCCGCCATTCTTGCCGAGCAAGTTAAATCTGATAGACGTCTCCACATATGGGTGGGTCGTCAAAGGAGAACGAAATGTCTGCATTAACACGCGAAGAGACCCAGGCCCTCATTCAAGAGGTGCTTGAGGTCTATCCCGAGAAGGCCAGAAAGGACCGCGAGAAGCACCTGGCGGTCAACGACAAATCCATCGAACAGTCCAAGAAGTGCATCACCTCGAACCGCAAATCTTTGCCGGGCGTGATGACCATCCGCGGCTGCGCTTACGCCGGTTCCAAGGGCGTGGTGTGGGGCCCGATCAAGGACATGATCCACATTTCTCACGGCCCGGTCGGCTGCGGCCAGTATTCCCGCGCCGGTCGCCGTAACTACTACGTCGGCACCACCGGCGTGAACGCCTTCGGCACGATGAACTTCACTTCCGATTTCCAGGAAAAGGATATCGTGTTCGGCGGCGACAAGAAGCTGGCCAAACTGATCGGCGAGATCGAGCAACTGTTCCCGCTCAACAAGGGCATCTCCGTGCAGTCCGAGTGCCCGATCGGTCTGATCGGTGACGACATCGAAGCCGTTTCCAAAAAGGCAGCCAAGGAACTGAACAAGCCGGTGATTCCGGTGCGTTGCGAAGGTTTCCGCGGCGTGTCGCAATCCCTGGGTCATCACATCGCCAACGACGCGATCCGTGACTGGGTGCTGGGTAACCGCGATACGGCGGCTTTCGAGTCCACTCCGTACGACGTGACCATCATCGGCGACTACAACATCGGCGGCGACGCCTGGGCTACTCGCACCATCCTCGAAGACATGGGACTGCGCGTGATCGCCCAATGGTCCGGCGATGGCACATTGGCCGAAATGGAAAACACCCCGAAGGCCAAGCTGAACCTGCTGCACTGCTACCGTTCGATGAACTACATCAGCCGCCACATGGAAGAGAAGTACGGCATTCCTTACATGGAATACAACTTCTTCGGTCCGACCAAGATCGAAGCCTCCATCCGCGAGATCGCGAGCTTCTTCGACGACAGCATCAAGGCCAAGGCCGAGAAGGTGATCGAGAAGTACAAGCCGATGATGCAAGCCGTGATCGACAAGTACAAGCCGCGCCTGCAAGGCAAGCGCGTCATGCTGTACGTCGGCGGTCTGCGCCCGCGTCACGTGATCGGCGCCTATGAAGACCTGGGCATGGAAGTGGTCGGTACCGGTTACGAGTTCGCGCACAACGACGACTACGACCGCACCATCAAGGAGATGGGCAACGCCACGTTGCTGTACGACGACGTGACCGGCCTCGAATTCGAAGAGTTCGTGAAGAAGGTCAAGCCCGATCTGGTTGGTTCCGGCATCAAGGAAAAGTTCATCTTCCAGAAGATGGGCATCCCTTTCCGCCAGATGCACTCGTGGGACTACTCCGGCCCGTATCACAGCTACGACGGCTTCGCCATCTTCGCTCGCGATATGGACATGACCCTCAACAACCCGTGCTGGAGCAACCTGACCGCACCGTGGTTGAAGGAAAGTCCGGTCGCCGAGAAGGCAGCTGCCTAAGTAACAAGCGGGCGGCGGCACGCCGCCCACCAATCAATCTGTGCCGGCATCTGCAAATTGGCAGTGCGGCTAAGGAGATAGAAATGCAAAAAGTCGATGACATCAAACCTTGTTATCCGCTGTTCCGTCAGGACGAATACAAGGACTCGCTGAAGAACAAGAAAGAATCGTTCGAGGAAGGCCATGCCGCGGACAAGGTCCAAGAGACCTTCAAGTGGACCACCACGATGGAATATCGCGAGCTGAACTTCAAGCGGGAAGCGCTGACCGTGAATCCGGCCAAGGCCTGCCAGCCGCTGGGCGCGGTGCTGTGCGCGCTGGGCTTCGAGAAGACCATGCCGTATGTGCACGGCTCTCAAGGCTGCGTGGCTTACTTCCGTTCCTACTTCAATCGTCACTTCCGCGAGCCAATTTCTTGCGTGTCCGATTCCATGACCGAAGACGCAGCCGTGTTCGGCGGCCAGAAGAACATGATCGACGGCCTGGAGAACGCCAAGGCGATGTACAAGCCGGAGATGATCGCCGTCTCCACGACCTGCATGGCCGAAGTCATCGGCGACGACCTGAACGCCTTCATCCGCAACACCAAGAAGGCCGGCAACATCCCCGAGGACTATCCGGTTCCGTTCGCTCACACTCCGTCGTTCGTGGGTTCGCATGTCACCGGCTGGGACAACATGTTCGAAGGCGTCATCCGTTACTTCACGCTGAACACCATGGAAGGCAAAGAGCCCGGCAAGAACGGCAAGATCAACATCGTTCCCGGCTTCGAGACCTACCTCGGGAACTATCGTGTCATCCATCGCATGCTGGACGAGATGGGTGTCGCGCACACCACGCTGTCAGACCCGACCGAAGTGCTGGATACCCCGGCCGACGGCCAGTTCCGCATGTACGCCGGCGGCACGACGCAGGACGAAGTGAAGGATGCGCCCAACGCCGCCACCACTTTCCTGCTGCAGCCGATGCAACTGGAGAAGACCAAGAAGTTCGTCGAGACCACCTGGAAGCACGACGTGCCGAAGATGAACATCCCGATGGGCCTGGAGTGGACCGACGAGTGGCTGATGAAGGTCGCACAGGTCACCGGCAAGGAGATCCCCGCATCGCTGGCACTGGAGCGCGGCCGTCTGGTCGACATGATGATGGACAGCCACACCTGGCTGCACGGCAAGAAGATCAGCCTGTATGGCGATCCGGACTTCACGCTGGGCATGACCAAGTTCCTCACCGAACTGGGCATCGAGCCGCTGCATGTGCTGTGCAACAACGGCGGCAAGAAGTGGGAGAAGGCCATGCGCAAGATGCTGGACGAGACCCCGTACGGCAAGAACACCCAGCTGTTCGCCGGCGCCGACCTGTGGCACTTCCGTTCGCTGGTGCTGACCGAGAAGCCGGATTTCATGATCGGCAACTCCTACGCCAAGTTCATCCAGCGCGACACGCTGGCACTGGGCAAGGAGTTCGAGGTTCCGCTGATCCGCATCGGCTTCCCGATCTTCGATCGTCACCACCTGCACCGTGCCACGACGCAGGGTTACGAAGGTGCGATGCAGATGCTGACCACCATCACCAATGCGGTGCTGGAGCGTCTGGACGAAGAGACCCGCGGGATGGGGACGACGGACTACAACCACGACCTGGTCCGTTAATGCGGCGATGAGCCTATTGCGCGCACCGATGGCGGCGTTGGGCGGTACTCGGAATCCTCACGTACTGTGTGTACGTTCCGGTTCCTCCGTTCCGTCCGCCTTGCCCTCGGCGCGCTCATGACGGCTCCTCATCCGCATTAAGAACCGGTTACGAAAGGAAGTAGCAATGGCAAACATCATGATCCGTCGCGATGCAAAAGGCAGTTACCAGTTCTATCTGCCCAAGCGCGATCTCGAGGACACCATCGTCTCGATGGAGTTCGACACCCCGGAGAAGTGGGGCGGTGAGATCAAGCTGAACAACGGCGGCGCGTATTACATCGAGCCGCAAGCTGCCCCGGCGCGATTGCCTTATTCGGTGCGAGCCAAGCGTCTCGATGCGGCGGAATAGCGAAACCGGGAAACGGGAAAAGAGAAATGGGAAACGTGGTTTTGCGTTTCTCTTGAGCTGCGCAGCAGCGAGTCCCGTTTCTCATTTCCCACTACTGAAAGGAGAACCATCATGGCAATGAAGATCAATGCAGACTTGTGCACCTCCTGCGGCGACTGCGAACCGGAATGCCCCACGGCTTCCATCAGCACGAAGAAGGGCATGTACGTCATCAATGCAGCGGAATGCACCGAGTGCGAAGGCGACTTCAGCAAACCGCAATGCGTGAAGGTTTGCCCGATCAAGGGCTGCATCACGCAGGTTGCAGCGTAGGTGTTGCGGGAAACGGGAAAAGGGAAATGGGAAACGTGGTTTGGTGTTTCCCCTGAGCCGCGAAGCGGCGAGTGCCGTTTCCTCTAACGAAAGTGACAACGGGAAAAGAGAAACGGGAAATGGGAAACGTGGTTTTGCGTTTCTCTTGAGCCGCCAAGCGGCGAGTCCCGTTTCCCATTTCCCAAAGGGGACTGAATATGACCACCACCACCGTCATCACCAAAACTGCCGCGCTGCGCATCGCGCAGGCCGCGCGCGCTCTGGACAACGTGAATGCGGGTGCGTTCGCGGCCAAGCTGGGCGACCAGATCGGTTTGCCGATCACCGAAGAGAAACTCGCCAAGGTGACCGTGGCCGACATCAAGCTCATCCTCTCCGGCGAAGAGACCGTCGAGCCGGATGTGGATGGCGCATCCATCAAGCTGGCGGTGCGTCACCTGTGGGGCGCGGCGGACGAAGCCGAGAACCTGCCGCCGGTCGCCGCCTGGAAAGAGGGCGACATGCCCGGTAGCCTGCGCGTCGCGGTCGCCTCCAACACCGAAGAAAATCTCGACGGCCACTTCGGCTCCTGCCCGCGCTTCCTCGTGTACCAGGTCGGGCGCGACGATATCCGCCTGATCGACATTCGTTCCACCGCCTTCGCCGACGATGCCGAAGACAAGAACGTCGCGCGCGCCAACCTCATCAGGGATTGCCAGATCGTCTACGTGCAATCCATCGGCGGCCCCGCCGCGGCCAAGGCCGTGCGCGCCAACATCCACCCGGTGAAAGCGCCGGAAGGCGGCAAGGCGAACGTCGCCCTGCAACGCCTGCAAGCCGTGCTCGACGCCCCGCCGCCCTGGCTGGCGAAGATCCTCGGCGTCGAAGCGAAGTCGCTGGGCCGGTTTGCCGAGACCGAAGAGGAGTAATCCCATGATCGTCGCCGAGACACTGGAAAAAATCGCCAATACCGCAGCCTCGTTCGGCGTGCTGAACGACGCCGCGCTGGCCTGCCTGAAAAAAACTTGGCCAGACCTGCGCTTCACCGTCTGCAACGACGACGACATGCCCGCCCGCCTCCCGCCCGCGCTGCGCCGCGAAAGATTCAACCTCTATCTGGTGAACGGCAGCGAACACTGCCTGAGCCTGACGGACGACCCGCAGCAGGCCATCGGCGTGGTGCTGGCGGAAGTGGACGAAGAGTGATGGTTTTGTAGGTCTGGCTCCGCCCGACATGGTGGGCAGAGTTTTGTAGGTTGGGTGGAGCGCAGCGATACCCAACAATCCAAACGATGGATATCGCGAAGCCTAGCCTGAGCCAGTCGAAGGGCTCAACCCATCCTACCTTCGTAAACAGCGAACCCGATACCGATTGCGCACAGTAATCCGATAAGTGTGACGGCCCCTATCTTCCATTCAGGATATGGCCACATCTCATTTATCAAATTAGCGATTTCAACAAAAAACAGCCCCATAGCGATTCCTATAGTTACCCGATGTACACATCTAACCTCAGTTCTTGTAAGTCGGCTTAGTCTTGCAAGGCCGTAACCCGACGGCGCTGAGATTAAGTCAGACTACCCGCAGAAATTTGTGTGGCAGCGCCGAGTTTTGCGTCACTCTGTAACAGCGGTTTGTCTTGCGCCTGCTGCATGAGCTGATCAAGTTGGGAAACATAATCTTTAAACCAAGGCTGACGCTTCAAGTCATCGGAAGTTGCAAGTGGGCCGGTTGTCCATGCGGAATTCGGGTGATGCTTCATCGCTTTCATCGCCGCCGTGATTAGTTGAACAATAGGATCCTCGCTATCAAGTTTTTCAGGTGTTATGTGTTCATTTTCTGCGGCGCTTTCATAGGTAATTTGAGCGCTGGCTCGCTCTATAGCCCATGCCGAGGATGACTTCTCCTCGCTGCTTACGCTGTCCAAGAAACGAATTCCGTTTTTAAATCCATCTGAAACACTGTTGAACGGGGAGACATATGTCCCCGCTTTGCTGGTGGGTCCACTGTAAAGACCCATCGCCAAACCCTCCTGCTGCCCCATGATTATCGTGGCCATGGTTTGTTCGTCTTTGGTGAATCCCCCGCCTTCGTTACTTTTGACTGCATATAGCGCGCGACGATCCAAGTTATTCATCAACGTGTATACGTCTTTCCCTTCCCAGCTATTCATGTCGAAGGGCTTGCCGCTGTCTTTCATCGCCGCATATTGGGCATCCATGCTCGCGCGCGCATCGAGAGCCACTTGCTTGAAACTCTTTTGCTCTCCGCCCGCCGTTCGATCACCGGCATTCGAGACGTTGGTCACCCCGTTCGATAATGCAAACGACTGCGGCAGATTGTCGCGCCCGGCAAAGAATGGCGCATAGCTATTCAGCGCAACCTCTTTCGGCGCACTCCTGGCTTGAGCCGAGAGTGTTACAACAACTCCGTTTGGAGAGGGCGCGGCCTTGTCGGTGGATGCTGTTGTATTGCGTGCCGATTGCTTTTCTGGCGCGACGGGATTAGCGGCGGATCGTTGCGTAGTCGCGTTCGAGGTATTGGTGTAAGCGGACGTTGCTGTCGAGATGGTGGACATGGGATTTTCTTATGCTTTCTGTCCGGCGGATGTCGTATCCGGCGGGTTGGTCGCAAAATCGGCTGCATTTGGCCACATCATCATTGCGCGGAAGCGCGCGGGTTGAGTTTCCTGTAGATCAAATATTTTAAGAAGGATGTCTGATGAATTTGTCCCTTTTGACTTCTCCGAATCAATCATTTCCCGCAATTTATCCTGAAAGTTCGCAGTTTGTTTTGTTGCATAGGTTTGACTCTCTGCCGTCACAATCTCGCCGCTTGAATAACGCAGAATACCGTCAATTTTTGGATTTCCTGATGCGCCAGACATAGTGTGAGAGATATCGTATAGGACATCGGAACCTGCGGTGTAGTCGTGTTCGGCATATCCATCTACCCACTTCGCCCATTGTGGATCTGATGGATCATTCCGAATCATTGCCCTGATCGCATTGCCTCCCGCAAACTTTTCAGCCATTGCTTGTTTGAAGAAGGGCTCACTATTGGCAGGAATGGCAGTGCTGGTAGCAACGGATGCCGCGAGCGCATCGCGTGCGGCTTGAGAAATAGTGGCGCTACTATCATTGGCCGCAGGTTCCGGCTGAGGAGTTGCGATAGTTTGTGATGCGGTGGATTTTGAAGTCGTTAGAATCGATGAACGCATGGCGGTGATGATGTTTATGTCAGACATCTCATATCTCCTCGAGACTTTGTTGCTACGCTTTCACACTGCCAGCAGTGACATCAGGCGGGTTGGTCGCAAAATCGGCGGCAGTCGGCCATCCCATCATGGCGCGGAAGCGTGCGGGTTGCTGCTCCTGCAGATCCATGATCTTGATCCATATCTCGCCCGCTGGCGTCCCTTTTGCTTTTTCCGATGTATACAGTTCGGTTGCCGCGTTCATGTAGCTGTGTACTTGCTTCTGTTGGTAAGCTTGGCTTGCTGCCGTCACCGGCTCGCCGCCCGTATAGTGTATTACGTCCTCCATCTTGGATAGATTTGCACTGGTCTTACCCCACGAAAGATCGATGCCCGCACCATTCCCCGTGCCAGGACTGAAATTTTTACTGGCCGCCTCGTCGAGAAATTTGGCATACAAAGGATTGTTCGGATCGCTCGCATACTGTGCACGGAATTGATTTCTTCCCGCAAATCCTTCGGCCATATGTTGCATGAATTTCGCAGCAGCGCGCGGGTCGTCGGCATAAGGGACGATTTTGTTTTCTTTAGCCACGAGGTCTTTTGCGGCTTGGGAAATCGTGGCGCTACTGTCATTGGTCGCAGCTTCCGGCTGAGCGGAAACAGTTTGTGATGCGGAAAATTTTTGTGCCGTTACAGAGTTCGAAGGTGGCGTGGCGGTAATGAAATTGATTGCGGACATGTCGTGTCTCCCCGGTCTGAGCATGCCATTTGTCACATGGCTTTTGAAATTCCCGGCTCGATTCTCCCCTTTCTTCAATTCGATAAATACCTATCAACCCTGATAGGTATCAGTGAGCGAAAAATGCACGAAAATAACATCGTCATTTCTCAAAGGAGAGTCGCATGATCGTTCAATCTGGCTACGGCGCTTTGGCTTACAGCGGTATTGCAACCTCTTCTACGCAACGGCAAGACGGCAAAATAGCTACGCCAGCCATCGCCGATCCAGCAGCCGATCAGGTGACGCTATCCAGTGCCGGCAATGCACTTGCTGCGGAGGAAAGCAATTTGGCACATGCCAAAACTCCCGTTCAGGAACTTCTGATAAAGTCGGCTAGTTCTGATCCCGCAAGCGCCGAGAAGATAGCCTACAACATGGCAGGTCCCGGCACGATATTCTATGACATCAGTAATGTTCGAGGCGGTGAACCAGTAAACAAGCTGTCATCGGGCCGCATCATCGATGACGAATATAGAAGCAAGCTCGAGAGTGAGGTTGCGGCAGTCGACGCGCAACGGCTCGCAATCTATGAATCTGAGAAGGCAAAAGGAACAGACCCCTTGCAGATTCTGATCAAGATGCTCGATTTCACGAACGCACAATCCCAAGACTATCTTGAGGCCACCGGCTGGGGGTATCAGGGGAGCGTGCCGCAATAATTCGCCACGCCTTGTGGTGGAGTGGCCGGCATCAACGGTTACGTCGGGTCGACGATTCCCAAGCGGATGGCCTTGGCCTCCGCATGGCGGCGCGTGGTGGTGCCGAATTTGCGGCGGATGTTCGCGAAGTGGAAGTTCACGGTCGCTTCCGAGCAGCGCAGTATCCTGGCAATTTCCCAAGAGCTCTTTCCCGATGTGCTCCACTTGAGGCATTCGAGTTCGCGTCGCGTCAGGTTGACCTTTTCATCCGGTTCAAGCGCAGGCTTGATGAAGCGGCGCGATGTTTCGAAGATGAAATCGCGGAAGCACGACAGCTCGGGAAGGCTGTGAAGAATATCTTTCCGGGCGCGTTGGCCCGGATTTGTGTCGGACACGAAACAGACTACGCCGAACTCCCCGTTGCAGCCATGCATCGGCAACGAGACACCGGAGCGGATCCCATAACTGCAAGCCTCTTCGTACATCTCCTTTTGCCTGCACGAGGCAAAGACCTCCGGCGACCAGATCAGCGGAGTCGATTTCTCAATGCAATGAGTTGCGACGGGGTCGATATGGCCCATCTTTTCGTCATCGTATTTCTTGCGCCATGTCGGGGAATAATTGCTGTGAAGAAAAGCATGCTCGGCTTCCATCGGCGTGTCGTGGCTAGGAAAGATAGCCAAAAGGGTGTGCTTGTAACCGAGGTCTTTGCCCAGACTGAAAATGCGGTCGCGCCAGCTTCCAACTGAGGCGTAGCTTGCAAGATCTGCGAATTTCTCAATGGACTTCACGCGACACCCTTCCCTGATGTTTGTGGTGATCCTTACCGCCCGCACCCTACCCGCCCTCCGTTGCCCGGTCAATATGCCGAAAGGCCTAGATAGTTTTCGCTGGCCTCCATCTTGCTTGTTATCATTGCGCCAGTTCCTTGTGATGGAGTCGATGGTGAATATCTCTGCATTGCGCGGCCGCGTTGCCGCAGTCGTGATGTCGTTCGGTCTGATGAGTGCACCGGCGTGCGCCGGCGAGGTGCGCGCGGCGGTGGCGTCGAATTTTTCCGCGCCGATGGAGCGCATTGTGGCGCTGTTCCAGCAGGAGAGCGGACATGCGGTGAAGGTCAGCCTCGGTTCCAGCGGCAAGTTCTATACGCAGATCAGGGGCGGCGCGCCGTTCGACTTGTTGCTCGCGGCGGACGAGGCGATCCCGAAGAAACTGGAGCAGGAAGGGCTGGCGGTCGGCGGCTCGCGCATCGTCTATGCGCAGGGCAGGCTGGCGCTGTGGAGCGCTCAGCCGGGCTTCGTCGATGAAAAGGGCGCGGTGCTGTACAAGGACGGCTACAGCAAGCTGGCGATCGCCGACCCGCGGCTTGCGCCTTACGGCATGGCGGCGAAGGAGGTCATGGAAAAAATGACGGTGTGGAACGCGCTGCAGCGCAAGCTGGTGAAGGGCGAGAACATCACGCAGACATACCAGTTCGTCGCGACAGAGAATGCCGAGCTGGGTTTCGTCGCGCTGTCGCAGATCATGCGCGACGGCAAGGTGATGGAGGGATCGTACTGGCTGGTGCCGGCCGGGATGCACAAGCCGATCCGGCAGAGCGCGGTGCTGTTGTCCGGTGCGAAAGATCAGGCCGCGGCCAAGGCGTTCCTCGCGTTCCTGAAGAGCGAGAAGGCGAAGGCAGTGATGCGCGGATTCGGCTACGAGTTGCCTTAAGCCTTTTATGCCCGCACTAGACCCCACCGACCTGCAAGCCGTCTGGCTGACGCTCAAGCTTGCAAGCGTCACGACCCTGCTGCTGTTGCTGATCGCCACGCCGCTGGCCTGGTGGCTGGCGCATAGCCGCCGCTGGTACAAGGGGCTGGTGTCCGCCGTGGTGGCGCTGCCGCTGGTGCTGCCGCCGACGGTGCTGGGTTTCTACCTGCTGCTGCTGATGGGGCCGCAGGGCGCGGTGGGCGAACTGACCCGCGCGTTGAACCTCGGCACCTTGCCGTTCACCTTCGCCGGACTGGTGGTCGGCTCGGTGCTGTTCTCGCTGCCGTTCGCGGTGCAGCCGATACAGAACGCGTTCGAGTCTATCGGCCGGCGTCCGCTGGAAGTCGCGGCGACGTTGCGCGCGAATGCGTGGGACAGGTTCGTCAGCGTTGCGCTGCCGCTGGCGCGCCCCGGTTTTCTCACCGCGATCATCCTCGCATTCGCGCACACCGTCGGCGAATTCGGCGTGGTGTTGATGCTGGGCGGCAACATTCCCGGCGAGACGCAGGTGCTCTCCGTCGCAATCTACGGCCACGTCGAGGCAATGGAATACGGCGCGGCGCATGTTCTCGCGGGCGGCATGGTGCTGTTCTCCTTCCTCGTGCTGCTGGGACTGTATCTGGCGGGCGGCAAGTCGTGGCGGGTGACCCGATGAGCGAGAAACAGGCGAGCGGGAATCAAGCGATCTGGATGCGCGTGCATTTCAAGATGCAGCGGGACGGCTTCGAGCTGGATGCCGCGTTCAGCGCGCCGCCGGTCGGTGTCACCGCGCTGTTCGGCCCCTCCGGTTCCGGCAAGACCACGCTGCTGCGCTGCATCGCCGGGCTGGAGCGCACGCAGGGCTGGCTGCATGTGAACGGCGAGCTGTGGCAGGACGAGAAGACCTTTGTCCCGGTGCACAAGCGCCCGCTGGGCTATGTGTTCCAGGAGGCGAGCCTGTTCCCGCACCTGTCGGTGCGCGGGAATCTCGAATACGGCTACAAGCGCATCGCCGTATCCGAGCGCCGTGTGCAGCCGGAACAAGTCGTGGAATGGCTGGGGCTGTCTCACCTGATCGGGCGCGGCGATGTGGCCAGCCTCTCCGGCGGCGAACGCCAGCGTGTCGCCATCGGCCGCGCGCTGCTCACCAGTCCGCGCGTCCTGCTGATGGACGAGCCGCTTTCCGCGCTCGATACGACGAGCAAGCAAGAGATATTGCCGTACCTGGAACGGCTGCATCGCGAACTGAATATTCCCGTGCTCTACGTCAGCCATGCGCTGGACGAGGTGGCGCGGCTGGCCGACCATCTGGTGCTGCTGGAGAAAGGCCGCGTCATCGCCAGCGGCGCGCTGGCCGAAACGTTGGCGCGGCTGGATCTGCCGACCGCGCATTTCGACGATGCGGGCACGGTGATAGCAGCGGAAGTGGCGCGGCACGACGAGGCCTATCACCTGACGCAACTGGATTTCCCCGGAGGCAGCCTGTGGGTGGGCAAGGTGGACCAGCCCTTCGGAACCCGCGTGCGCGCCCGCGTGCTGGCGCGCGACGTGAGCATCGCCACGCAGGCACCGGAAGGCACCAGCATCAACAACATCCTGAATGCGCGCATCGAGGAGATACGCGACGAAGGGCCGGACAAGGTGATCGTGCGCATGAAGGTCGGCGAGTCGCAGATGCTGCTGTCGCGCATCACCCGCCGCTCGCGCGACCACCTCGGCCTGGCCGCGGGCATGTATGTGTGCGCGCAGGTGAAGAGCGTGGCGCTGATGTAGGGGCACGGCGCGCCGTGCCCCTACGGGATGACAATATGGAAAT
The DNA here is from genome assembly GCA_035654695.1 of Gallionella sp. GTDB lineage: Bacteria > Pseudomonadota > Gammaproteobacteria > Burkholderiales > Gallionellaceae > Gallionella. The sequence continues at coordinate 92,627 of DASRWG010000028.1, read as the reverse complement.
CGATTTCGCTACCGCAGAAGACCTGCCCCGACTCGCCGATCTGCTCGCCGAGCTGTTCACGCTGGAAAGCGATTTCAAACCCGAGCGCGACAAGCAATTGCGCGGCCTGCAACTCATTCTCGACAACCCGGCGCTGGGTAGGTTGTTCGTGCTGCGCGCAGATGGACAGGTCGCGGGCATGGCGAACGCGCTGATCACCGTCAGCACCGCGGAAGGCGGGCGCGTGCTGTTGCTCGAAGACGTGATCGTGTCTCGTGTACATCGCGGCGGCGGATACGGGCGGCGACTGGTCGAGCATGTGCTGGGCTGGGCGCACGAACAGGGCATGACTCGCGTCACGCTGCTGGCCGACCGCGACAACCATGCCGCGCTGGATTTCTACCGCAGGCTGGGTTTCGAGCCTTCGCACATGACGGTGTTGCGGAAAAAAACGTAGCCAGGATGAAGGCCGCAGGCCGGAATCCGGGGATGCTCCCGGATTTCACTCCATTCCATCCGGGCTACATTTATTGTCGTGTTCGCGACAATACGCCCGGAGCAATCCATCCATGCGACCGTCGTTTCCCGCATTTGCGGGCTTTGTGTCCGGTCTCGCGTATTGGCACGGTGGTTGCTCATACCTGCGCATGATTTTGTGGAGCAGGGACAGGACATGCCGGAACGTCGCAGCGAACCGACGCCGTTGAGCGTGCCGGCCGATTGCGCGGCGTGCCCGCATCGCGCGCTGCTTATGGAAGGGCGTTGCATGCCGGGCGACGTGTGCCTGATCGCGAACAGCGGGCGGCAGATCGACCGCTTCCTGCGGCGCAATCCGCAATATGCGGAAGCCGTGCTGGACGATGCGTTCTGGGAGCGCCGCGCCATCGCCGCGCGTCATGCGCCGCTGGAAGCGTTGCGCGCACGGCCGCGCGACGGCGACGAGGTGGTGCGGCGCGTGGTGGCGAGCCGCCTGCCGGTGGACGAGCTGGACGATTACCTGCACGATGGCGACCGCGAAGTGCGCATGACCGTGGCGAACCGCCTTCCGCCGGAGCGATTGAACGCGCTGATGGCCGACGCGGATTACCTGGTGCGGCTGCAGGTGGCGAAGCGGCTGCCGCACGGCCAGTTGCCGCGCATGGCGCACGACGAGGATCGCGAGGTGCGCAAGGAAGTGGCGCGCCGCCTGCCGCCGTTTGCGCTGGGACGCATGGCGCGGGACGAAGATGCCGAGGTGCGGCGCATCGTCGCGGAACGCATGCTGCCGGACGATGCGGCGAAGATGTTGCACGACGAGGACTGGGTGGTGCGTTTGCTGGCGGCGCAGCGCGCGCCGATGGTAGCCATCGCCGAACTGGTGGACGATGCCGAGCCCGACGTGCGCGCCGCGGTGCGGCAACGATTGAACGACTTTCTGAACGAGGAACACGAATGAGCCTGTACACGCCCGACGAAACCGCGCTGCGCGACCTCGCCGCAGAGATCGAGTCCATCCCGCCGCGCCCGCACCATGCCGCGTTGCTGGAGATCGCGAACCGCATCCGTCCCGGCTGCACCTTCCGTTACGCGCTGAGCCGCGGCGGCTGGTATCGCCCCGGCGGCGTGATCGCGCCAGACGGCACGCGCATCGCCGACAACCTCGAAGCCTGGACCCGGGCCGAGCTGGAATCCTGCGGCGGCGACATGGGCGAGCTGGTCGAGCGCCATGCCGACAGCGGCCTGCTGGTCACGCGCCACAGCGGACGCAGCCATTATTTCGTCGCGGCCTACGGTCCCGCGCCGGCGGACGTATTGCAACTCGAAGTCGAAGAATTGCAGGAACTGCTGGACCGCAAGCTGATCGACGAGGACGCTTGGCCGGAAGACCTGCAGGAACTCACCGAGCCGGTCGCGCCGACATTGCTCGATGCCCAGCCGGTCGGCGCGCCGCGCTACCGTTTTCGCAAGCTGACCGACCTGGGCCGGATCGTCGGCAAGCCCGCGTCTCCCGAAGGCTACGCCGCCGGCCTGCCGCGCATGCTGTACGAATGGACGCGTAGCAGCGCGGCGAACCGCGGGCATTTCAGCGACCACTGGCTGTTCGCGTTGCGCGAACATCAGGACCGTTACCGCAACCAGGTGACCTCGGTCACGCCGGTGTCCTGCCACGCGCGCAAACTCAAACCGTTCCAGTGGAACATCGAGGCGAGCGGCGTGGACATGTCCGCGCAACTGCAGGCCTTCGACCGCGCCGCCGGCTATCCGGGCGCCTGGTATTTCCACCTTGTCGCGGGAACCATCACCCCGCCCAAGGTGGCCTACGCCGTCGTGCGCGACCTGGACAACGGCTTCCGCTACCTGCCCGATGCCGAAGCCCAACTGGTCAGAAGCTGGGCGGCCGCGCCGTATTCGGTTTAGGAAGCGCTGATTAAGTCCTCCGTTCGTGGTGAGCTTGTCGAACCATGAATGGAGGACTTAATCAACTCAACAGCTTAAATGAGATGCCCTTCGACAGGCTCAGGGCGAACGGACTTATTCAGTGCATCCATAGGCCTTTTTTCCGCTTGTGGCGGGGGAGTGGGGCGGGCTAGGATGCGGACCGATGTATTCATTCGGAACGCAAAGGATCGACCATGAAGACACTGCTGATCACCGGCGCCAATCGCGGCATCGGACTGGAATTCTGCAAGCAATACGCGGCGGACGGCTGGCGCGTGCTGGCCTGCTGCCGCGAGCCGCGCAAGGCGGATGCGCTGAACGAACTGGCGGCCCGGCATCCCGGCCGCATCGAACTTCACGCGCTCGACGTCACCGACCATGCCCAGATCGAGAAGCTTGCGCACACGCTGTCCGACGAGGCGATAGACCTGCTGATCAACAACGCGGGCGTCTATCCGATGGCGGACAGGCAAGGCTTCGGCCACACCGACTATGCGGAATGGATGGCGGCGTTCAACATCAACGCCATAGCCCCGCTGAAGATGGTCGAAGCCTTCGTCCGGCAGATCGCGCGTAGCGAACTCAAACTCATCGTCACCCTCACCAGCAAGATGGGCAGCATGGCCGACAACACCAGCGGCGGTAGCTACCTGTACCGCAGCAGCAAGGCTGCGGCCAACATGGTGGTCAAGAGCTTGGCGGTGGACCTGAAGGGGCAGGGCATCGCCTCCGTCGCCTTCAACCCCGGCTGGGTCAAGACCGACATGGGCGGCCCCAACGCGATGATCCCGGTCGAGCAGAGCGTGAGCGACATGCGAAAAGTCATAGCCGGCCTCACGCTCGCGGACACGGGCAAGTTCATCGACCGCGACGGGCGGGAGATTCCCTGGTGATGGCGGTGAGAACACACAGGTGATCAGGCCAAAGCCGGAGCAACAGGCCCGGATCGCATAAGCAGATAACTCATTTATTGCAGGGACTATGGAACAGACATTTGCCGAACATTTTGCCGCGGACTGGGTGGATTCATGGAACGCACACGACATTGACCGCATACTTTCCCATTATGCGGAGGATTTTGAAATGTCGTCTCCCGTGATCATCCAAGTGGCGGGAGAGCCTTCAGGCGTGCTGCGCGGCAAAGCCGCGGTGGGCGCATACTGGAAAAAAGCGCTGGGGCTGATTCCTGACCTGCGATTCGAGCTGATTTCGATTCTGGTCGGCGTCGACAGTATCACGCTGTATTACAAAGGCGCACGAGGCAGGCTTGCCGCCGAGGTCTTCCACTTCGGCCCGGATAAAAAAGTCGTGCGCGCTTTCGCGCATTATGCGTTTTGATTTCTGGGTACACGGCTGAAGCTGTTCTCCTGAGCAGCGCCATGAAATGTGCAGGAAGTTGGAGAGCCTGAGCTGGACTATGGAGTTGTTCTTGTCTTTCTGAAAATCAATTCGATGCAGCCCCGTTTGATTCAGCTTTGCATGTGGCAATATGGAAATATCTCAACAGCACGATGACCGACGCAAGCGATGAAACCGGAAACGACACCCTGTATCGATAAATCCGCCTCTACGATCTATATCGGAAAGCTTGCCGAGTTGACCGGTGCGACACCAAAGGCTATCCGCTTATACGAAGAGATGGGATTAATACCCAGCCCGGCCCGCAAGGGAAAATACCGTGTTTACACCACGAAAGATGTCGCTCTCATCCAAATGATTCGACGCGCCCAGACTGTCGGCTTCAATCTCGCCGAACTCAAAAACCTTGTTGCGCTAAAAGCCAAAAACAATCAGTTCCCGCTGGCAGTCGCCAATGAGCTGATTGCCAAAAAGCGTGAAGAGTTTCGCATTGAGATGAACAGAATTGCATTGCTCGATCAGCAATTGCTGGCGCTTCTGGATGAGCTGAAACAAAACTTCGGTTAGCCCGCTTGACTCTGCCCCTTGGGGCAAGGTTTACGCTTCCGGCTCTTTCATTGCGCCAGGAGGCTAATCCATGAGTATCGATCTTTTCAAAAGCACTACTGTTCTAATCACCGGAGCATCTTCCGGCATAGGTGAAGCATTTGCTCGCAGCCTTTCGAGGCGCGGAGCCAACCTGATTTTGACTGCGAGATCGGCCGACAAACTTGCCCTGCTTGCAAACGAGCTGAAGGAAAAGCATCACATCGCCGTGCATGTCTTTCCCGCTGACATCAGCCGGCCTGAGTCGGCCCGCCAATTGTTCGATCACATAAAAGCGAGCGGACTTTCTGTGGATGTATTGATCAACAACGCAGGCTTCGGGAAATGGGCGCACTTTCTTGATGAAAGCATCGAGACGTATGAACAGATGCTGTCGGTCAACATCAACGCGCTAGTCAAGCTGACTCACCTGTGTGCTCCCGAAATGATTGAGCGCAGAAAGGGCGGCATAATCAACGTGGCCTCAACTGCCGCAGTTCAACCTGTTCCCTATATTGCGACGTATTCGGCAAGCAAGGCATTTGTACTGAGCTTCACCGAAGCATTAGCCGGAGAGTATCTGGATACCGGCGTTCGGTTCATGGCGTTATGCCCAGGGAATACCGCGACCAACTTTGCGGCGGTAGCAAATGCCAAAACGGATGACCTGCCCGAGGCTACCGCAGAAGAGGTGGCAGAGGCTGCATTGACTGCCTTCGCAAAAGGCAGGAGCTATTACGTTCCGGGGCTGATGAATTATCTGACCACATTTCTGCCCCGCATTCTGACTCGTGCGCAAGTCATCAAAATTGTGGCGGGCATGTTTAAGAACAAAGTCCGGGTAGCTCCGATTAGCGTAGCGTAATTGGAGGCATGACATTCGTGCGATTACGCTGTGCTAATCGCACCTACAGTGCAGTCGCCTTCAACCCCGGCTGGGTCAAGACCGACATGGGCGGCCCAATGCGATGATCCCGGTCGAGCAGAGCGTGAGCGACATGCGCAAGGTCATCGCCGGGCTTAGTCTGGCGGATACGGGGAAATTCATCGACCGTGACGGGCGGGAGATTCCGTGGTGATCGTGGCGGAAGATAATTCGATGCTGCCCCGTTTGATTCTTTGATTCCTCAGGCCTTGCACACCATCAAGTCGTCCCACTCCGTCGTATAGCGTCCGGAACGGAATTCGTTGCGCATCGCCCAGCGCTGTTTCGTTCCTTCCCCCAGCAGTTTCAATGTGCCGCTGCCCATGCGGCGGTTGATGTGGTCGAGTGCGTTCATCAGCGATTCTGATTTTGCGCGCGCCGCGGCATCGTCGAACAGGGTCTGCGGGCGTTCGCTGGCGGGGATGATGTCGGCCAGCATCACGCCGACCTTCTGGTAGGCGTAGCCGCTGCGGTAGATGCGGCGCAGGCCGTGCAGCGCGGCGCGGCAGAACACGCGCGTGTCGTCGTTGGCTTCCGGCAGCGGGACGAGGATGCTTTGCTGGTATTGCGCGTCCTGCTCGCGGTGCGGGTTGGTGCGCAGGTAGACATGCAGCGCGCCGGCGACGGAGTGTTGCTGGCGCAGCTTTTCCGCGGCGCGCGTGGTGTAGGCGATGGCGGCCTGCTCAAGGTCATCCAGGCTGGAAGTGAGCATGCCGAACGAACGCGAGCAGATGATCTGCTGCTTGTCGCGCGCGAGGTCTTCCAGTTCCAGGCAGGCGATGCCGTTCAGTTCGGCCACGATGCGTTCGAACACCACGCCGAAACAGGCGCGCATGCGGGCCGGGTTTGCCTGCCTGAGGTCGCGCACGGTGCGGATGCCGAGTTCGCGCAGTCCGGGCGCGGTGCGGCGGCCCACGCCCCATATTTCGCCGACATCCAGCGAGGCGAGCAGGACATCCAGCTCCGCTTCGTCCATGCGGTTGAAGTCGCATACGCCGTTCAGCGCGGGGCTGGTCTTGGCGACATGGTTGGCGAGCTTGGCCAGCGTCTTGCTCGGCGCGATGCCCACGCACACCGGGATGCCGACGCAGCGGCGCACGGTCTCGCGCATGCGCTGCCCGCAGGCCGCATGGTCGCCGGGGAGCCCGGTCAGGTCGAGGAAGGATTCGTCGATGGAATACACCTCCTGACGCGGGCTGAATTGCGCGAGCAGCGACATCACGCGACTGGAGAGGTCGGCATACAGGGTGTAGTTGGACGAGAAGGCGACGATGCCGTGCCGCCTGGCGAGCGCCTTCATCTGGAACCAGGGTGCGGCCATCTTCACGCCCAGCGCCTTGGCCTCCTGCGAACGCGACACCACGCAGCCGTCGTTGTTGGACAGCACGACCACAGGCCTGCCGTCCAGCCTGGGCTGGAACAGGCGCTCGCACGAGACGTAGAAATTGTTGCAGTCGACCAGCGCGATGGCGCGCCGGTTCGGGGAGGCGCTCACACCTTGTGCACGTTCCACTGCACCACGCCCCAGATCGCGAAATCCTGTCCCTCGAAGAGGGTGAGGTCGGGGTAGTCGGGATGGGCGGCGCGCAGCACCTTGCCGTGCGCGGTGTAGCAGAGCTGCTTGACGGTGAACTCGCCGTCGATCACCGCCACCACCACGCAACCGTCGGTGGCCGGCACTGCGCGGTCCACCACCAGCAGGTCGCCGTCATAGATGCCGAGGCCGCGCATGGAATGGCCGGCCACGCGCATGAAGAAGGTGGATTCCCGGTGCTGGATCAGGTGCTCGTCCAGGCTCAGGCGGCGCTCGACATAGTCGTCGGCGGGCGAGGGAAAGCCCGCCGGCACCGCCTTGCGCAGCAGGGCGCGCTGCTTCTCGAACATGGCGCGGTTGGGATGGGTCAGGGACAGCAGTGCGCCGGGGTAGCCGGGCTTCCTGCCGAAGCAGTCATTGAAACGGGTCTGTATCATGGCAATCGATTCTAAGAACGAACGTTCTGCGCATCGTAAAGAACGTTCGTTCTGCTGTCAACCGCTGGATCGTTTCTTCGCCTGCGACAGGTCAATCGCCGATCACCCTCAATTGATCCCGGTCAGGCCTATATATTTTTCGAAAATATATAGGCCTTTTTTCTGCTTGCTGCGGGGAAATGGGGCGGGATAGGATGCGTAGCGATGTTTTGGGGTCGGTGTGGGAGCATTCGATGCGGATTCTTGTTTAATCTCAGTGCCCCTGACCTTTTAATCTCTTGGAGGTGGATTATGCCGTTGGACTATAAGCAATATCAGAATGAAGTTACTGCTGATATTGCATCAGTACTCACTGCAGCTAGTTGCCAACCAATACTCTTTATTGGTTCTGGATTCTCAAAGAGATACGCGGGTGGACCGAATTGGGAAGAGCTACTGAGGTACCTGGCTGATAAGTGCCCATTAGTCGACAAGGACTTTGCTTACTACACCCAAGCGTACGCTGGTGATTTTAAGAAAATTGGAACTCTATTTACGGAGTTGTACCGGGAGTGGGCATGGTCATCAGGAAAGAAGAATTTTCCGGATACATATTTCACGGGAAACTATACAAGTGACATTTTTATAAAGCACACGATTGCCGAATATCTGAAGAACCTTGGTCCCGCTGGTTCGGCTTTTTCTGGAAAGAAAGAGTTAGACGCAGAAATTGCGGCACTAAAGGCAATCAGCGCCCATGCAGTGGTTACTACGAACTACGACGAGCTTATCGAACCAATTTTTCCAGAATACGAACGCCTTATCGGGCAGCAAATTCTGCGCAAACCATATTTGGCAATTGGTGAGATTTTTAAAATACATGGATGTATCTCTGATCCGATATCTATTGTCATCAATGAGACTGACTATCTCAGGTTTAATGAGGATCACAAATACCTAAGTGCAAAGCTTCTAACCTATTTTGTTGAGCATCCACTATTGTTTATTGGATATCGCGCCGAAGACCCAAATATTAAAGCGATCTTGTACGATGTTGATCGTATGATTAGAGCTAACTTTCAGCTTGTGCCGAACATCTACATATTGGAGTGGGATCCAGCACTTACAGAAGAATCCTATCCGGCAAGAGATAAGGTACTTTCAGTTGCTCCTGATACGAATATTCGCATAAAGAGTATTTCAGCTTCATCGTTCGAATGGGTGTTCAAAGCATTTGGGCAGGCGGGTGATCTTGAAAAAATTAATACGAAACTGCTTCGTTCACTTATGGCTCGATCCGTCGAGCTTGTTCGCTGTAGTATTCCGAAACGGCATGTCGAGATAGATTTTCAAACACTAGATCATGCCGTAAGCAGCGGAGAGGATTTCGCTAAACTATTCGGCGTAACGTCTATTGATGATCCTTCGCAGGTTAATCTTAACTATCGATATACGTTGAGCCAAGTTGCCGAGAAGCTTGGTTTTACCTACTGGAGTAAAGCGCAAGATTTAATTCAAATATTAAAGAACGATACAGGATTTGATATCAAGGGAAGTGACAACAAGTACCACATTACTATGCGTGTTGGTAAGGCTGAAAAGAGTGTAACTAACAAGTATTCTGAGGCGGCTGTTGATTTGCTTCGTGCGGTACTCAACGGTGAGAATTACACACTTGACGTTGGCACCCATAAAAATGGTGGGAAGAAGTGAAACGGGGACAGCTTCGCAATAGTCCCTGACGCACTGTCGAAGTCGCCCCCCCATCTTTGTCGCTCCCTCCCGCATTGTCGGTTTTGCTACAAATCCCCTCAAAATAAATCCCCGTTAAATCAACCTTGTGCCGGTTGGCATGGTTCCTGCGAATAGTTGGGCGACAACTATCGTGAGCCTGCTGCCATGCAAGCCAAGGACATCGCCGAACTTCTGAACGAACCGGCCTGTGAGCGGTGATATGGGGTCAGCATCGCAATAGCTTTTCCGCCGCCGCCCGCAACCCTACTCTTGCCGTACTGGACTAAGTGGACTAACATTGGTCTACTTAGTCCAATCGAGGTGCGTCATGCAAACCGTCAATATCCATGAAGCCAAGACCCAGTTCTCGCGCATCGTCGAACAGGCGGAAGCGGGGGAGGAGATTGTGATCGCGCGCGCCGGAAAGCCGGTGGCGCGCCTGGTGTCCTTGGAGTCAGCCGTCCCGAAATCCCGCAAGCTGGGGCTGGGCAAGAAACTGTTCACTTTCCCGGCAGACTTCGACAATCTGCATGCGGGTGAAATAGCCACCATGTTCGAGCAGGGCAAGTAATGGCCCGGCATGTGTATTTGCTGGATACGAATGTCCTGCTGGCGACATTGCTTGCCCCCGAGCGCTTGCCGCCAGAGGTGGTTGCGGGGGTGTCCGATTCATCCAATACGGTCTATTTCAGCTCAGCCAGTATTTGGGAAATAGCGATCAAGCGCTCCTTGAATCGAGCGGATTTCGATTTTTCTCCGGAGGATATTCACCGCCTCGCGCTGGATACCGGGTTCGCCGAGTTGCCGGTGAAAGGGGAGGATTGCTATCCCCTGGTGAATTTGCCCTGGCATCACCGTGATCCGTTCGATCGCTTGCTGATTGCGCAGGCGCAGTCGTTACCCGCCTATTTGCTAACCACCGATGGCGTACTGAGCCAATACTCCGAGCTGGTCGTGCATCTGACGCTGAAGCCGTGATCGATCTGAAACAAGTCGCAAACGTTTTCAGTCTTCCTCAGGATTCGTCGCTTCCGCTTTGTCTGCCTTGCTGCATAACTCCTTCCGATAATCTCCCTTTAAATTAACCTTGGGCAGGGCATGAGCGGGGATTCTTCCGCCATGCCTCGTCCCCTGTGTGCCGGATCAGTTTCCCGGCCGCCTGAAGAAGGTGTCGCCCGGCGTCGCGGTGGTGACTTCCGTGATGGTGTCGAAAGGCAGGCCGACGCGCTCATGCGCGCGGCGTACCGCCTCGGCATCGGTCGCCATGTTCAGGCAGAACGCGCGCCCCGCCTCGTAGCTCAGGTGCAGGCGGATGGGGACGACGTTCTCCGCGTAACAGGCCTGTTCGTAGAGCGCGTAGAACTTCTCGAAATCTTCCATGGATAGCTGTTCCGGAAATGTGCCGTTGTTGCGGTCGTGGGTGTCGATGAAAAAGCGCATCGCTTGCATGGTGTCCTCCTGTGGTTGTCGCTACGACGGTGTAGCGGTCTGCACGTTAGCGAACCCCGCTCCGGGTTTCCGTAGCAATGGTTACGCAAGGCGAAATGGCGTTGCCCCGCCTGTGTAGCAATTGATACAGAACGGGGAAGACGGAGTTGATAGCCTCGTTCCGCATCGAACTGGAAACGAGGAGGACGCCATGCATGCAGGACTGGAAGGATTCATGAATGTCGGCATCGCCTTGCTGGCGATCGGTTTTGCGGTGCTGCTGTCGATGATGCATTTCGAGCTCGGCCCCATGGCCGGCCTTGCGCCCGCAAGGAAATGGGTGATGACGCTGATGCTGGGGTCCGGCATGGTGGCGTTCTCGATCAAGCTGGCCATCGTGTTCATGCTGTCGCACTATCCGGCGCAGTTCATTCATCCCGCATCGGTTGCGGCGGAGACGACGGCGTCGAGGCCGGCGGTGCATCGCCCCGTGTTGGCCGTCGCGCAGCAGCCTTATGTCTGGCGGGCCCTGCCGCAGGTCGCGCCTGCGCCGGACTGGAATCCGACCACGCCGGAGAAGGTTGCGCTGGGCGAGCGCCTGTTCCATGACCCGGCGCTGTCGTTCGACCGCACGGTGTCGTGCAGCAGCTGCCATGAGGTGAGGCGCGGCGCGGGGACGGACGGGCGACGCACTTCGCGCGGCATCGGCGGTCAGTCGGGCAGCCGTAATGCGCCGACGGTATGGAACGCGGCGTTCCAGTCCGTGCTGTTCTGGGATGGCCGTGCGCGTTCGCTGGAAGAGCAGGCGGGCGGCCCGCCGTTCAATCCGAAGGAGATGGGCATGCCGTCGCCGGCCTTGCTGGAGCAGCGGGTGCGCGAGGATGCGGACTATCGCGCGGCGTTCGCCCGCGTCTTCGGCGCGGAGCAGCCGATCACCCTGCGGCAGATCACGGCGGCCATCGCCGCCTACGAGCGCACGCTCATCACGCCGGATGCGCCCTACGACCGGTTCGTGCGCGGCGATCTCTCGGCATTGAACGCGGCTCAGTTGCGCGGCATGGAACTGTTCCAGTCGCTCGGCTGCATCCAGTGCCACTCCGGTCCCAACTTCAGCGGAGCCAGTCTGTTCAAGCCGATGCAGGCCGCGCAGCGCCTGTTCCCGGTGTTCAAGGAGAACGGCTATACCGGCCGCTATGCGCTGACGCAGGATGTCGGCGCCAGCCGGCACGGCAGCAGCCAGGGGGTCTGGCGCATCCCTTCGCTGCGCAATGTCGCGCTCACCGCGCCCTATTTCCATAACGGCAGCGTTGACAGCCTGGCGGAGGCGGTGCGTATCATGGCGACCGTGCAGCGCGGCAGGCAGGTCGTCGCCGAAGGCGGGGGCGTGCGCCGGGTGGTGTGGTCAGCGCAGGACAAGACCATCGCCCGGGTCGGTCCGGAGCCGTTGAGCGAGCGCGATGTGCGGGATGTCGTCGCATTCCTGGAGTCGCTCAGCAGCGAATCGCTGGCTGCGCGCATCGGGCAACCATGATCTTGCGGGAGGTGGGAAGTGAAGGATGTCGTGTCGGTCGGCGAATTGCGCACGCTGGGGATATTCCGCGAACTTTCCGCCTGCGGCCGCCAGATGCTCGAATGCGGCATGCAGCTCAATCGCTTCGCCGAAGCGCAGACCATCATCAACAAAGGCAACAACGTCTCCGGCGCCTATGTCGTGGTGCGCGGACGCTTGCGCGTCTATTCCATCTCGCCGGGCGGCAACGAGGCCACGCTGTATTTCATCAATCCCGGAGAAGTGTGCATTCTTGCGTTGAACTGCATCTTCAACAACCTGAAGTATCCCGCTTGGGTGCAGGCCGAGCCGGACACCTGCGTCGGTATGATTCCCTCGCTCACCTACCGCACGCTGTTCCAGAACGAACCCGCCATCCAGAACCTCACCGTGCATGCGCTATCCGTGCTGGTGTTCCGGCTGATGGAGGAGCTGGAGCAGGTGCACGCCCTGAATCTCAACGAGCGCCTGGCAAAGTTCATCCTGATGCGCTCGGAAGCCGACGGCGAGTTGCGCATGACGCAGAGCGAGCTGGCCGCGCACCTCGGCACCACGCGGGAGGTGGTCGCCAAACTGTTACGCAAACTGGTTGCCGACAAGCTCGTCCAGACCGGCCGCGGGTCGATCCGGGTCGTGCAACGGGAGGCGCTGGCCAGAGTGATGGGGCGGCCTTCATGAGTGGGGCGCATTGGGTGGCCGCAATCGTTGTCGTGAAGCGCCCAGGTGGATTCCCAGTCCCGCCGAATTTGTCGCTTCCTTCCGTTTTGTCCGGTTTGCTACAAAGCCGCTCGCAATAAATCCCAGTCAAATCAATTCGCTGACCTTGGCACAGCATTTGCAGATACGAGGGCGTCATTACTCGTGAGCCACTGCCATGCAAGCCAAGGACATCGCCGAACTGCTGAACGAACCGGCCTGCGCGCATAACAAGAAGGAGAAATCCGGTTGTGCGCGACCCAAGCCGGGCGCGACGGCGGGCGGCTGCTCGTTCGACGGCGCGCAGATCGCGCTGCTGCCGATCGCCGATGTGGCGCATATCGTGCACGGGCCTATCGCCTGCGCGGGCAGCTCCTGGGACAACCGCGGCACGCGCTCCTCCGGGCCGACCCTGTACCGCATCGGCATGACCACCGACCTCACCGAGCAGGACGTCATCATGGGGCGCGGCGAGAAGCGGCTGTTCCATGCGATCAAGCAGGCGGTCGACACCTATTCCCCCAAGGCCGTGTTCGTCTACAACACCTGCGTGCCCGCGCTGACCGGCGACGACATTGCCGCGGTGTGCAAGGCCGCCGCCGAGAAGACCGGCGTGCCGGTGGTGCCGGTGGACTGCGCCGGTTTTTACGGCACCAAGAATCTGGGCAACCGCATCGCGGGCGAGGCGATGTTCAAGTATGTGGTGGGCACGGCGGAGCCGCTGCCCGTTCCGCCGGAATCGCAACGTCCCGGCATCATCGTGCACGACGTCAACCTGATCGGCGAATACAACATCGCGGGCGAATTCTGGAACGTGCTGCCGCTGTTCGACGAACTCGGCCTGCGCATCCTGTGCACCCTGTCCGGCGACGCGCGCTTCCGCGAGGTGCAGACCATGCACCGCGCCGAAGCCAACATGGTGGTGTGCGCCAAGGCGCTGCTCAACGTCGCGCGCAAACTGCAGACAGACTACAAGACGCCGTATTTCGAGGGCAGCTTCTACGGCGTGACTGACACCTCGATGGCGTTCCGCGAATTCGCGAAGCTGCTGAACGACCCGTCGCTGACCGAACGCACCGAAGCGCTGATCGCGCGCGAAGAGGCGAAGATCAACGCTGCGCTCGATCCGTGGCGCGAACAACTGCGTGGCAAGCGCGTGCTGCTCTACACCGGCGGCGTGAAATCGTGGTCCATCGTCTCCGCGCTGCAGGACCTCGGTCTGGAAGTCGTCGCCACCGGCACCAACAAATCCACCGAGGAAGACAAGGCGCGCATCCGCGAGATCATGGGCGAGAAGACGAAGATGATCACCGACGGCAGCCCCAAGGCGCTGCTCGGCGCGGTGAAGGAATACCGGGCCGACATTCTGATCGCGGGCGGGCGCAATATGTACACCGCGCTGAAGGCGCGCATCCCTTTCCTCGACATCAACCAGGAACGCGAATTCGGCTACGAGGGTTACAGCGGCATGGTCGAACTGGCGCGCCAGCTCGCGCTGACCATCCAGAGTCCGGTGTGGCCGGCGGTGCGCAAGCCTGCGCCGTGGGCGAAGTCCGGAGTGCCGGGGGTGGAGTTGGGGGCGTGATGATGAGTACACATACATTATTGATGCACCGCACACAGTCCCCTCTCCCTTGCATAACCAGCGACTTAGCTGGCGTTGTTTGCCAGCTTAGTCGAATGGCTAGTAGTTCCATCAGGGAGAGGGCTAGGGAGAGGGTAGAAGCGGTGAATGTCGCTGCTCAAAATCTCAACCCTCTCCCCAACCCCTCTCCCGCAAGCGGGCGAGGGGCTAATGAGGTGGGAGTCTGACATGGCCGAGATACTGAAACGCAACAAGGCGCTCGCGGTGAATCCGCTCAAGGCCAGCCAGCCGGTCGGCGCGTCGCTGGCCTTTCTCGGCATCAACAAGGCCATCCCGATGATGCACGGCTCGCAGGGCTGCACCGCGTTCGGCAAGGTGTTCTTCGTGCGTCACTTCCGCGAGCCGATACCGCTGCAGACCACCGCGATGGATCAGGTGTCCACGGTGATGAGCGCGGACGAGAACGTGATCGAGGGTTTGCGCGCGGTGTGCGAGAAGAGCAAGCCGGCGCTGATCGGCCTGCCGACCACGGGACTTTCCGAGACGCAGGGCACGGACATCAGGCGGCTGGTGAAGGAGTTTTACGCCGCACATCCCGAGTTCGCGCATATTCCAGTGGTGCCGGTGAACACGCCGGATTTCACCGGTTGCCTGGAGAGCGGTTATGCGCTCGCGGTGAAGGCGGTGCTGGAGACGATGCTCCCTCTCCCCAACCCTGATGGAACTACTAGCCATTCGACTAAGCCCGCAAGCGGTCAAGTCGCTGGTTATCTCCCGCAAGCGGGAGAGGGGGCGAACGTGAAAAGCAATGTGGGTAGACGCAAGAAACAAGTCAACGTGCTGGCCGGTTCGTTCCTCACCCCGGGCGACGTCGAGCACATCAAGGAGTTCGTCGAAGCCTTCGGTCTGCGTCCGCTGGTGCTGCCGGATCTCGGCGATTCGCTGGACGGCCACCTCACCGAGCTGGAGACCAGCCCGCTGACGCTGGGCGGCACGCCGGTTTCCGACATCGCCAGCATGGGCGAATCCATCGCCACGCTGGTGCTGGGCAATTCGCTGTTCGAGTCGGCGGATTTCCTGAAGGAGCAGACCGGCGTGCCGGACTACCGCTTCGACAGCCTGATGGGGCTGGAGGCGGTGGACAGCTTCGTTTCCGTGCTGGCCGACATCAGCGGCAAGCCGGTGCCGGAGAAGATCGAACGTCAGCGCGCGCAGTTGCAGGACGCGATGGTGGACGCGCATTTCATGCTGGGCTTCGCGCGCATCGCCATCGCCGCCGATCCGGACCTGCTCTACGGTTTCTCGCGGCTGGTCACCGAGATGGGGTGCGAGGTGGTCGCCGCCGTCGCGCCCGCGCGCGCGAACATCCTGCAAAGCGTGGATGCGGTGCAGGTCACCATCGGCGATCTGGAAGACCTGGAGATCGCCGCGAAGAACAACGGCGCGCAACTGGTCATCAGCAACTCGCATGCGGTGGAGAGTGCGCGCCGTCTCGGCGTGCCGCTGCTGCGCGCGGGATTTCCGCAATACGACCTGATCGGCGGCTATCAGCGGCTGTGGGTGGGCTATCGCGGCACGCGCCAGGCGCTGTTCGACCTGGCGAACCTGCTGGTGGAGCACGGGCATCACGAGACCGCGCCCTACATATCAATCTATAACCAGCACTCCAAAGGCGGAAATCAAAAAACCGTTCGCCCTGAGCTTGTCGAAGGGCGAACACTGCAGTCTGCCGACAAGACTTCCGTTCATGGTTCGACAAGCTCACCACGAACGGAAGTTTTTCTTGAAGAGGTAGGTCATGCGACACCTGCGGCTGGTCAAACCCATTAAGGAGAATGCGATGAAAGTGAAGATCGCTTTTGCGACCAGCGACCGCCGCGCGGTCGATCAGCACTTCGGCGCAGCCGAAGCGTTCGCGATCTACGAACTGGACGAGCGCGAGGCGCGGCTGATCGAAGTGGCCGAGTTCATCGAGACTGCGATGGACGGACACGAGGGCAAGCTCGTCGCGAAGGTCGAGCTGCTGGGCGACTGCGCGGCGGTGTATTGCAACGCCGCAGGCGCCTCTGCGATCCAGCAACTTCTCGCCGGAGGCATACAGCCGATGCGCGTGGACGAAGGCACGCCCATCGACGAACTGATGCTCGGCCTGCAGAAGAGTCTGGGCAACGATCCGCCGCTGTGGCTGGCGAAGCACCTGAAGAAGCAATCGGGCGGCAAGAGTTTCGCCGAGGACGAGGAGTGGCAGGAATGATCGGCCAGTGTTCCGGAAGGGCCTTCCCCTTCGATACGCCCGCTCTGCGTGCTACTCAGGGCGAACGGTCAGATTTTATCGACATGCCGGGTACTTCGAACCGTTCGTCCCGAGTAGGCACAAAGTGCCGTATCGAGGGAGATTTGAAATGATCAGCGCACCTGTCCGCGTGGTCTCGGCCGACAACGGTGTCGCGCAGGTTGCGCCGACCGCCCAGTCCGGCTGCGGCGGCTGTGCCTCGAAGAGCAGTTGCGGCGTGTCCGGACTGGGCAAGTATTTCTCGCACAGCCGCAAGGCCATAGCCGTGCAGTGCGACGCGAACGTGCGCGCGGGCGACGAATTGCAGTTGCAGATGAGCGAGGGCGACCTGCTCAAGGCCGGGCTGCTGGCCTATCTGCTGCCGACGGTGATGGCGCTGGTCGGCGCGGGCATCGCCGCGGCTGCGGGTCTGGGCGATGTCGGCGCGGTGCTGGGCGCGGCGAACGGCATGGCCGCAGGATTTTTGCTGGGGCGCTGGTCGGGATGGGTGCCGCAGATCGTTGCGCAACGCAAGAACGAATTTTCTAAAGGAGAAACACCATGAACCAAACTGCAGACCCATTGTTGTCCACCGATTTCATCCAGGAGATGGTCAAGCAGATGCGTGCCATCGACAGCTACGGCACCTATGACGGCTGGCCGGTGGATCGCATCCTCGCGCCGTATGTCGTGACCAAGGAGCAGCGCCGCGAGATGCCGGTGATCGGCGATCCGGACGAGATCCTGCTCGCGCGCATCAAGGCGTTCTACAACGCCATCGCCTCGCTGATCGAGAAGGAATGCGGCCTGATGGCCGTGCCGATGATCAACATCACCCACGAGGGTTTCGGTCGCGCGGTCATCACCGTCGGCAAGCTGGTGGTGATGGACAAGACGCTGCGCGACGTTCACCGCTACGGCTACGAGAGCCTGTCCAAGATGAAGGATGAAGCCGACAAGCTGCTGTCGGTGGCGCTGGCGAGCGTCGGCAAGTATCCGGAAGTGGCGGGAATGTGAATCGAGGATACGGGATACAGGAGACGGGATGCAGGGAAAGGCGGAGCGAGTGGCGGGTTTGCTGAATCCTGTATCCCGTATCCTGAATCCTCTCCGAAGGAGAAAGAAATGACCGAAGAAGAACTGAAGAACCTCGACCGCGAAGTGAAGAAGCTCAAGCGCATCTCCAGCGAATGGGCATCGCAGCTGCACGACCTGGTCGAGGAGCGGTTGCCCGCGGGGTACAAGGAGATCCCCGGCATCGCGCAATCCACCTACGACGCGTGCCAGGCTTGGGCCGAGGCGAACGAAAAATTAATCGCGGCACAGAAAGAGATGCAAGTTTAGATACAGGCAAGTTCAGACAGAGGAAGAGAAATGGCCAACATCACCGGAACCACCCGAGGCGGCACGCCTTACGAACCCACTTTCGTCACCGCGCTGAACGCGGCCAACTGCATCGGCTGCGGCCGCTGCTACAAGGTCTGCCCGCGCACCGTGTTCGAGCTGGTCGAACGCAGCGAGGACGACGAGAACTACGACGAGGACGAAGACAACAGCATGGTGATGACACTCGCCAACGCGCTGGACTGCATAGGCTGCGGCTCCTGCGGTCGCGTCTGTCCAAAGCAGTGCCACACCCATCAACCGATGGCGGCGGGAGCGTAACGGACATGAAACATTCAATGATCTATGTCATGTCCGTTTCCCTCTCTCCTAGCTCTCTCCCGCATCGCGGGCGAGAGGGACGCAGTCTTGCTGCGCAAGGGAGGGTTTGACCATGGCGAAACCAGCGAGACATGTATTCGTCTGTTCCCAGAGCCGTCCAGCGGGAAATCCGCGCGGCTCCTGCGCCGCAAAAGGTTGTGGCGAGGTCGTGGATGAGTTCATGAAGCAATGGATGCAGCGCCAGGTGTTCGCCCAGGTGCTGGTAACGCCGAGCGGTTGCATCGGCCCCTGCAGCATGGGGACGAACGTGGTGGTCTATCCCGAGGGCGTGATGTACAGCAACGTGACCAAGGATGATGTAACCGAGATATTCGACGAGCACCTGCTGGGCGGCAACGTCGTCGAGCGGTTGAAGACGCCGTCGGATATTTGGTAGCGCGACGGTGAGCTATCCTCTCCCGGCAGAACTGTCGGCGTCGGCTGAGCGCATCGTCGCTGCATTGCAGCTGGAGGCGGAGCGATATGCCGTCGCCGCGCCGAAGATAGCGTTGGCCGGATTGCAGTTCACCCGTATCACCGACCCGGCCAGCCAGCAAGCGGGATACGAAGGCGTGTGGCGCAACGTGCGCAGCGACCGCTGCGGCACGCTGACCTTCAACGGCGACGGCAGCTTCTATGCTGAATACGACCTGTTCTGCCCGCACCCGCGCGACGCGCGCTGGTTCGTCGAAATGGTCACGGCCTGGGGTAATGCAGAGACGATCCGCAGCGAGGCGAAACTGATCCCCGCGCTTTAATTTATCCAGGCCGTTCGTGTTGAGCTTGTCGAAACATGAGCGGCCTTCCATGGAGAACAACATGAGCAGATTCCAGATGGGCGACATGGTGTACGCCGCGCAAGACCTCTACAACGAAGCGCTGGAAGAGACCGGCGAGAGCGCCATCCCCGGCGCAGCACCCGATGCCTTGCTCGCCGCCGCCGGCACGCGTGGCGTGGTGGTCAACGTCGGCCACGCGCAGGAGATGCCGGACGAGGAGATCTACCTCGTCCGCTTCGAGCTGGATGCCGAAGGCACGCTGGCCGAGCCTATCGGCTGTCTGGCCGACGAGTTGAGCGAATCCGCGATTTAGTTTCACTTCTTCACATCGCCCGTTCGCCCTGAGCTTGTCGAAGGGGAGCGGCGCATCTATATATAAGTATCTATGCATTTCGGCATATTGTTTACCCAGTGATTGGGTGATAGTGTGCCGCGCAGTATTTGTAGCCCATGTGCTACTTTGGCGGGGAATAGAGGAGGTTTTTACTATGGAAATTTTGAAGCTTTATTCTAAGGAAATTGTGGCGATACTTGCGCCGATATTGACTTGGTTGCTAAATAAAACGCTTCAGCCGAAATCGAAACTAGCTTGGTCAATACCTCATAGCTTCACTTTCCTAATTCAAGAACCAAGACTGGATGAAGCTGGAAATCAAGTTGCACCATCTCAGACCATAAAAACCGGTTCAATATTGATAAAAAATATTGGCAAAACAAATTTAGATAACATCGAGGTCGTTTTTAATTGGCGGCCTATATTGAATATTTGGCCAGTTCGACATTTTGAAGAAAGACTGGAAGCTGATAATCGTTATGTAATGATTTTCGATAACTTATCAATAAATGAATCTATTCAAATCGAAATTATAGAAAGAGAAACAACGAGAGACTTGCCACAACTACTCACGGTCCGGAGCAAACAATGTACTGCTATAAATATACAAATGCAGCCTCAACAAATCGTAGAGGCTTGGAAGGTTAATATAGCAAAAACGTTGCTTCTTATAGGACTTGGCGCTTCGGTCTATCTTGTAATTATTCTTATTCAATTGTTGGTGATAGGTACTCCAAAGGTTTTATAAGCGCATTGAAAACAGAAGTCGATTTTAATGGGACTGGCTTCGCATTCGCTTACTACAGAAACTCGCAAGCTCATATAGACAGTTACTTTCCCAGTCGCGCATCATTGGCTGAAGGCCGCGCTCAAACTTTCCGATACGAACTCCGCCCTTGAGGCGGAGTTGTTTTCCTGTCCGTGCAGCGCGCACCACCCAGCAAATTCTTCCGGGACGATCAGGCATTCGATCGCGCGCACGCCGGAGCGCTGGAACTCGCTGCGGGCCTTGATCGCCGCGGCTTTCCATTTTTCGAAGCTGTCCTCGAAGCATTCCGGGTCGGTCGCCGAGGCTTTCACTTGCGCCCAGGTTTCTTCGGTGTACCAGGTGAGGCCGATGATGAGCGACTGGCTGCGCTTCTTGGCTTTCAGGCGTTGCGAGAGTGTGGGTTTTCTCATGATCAGAGCACCAGATCGAACTCGGGCGCGATCAGTTTCAGCCAGGCTTCCACCCGCGCGTCGGTGAGCAGTTTCTGGTTCTCGTGGTCCAGTGCCAGGCCGACGAATTCATCGTCCACCATCGCTTTGGAGGCGATGACGGCGTAGTCGTCGGCGGGCCAGGAGCCGGCGAATTTCGCGCCTCTGGCCTTGAAGAAATCATGGAGGATGCCTATCGCATCGACGAATTCGTCCGGGTATTTGTCCTGGTTGCCGAGGCCGAACAGGGCGATGGTCTTTCCGGTGAAATCGAGGTGTTCGATCTTGGGCAGGAATTCTTCCCAGCCGCCGCCCATGCAGTCGGTGGAGAGTCCCGGCAGCGCGCCCGCGCCCAGCGTGGATGTGCCGAGGATGAGATGGCTGTAGCTCGCGAACAGTTCGGGCGTGGCCTTGTTGACGTTGAGCGCGTCGGCCATGGTGTCGCCGTGGAAACGTTTCTTGATGGCCTTGGCGATGCGCCGGGTGTTGCCGGTGCTGCTGGCGAAGAAGAGTCCTATGCGTGCCATGTGTTTACCTTTGTTTGTTGCGGATGCGGAAAAACATTGTGCCGACGAAGCAGGGTGTGGTCTGAGGCATATGACTCCTTCCCTTTGCAGAGGGGGAGAGCGAAGCGAGGGGGCACGGGGATGGGGGTAGAGTTGTGAGCGTTTCTACCCCCTCCCTAACCCTCCCCCTGCAAGGGAGAGGGGAAGCTCTGCCCAAGGGCTCGCTTAAACCGGTCCGCGTCCCGCGCGGGTAAGCTCCACGGTGCGCGTCAGCGCCTCGTCGAAGCCGACCTTGTCGCCCTTGGGCTTGTAGTCGGACAGCGCCTTGTACACGGTGACGATCTTGCCGGTCGGGGACTGGCCCTTGAAGTCGCCCTTGTCGAGTGCGGCGAGGTCGATGAGTTCGTTCCAGATCAGGCCTTCCTGCATGCCGATGGCGGAGATGGAGAGGCCGGCCAGGTCGATCACCAGCGGCTTGTTGATGTTCACGACGAACATGATGAGCTTCACGTCGGGCGCGAAATCGGCCTGGTAGTAGTCCAGCACCTTGGGCAGGAGTGCCAGGTCGTCCAGGCTGCCGACGTAGAGCTTGATCTTGTCGTTCTCGGCCAGCACCACGGTGTTCTTGATCGTGGCGACTGGAGGCTTGCGGTGGCCGAGCGCGTCGCCCACTTCGCCGAGTTCCAGCACGAGGTCGCCGCGGTAGGCGGCATAGCTGCCTTCGGATTCCTTGAAGTTCATGTTGAACAGCAGGCCTTTGGGTTCGTAGGTGTCGAATAGCATGGTTTTACTCTCTCTTGAGGGTGGGTTGAAAAAAATTAAACTCAATCTTCGTCGTCGCCCGCCATGACGCGGCGTGGCACGGTGGCCGGATCGGCGGTGATGGGGCGATAGATCTCGATGCGGTCGCCGGGCTTGAGCGCGTCGTCGAGTTCGGCGACCTTGCCGAAGATGCCGACCTTGCATTCCGCCAGGTCGATATGCGGAAATTTGGCGAGGATGCCGGACTGCTCGATGGCGGCCTGTACCGTGGCATCCTCGGCCACCTCGATGCGCAGCCAGAGTTGCTGTGCGGGTTCGGAATAGGCGACGGCGATCTGCATATCAGGCCTCCTGTGCGACCAACGCGGTGCGTGCCGCGCGGCGCTGGTCAAGCACGCGCTTCGCGGCGAGCAGCAGGCCCACCACCATGAAGCCGCCGGGCGGCAATATCATCAGCAGGAATCCCTTGTACTCCGGCACGACGGTTGTTTCGAGGAAGGCGAATGCCGGCCCCAGCAGCAGGTGCGCGTTGGCGAACAGCGTGCCGCTGCCGAATATCTCGCGCACGCCGCCGATGACCACCAGCGACGCAGTGAAGCCCAGCCCCATCATCAACCCGTCCAGCGCGGAATCAGCCATGCCGTTCTTCGAGGCGAACGATTCGGCGCGGCCCAAGATCGCGCAGTTCACCACGATCAGCGCGATGAACAGGCCGAGCACCTTGTACAGCTCGTGCACCCATGCGTTGAGCGCCATGTCGAGCAGCGTCACCAGCGTGGCGATCAGCACGATGTACACCGGGATGCGCACCTCGGGACTGACCAGCTCGCGCACGCTGGAGATGACCATGTTGGAAACCACCAGCACCGCGGTGGTCGCCAGCCCCATGCCGAGTCCGTTGGTGGCGCTGCTGGTCACCGCAAGCGTCGGGCACAGCGCCAGCATCTGCGCGAACACCACGTTGTTGTCCCACAGTCCATCGCGGGTGATGCGTGCGTATTTGTCGTTCATTTCACTTCTCCCGCTTCATCCAGCAGCTTCGCCTTGTTGCCGTCGAAGAATTCCAGCCCGCCCTTCACCGCGTTCACCACGCCGCGCGGCGTGATGGTCGCGCCGGCGAACTGGTCGAATATGCCGCCGTCCTTCTTAACCGCCCATTTCTCAAGCGGCGGATTGCCCAGATATTTTCCTTCGAAGGCATGTATCCAGTCCGCCTTGGCCGGTTCGATCTTGTCGCCCAGTCCCGGCGTTTCCTTGTGGCTGACGACGCGCACGCCGAGTATCTTTCCTTCGCGCGACACACCCATCACGCACAGGATCTTTCCGGCATAACCGTGACCGGTCACGCGGTACACCACGGCCTCGACACGGCCCGCGCGGCGTCCGCGATAAACCAGCACGTTGCCTTCCTTGCCGGGCAGCGTGACGGTGTCTTTCAACAAGTCGTTCTCGTATTCGCCCGGCAGCACTTGGGACAGAGATTGCTTCAGGTCGGCCGCTTCCGCCGCCTTGATGTCCGCCTCGGTTGCGCGCGAGGCGAAGGCCAATGCCGCGCTGGTCAGCAACGCCGCGCCGCCGAGCAGCAGGCCCTGATATCCGAGTTTGGTGCGCAGTTCCTCGAGTCTCATCGCATCACCCCTTGTTCGCCGGCAGCGCCGCGCCTTTCCTGTCGCGCCCGTAGATGCGCGGCTTCACATACTGGTCGATGATGGGCGTGGCCGCATTCATCAGCAGCACCGCAAATGCCACGCCTTCCGGATAACCGCCCCAGGTGCGGATGATCCAGGTGAGCAATCCGCAACCGAGGCCGAAGATGAACTGGCCGAGTGCGGTGTTAGGCGAGGTCACCGGATCGGTGACGATGAAGAACGCCGCCAGCATCAGGCCACCCGACAGCAGATGCACCATGGGCCCGGCGTAGTGGTTGCCGTCTATCATGTTGAACACCAGCGCGGGGGCGGCCACGCCGATCAGCATCGCCACCGGCGCATGCCAGGTGAAGATGCGCTTGGCGATCAGGAACAAGCCGCCTAGCAGCAACAGCACGGCGGTCGTTTCGCCCAGACTGCCGACGCGGCTGCCCCACAGCATGTCCAGCGGGACGTAGTGGCCGACCAGTGCCTGATCGAGCCCGATGCCGCGCGTGAATTCTGTCTTCACATGGCCCAGCAACGAGGCGCTGGCCATGCCGTCGATTGGCTGGCTCATGAAGGTGATGCGCAGGCTGTCCAGCAGACCCGGCGACTGCAAGGGCGCGACCCAGGTGGTCATTTCCAGCGGGAACGAGATCAGCAGCATCACGCGCGCGGCCATCGCCGGGTTGAACAGGTTCTGTCCCAGCCCGCCGAATATCTGCTTGCCGACGATCACCGCGAACAGGCTGCCCAGCACCGCGATCCACCAGGGCGCATAAGGCGGCAGCGACAAGGCCAGCAGCCATGCGGTGAGGATGCCGGAGCCGTCCATGATGGCCGGTTTCACCGCGCGGTTCTGCAGGCGCAACACGAAAGCCTCGCCGACGATGGCGGCGATCAGCGACACCGCCCACAGGTTGACCGCGGGCCAGCCGTAGAGCCAGAAGCCGAACAGCGTGGCGGGCACGAGTGCGACCAGCACGGTGCCCATCACCTTGGCTATGGAGATCGGCGCGTGCGCGTGGGGGGAATGGGCGATGGTCATGATGACTTCCTTGCGAATTGCTCCCCTCGCCCACTTGTGGGAGAGGGGCTGGGGGAGAGGGACGTTGCATGACGCCGAGCTCCTACCCTCTCCCTAACCCTCTCCCTGCAAGGGAGAGGGGACAAGATCGTTGAAGATCGCAGATTCATGCTGCCTCCTCTGCGGCCTTTGCCGCCGCTTCTTTCGCCGCCCGTTCCTTCGCTTCGCGCATAGCCTTGCGTTTCGCCATCGTCTCGGCGCGTTCGCGTTCGATGCGGGCGATGCGTTCGGTGCGCGCTTCGGCCAGCTTCTTCGTCGCTTCCAGTTTCAGCTTCTCGCGTTCCTGCGCAGCGAGATCGCCCTTGGCGTAGTTGAAGTAATGCACCAGCGGGATATGCGCCGGGCAGACATAGGAGCATGAACCGCAGGCGATGCAGTCCTTCAGCCCGAGATCAACTGCGCCGGTGAGGTCGGATGCGCGGATATGTGCCGCCATCTCCAGCGGCAGCAGGCCGACCGGGCAGGCGCGCACGCAGGTCGAGCAGCGGATGCAGGGCGAAGGCTCGGCTTGGCCGATTTCGCTCGCCGTCAGCGCGAGCACGCCGCTGGTGCCTTTGACCACCGGCACGCCGGTGTTGGCGAACTGCTGTCCCATCATCGGGCCGCCCAGCACCATGCGCGCGGCAGGTTGCGCATAGCCGCCCGCGACGGCGATCAGTTCTTCCACCGGCGTGCCGATCAGGGCCTCGACGTTGCACGGCGTCTTCAGCGCGCCGCCGCTCAAGGTGACGATGCGCGACACCAGCGGTTTGCCAAAGCGTATCGCTTGCTGGACCGCGTAGGCGGTGGCGACGTTGTGCACCAGCACGCCGATGTCGGCGGGGCGTCCGCCTGCCGGAATCTCCTTGCCGGTGAGCACTTGCACGATCTGCTTCTCCGAGCCCATCGGGTACATGCTGGGCATCGCGATCACTTGCACTCCACTGCCGCGCGCGGCGGCTTGCATCGCGGCGATGGCGGCCGGCTTGTTGTCCTCGATGCCGACCAGCACTTCCTGTGCGGCCACGGCATAGGCGATCAGCCGGATGCCTTCGACGATTGCGACGGCGCGCTCGCGCATGATGCGGTCGTCGCAGGTGAGGTAGGGTTCGCATTCGCCGCCGTTGACGATCAGCGTCCGCACGCCGCGGCTGAGGTTGAGCTTCAGCGCCGACGGGAAGGTCGCGCCGCCCAGGCCGACGATGCCGGCCGCCGCGACGCGCGCGGCGATGTCTTCCGGCGACAGCGCGAACGGATCGTCTTCTCCCGTTAGTGCGATCCACTCGTCGAGGCCGTCGCTCTCCAGCGTGTATGTCGGAACGGGCAGGCCGGAAGGATGCGGCGCGGCATGGTCGCCTAACGCGGAGACCACGCCGGAGGTCGGCGCATGCACCGGCGCGGACACCGCGCCTTGCGCGTGGGCGATGAGCTGGCCTTTCAGCACGCGGTCGCCGACCTGCACCGCCGGTGCGGCGGGTGCGCCGATGTGCTGCTGCAACGGGACATACAGTTTCTTCGGCAGCGGGATGCTGCGGATGGGGCATTCCGCCGACAGATCCTTGCGGCCTTCGGGATGCACGCCGCCGCGCAGTTTGAACAGATTCATCATGATTGCACCTGCGGTTTATGCCAATGCCAGGATTGCAGCGTCACCGGCACGGGCTGCAGCGTGACCGACTCGGTCGGGCAGGCATCCACGCATTTGCCGCAGGCGGTGCAGGCTTCGCGGAACACCGAATGGATCTGCTGCGCCGCTCCCATGATCGCGTCGGTGGGGCAGACCTTGAAGCAGCGCGTGCAGCCGATGCAGATCTCTTCCTTCACCTCGGCGATCATCGGCCCCTTGTCTTCCACGCCGGACAGGTCGGCATCGACGCCGAGCTTGGCGGCCAGCACCTGCGCCAATGCGCGTCCGCCCGGCGGGCACAGCGTGACCGGCGCACCGCCTTCGGCCAGCGCCTGCGCAGCGCCCGTGCAGCCGGGATAGCCGCACTGCCCGCACTGCGAACCGGGCAACAGTTTCTCGATCTCCGCGGCCAGCGGGTTGCCTTCGACCTTGAGATAGCGCGCGGCGAGCCCGAGCAGCAAGCCGAGTATGGCTCCCAATATGGTCAGACTGATGACGGCTGCGAGCAGCATTTCAAACTCTCCTTGAATATCACGCCAAGCCGGCGAACCCCATGAACGCCAGCGACAACAATCCGGCCACGACGAATCCGATCGGTGCGCCGGCGAACGCCGCAGGCACCTGCGCCAGCGCCAGCCGCACGCGCAGGCCGGTGAACAGCAGCATCACCAGCGTGAAGCCGACCGCCGAGCCGAAGCCGTACAGCAGGCTGTGCATGAAGCCGTTCTGTTCCTGCACGTTGAGCAGTGCGATGCCCAGCACCGCGCAGTTGGTGGTGATCAGCGGCAAGTAGATACCCAGCACCTGGTACAGCCCGGGGCTGGCCTTGCGGATCAGCATCTCGGTGAACTGCACCACGGCGGCGATGGTGAGGATGAAGGCGAGGATGCGCAGATACTGGATGCCCAGCGGTATCAGCAGCCAGTGCTCCAGCATCCAGGTCGCGGCGGTCGTCAGCGTCAGCACGAAGGTCGTGGCCATGCCCATGCCCAGCGCTCCGTCCATCTTCTTGGACACGCCCATGAACGGGCACAGTCCGAGAAACTTCACCAGCACCACGTTGTTCACGAGTGCGGTGGCAAGCAGCAGCAACAGGTATTCGCTCATATCGTTCGTCTCCTGCACTGCCTAGTGCAAACGCCGTGCCAGCCATGCTGTCCGGAATCGGATGCGCACAGAATCAGGCGTTTGCTGCATCGATGCACCAATGGGGGGCGAACAAAATCTTGTCGTTGTAGGAGCGAGATGTCGCAAACGCAACAATCTGCGGAGTTGTCGCGGCATTGAAGGCAAACCCGAATTTCATGGGCATGGTTATTGCTGAATTCCTGATGTCACCCATTACGGAGCCGTCATGCCCAAGCCAGAACACAATACGGACACACTGCCGCCGCATCTTTTTCGGCAAGCGGTCGAGCAGGCCGCGCAGGCGATCTCGATCACCGATGCGCGCGCCAACATCCTGTACGCCAACTCCGCGTTTGCGCGCATCACCGGCTACGGGCAGGACGAGATCGTCGGCCACAACGAGTCCATATTGTCTTACCGCGTTACGCCCAAGCTGGTGTACGAAACGCTGTGGGCGCAAATCCAGCGCCAGCGCCCGTGGAACGGCCTGCTGGTCAACAAGCGCAAGGACGGCAGCCGCTACCTCGCCGACGTAACCATCACCCCGGTGGTGAGCGGGGAAGGCGAAACCACGCACTTCCTCGGCATGCAGCGCGACGTGACCGAAGTGCATCGCCTCGAACGTCAGGTGCAGAACCAGAAGACGCTGATCGAATCGGTGGTGGATGCGGCGCAGGTCGCCATCGTGCTGCTCGACGAGAACGAGCGCGTGCTGCTGGACAATCAGGAATACAAGAAGCTGATCGGCGATCTCGGCAAGGAACCCGCGGTGCGGCTGCTCGCCGCGCTGCGCGAACAGCTTGGCGACGCTTGGCAGGAGGCCTGCGACAAGCATCGCAACCTGCCCGCGCGCGAGGTAAGCATCGCCGCGACCAACCGCCCGACGCGCTGGTTCTCCTGCTCGGTGTCGTGGTTCGAGGAACACGATGTCGGCGCGGATGCGTTCTACGAACCGACGCGCCGCCACTACCTGCTGCTGACGATACAGGACATCGGCGAACTCAAACGCCAGCAGGAGGCGATCCGCATCAACGGCCTGCGGGCGCTGCTGGCCGAACAGGAGCGCGTGCAGGGTCTGCGCGAGACGCTGGCCGGCGCGGTGTATCGGCTGGAAGAGCCGTTCAATGTGCTGAACGCGGTCTCCAACATGCTGGAACGACGGCGCGACCGGGGCGCCGGCCTGCCGGCCGCGGGGGCGCTCGAAGAGGCGCTGCAGAAGAGTCGCGAGGCGCTGGAGACGCTGCGCGCCTGCATCCCCGACCAGAACGACGGGGACAGGCGCGCGCTCGACCTGAACGAGACGCTGGCGGATGTGCTCAAGCTCGCCACGCCGAAACTGCTGGGCGCGGGCATCGTGGTCGAGTGGCAGCCGTCGGACAATCCGGCGACCGTCTCCGGCCATGCTGCGCAACTGGCCAACCTGTTCAAGCAGTTGATAGACAACGCCATCGAGGCGATCAACGAGCGCCGCGGCGGCAAGCGCGAGCTCCGCGTTGCCTGCCACGCGCATCCGGATCATATCGAAGCCACTATCGAAGACAGCGGCCCCGGCATCGCCGCCGAATTGCGTTACAAGGTGTTCCAGCCTTTCTTCACCACCAAGGGGGCGGCGAACAGCCATCTCGGGCTCGGGCTGGCGATGGCGCAGGAAACGGCGACAAGGCACGGCGGCGCGATCGATATCGATCCCGGCTATCGCATCGGCTGCCGCATGCGCGTGCAGTTGCCATTGTCGAACGGAGGTCGCCATGACTGATGCCCGCATGGAATCCGAACTGTTGCGCGCCGAACTGGAGACGCTGTACCAGGTGAGCCGCGTGCTGTCGCGCTCGCTCAACTTCAAGCAGACACTGGAAGGCGTGTTGCATGCGCTGCACGAGGGCATGGCGCTGGAGCGCGGCATGGTGAGCCTGACCGACCCTGCCACCGGGGCGCTGCAGGTGTCGCTGGTGCATGGCATGTCCGACGACATGACCGAGGAAGTCAGCTACCTGCCCGGAGAGGGCGTAGTCGGCACGATCCTGAAGCACGGCGACAGCATCGTGGTCGAGCGCATCATGGACGAGCCGCGCTTCCTGTCTCGCCTTGGCATCTACAACCCGCGCGGGGCATTTGTCGGCGTGCCCATCCATCTCGGCAAGAAGACCGTTGGAGTGCTCGCAGCACAACCTGCGCCCGATGCTGCGCGAGAACTGGACGAATACCGCCGCTTTCTCGAGATGGTCGCCAACCTGATCGGCCAGAGCGTGCGCCTGTCGCAGGAAGTTGCGCAGGAAAAGCAGGAAATCGCCGAAGAGCGCGACGTGCTGCGCCGCACCGTGCGCAGCCAGTACGGCTTCGACAACATCATCGGCCGCACGCAATCGATGCGCCGCATCTTCGAGCAAGTACGGCTGGTGGCGAAGTGGAACACCACCGTGCTGATCCGTGGCGAGACCGGCACCGGCAAGGAACTGATCGCCAACGCGATCCACTACAACTCGCCCCGCGCAAAAGGCGCGTACGTCAAACTCAACTGCGCCGCGCTGCCCGAGACGCTGCTGGAGTCGGAATTGTTCGGCCATGAGAAAGGCGCATTCACCGGCGCTGTCGCGCAGCGCAAGGGCCGCTTCGAGCAGGCAGAGGGCGGCACCGTGTTCCTCGACGAGATCGGCGAGATCTCCGCCTCGTTCCAGGCCAAGCTGTTGCGCGTGCTGCAGGAAGGCGAACTGGAGCGCGTCGGCGGCACGCGCACGATCAAAGTCGATGTGCGCGTCGTCGCCGCGACGCATCGCGACCTGGAAGCCGAAGTCGAGAAGGGGCGCTTCCGCGAGGACTTGTACTACCGCCTGAACGTGATGCCGCTGACGTTGCCGCCGTTGCGCGAACGCATGGAAGACATCCCGGACATCGCGCGTTTCCTGGTCGACAAGGTCGGCACGCAGCAGGGCAGGGCGCTGAGCCTGACCGATGCGGCGCTTCGCGTGCTGATGCACCACGACTGGCCCGGTAATGTGCGCGAACTGGAGAACTGTCTGGAACGGGCCGCGGTGATGACCGAGTCCGGTGTGATCGACCGCGACGCGATCCTGCTTACCGGCATAGACGAAAAGATATCCACCAGCCGCGGCGCGATCCAGAACGTGGACCTCGACGACCCCAACCTGGACGAGCGCGAGAAAGTGATCGCCGCACTGGAACAGGCCGGCTGGGTGCAGGCCAAGGCCGCGCGCCTGCTGGACATGACGCCGCGCCAGATCGCCTACCGCATCCAGACACTGAACATCAAGGTGAAACAGATTTGAATTTGCATCCGACATCCTCGCTGCTAACCGAGATCGGCATAGACGAAGCCGAGATCGCGCAACGGCAATCCTTCCTGTCCATGGACGATCGGGATGCAGCCTTGCTCGGGGAACTCCACGGCGTTCTGGCGGGCAAGCGCGAGCTCCTGATTGAGGTGTTCTACGAACACCTGCAGCGCTTCCCCGAGATACGTCCGCTGCTGGGCGACGAGGCCAAGCTGGCGCGGATGAAGCAGGCGCAGATGAACTACTTCAGTCAGCTGACCGAAGGCCGGTACGACCGCGCCTATGTGGAGAACCGCCTGCATATCGGCGTGGTGCACCAGCGCGTGGGGCTGACGCCGAAGTGGTACATGAGCGCTTATTGCAAGTATCTGGGCGAGGTCATGCCGCTGGTGCTGGAGCATCACGCCGACTCGCCGGAACTCGCGCTGGATGCCTGCCGCGCACTGATGAAGGTGGTGTTCTTCGACATGGGGCTGGCGCTGGACACCTATTTCCATGCCGAGCACAAGGCACTGACACTGGCACGCAGCTACACCGAACAGATCGTCAGCAACATGCCCATCGGCTTCATCGTGCTGGATGCGCGCGGTCGCATCCGGCTGGTGAACAACGCCGTGCTGCAGATGTTCGAACTGGCCGGCAACGAGTCCTGGCGCAGCATGACGCTGGGCGCGTTCCTTTCGGTTCCCGAGTTGGACGACAAGATCATGCAGGTCGTCGCGAGCGGCAAACATTGCAACGAGCACGGCTTCGAATGCAGCATAGGCGACAGGCAGCGCTCCTTCATGGCCGACATCTCGCTGGCGCAGATGGGCGAGGAGCATGTCGTGCTGTTCATGGTGCAGGACATCACGATACGCAAACAGTCCGAGGAGGAGATCCACCGCCTCGCCTTCTATGATGCGCTGACGCAGTTGCCCAATCGCCGTTTGCTGCAGGAACGCCTGCTGCAGAGCATGTCGCTCAGCGCGCGTAGCGGCAAGCACGGGGCGCTGATGTTCATCGATCTGGACAACTTCAAGACGCTGAACGACACGCAGGGGCACGACGTCGGCGACTTGTTGCTGAAGGAAGTCGCCAAACGTCTGACGCGCAGCGTGCGCGAGGGCGACACCGTGGCGCGGCTGGGCGGCGACGAATTCGTCGTCGCGCTGGAATCGCTGAGCAGCAACGAGCAGGAGGCGGCGAATCATGCCGAACTGGTCGCCGAAAAAATCCGCGCCGAACTCGTCATGCCGTATCGTCTCAACGGGATCGATCACCAGAGCTCGCCCAGTATCGGCGTGACCCTGTTCCGCGGCCACCAGAACAGCCTGGACGAGGTGCTGAAACAGGCCGACCTCGCGATGTATCAGGCGAAGTCCGCCGGTCGCAACATGGTGTGCTTCTTCGATCCGGCGATGCAGGTGGAAATGGAGCTGCGCGCCGAACTGGAAAAAGACCTGCGCGCCTCGATCCGCCTGAACCAGCTCGAACTCTATTACCAGATGCAGGTGGACGAGTCCGGCCGCATCGTCGGCGCGGAAGCGCTGATCCGTTGGAACCATCCGCGCCGCGGCATGGTCTCGCCTGCCCAGTTCATTCCGCTGGCGGAAGAGATCGGCATGATCGTTCCCATTGGCGACTGGGTAATCGAACAGGCCTGCACGCAACTCAAGCGATGGGAGATGGACCCGGCGTTGCGCAAGATCACCCTGTCGGTCAACGTCAGCCCGCGCCAGTTGAGCCAGCCCTGGTTCGTCGAACAGGTGAAGGATGCGATAGAAAAGAGCGGCATCCGCGCCTCGAAACTCAAGCTCGAACTCACCGAAAGCTTCGTCCTGGACGATGTCGGCGAGGCTATCGAAAAG
This sequence comes from Gallionella sp., assembly GCA_035654695.1. Lineage (GTDB taxonomy): Bacteria > Pseudomonadota > Gammaproteobacteria > Burkholderiales > Gallionellaceae > Gallionella. The sequence goes on along the minus strand of DASRWG010000028.1, from coordinate 60,273 downwards.
ATGCAGGAGCTGCGCGACATCGGCATCCGCTTCGCGATGGACGACTTCGGCACCGGCTATTCCTCGCTGGCCTACCTCAAGCGCCTGCCGCTGGAACAGCTCAAGATCGACCAGTCCTTCGTGCGCGACGTCGCCACCGACAAGGGTAACGCGGTGATGGTGCGTACCATCATCAGCATCGCGAACAACTTCGGGCTGGAGATCGTCGCGGAAGGCGTGGAGAGCGACGATCAGTTCGCCTTCCTGGTTCAGTACGGCTGCAACCGCTTCCAGGGATATTTCTTCGGCAAGCCCGTTCCGGTAGTGGAGTTCGAACGGCTGTGCAAGGACATCGGAGAACAGAGACCATGACAGACGACATCCGCTACTTTGTGACCTATTCCGGCATAAGGCTGCCGTTCAAGCTCATCAGCGAACTGCAGGAACACGAGGTGCGGAACCGCAACACCTACTTCCGCGGCTACTTCGACGAACGGCAGCGGCTGACCGGATTCGACAAGCTGGCCTACGGCGAAGTCGAACTGACGCACCGCTACAGCTACCACGACAACGGTATGCTGGCTTCAGCGGAGATCACCGACATAGATGGCGAACTCACGATGGTGCTGTTCGATGAGGAAGGCAACCCGGCGTAGGGCGCCAACCGGATCACTCCGCCGGCCAGCGTCTCGCCTCGCGCAGGTACAGTTCCTCGACTTTCGCCCGCGCCCAAGGGGTGCGGCGCAAAAACTTCAGGCTGGATTTGACGCTGGGGTCGTGGGTGAAGCAGCGGACCGGCACGGCGGCCCCCATCGCTTCCCAGCCCATGTTCTCGGAGAGACGGGTGACGATGGTTTCGAGGGTGACGCCTTCCAGCGTGGGGCGCTGCGCGGTTTTAGTAGTGTTGTTCATGCGCGGATTTTACAGGGGATGACGCGTCTCGAGCGTTTACAATGCGCATCCTCGTTTCCAGTACGCACATCCCATGTCTGAGCCCATCCGTCTCGCCAAGCGCCTTGCCGCACTCGTTCCCTGCTCGCGCCGCGAGGCCGAGCTGTATATCGCGGGCGGCTGGGTGACGGTGGACGGGCAGGTGGTGGAAGAGCCGCAGTTCATGGTGTCGGAGCAGAAAGTCGCGCTCCTTCCCGATGCGACGCTCGTCCCCATCGAGCCGATCACCATATTGTTCCACCAGCCGCCGGCCACGGAGATGAATGCCGACACCATACCGCGACTGATTCGCGCCGAGACGCAAACGGCGGAAGACCCCTCCGAGATCCGCATCCTCAAGCAGCACTTCGTGCGGCTGACGCAATGCTTGCCGCTGGAACCGAATGCGAGCGGCCTGACGGTGTTCACCCAGGATCGCCGGGTATCGCGCAAACTGACGGACGATGCCGCCACCATCGAGCAGGAATACGTCGTCGAGGTCGCCGGCGAGCTGGCCGACAACGGACTCAAGCTGCTCAACCACGGGCTCAGCTACAACGACAAACCGCTGCCCCCGGCCAAGGTCAGCTGGCAGAACGAAACCCGGCTGCGCTTCGCCCTCAAGGGCGTGCGCCCCGGGCAGATCGCCCACATGTGCGACAGCGTCGGGCTGCGTATTGTCGGCATGAGAAGGCTGCGCATCGGGCGCGTATCCATGTCCAGAATGCCGTCTGGGGAATGGCGCTACCTGATGTCGCACGAGCGATTCTGATTTCGAGCTGTGACGATGAACCCAGAACACCTGCAACTGCTGGTCACCCGCACCATGCCATACGGCAAATACCAGGGCCGCTTGATTGCCGACCTGCCGGGCGACTACCTCAACTGGTTCGCCCGCAAGGGCTTCCCGCCCGGCGAGATCGGCAGGCTGCTGGCGCTGATGCAGGAGATCGACCACAACGGTTTGTCGTCGCTGCTCGATCCGCTGCGGAAAAAGTAATCGGCCCTCTGCGCACCCGGCCGCCGAAAAATATATAGGCCTTCGGAAATATTGACGCACCCAACCGGGGCCGATAGGGGGAGCATCGTTCAGCTTGGGCTGCGCGACTAACCGATTTTCGGTTTCAATTTATCAGTCACTTTGGTGCCTAGTTAACGTTGGAGGTTCTCATGATTCGTTACGCACTTTTTCTTGTATGTCTTCTGCCATTGGCAGCAAATGCTGCTGTTGATTACAAAGATGCTGATTTTAGTATTAACCTTGGTTCGGACTGGGAGCTTGTGCCATGCAACAACAAGGACCAAGTAGCGTTTATGTCAAAGTCACAAGAAATTTCTATCAAAGTCATGTCGGTATCAGTTCATATGGAACCAGCACAACTTGGGCCGAAAGCAAAATTGATTGTTGGATTTGCTTTAAAAAATGAGCTTGATAAAAATCCAAATGGTTCTGTGACATTTTTTAACTCATCATTATTGGAAATACATGGAGGATATAAAGCCATGTATTCGGGGCATGACAGCAGGGGGAGATCATTTAAATGGATCGGTTATCTTCACAAAGATCAAACCATCTTTCTATATCTTGAAACGCCGCTCCGTTACGAAAACAATCTTGAAGCTGCTGCAAACATTGCGCTGCAAAATTTTAGGTATGCATCAGCATGGTAATCATATGCTCAAGCTGAACTGCGCAAAAGCGCGTTGCCCTTTCGCTCCATTACGTTAACCGTCTGTTTATCGTAAGCCCAGGGCTCAGTAATATCGCGCCCCACCCCGTCATCGAATCCCTCATGCGCCCCAAACTTCCCCCCGATTATCTCGCCGGCTACCCCGCCGCGCTGGTCGCGCAGGTGCGGCAACTGATCGCACAGGACGGATTCGCCGGGCTGCTGCAGAGGTATCCGCAGGCGCATCATGTGGGCCAGCTCGTGCACCGGCTCAACTGCCCGGCGTGGTCTGGCTGACGATCATCGGTGCGAAAAGTTCGTGGTTGGGCAGGCCTGCCGCATGCGCCATCACGATGTACAGACTGTCGCGCCATGTGGACACAACTGGTTGAACGCCTTGTTGTGCTGGCGCTCCTATTCAGCCTAATTGGCTCCGCTTTGTCCTCCCGATACTTCGGTGATCGTGCCGTCCGGCTGGCCAAGGTAGGACTGCACTTCAAGGGTGGTATTGCCGAATATGCGGAGCCGTGGCCGGCTGCCCGGTGCAATGGCGACACCAAGTGCCGCCTCGACTTGCGCCAGGGTAAGGGTCGTCGCTCCGCCTGCGGGAAGAGACGCAATCAGGGACTTGGTACCGCCCACCGATCCGGTATCCCCATCGATAAGTAAGACGCTGACCGGCGTGGCGGTCATGCCGGCGTTGATTACCCGCACATAACTGATGAAACCTTCTCTTTCGCCGGCGGGCACGCTGTAACGCACATCGACCGACGTGCCGCTGGATGAGCCGGTAAATTCGTTATAGGCCCCGTTCGGCTGCAACAGGAAGGAATTCACCTCAAGCGGAACGTATGCTGAAACGCGAATCCTCGGGCGGGCAGATGCCTGGATATTTACCCCCAGCGCGGCTTCCACTTGGGATGAGGAAAAGGATTCCGCGGCATGGGGCGGCAGCGAAGACATAAGAACCGCAGAAGCACTCGCGGCGCCGGTCACGTCGTCGAGCAGGGACACCGTAATGGGCGTCGAAAAATTCCCAAGATTAACGATCCGGAGATAAGACGCGTAACCCGGCACCGCGGCGGGCACATAAGTGCCCACGTCGACCGCAGAACCCGTCTTAGAAGTGGTGATATTGCTATACACCCCCCCCGGCTGGGCCAGCCAGGATTGGACATCCAGCAGCGAATTGCTCCCCATGACCATGATGCGTGGACGCTCGCCAGCCGTCATCGTCACTCCCAGGGCCGCCTCGACCTCGGCTGCGGAATAGAACCTTGCAGCGCCGCTTGGAAGCGATGCGGTCAATACCCCGGTCGCCGCGGTAAGTCCGGTCACGGGATCGATTTTTGTCACGCTCACCGGCGTTGGTGCGCCCCCGACGTTGACGATGCGCAGGTAGCTGACATAACCGGAGGGTGACGCAGCGGCAGGAACGTAGGTGCTGACGATTTGGACGGTATGCCCCGCCTTCGCGCTCGATACCTCGAGTGCGGCGCCGTTGGGCTGACGCAGGAAGGACTGGACTTCAACATGGGTATTGGCCGTAACGCGGATGCGCGGACGCTCGGAGGCCAGGAGCGCAATGCCCAGGGCCGCTTCCACCTGCTGGGCCGAATAGGTGACGGCCGCCTGCGGGGGCAGTGAGGCAATGAGCGTGCCTGAGGCACTGACCAAGCCAGTCGAGCCGTCTATCGCCGTCACGGTTACAGGGGTGGGAATGGTGCCCTTATTGATGATCCGTAGCGAGCTGACATAGCCGCCGCCGGCAGCGGCGGCAGGAACGTAAGTGCGCACGTCCGTCTGGGTCAACATGAGGTAACGGCTGATGTCCGGGAACACCAGATCGAATCTCGAATAACTGTCCGGCGGGGCCGTGTTTGCGCAACTGTTCGATCCGCCCTTGAGACCGCCGCGCAGTTGATATTGGCCCGTTGTGCTGTTCAGGATGAACAGGGCGGAACCGCTGCTGCCACCTTCCGTAATGCCTTGGGTATCGACGGCAGCGTTATAACTCCCAACCCCGTTGAACGGCTGCAAACCGGCCGTCGTGCCGAAGGTAACCTTGGTGAAGTCTCCCATCGGGTGGTGCAGCCCCATGAATGGGAGGTTGGCTGACACCGCCGTAGAATCCCAGCCGACAAAGGCTGCGCCGGCAGGTGCCGGATCGACAAGGCGCAACAACGCGCCATCGGTCACCGCGCTGCTGTAGAGCAATTCCGCGCCGTTGATAAGCATCCGGGCACTTGGGCTCAGGGTTGTGCCGTTGCAGGCAGCGGATTCGTAGAACCAGTAGGTTATCAGGGTGCTGGCCGTGGGCTGATCCGAAATGCAATGGCTCGCAGTATAAAAATAAGGCTCCCTGAGCGTCCAACTGTTCAACAGGGTGCCCGTGCAGACATAGCTCAGGCCGGTGGAGGGCTCCGTGTAGAGCATTTTGGCCACGCCAGTAGCGACATTGCGTATTTGGGGATCACTGTAATAGCACACCGCATCGAGTTCGCAGGTTGCCGCCAATGCCTTCAACTGCAATGCGTTCATATTGAGCTTGACCGGGGAACTGAGTGCGTGGGAAATATTGACCAGGGTGAAATCGAGGTCGGCGGGAACGGCGCCGGGAGGCAGGGAGATTTCCACCGTGGCGGAATCTCCTTCCACCATCGGGCTCCAATAAACAGCATCCTTGAGCATCTGCGCGGAAGCAACCGGTCCCAATACGTCGTTGGGATTTGCCGAACCGGTGAATCGCGCTTCAGCACCTTGGGGTATCTTCCTGACCGCAAGGGCAAGTCTCAAAGCTGCCGCACCCGGTGAGGTGATGGTGAACTGGGCGGCCATGCCTCCAGTTGCGAGCGGCTGCCAGTTAAGCAATTGCGGCGCAACGGCATCGGCTATCGCGGCAGGCACCGTCCGGCCGAAACCGATCTGAAGCGATTTTTCCTCGGTGCCCTTCTGCCCGGAATTGTTTTCTTTGAGGGACTGGATTTCCATGTCGGACGGAGGATCAAGCCGGAGCGATTGCCCTCCCGCCGCCGTATTCTTGAGCTTGAGCTCGGGAGGCGCCTGGGTGGTCCTTTCTTCCGGCGGCGAGTAGGAACCGATTTCCTCCGCATATGCTCTCCCGTCCATTTGCAACGTGAACAGGATGACTGCCAGAAGAACAGACAACGAATTTCGCATGCTCAATCTCCGAATATCAATGACCTAAAGAGGTCGCCAAACAGTTTGCATGGGTGCCGCATCCAAAACTGGCGCACCCTAACCTAAGCCTCATCCAAAAACAATATGCCAAGTATCCAGATAATTCGAACGTTTCAGCGGAATTTGTCGCCTTTGCCACAACAATGCGCAGCTGTCTTGTACCCTTCGAGACATGCCCCTTTTACCGTCCATTCAATCTTTCGGCCAAACAATGACTTAGCGGCACACTCCCCGCCGGGCACGCCATTTGCTGAATCCCAATTGCCGAATCACAGACAACCGACCGCCAAGGAGCAGACCGTGCAGTTGCCCGTCATCAACAATGGAAGTGGAAGCCCTCTCCCCAACTCTTTGGGTGAAAAAACTAGCCATTCGACTAAGCCCGCAAGCGGGCAAGTCGCTGGTTTTCTCCCGCAAGCAGGAGAGGGTGCGAACGATGCGCTACGCGCAATTTCCAAACCAGGCGGGTGCTCCGCCGGATCGTGCGGTTCCACCGACGACCAGATGAACCACCTGCCGGATCACATCCGCGACAAGGTGAAGAACCATCCCTGCTATTCCGAGGAGGCGCACCATTACTTTGCGCGCATGCATGTGGCGGTCGCACCGGCCTGCAACATCCAGTGCAACTACTGCAACCGCAAATACGACTGCTCGAACGAGTCGCGCCCCGGCGTGGTGTCCGAGGTGCTGAAGCCGGAACAGGCGGTGAAGAAGGTACTGGCCGTCGCGGCGACCATCCCGCAGATGACGGTGCTGGGCATCGCCGGCCCCGGTGATGCGCTGGCGAATCCGGCACGCACCTTCGAAACCTTCCGCAAACTGTCCGAGCAGGCACCCGACATCAAGCTGTGCGTCTCGACCAACGGCCTGGCCTTGCCGGAGAACATCGAGGAGATGTGCAAGTACAACATCGACCACGTGACCATCACCATCAACTGCGTGGACCCGGACGTGGGTGCGAAGATCTATCCGTGGATCTTCTGGAACAACAAACGCATCAAGGGCCGCGAGGCCGCCGAGATCCTGATCTCCCAGCAGCAGAAAGGCCTTGAGATGCTGGTCGCCAAGGGCGTGCTGGTGAAGGTGAACTCGGTGCTGATCCCCGGCGTGAACGACAAGCACCTGGAAGAAGTATCCAAGATCGTCAAGGCCAAGGGCGCCTTCCTGCACAACGTGATGCCGCTGATCTCCGAAGCCGAGCACGGTACCTACTACGGCCTCACCGGCCAGCGCGGCCCGACCAACGAAGAACTGCAAACCCTGCAGGATGCCTGCGCCGGCGACATGAACATGATGCGGCACTGCCGCCAGTGCCGCGCCGACGCGGTGGGCCTGCTGGGCGAGGACCGCGGCGCGGAATTCACCCTCGACAAGATCGAGGCGATGGACATCGACTATGCCGAGGCGATGAAGATGCGCGCCGAGGTGCATGCGGCGATCAACGAAGAAATGGAGAGCAAGCGCCTCGCGAAGGAGAGCAAGGCACAGCTCGTCAGCATCGAAGGCATCAAGAAGGAAGCGACCCGTCCCGTGCTGATGGCGGTCGCCACCAAGGGCGGCGGCGTGATCAACGAACACTTCGGTCACGCCAGCGAGTTCCTGATCTACGAAGCCTCGCCCTCCGGCGTACGCTTCATCGGCCATCGCCGCACGATTCCGTATTGCGAGGGCGGCGACACCTGCGGCGACGGCGAGAGCGCGCTGGACGTGACCATCCGCGAACTCGCGGGCTGCGAGGCGGTGCTGTGCAGCAAGGTCGGCTACGAACCCTGGGGCCCGCTGGAAGCCGCCGGCATCCAGCCCAACGGCGAACACGCGATGGAGCCCATCGAGGACGCGGTGCTCGCGGTGTACGAAGAGATGCGCGCGGCGGGGAAGCTGGAAGCGAAGCCGGGCGCGCAGCAAAAGGCGGCTTAGCAGCCCGTTCGTGGTGAGGTATCGAACCACGAACAGATGAACATGGAAATCCATTCGCCCTTCGATACCTCAGGCCGAACGGCATAGTAAAGGATACAAATATGGCACTCGAAATCATCGAATCCTGCACCAACTGCTGCGCCTGCGAACCGCTATGCCCGAGCAAGGCGATCTTCGAGGCGAAGCCGCATTTCCTGATCGACGCGAACAAGTGCACCGAGTGCGCGGGCGATTTCGAAACGCCGCAGTGCGCGGCCATCTGCCCGATAGAAGGCGCGATCCTGAACGAGGACGGCGAGCCGCTGAACCCGCCCGGCTCGCTCACCGGCATCCCGCTGGCCGCCTGAGGAGAGAGATCATGGCAACGATCCACTTCTACGAAAAGCCCGGCTGCGGCAACAACACGAAACAGAAGGTGTGGCTCGCGGCATCCGGCCACACCGTGCTGGCGAAGAACCTGCTGACCGAAAAATGGACCGCGGAAAGATTGCGCGCCTTCTTCGGCGAACTGCCGGTCGCGCAATGGTTCAACCCCGCATCGCCGCGCGTGAAGTCCGGAGAAGTCAAACCGGCGGCATTCGGCGAGACCGAGGCGCTGAACATGATGCTGGCCGATCCGCTGTTGATCCGCCGTCCGCTGATGGAAGTGGACGGCGTATTCCGCGCCGGGTTCGATGCCGAAGCGGTGCATGCATGGATAGGCCTCAACGACTCGCACCCGAAAGCAGAACCCTGCCCGGTCTGCCATCGCTCAGAGCCATGTCCCACACCGGAGGCCCCTCTCCTCAATCCTCTCCCGCAAGCGGGAGAGGAAGCGAACGAGAACAGCCCTATTTAACTCTGGAGAACGATCATGCCTAAGTCCAACGTCACCTTCGAAAAACTCGGCATCACCGTCAGCGTGCCGGCCGGCACGCGCCTGATCGAAATCTCCGAGAAGATCGGCGCCGGCATCACCTACGGCTGCCGCGAGGGCGAATGCGGCACCTGCATGGTCAAGATCATCAGCGGCATGGAGCACATGAGCGAACGCTCGGTGCTGGAAGACAAGGTGCTGCAGGAGAACATGGCCGGACGCGACCACCGCCTCGCCTGCCAGGCGCAAGTGCTGGGCGGCGATATCGTGGTGCGGGGCTGACCGGAGGCACCATGCTGACCGAGACCATGCTGCCGCAGAAGTCGCGCGAGGATCACCACTCCGGCCTGTATGCGGAACTGATGGCGCATGCGGCGGGGTTGCCCAACGACGAATTGTTCGCGCAGATGATCTCCGGCCAGATGGGCGGCATCGGCGCGCTGCCGCCGGGGCTGGGGTTGGGCGAGGCTGCGTTCGCCGCGCTGCTTTCGCACCACTATCCCGGGATGCGGCTGGTCCTGCGCCATGCCGATCCTGTCGCCGATCCGCGCGCGCTGGAACGCGACGACGTGCTCGCGCTGCTGCTCGAACACCGCGCCCACCGGAACATGTCCGAACTGTGGATGGCCGAGATCGTCACCGCCGCCTGCATGGCCAGCGACCACCTGTGGCAGGACCTCGGCCTGTGGTCGCGCGAGTATCTCAGCTGCCTGATGACGCAGAACTTCCCCACGCTCGCGGCAAAGAACGTGCACGACATGAAGTGGAAGAAATTCCTCTACAAGCAATTGTGCGAAAAGGAAGGCATCAATGCCTGCCGCGCGCCGAGCTGCGAAGTGTGCGTGGACTATCCGAAGTGTTTCGGGCCGGAAGAATGACCTCCCGTAGGGGCGCGATTCTTCGCGCCCTGACACTCCATCGAAAAACGGGCGCGATGAATCGCGCCCCTACAAAACACCCATGACCACCAACCGTGCCATCGCCTCCTACCTCGGCCTCGCCATCGGCGATGCGCTGGGCTCCACGGTGGAATTCATGACGCCGCGCGAGATCGCGGCGCAATATGGGATTCATGACACCCTGCGCGGCGGCGGCTGGCTGCATCTCAAGCCCGGCCAGGTCACCGACGACACCACGATGGCGCTGGCACTCGGCGAGTCCATTCGCGCGCAGGGCAGGGTCGATGCGCTCGCCGCCGCACAAGCCTTCGACGCCTGGATGCGCGCCAAGCCGGTGGACATCGGCAACACCGTGCGGCGCAACCTCCTGCAATTTCGCAAGACCGGCGAACCGCACGCGCCATACTCCGACCACGACGCAGGCAACGGCGCGGCGATGCGCGTGCTGCCGGTCGCGCTCGTCACCTTGGGCCAGAGCGAAGACGCCGTGCGCGCCGCCTGCCGCGCACAGGCGCATGTCACCCATCACTGCGCGCTGTCCGACGCCGCCTGCGAAACGCTGGTGCTCATGGTGCAGGACGCATTGCAGGGCGCGACCAAAAACGACCTGCTGCACCGACACGCCCACCCGCTCGCCGTGCGCCATCCCGAATTCAAATTCCGCGCCGTGAGACAAAGCCAAAATCCCAGCGGCTATGTCGCCGACACGCTGCAGGCGGTGTTCCAGAGCTTCTTCGACACCGACGACTTCCGCGACTGTCTGATCGACGTGGTCAACCGCGGCGGCGACGCCGATACCACCGGCGCGATCGCGGGCATGCTGGCGGGGGCGCTGTATGGGCTGGAAGAGATACCCGGGGAATGGCTGAAGGCGCTGGATACGAACACTCGCAGGTTATGCGAGGGGCAGGCTCAGGCACTGATTAAACTGGCAGGCAAATCGTAGAATCTGCACGGATAGTCAAAGCAACTCGACTCCGGTACATTGAAGCCTTATGTGCGCGAAATCGATCGGTAGAGACATGAATCTTTCCCAAAAGACGCTTGAAAGCCTTAGAAACATGATAAATGAGCAGACCGAGTATCGGTCTGGACCAAAGCTTGTTCAGTTCTTTAATCAACTTGGCTTTAAGGACTCGTATGGGCAGGGCTTTCCTTCTCGCTGGGTATTTACTGACGAGCGCCTCGCCAAAATAAACGGGACCCCGACTCTAGACGAGTGCATCAGGAGCGTCTTTGCTCCAATTAATTTTGTAGGCCGCGTTCAAGAGTTGGACGCACACCTAAAAGAATTTAATCGCTATCTTGCCTTTGACAAATGGCGAGTAATTCGCGATGGAGCGGAGATACTGTTTAAGCGCCTCGACAAAGTCGAAATAGATGAGGTGCCAGATCAGGAGAACCACTTTCTTAACCGCGAGTTTGCTAACGTAACCATGCAAGGATTAGGACTTGAGGGGCCAGTCGCCACCGTTCTGGAGCACAGGATTAAGGAAATTGAGAAATGTTTTTCTGCTTCCGCGCCACTCGCGGTAATACTTCTAGCCGGAAGTACTCTTGAGGGAATTCTTCTCGGCTTGGCCGTTCAACACCCTAAACACTTCAATTCGGCTAAGGCCTCTCCAAAGGACGGGGCGGGAAAGGTAAAGAATTTTCAAGATTGGAGTCTTAGCAGTTTTATTGATGTAGCGAAGGAATTAGCATTACTCAAACACGACACCTATAAGTTCAGCCACTCTCTGCGCGATTTTCGGAACTACATCCACCCATTTGAGCAAATGGCTTCCGGTTTTGCTCCCAGAGAACATACGGCAAAGATTTGCCTGCAAGTGCTAAAGGCAGCCATACATGATCTGCGCGAAAACATCGGTACGCTACGAACATAGAATTCGCTGCAAGCGCAGTAGGATGGGTGGAGCGCAGCGATACCCATCGTTGTTGACGTTTGCCTGTTGGGTATCGCTTCGCTCCACCCAACCTACAAAAGCAAAAGCGCTCTACGAATTTTTCCCTTCCATCACCTGCTTCACCCAGGCCTGCTGACAGACACGTTTGCGTTTCTGTTCCAGCAGTTTGCGGATATGCGGCTTCGCCTCGGACATGCTCAATACGTTGGCTTCGGTGATCGCGTCGCAGCGCAGGACGTGGAAGCCGAGTTCGGATTCCAGCACGCCGCTGACTTCGCCGGCGTTCAATTCGAATAGGGCCTTGTCCAGTTCCGGGAAGAGTTTGCCGCGCGGCAAGTCGCCGAGTTTGCCGCCGTCCAGCGCGGTAGGGCATTCGGAGTGTTTGAGCGCCTGTTCCTCGAAGCGGCCCGGCTCCTTCTGCAAACGCACGGCGATATCGGCGATGCGCTGGCGTGCAGCTTCGCGGGTGTTCTCGGGGATGCTGTCGTTGACGGTGACGAGGATATGGCGCACCAGCCGCGTTTCGGGACGGCGGAACTGGTCGGGGTGGTACTGGTAATACAGTTCGACATCGATGTCGCTGACGTTGGCCGCGCGCGTGGCGACTTTTTCCAGCACGGCTTCGACCTTGAGTTCGCGTTCCAGTGCTTCGGCGAAACCGGTTTCGTCGAGGCCGTTGCGCGCGAGGTCGTCGGCGAAGTCGTCCTCGTTTGGATAGCGTCCTCGTATCTCCTGCATCGCGGCCTGCAGCGTGGCGGGCGGCACCATCGCATCGCGCGCCTCGGGCGCGGCCAGCACGCGCGTTTCGAGTTCGTGCTGCTGCTGCGCCATGTTCTGCACGCGTTCGAACTCGGAGGGTTGCAGCGCATCCGGGATCTTGCCGTAGAGTTTTTGCGCAGCCTTGAGCGCGAGGTAGGCGACACCGCTGTCGATAACTTCAGGCATGTTCCTTCTCCTCGTCGTCGTAGACATGCACCGCCTCCAGCGCCGACTCCGGCACTTGCAGCACATGATCGTGGAAGATGACCTGGTATTGCACACCGCCCGTTTCGTCGCGCAGCACCTTCAGTATCTCGCCCTCCATCCCCGGCGCGGCGCGAACTTCGCCGCGCACGGCCAGCGTCACCTTGCTGCGCACCTTCTCGCGGCTCTCGTATTTGCTGGGCGTCCACGGCTCGTCTATGGCGATCAGCTCATCTTCGCGGAAGCCGACGATCTTGTCCTGGTCGAGGAAGTTCACGGTGTAGATCAGCTGGTCTTGCAGGAAGGTGCCGACGTTGATGACGAAGCCGGTGCTGCCGCGACGGATCAGCAGCATGCCGGTGGGCACGCCCGGATAAGTGCCGTCATTGCGCACGTTGCGGATGATGCGGACCTCGTCGCCGAATTCGTATTTAGGCAGCATGGATCGTCCCCTGCATCACGCAGACTTGTTCACCGTGATCGAGCTGACCGGCACGAACTTCGTTTGCGGCTCGTGCATGTGGAACACCTTGAATACCTTCTCGGTCAGCGCGTCGGACTTCACGAAATCCTGGTATGACTGCTGCAACAGCGTCGCGTAGATCACGCGGCGCGCGGCCTCCACGTCGGGCAGGGTCGTTTTGGCGAGATAGTTGTGATAGCGCTGCAGGATATGCAGGCGGTTCACATGCACCACCGAAGGATCGAATTCGATGCCGAAATAGTTCAGGAAATCCTCGGCGGAGACCAGCTCCTCCATCGCTTCGTCCAGGGTCAGGTCGTCCATCATGCTCTCCTTTGCAGGTCGTCTTCGTTCATCGTGTGATGCAGCACTTCCAGCAGCGCCTTGCCGCCGATGCGGTCGTGGCTGTCCAGTTGCACCAGTTTTTCCAGCATCGCCTTTCCGGTTTCGAGATGACCGAGGCGAAGGTTGATGTAGCCCGCGGCCTTGAGCACCATCAGGTAGAAACGCACCAGCCCCATCGAGCGCATCACGCCCGCGCCGACGTTGGCCTCGCGCAGGTACACCCAGGTGTCGGGGAACTCCAGCCGCCGACCGACCACGGCCAGCGCGCTCTCGGCCACCAGCAGCGCGTCGTCGAGGCGATGCTGGTAGAAGTAGTAGCGATACAGCGCGACCAGCACGACCAGGTGTTGCGGCGCCATCAGGTTGGCGCGCAGCAGCAGGCTCTCCGCCTCGTCGCTGCCGTAGGCGTCCGCGGCATCCGCAAGCAATCGCGACACATCCAGCGCCAGCGGTTCATCGAAATACAACTCGGTATGGTCGAAATCCAGCAGGTCCATCATCAGGCATTCCATAAGTTCGTTAATCGGGCGAACCGCCGTGTCGCATGCTCGCTCATTCCTCGCCTATCAAATCGATATGTCTCGTCGTTCGCTCCGCGGCTCCTTGCGCTTCATCCCGCTGAACGAATTTCTGAAACACCCGACCTGACAGCACGCGCCACTTCCGTGCCGCATAAGTCGTCCGCATCGCAGGTGTGGCATTGGCCCTCCCCCGCTTCGCCGCGCTTGTTCAACTGCCCTTCCAGCACCTCGATGCGTTCCATCAGGCAGGCGATCGCGCGACCGACCGGGTCGGGGATCAGGTGATGGTCGAGGTTGATGCCGTAGATATTGTTCGCATCCGCTTCTTCGGTGCGCAGCACGATCCTGCCGGGGATGCCGATCACGGTGCGGTGCGACGGGACATCCTTCACCACCACCGAATTCGCGCCGACGCGCACCTGTTCACCCAGCGTGATCGCGCCCAGTATCTTCGCGCCCGCGCCGACCACGACACCGTCGCCCAGGGTCGGATGGCGCTTGCCCTTGTTCCATGTCGTGCCGCCCAGCGTGACGCCGTGATACAGCGTCACGTCGTCGCCGATCTCTGCAGTCTCGCCTATCACCACGCCCGCACCGTGGTCGATGAAGAAGCGCCGGCCTATGGTCGCGCCCGGATGGATGTCGATGTTGGTCAGCAGGCGCGCGAACCATGAAATGAGGCGGGCGATGTAACGCAGGCCGAACTTCCACAGCCGGTGCGCGATGCGCTGCATCAGGATCGCGTGCACGCCGGGATAGGTGGTCAGCACTTCGAAGCGCGAGCGCGCGGCGGGGTCGCGCTGGAACACACAGCTTATGTCTTCGCGCAAGAGGCGGAGCAGACTCACCTTTTCGGCGCGCTGAACCAAACCCTCTCCCGCCCCTTCGGGGCACCCTCTCCCGCGCGCGGGAGAGGGATTCAATAGCCCCTCGCCCTGCAAGGGAGAGGGGGTGGGGAGAGGGTGTGCGTCTAGCGACATGTTCATCTCCTAGTGCGCCGCGCCGGGCTGGCTGCGCCCGATGTAACGCTGGTAAAGGAACAGCAATTCCTGATCCGCCGGGGAGCGCTTCGCGCGCTCGGCGAAGCTGCGGATATCCGGCAGCAGCGCGCGCGCTTCGGCCTGGCTCAATTGCAAGCCCATCGTGGCGTAGGCGGCGATGATGCCGTGTGCGCCGGAATGCTTGCCGACCACCAGCTTGTGGCGGCGGCCGACCTCGACTGGGTCGAAGCCCTGATAGGTGTCCGGGTCCTTCAGCAGGCCGTCGACATGGATGCCCGCCTCATGCGTGAATACGCCTTCGCCGACCACGCTCTTCTGCCAGGACACGGGGCGGCCCGATGCGCTTGCAACCAGCTTCGACAAGTCGGTGAAGTGCGTGAGGTCGATGCCGGTGTCCATACCGTAGAGTTTCTTCAACCCGAGCGCGACTTCTTCCAGTGGCGCATTGCCCGCGCGCTCGCCCAAGCCGTTCACCGTGGTGTTTATATGCGTCGCACCTGCTACGGCGGCGGCGAGACTGTTGGCGGTGGCGAGGCCGAGATCGTCGTGCGCGTGCATCTCGATCTCCAGATCGCAGGCGGCGCGTAATGCGGCGATGGCCTTGTGCACGCCGAACGGCTCCATCACGCCCAGGGTGTCGGCGAAGCGGATGCGCTGCGCGCCGGCATCCTGCGCGGCCTCGGCCACTTGCAGCATGAATTCCGGATCGGCGCGCGAGGCGTCCTCGCAGCCGACGATGATGTCGCGCCCGAAGTGAAAGGCGCGCGGCACGATGTCGTGGATGGTGTCGAGCACCCACTGGCGGTCGCGCCCGAGTTTCTTCTTCAGGTGGATGTCCGACACCGGGATGGACAGGTCCATCATCTGCACATCGACCTGCTCGCAGGCCTTGAGATCATCCAGGCACATGCGGTTCCATACGACCAGCTTCGCCTTCAGCCCGAGCGAGGCGACGGCGTTGATGCTGTCGCGTTCCTCGTCGCCCATCGCCGGGATGCCAACTTCCAGCTCCGGCACGCCCAGCGCATCCAGCTGGTGCGCGATGTCCAGCTTCTCATCCAGCGTGAACGCCACCCCGGCGGTCTGTTCGCCGTCGCGCAGGGTGGTGTCGTCGATGATGATGGTGCGGGACATGGTGTCGGCCTTATGCGTAGGTCGGCGCGAACGCCTTCTCCGGTTCTGACGCGGGACCGTCGCCTTCCCAGTACGGCGACAGCTTGCGCAGTTGCGCGATGATCTCGGGCACAACGGCGATCACGCGATCCACTTCGGCATCGGTGCTGTAGCGCGACAGCGAGAACCGCACCGTGCCGTGCGCGGCGGTGTAGGGGATGCCCATCGCGCGCATCACGTGAGACGGCTCCAGCGAACCCGAGGTGCAGGCGGAACCCGAACTCGCGGCGATGCCGAACTTGTTCAGCAGCAGCAAAATCGCCTCGCCCTCGATGAACTCGAACGCGATGTTGCTGGTGTTGGGTAAACGATTGCTCGGGTCGCCGGTGACGAAGGAGCGCGGCACTTTCGCGAGGATGCCCGCTTCCAGCTTGTCGCGCAGACGCGCGACCTCGGTGTTCTCGTAGGCCATCGCCTCCATCGCCATCTCGGCGGCCTTGCCCAGACCCACGATGGACGTGGTGTTCTCGGTCCCCGCACGGCGGCCGCGTTCCTGATGGCCGCCGCGCAGCAGCGGACGGAAGCGCACGCCGCGCTTCAGGTACAGTACGCCCACGCCCTTGGGCGCGTGCAGCTTGTGGCCGGACACCGACAGCATGTCGATCTTCGTGTCCTTCAGATTCAACGGCACCTTGCCCACGGCCTGCACCGCGTCGGTGTGGAACATCGCACCGGCTGCGTGCGCTAGCTCGGCCATCTCGACCACCGGGAAGAAGGTGCCGGTCTCGTTGTTGGCCCACATCACCGACACCACGGCGGTCTGGTTGCTCAGCAGCTTCCTGTATTCGTCCAGATCGAGGCGGCCTTTGCCGTCCACCTTGAGGTAATGCACCTTGTAGCCGTCCTTCTCCAGCCAGGCGCACAGCGTGAGGATGGCCGGATGCTCGACGGTGGTGGTGATGATTTCCTTGCGCTCGGGCTGCGCCTTCAGTGCGGAGAGGATCGCGGTGGAATCCGACTCGGTGCCGCAGGACGTGAAGATGATCTCGGAGTCGTGTTCCGCACCGAGCAGTTCCTGCACCTGCATGCGCGCCTTCTTGATCGCGAGCCCGACCTTGTTGCCGAAGCTGTGCATCGACGAAGGGTTGCCGAACTGCTCGGTGAAGTACGGCAGCATGGCTTCCACCACGGCGGGGTCCACCCTTGTGGTCGCGTTGTTGTCGAAATAGATGCCGGTCATTTCTGTATCCTTCTCTCGTAGCTATCGTTCAAACGTGGCAGCTCGCCCGGCTCAGCGCCCCGGCCTTGGTCGGCACGATCTTGATGAACTCTTTCAGCTCTTCCATCAGCTTCTGCTGGATGCCCTGCAGCGTCAGCGCCTCCATCTGGCAACCCGCGCAGGCGCCGGTCATGCTGACGTAGATGGTCTTGCCGTCCACGTCCAGCAACTCGATGTCGCCGCCGTCGCGCTTGAGTTGCGGGCGTACGGACTCCAGCACCGCCTCGATCTTGCGGATGCGTTGCAGGTTGGTCATGCCGGCAGGCTTGGCCTCTTCCTGCGACGGAGTGCCGGGCTTGAAGCTCTCGCCGCGTTCGGACATCACCTTCACCAGGATCTCTTCGATGCCTTCGTGGCAGGACGAGCAGCCGCCGCCGGCCTTGGTGTAGTTGGTCACGTCCTGCACCGAGCTGAGGTTGTTCGCGCGGATGGTGTCTTCGATCATCACCGCGTCGATGGCGAAACACTTGCAAATCAGTGCGCCTTCCTCATGATCGTCGCTCCACTCTTCGCCGCGATAGTTGGCGACGGCGGCCTGCAGCGCCTCGCGTCCCATCACTGAGCAGTGCATCTTCTCCGGCGGCAAGCCGTCGAGGTAGTCGGCGATGTCCTGATTGCTGACCTTCAATGCTTCATCCAGCGTCTTGCCCTTGATCATCTCGGTCAGCGCGGAGGAAGACGCGATCGCCGAGCCGCAGCCGAAGGTCTGGAAATGCGCGTCGAGGATGATGTCGGTCTCCGGCTCCACCTTGAGCATCAGGCGCAGCGCGTCGCCGCAGGAGATCGAGCCGACATCACCCACGCCGTTCGCGCCTTCCAGCACGCCGGCATTGCGCGGTTGAAAGAAGTGTTCTTTAACTTTGTCCGAGTAGTCCCACATGGCGATGCTCCTTAGGCAGAGAAAGAGGAACCGCACGCGCAGCTGGAACTGGCGTTCGGGTTTTCGAACTTGAAGCCGCTGCCATTCAGGCTGTCGACGAAATCGACGGTCACGCCTTCAAGCAACGGTGCGGAGAGCGGATCGACCAGCAACGTGACTGCGCCGTATTCCAGTACGGTGTCGTCTTCGTTCCTGGCTTCTTCCAGCGACATACCGTACTGGAAGCCGGAGCAGCCGCCGCCGGAGATGGCGATGCGCAGTCCGGCCACGGGCGTGTCAGCGCCCTTGATGAATTTCTCCACGGCGGAGATTGCGTTGGGGGTGAGGTTGATCATGCTGGTCTCCTGATTCATGTTGGTCATGCCTGGTTATGTGCAAGCTGTGTGCCAGCCGGTGCGGAAATTGCAACGCAATGTTCGGAAAGGAGAATTTATTTTTTTCCGCTCAACTCCTGTGTATGGAACGGAACGGCAGGGGGCGCTTGTCGCATTTACGACAAAGGCGGGAGGCTTTTCTTCAAATGCATCGCCAGTGCGGCATCCATCATCGCGACATGCGTGTCGAACCAATCCATCAGGCCTTCCTTTACATAGGCGCGCACCAGCGGCAAGTGGCCACGTTTGAGGCTGCGGTTGAGTTGCAGCAATTCGCCCAGCACGCGATGGTGTTCGCTCTCGTGTTCCGGCAGGCCTTTGTATCTGGAGGCGCGCATCAACAGCCCTTCCGCGGTGAAGTGCGCGCGCGTATGGTTGACCAGCGTCTGGAACAGCGCGGGAAACTCCGCCGGGCTGGCCGCGATGAGGGCGGCCACTTGCGAGATGAATTCGCGATGGGTGTCGTCCATCTCCGCCACGCCCAGTGCATGACGGCCTTCGTCGAATATGGGTTTCTTATCGCGTAGCGATTCGTTTGCCCCCTCGCCCGCAGGCGGGAGAGGGTTGGGGTGAGGGGCGGTCGCAGGATGCGTCATGCCGTCTCCAACGTGCCGTTCCAATTCTGCGCGGCAGCAAGGAAGTCCGCCACGTCCGCATTCACGATTTCGATGCCCAGCTTCTCCAGATAGCGTTTCTCCTTGTCGGTCGGATGCGGAATCAGCGCCCAGCCGGCGGGCTTGCCCGAGCCGAAGATGATGTCGGAGAACACCATGCGGTCGGTGTCGCGGTTCAGGCGCTGGCCGATCAGCAGGTAGCGCTTGTTCTGGCGCAGGCGTTTGACGAAAGAGGGGATGGCGAAGCCGCCCATCAGCTCGGTGATGTAATCGACGAAGTCGGCATCCGACGCGATGTAGTTCGATTCCGGCAGCGGCGTGCCCAGCGGCTTGAACAGGATGGGCAGGCTGGTATCGACGGCCTCCTGCTCGACGGCCGAATAAGCCATGCCGTCGTAGTTGAAGATGCGGAAACGGAAATCCTTGCCGGACATGCGCGCGATGCCGACGATCAGCGTGTGCGGCGTGGTGGCGTATTGCTTCTGCAATTGCGTGTCGCGGTTGGCGTCGATGACATAGGGCAGCTTCTGCTGTGCCAGCCAGGCGTGCAGCGTGGAAGTGCTCCATTGCGTGTCGCGATAGGTCTTGTCGAGGAACTTGTTCACCGCCGAGCGGCCGCGCTTCAGTTCCACGTTCATCGCCGCGCGCGGGAATTCGTACATCAGCTTCGGCGCCATCGGCTGGCCGTTGTTCATCGCGAGGATCAGGCTGTCGCTGTCGGCGGGGATGGCGCTGCCGGTGGCCGGGTCGATCACCCCGTTCAGCGCGCCCGCGCCGAGATAGGGGACGACGCTGCCGTCCTGCAGCCCTGAAAGAATGGTTTCGAGATCGGTATGCATGTGCTGACTCCATTTGAATGAACGTGGATTCATCAGCAATAAACGGGCCCGGTCGGAAAAGCTATGTTTGGCGGGGGATGCGGCGGAGAGGGGTGTGTTGCAAATACAACAATGCAGCCGGTTTGTCCGGGCGCCCCCGCTCGGTTGGGCGGCGGGGCGTTATGTGGTTTGTGCGACCGACTGTATCCGGCGGATTATGAAATTCGCCGCGAGGCGGCGGTTATTCGTTCCGTTTCTTCGGCAGGACGAGCAGGCTTACCAGCAGGCGGATCAGGCCGTAGCTCAGGCGCGCCAGCGCGCGAGCCCAGAAGCTCCTTGCGCGGCGGTCCACGCGTTGTCCGTGCCGGCCGATCTCGGTGTAGAGGCTGTCGCGCAGTTCCCGCGCGAACCCGGCATCCCGCACGACCAGATTCGCCTCGCGCGCGAGCAGCAGGCTGAACGGGTCGATGTTGGACGAGCCGACCGTGGCCCATGCGCCATCCACGACGGCGACCTTGGCGTGCAGGAGGCTGGCGCGGTATTCGTAGATCTCGATGCCGGCGGCGAGCAGGCGGTCGTATAGCGCCTGTGTCGCGTAATGCTGTACCCAGTATTCCACCCGTCCCTGCAGCAGCAGCACGACGCGGACGCCGCTGGCGGCGGCGGCGATCAGCGCGCGGCGGAACGCGCGGCCCGGCAGGAAATAGGCATTGGCGATCACGATCTCGCTGCGCGCACCGACGATCGCGCGCAGGTAGGCGCGCTCGATGTCGCGCCGGTGGCGCAGGTTGTCGCGCAGCAACAGCGAGACGGCGGCGTCTTGCGCCGGGCGGGCTGAAGACCGGGCAAGCGTCCTGCCGCGCCTGCGCAGGGTCGCCCAGGACACCGTGCTCCACAGCCGGCGCGCCGTCATATGCGCTTCGCCGGCCAGCGGCCCTTGAACGCGCACGGCATAATCCAGCCGCGGTCCGTCGAGTCCCGAGTGTGCGGGGATGTCGTCGATGATGTTGATGCCGCCGACGAAGGCGATCTCGCCGTCGATCACCGCCAGCTTGCGGTGCAGGCGATAAAGCCGGCGGCGGCGGCTGCGCTGCAGCGTGAACGGCGAGACCGCGCGCCGGAACCACTGCACTTCGACGCCGGCGGCGCGCAACTCGTCCACCCAGTGTTGCGGCAGTTCCGCCGAACCGAAGCCGTCCAGCAACAGGCGCACCGTGACGCCGCGTTCGGCGGCACGCCGCAGGGCCTCGCCGACCATGCGGCCGCTGCCGTCCGCGGCATAGATGTAGGTTTCCAGGTTGACCGAGAGGCGCGCCGCGTCGATGTCGGCGCATAGTCGCGGAAAATAGGCCGTGCCGTTCTGCAGCAGTGTCAGGCGATTCCCGTCGACCAGATGTTCGCCGTTCATGCGCCGTCACCGCCGCGCCGCGTCACCCTTGCAGACAGCGCCGCGTGGTCGGACAGCCGCTGCCATGCGTCGCCGACATGCACTTCGCTGTGCACCACGCCGAAGCCACGCACGTAGATGCGGTCCAGCCGGAACATCGGCAGGCGCGCCGGATAGCTGCGCGCGGGTGCGCCGGCATGCAGTTGGAATACGTCCTGTACGTCCAGTTCGCGCGCCAGCGTGGCGCTCATCTGGTTCTGCCAGTCGTTGAAATCGCCTGCGACGATCAGCGGTGCATCGGGTGGGACGCTGTCGCGCACATGGGCGATCAGCGCGCGCGTCTGCTCGCGTCGGCCACGGGCGAACAGGCCGAAATGGGCGCACAGGCAATGCACGCGCAGCCCGTCCGGCAGTTCGATCTCGCAATGCAGCAGCCCGCGGCTCTCAAAGCGGTGGGCCGAGACATCCCTGTTCTGGCATTGCACGATGGGGAAGCGGCTGAGGATGGCATTACCGTGGTGGCCGGCCTCGTACACCGCGTTCTTGCCGTAGGCATGGTGCGGCCAGACCGAGTCGGCGATGAATTCGTGCTGTGCCCCGTCGGGGTAATCGTCGCGGCGCCTGGAGTGGTGGCGGTGTTCGCCCTGCACTTCCTGCAGGAACACGATGTCGGCATTCAGCTCGCGCAGCCGATCACGCAAGCCGTGCAGCACGACGCGGCGGTTGAAGTGCGAGAAGCCCTTGTGGATGTTGTAGGTGGCGATGGTCAGCGTGCTCATGTGAGCCGCATTCTTGCCGAACGGGGAGGGCGGCGCAAGGGCCGGGGAGATTTGCCCGATCCGTCAGCGGGTCAGGTTCGGCGTCACTCGCCCAGTTCGTTCACCATATTGAGGATGGTTCTGGATTGTTCCGGTGTCAGCATCACGGAACTGTCCGGCGAGTAGCCATGCGGGCAACGCAGCATGGGCTCATCCCTGACGATGCCGAACAGGCGGCAGACGGCCGGCCGTACCGCATAGACGCTGCAGCGGTTGGTCTTGGTGTCCAGCAGCGGGCAGCGGTAATCTCCGCGCTTCAGGTTCGATTGCATCTTTTTCTTGATCTCTTCGGAGGTGCGTCCGGAGGCTTTCACGCAACGGTTGTATTCCAGGCGGGAAAGTTCGACCGGACCGCAGCAATCGGCGCATCCGGGCTTGCAGGAGAATGAGGGGAGGCCGTCGAGCAGTTCGTTTATCTTGGCCAGTTTTTCGGAATTGTTCATGAGTATTCGTGTCGCGTGAGTATGCGGTTGATCGTGGCCGCGCGAGTTTACAGATTCTATGGGCAAAAAAACAGGGGAGACCGAGGTCTCCCCTGTTTATCAGTCAGCAGTTTCTTGGAATATCGTTCAGCACATCAAACGATGCTCCTCGATTCCGTCAACTTACCAGGACGCTTCCAGCATCAGCAGGGTGCGGTTGCTGCGGCCTGCAGTCTTCGTAGCAGTGCCAGCAACGTTGCCGCTGTAGCTGGTGTAGTAGGCGTGCAGAGCGACGTTCTGGGTCAGGTCATAGATGGCCTGAACCATGGTGGAGTCGTCCTTGTTACCTGCTGCGTTACGAGCGGAACGGAATGCGCCGCCGATGTGCAGAGTGTGCGGGATCACGCTGTAGTCGGCACCGATGGTCCATGCCTTCTTGGCCTGAGCACCTGCAAGGTAGGCGCTAGCAACCAGAGCGTTAGCTGCCGGCACGTTACCTTGGGTCAGGTACACGCCCAGATCCTTGCCGCCGACTTCGCCGTGAGCTTGCACGTCGAAGAACGAGCCGCGGGTCTCTTGCTGAACACCAGCCATGTTCGCGAAGCTGGAACCGGATGCCTGGCCGTAAGCGATGTGGGTCGCCCAGTCAGCGATCGTCGGAGTAGCGGCGATACGGATGTAGTTGTTCTTGAAGTCGGTCGACGGAGTTGCTGCTTGCTGACCGTTAGAACCCGGAGCGAACGACGGAGACCACTTGGTCACGTTGATGTAGCCCATGTCGTTCTGAGCGATGAATGCCAGACCGGATGCTGCACCGTCCATGCCCAGGTACTGGACTGCGGAGGTTTCAGCACGCATTTCGGACCAGCGGTTGGCTCGCATTGCGCCGGTGCTGGACAGTTCGAAACCGTACTGCACGCCCAGAGCGTCGGTGGTGAACGGAATCACGCCAACCTTGGCGGAACCCAGATCGAAAATCACCGGCATCTTGAAACCGGCAACCAGAGCGCCACCGACGTTAGCGGTGTTGCCTTCGAACAGGAAGCCGATGTTCTCAGCGACGCGGCCGCCGAAGAACAGGCTGAACTCGTCGCCCAGCTGGTGTTGGCCGTTAGCAGTAGTTGTAGCAGCAGTTGTACCTGCGCCAACGACGCCAGCACGACCACCGTCCTTAACGTAACGATACTTGAACAGGAACGCTGCGTTCAGGGTTGCGGGGATGGACAGGTGTTCGCCTTCCACTTTTTCCTGCGCGCCCATCATGGTGTAGCCGGCGGCCTTGAATGCGCGACCGAAGCCGTTCAGGACCGGGAAGTGTTGCTGGTGGCAAGCGTTACAAGCCATGCCAGTCTGACGTGCGAATGCCGGCAGAGCGGAAGCTTCCGGCGCGAACGCCGCAGCAGCCATTACGCCTGCGATCGAGAGAACGATTTTCTTCATTGTGTTTTTCCTCTGAAAGAAAGTTGATTAACGTTATACAACTCAACAAAGTGTCAGCAAGACCTCCCTGCTTTCACAGAGGCGGACTGTATAGAAACGCAAGAAGGGCTGTCAAAGGTTTGTCGCGCCGGTGTGGTATTTTTGCAACATGCCGTTGCCGGTGTGTTTTCGATCCTGTTGCGAGTGATGTGTCGCCGATGGGCTGCATGATAGAATGCGCGCCTTTCCGATTTCATTATCTTTAGGAATATTCGCCATGTTCTCCAGAAAAAATACCGTTGCTACCGTCGATCCGGAATTGTGGGCCGCAATCCAGGGCGAGAACCGCCGTCAGGAAGATCACATCGAGCTGATCGCCTCGGAAAACTACACCAGCCCGGCCGTGATGGAGGCGCAGGGCAGCCAGTTGACCAACAAGTATGCCGAAGGCTATCCGGGCAAGCGCTATTACGGCGGCTGCGAGTATGTGGATGTCGTCGAGCAACTGGCGATCGATCGCGTCAAGGCGCTGTTCGGCGCGGAATATGCGAACGTGCAGCCGAACTCCGGTTCGCAGGCGAACCAGGCCGTGTACATGGCCGTGCTGAAGCCGGGCGACACCATCCTCGGCCTCAGCTTGGCGCACGGCGGACACCTGACCCACGGTGCGTCGGTCAACGCCAGCGGCAAGTTGTATAACGCCATCCAGTATGGTCTGAACGACAAGGAAGAGATCGATTACGACCAGGTGCAGGCATTGGCTACCGCACACAAGCCCAAGATGATCGTCGCGGGCGCATCGGCCTATTCGCTGGTGATCGACTGGAAGCGCTTCCGCGAGATCGCCGACAGCGTCGGCGCCTATCTGTTCGTGGACATGGCCCACTATGCCGGACTGGTCGCTGCGGGCGTATACCCCAGCCCGGTCG
This sequence comes from Gallionella sp., assembly GCA_035654695.1. Classification (GTDB taxonomy): domain Bacteria; phylum Pseudomonadota; class Gammaproteobacteria; order Burkholderiales; family Gallionellaceae; genus Gallionella. Next base: position 35,565 of record DASRWG010000028.1, on the reverse strand, counting down.
GCATCGCCGACTTCGTCACCAGCACCACGCACAAGACGCTGCGCGGCCCGCGCGGCGGCATCATCCTGGCCAAGGCGGAATTCGAGAAGGCGCTGAATTCGGCGATCTTCCCCGGCATCCAGGGCGGCCCGCTGATGCACGTGATCGCCGGCAAGGCGGTGGCGTTCAAGGAAGCGGCCAGCAAGGAATTCAAGGCCTATCAGATTCAGGTGGTGGAGAATGCGCGCGTGATGTCGAAGGTGTTGCAGGAGCGCGGCTTGCGCATCGTCTCCGGCCGCACCGACAGCCATGTGTTCCTGGTCGACCTGCAAGCCAAGCATATCACCGGCAAGGATGCCGAAGCCGCACTGGGCCGCGCGCATATCACCGTCAACAAGAACGCGATCCCGAACGATCCGCAGAAGCCGTTCGTCACCTCCGGCATCCGCATCGGCAGCCCGGCGATGACTACGCGCGGTTTCAAGGAACTCGAAGCCGAGAAGCTCGCCCATCTGATCGCCGACGTGCTGGACGCGCCGAACGACGACGCGGTGATCGCGCGCGTCGTCGGCGAGGTGAAGAAGCTGACGGCGCAGTTCCCGGTTTACGGAGCCTAAGGCTGGGAAGAGAGAAATGGGAAACGGGATGCCCACCCCGCGCCTGTGGCGCGACCCTCCCTGCCGGGAGGGTGGGAGGGTTTTGCGTTTCCCGTTTCCCGTTTCCCGTTTCTCATTATGAAATGCCCCTTCTGTAAAGGCGTAGACACCCAGGTGGTGGACACTCGCGAAAGCGAGGAAGGCGACAGCATACGTCGCCGCCGCCGTTGTTTGTCTTGCGACAAGCGTTTCACCACTTACGAAACGGTTGAGTTGCGCATGCCGCAGGTGGTCAAGCAGAACGGCATCCGCAGCGAGTTCAGCGCCGACAAGTTGCGCACCAGTTTTACCCGCGCGCTGCACAAGCGTCCGGTGCCGACCGAGCTGGTGGACGCGGCGATAGACCATGTGACGCAGAAGATCTTCGCGCTCGGCGAGCGCGAGATCGGCTCGCGCCAGATCGGCGAGATGGTGATGAAAGAACTGCTCAAGCTCGACAAGGTCGCCTACATCCGCTTCGCCTCGGTGTACAAGAGCTTCGAGGATGTCGACGATTTCGCCGATGCGGTGGATGCGGTGCGCAAGACGCCGGCGCGTCGAACGGCGGCGAAGAAGAACTGACCATGCCGGACGCCGCAGACAGTCGCTGGATGGCACAGGCGCTGCGGCTGGCAGAGCGCGGCCTGTATACCACCAGCCCGAATCCGCGCGTCGGTTGCGTGCTGGTGAAAAACAGTGCGGTCGTCGGCGAGGGCTGGCACGAACGTGCCGGCGGGCCGCATGCCGAGGTGCATGCGTTGCGCGAAGCGAACGATGCGGCGCGGGGTGCTGTGGCCTACGTGACGCTGGAGCCTTGCAGCCACCACGGGCGCACGCCTCCCTGTGCCGATGCGCTGATTGATGCCGGTGTCGCGCGCGTCGTGGTCGCGATGCAGGACCCGAATCCGCTGGTGGCGGGAAGTGGCATCGCGAGGTTGCGCGCCGCCGGAATCGAAGTCGAATGCGGACTGATGGAAGCCACTGCGCGCGAACTGAACATCGGCTTTTGTTCGCGCATGACGCGCGGCAGGCCGTGGGTTCGCAGTAAGATTGGCATGAGCCTGGACGGGCGCACTGCGCTGGCCAACGGCGTCAGCCAGTGGATCACCGGCGCTACGGCGCGGCAGGACGTGCAGCACTGGCGCGCGCGTTCCTGCGCGGTGCTGACCGGCATCGGCACGGTGCTGGCGGACGATGCGCAGTTGAACGTGCGCGACATTTCCGTCGAACGTCAGCCGTTGCGCGTGGTGCTGGACAGCGAGTTGCAAACGCCGTTATCGGCGCGCATCTTGCAGGGTGCTGGAGTGTTGATCTATACCGCGACACAGGATGCGCAGAAGATCGCCGCGCTGGAGCAGAGAGGTGCGACGGTCTGCGTATCGCCGGATGCGGCAGAGCAGGTCGATCTGGAGGCTGTGCTGCGGGATCTGGCGCGACGCGGCATCAACGAGGTGCTGGTCGAAGCGGGCAGCACGCTGAACGGCGCGCTGCTGAAGGCAGGATTGGTGGACGAGTTGCTGCTGTACGTCGCGCCGCAGTTGCTGGGCGACATGGCGCGCGGCATCGCGGCATTGGGCGAGTTGACCGCGCTGGACCAGCGCGTCGATCTCGAATGGCAGGATGTGCGGCAGGTCGGCAACGACCTGCGCATCATGGCGAGGGTGAAGAATGTTTAGCGGCATCATTGCAGACGTAGGTGTGATCAAATCCGCGCAGGATCGCGAAGGCGGCCTGCGCCTGACCGTGGCGACCGAGGCGCTGGGGATGGAGGATGTGCAACTCGGCGACAGCATCGCGGTGAACGGCGTATGCCTGACCGTGGTCGCGATTGAAGGCAACGACTTTACGGTCGATGTCTCGCGCGAGACGTTGAATTGCACCGTCGGGCTGGATGCGCAAGGCCGGCGTGTCAATCTGGAAAAGGCCTTGCGCCTGTCCGACCGGCTCGGCGGCCATCTGGTTAGCGGCCATGTGGATGGCGTGGGCGACGTGGTGTCGTTCGACGACATCGGCGAGAGCTGGAAGCTGGTGCTGCGTGCGCCGCAGGCACTGGCGAAATACATTGCGATGAAAGGCTCGATCACCGTCAACGGCGTCAGCCTGACCGTCAACGAAGTGGAAGGGGCGCAATTCAGCATCAACCTGATCCCGCACACGCTGAAGATGACAATGCTGAACGAACTGACGGCGGGGGCGAAGGTGAACCTGGAGATCGACCTGATTGCGCGCTATGTGGAGCGCATGATGAACGCAGAGAAAGCATAAACGAAATGACCGACGTAGCACCGATACAGGAAATCATCGAAGAGATACGCTCCGGGCGCATGGTCGTGCTGGTGGACGAGGAGGATCGCGAGAACGAGGGCGATCTGGTGTTCGCTGCCGAATTCGTCACGCCGGAGATGGTCAACTTCATGGCCAAGCACGGCCGCGGGCTGATCTGCCTGACGCTGACGGGGTCGCATTGCGACCAGCTCAAGTTGCCGCTGATGGTGAACGAGAACGGCCTGCCGCTGGCGACCAACTTCACGATGTCCATCGAGGCGGCGACCGGGGTGACCACCGGCATCTCGGCGGCTGACCGCGCGCGCACGATACAGGTCGCCGCGAACAAGCATGCGAAACCTGCCGACATCGTGCGGCCCGGTCACATCTTCCCGCTGCGCGCGAAGGACGGCGGCGTGCTGGTGCGCGCCGGCCACACCGAGGCGGGCTGCGACCTGGCGCAACTGGCCGGGCTGACGCCGGCCTCGGTGATCTGCGAGATACTGAAGGACGACGGCGAGATGGCGCGCCTGCCCGACCTGATCCCGTTCGCGAAACAGCACGGTCTGAAGATAGGCACTATCGCCGACCTGATCGAATACCGCATCCACAACGAGACGCTGATCGAGCGCGTCGCACGCCGCAAGGTGCAGACCGCCTACGGCGAGCTCGACCTGGTGACCTATACCGACAAGACCACGCAGCGCACGCATCTGGCGCTGGTGAAGGGCGACATCCAGCCGCAGAACGAGACGCTGGTGCGCGTGCACGAGCCGCTTTCGGTGATGGATTTCCTCGAACAGGTCAGCTATCCGAATTCCACCAGTGTGCACGATGCGCTGAAGCGCATCGCTTCGGCACCTGCCGGCGTGCTGGTGATGATGCACCATGACGAGACTTCCTCCAGCCTGCTGGCGCGTGCCGCTGCGAAACCGGAGACGCAGCAGGCGCAATGGGATCCGCGCAATTACGGTATCGGCGCGCAGATCCTGCGCGACCTCAACGTCGGCAAGATGTGCCTCATCGCCACCCCGCGCAAGATGCCGAGCATGACCGGCTTCGGGCTGGAAGTGGTGCGTTACTGTCAAAACAAGGAAAAGATGTAGGTCGGGCTCAAGCCCGACCTGCCAAGGAGAAATGGAAATGAAGGAAATCGAAAAGAATCTGGACGGCAAGGGCATGCGCATCGGCATCGTGCAGAGCCGCTTCAACACCGAAGTGTGCGAAGGCCTGCTGGGCGCGTGCCGCGCGCAACTGGTGCAGCACGGCGTTGCCGAAGACGACATCACGCTGGCGACCGTGCCGGGCGCGCTGGAGATCCCGCTGGTACTGCTGAGCATGGCCGAGACCGGCGAATACGACGCGCTGATCGCACTGGGCGCGGTGATACGCGGCGATACCTACCACTTCGAGGTGGTGTCGAACGAATCGGCGCGTTGCGTCGGGGACGTGCAACTGGTCACCCGCACGCCGATCGCCAATGCGATCCTGACTACCGACACCGACGAACAAGCCATCGCGCGCATGCACATCAAGGGCGGCGAGGCCGCGCAGGTGGCGATCGAAATGGTCAACCTGCTGCGGGGGCTGGCATGAGCGAGGGCGAGATCAAGAAGGCGCCGGCTAGCCCGCGCCACCGAGCGCGCGAACTGGCGCTGCAGGGCATCTACCAGTGGCGCGTAACGGGCGGCGACGCGGGCGACATCGAGAAACACACGCTGGGCGAGAAGAACCTCGGCCGCTACGACAAGCCGATGTTCTCCCGTTTGCTGCAGGGTGCGTTGGCGCAGCACGAGTCCATCGAGGCGCTGCTGGTTCCGCACCTGGACAGGCCGATGTCCGAACTCAGTCCGGTTGAGTTCTCGGTGCTGCTGCTCGGCGCGTTCGAACTGTCGCAGTGCATCGAAGTGCCCTACAAGGTCGTCATCAACGAGGCGGTCGAACTGGCCAAGACCTTCGGCGGCACCGACGGCCACAAGTACGTCAACGGCGTGCTCGACAAGCTGGCGCCGCAAGTGCGTGCGGTGGAGTTCGCCGCCAACCCGGCTAGACGTTAGTTTTCAGTCGCCAGCTGGGTTGATGGTTCGCAGTTTTTAACTTACGACTAGCGACTACCCGCCAACGACTGCTTTTATGTCCGAATTCGACCTGATCCGCCGCCACTTCACGCGCGCCACGCCGGGGGCGGTGCTGGGCGTGGGCGACGACGCCGCGCTGCTGCAGCCGACGGCGGGCATGGTGCTGGCGGTATCGACCGACATGCTGGTTTCCGGCACGCATTTCTTTCCCGACGTCGATCCCTTCCTGCTCGGTCACAAGACGCTGGCAGTGAATCTGTCCGACCTTGCGGCGATGGGCGCCATGCCGCGCTGGGCGACGCTGGCGGTCTCGCTGCCGGCGGCGGACGAGGCCTGGCTGGAGCGGTTCAGCGCGGGCTTCTTCGCGCTGGCGCAGCGGCATGGCGTCGATCTGGTCGGCGGCGACACCACGCGCGGGCCGTTGAATCTGTGCGTGACGATCTTCGGCGAGGTGCCGCCGCAGCAGGCGCTGCGCCGCAGCGGTGCGCAGCCCGGCGACGACGTGTGGGTGTCCGGGACGCTGGGCGATGCGGCACTCGCGCTGGCGCATCTGCAGGGACACATCGCATTGTCCGGATCCGACCTTGCCGCCTGTGCAGAGCATCTGCACCGACCGCAGCCGCGCATCGAACTGGGGCTGGCGCTACGCGGCGTCGCGAACAGCGCGATCGACGTGTCGGACGGTCTGCTCGCGGATCTCGGCCATATCCTGGAATGCTCGGGCGCCGGTGCGGAGATCATGCTCGATGCACTGCCGCTGTCGCAGGTGTTGCGTTCGCGCTCGCAGCAGCGGCTCGCATTGGCCGGCGGCGACGATTACGAACTTTGTTTCACCGTGCCCGCGGCGCGCGCTGCCGAGGTGCCCGCCATCGCGGAACGGCTGGGCCTGCCGCTGACGCGTATCGGAAAAATCGTTGCGGGACGCGGCTGCATCGTGCAGGATGCGAACGGTAATCCACTCCATATCGAGACCGAGGGTTATGACCACTTCCGCTGATCTGCTCGTCAAGCCGGGCTGGCGCTTCCTGTTCAGTCACCCTGCGCATCTGCTGTCGTTCGGTTTCGGCAGCGGGCTGGCGCGCAAGGCGCCGGGCACGTTCGGCACACTGGTCGCCTTCCCGATCTACTGGTTCCTCGCGCCGCGCCTGTCCGACGCGATGTTTATCCTGCTGCTGATCTGGGCGTTCGCCATCGGCGTATGGGTGTGCGACATCACCGGCAAGGCGCTGGGCGACTCGGACTACGGCGGCATCGTGTGGGACGAGATCGTTGCGATGCTGCTGGTGCTGTTTTTCACGCCGCCGGGCTGGGAATGGGGACTGCTGGCCTTCGCGTTGTTCCGCTTCTTCGATATCGTCAAACCGCCGCCGATACGCTATTTCGACAGCAACTGGCACGGCGGGCTGGGCGTGATGTTCGACGACCTGCTTGCCGCCGGTTACGCGCTGCTCTGTCTGGCGATCATCAAGACCTTCCTCGCATGAACCCGATCCGTATCCTGTTGCTGTCGTTAGTCGCGCTCTTCGCGACGACGGCGGCGCAGGGTGCGAATGCTCCCTCTCAAGTTTTTACCGCCGAGGTGATCGCGGTGCTGGACGGCGACACGCTGCTGGTTACGCGCGGCGGCAAGCCGGTCAAGCTGCGGCTTGCCGAGATCGATGCTCCCGAGAAAGCCCAACCTTACGGCACGGCCGCGCAGAAGTCGCTGGCCGAGCTGGCGATGGGCAAGCGGGTGCAGGTCGAGAGTCGTGCGGTGGACGATTACGGCCGCATCGTCGCGATGGTCAGCGTCGCCGGCCTCAATGTGAACCGCGAGCAGGTGCGGCGCGGACTGGCCTGGGAGTATTCGCGCTTTCATTCCAATCGCGAACTGATGGCGCTGCAGCGCGAGGCTCAGCAGGCGCGGCGCGGGCTGTGGGCGGGCGAGGACATCGTCGAGCCGTCGCAATGGCGCAAGCAGCATCCGTCGGCATCATTCGTCGCGTCGCCGGCCGCCGTGTCGTCTGTTGTCACACCGCCGAGGGCGGGCGTCGCAGCGGACGAGGCAGGATGCGGCAAGGCCCGGTGCTCGATGATGACTTCCTGCGCGGAGGCCAGGCGCTATTACGCGCGTTGCGGCGGGAAACCGATGGATGGCGATCACGACGGCAGGCCTTGCGAGAAGCTGTGCGCCGCCGAGGGCGTCAAGCTGCGCTGAGACTCGATCAGAGCAAGCCGGTCTTCGGCAGTGCCGGCCCGTCGGTCGAGCCGGGCGAGAACAGGATCACGTTGCAGCCCATCGCGTCCACGCGCAGCGCGGAGCCTTCTCCGGACCAGTCCGCCAGCACCCAGCGTTCGCAGCGGTGCCCGTCCACCAGATGCTCGTGCCGGCAAGGACGGTGGGTGTGTCCATGGATCAGCCGCGGATACCGGAATTCTCGCAGCATCGCCTCGACCGCATCCTCGTTGACGTCCATGATCGCGCAGTCCTTGGACTCCTTCTCGACCATGCTGCGCAGCCGCAGCCCGGCGATGTAGTCCTTGCGCTCGTCCAGCGGCTTGGACAGGAACAGGCGCTGGAACTCCTCGTCGTGCACCATCGCGCGGTAGCGCTGGTATTCGATATCGTCGGTGCACAGCGTATCGCCGTGGGTCAGCAGCGTCGGCGTGCCGTACAGGTCGACCAGCGCCGGATCGTCCAGCAGCGTGGCCCGGCAGGCATCGGCGAGATGCTGGCCCATCAGCAGGTCGCGGTTGCCGCGCAGCAGGTAGACCAGGGTCTGGTGATGGGCGAGGCCGGCCAGCGCGCCGGCCACCTCGGCGTGGAACGGGTCGCCGAGGTCGTCGTCGCCGGCCCAGTATTCGAACAGGTCGCCGAGGATGTACAGCGCCTCCGCCTGCGGCGCGATCTCGGCGACGAAGTGGCGGAACTCTTCCATGGCTCGCGGTTGGTCGGCGGCGAGGTGCAGGTCGGAGATGAATAACGAATGTGGCATCGGAATCGAAAACGGCGCGTTAAGCGCCGTTTCGTTATTGCTTGACCACTTCAGCCTTGGTGATGACGACGTCTTCCTTCGGCACGTTCTGGTGGAAGCCGCTGTTGCCGGTCTTCACCTTCTTGATCGCGTCGACCACTTCCGTGCCTTCGACGACCTTGCCGAACACGCAGTAGCCCCAGCCGTCCTGGCCCGGGTGGTCGAGGAAGTCGTTGTTCGACACGTTGATGAAGAATTGCGCGGTGGCGGAGTGCGGGTCCGAGGTGCGCGCCATCGCGACCGTGTACTTCTCGTTCTTCAGGCCGTTGGCGGCCTCGTTCTTGACCGGCGCATTGGTCGGCTTCTGCTTCATGCCGGGCTCGAAACCGCCGCCCTGGATCATGAAGTTGTCCATCACGCGGTGGAAGATCGTGCCGTCGTAGAACCCGCTGTTCACGTATTCGATGAAGTTCGCGACGGTGAGCGGTGCCTTATCGGCGTCCAGTTGCAGGGTGATGACGCCGTGGTTGGTGTGCAGTTTGATCATGGTCTGTTTGCCTTTGGTTGGAAAGTTCTTGGGTTGGGAATGGGCCGGCTGCATCGCGCAGCACAGCAACAGCGCGAACAGCGCGGCGAAAATCTTCTTCAGGTTAATCATGCGGCGCCCTCATATATGATCTGCCAGCGGCCGTCGTGCTTCATCCAGTACTGGCGCTTCTTCATCCTGTTGGAAAGGTTGCTGCTGCTGTAGTCCTGTTCGAAGTTCACCACGACCAGGTCCGGGCGGTTCGGGTAGGTGAACATGCTGATGTCGGACAGGCCGACCTTGATCCAGGTCTTGCCGCTGTTCACCAGTTGTTTCTGTTTCGCCCAAGCGGCGTAGTCCACGCCCCCGCTGGCGAAGTCGCGCGCATAGTGGCGCAAGTAGGCCTGTGTGTCGAGGCTGGCCCAGTCGCTGCGCCATTGCTCGATCTGTTGCTGCAGCGCGGCGCGCTCGGTTTGAGTCTGTTCGTCCAGCCAGTCGATGCGGTCGCTGATGATCACCGGCGTCACGCCGATCTGCAGGTAGCGCGAGACCTTGTCCAGATCGTCGTTCGCCAGCACGACGCAGCCGTTGCTGGCCCGCGGCGGACGGCTGTAGGTGCCGGACTGGGTGCCGTGCAGCCAGATGCCGCTGCCGGTGCGGTTGTTGCGGCGGTCCCATTCGTTCGGGTAATCGAGCGGGTAGGCGCCGCTGCCGTAGAGGTCGGCGAGCTGGTCCTTGGGCAGGTCGGCCTGGACGAAGTACACGCCGAGCGGGGTGCGCTGGTCGCCTTCGGAATATTTGTCGGTGCCGAGCTTGCCGATGGTCACGTAGAAGTCGGTGACGTAGCGCGGTTCGCCGTTCACGTTCTCGTACACGAACAGCGTGGAGCGGCTGGTGTCGACCACCAGCGCATATTTCTGCTGCGCGTTCATCTGCCACAGGAATCGCGGCGCTTGCTTCCGGTCGTCCTGCGACAGCACGCGCATCAGGCGCACCCGCGCCTCGTCGCGCAGGTCCTCGATCTTGTCCTGCGGCGCATTGGAAGCGCTGCCTATGCCCTGGATCTCGCCGGCGCGGGCCATCAGCAGGTCGCCCTTGACCAGGTGTGCCAGCTTGAAGTCCGGGTTGGAGCGCAGCAGGGTGTCCACTTCCTTCAGCGCGACATCGAGGCGGTTGTCGTTGATGGCTTTCAGGGTCTTGGCCAATTGGCCTTCGATGCCGCGCGAATCCAGCGGCGGCAGCGCGCTGTCGTCAAAGGCGTCGAGGCCGGGCGACTGGGCGGCATGCACCGAATCGGAAGACGACTGGACCGCGCCTATCAGCAGGCAACACAGCAGAGTCGATATCAGGGCGCGGCGCAGCATGGCTTAACGGGTGCGCTCTTCCTGGATCAGCCATTCGCCGTCGACCTTCACCATCATCAGCGTCTTCTTGCTGGAGGTCTTCAGGTGGCTGGCGCGGTAAGACTGGCGGAACTTCACGGTGGCGTGGCGGCTGTCGCTGAAGCTCACGTTCGCCTCGCTGATGCCGACCTCGATGGATTTGGGCTTGGCGATGCGTTCCTTGCGGGCGGCTTCCCATTCCTTGCGGCTCTGGCGGTCAGGCACCTTGAAGTCCGGCGCATAGAACGACAGGTACTTCCGGGTGTTCTGCGCCGACCATGCCGCAGCCCAGCCCTTCACTGCCTTCAGCACGTCGTCTTCCTTGTCGACCGCGGCGGCTTTCGCCGGCTGCTCGGCCGGGGCGGGCTTGGCGGGGGCTGCCGCGACCGGCTCCGATACGGCCGGCTTGGCCGCGGGGACGGGGGCCGGCTTGCTGCGAGCGTTGCCCGAGAACAGGTCCTGGATCATCGCCAGCTTGGTTTGGGTCGCGGTGTTGCTGCGATCCAGCTGCAGCGCGCGGTCGTAGGCCTGGCTGGCCATCTTGGCGTAGATGTCGCCGAGGTTCTCATGCGCGGTGGCGTAGCTCGGATGGGTGCGGATCGCCATCTCCAGCGCCTGCTTCGCCTTGTCGTACTGGCCTTGGCTGGCGTACAGCACGGCGAGGTTGTTGTACGGCTCCGGCAGCTCCGGATAGTCTTCGGTCAGCCCGGTGAAGATGCGGATCGCATCCGAACTTTTGCCCTGCTCGGTCAGGATCAGGCCTTTCAGGAAGCGCGCCTGCGCATCCTTGGGCTTGCCGGCGAGAACGCCGTTCACCTTGTCCATGGCCTCGGTGTGATGGCCCTGCTTGAACAGTCTGTTGGCGTCCTGCACGTCGTCGGCATGGGCGGCGGGGAGCAAGGCCAGCAGCAACGCGCCGGCGAGCGGCGCGAGCAGGCGGTTGATCCCGGTACGGCGGTCGGCTTTGTTGGGGCGAGTCTTGTTGCTGCGGTTCTGCATGTTATGTTCCCGATGGCGCGCACCCGGCGCGATATTGCTTCGATGGCCGCGGATTCTACCAAATTACAGCACTGTTTTCACGGTTAGCGGCAAGGGCTGCAAGGGCATTTTCGGGTAGAATCCGGCGCGTAATCCCCCAATTCGACCGGAACCGAGAAAACAGCATGAGCAGCACGCCACAACCAGCAGTCTCCAACTTCATCCGCTCCATCATCGATGCCGATCTTGCGAGCGGCAAACACAAGAGCATCGTCACCCGCTTTCCGCCCGAGCCCAACGGCTACCTGCACGTCGGCCACGCCAAGTCCATCTGCCTGAACTTCGGTCTGGCGAAGGACTACAACGGCCTGTGCAACCTGCGCTTCGACGACACCAATCCGGAAAAGGAAAGCGAGGAATACGCGCAGTCCATTCAGGACGATGTACGTTGGTTGGGATTCCAGTGGAACGGAGAAGTTCGCTGGGCATCGGATTATTTCGATGCGCTGTACGATTTCGCGGTGGAGCTGATCAACAAGGGTCTGGCCTATGTGGACGACCTGACGCCGGAACAGATGCGCGAATACCGCGGCACGCTGACCCAGCCGGGCAAGAACAGCCCGAACCGCGACCGCTCCGTCGCCGAGAACCTCGACCTGTTCACGCGCATGAAGAACGGCGAATTCGCCGACGGCGCGATGGTGCTGCGCGCCAAGATCGACATGAGTTCGCCCAACATGAACATGCGCGATCCGGCCATTTACCGCATCCGCCGCGCGCACCACATCCGCACCGGCGACAAGTGGTGCATCTACCCGATGTACGACTACACGCATTGCATCTCCGACGCGCTGGAAGGCATCACGCATTCCATCTGCACGCTGGAATTCGAGGACCATCGCCCGCTGTACGACTGGGTGCTGGACAACATCACCATCCCCTGCCACCCGCGCCAGTACGAGTTTTCGCGCCTGGAACTGCACTACACCATCACCAGCAAGCGCAAGCTGCTGCAACTGGTGAATGAGAAGAAGGTGAGCGGCTGGGACGATCCGCGCATGCCGACGATTTCCGGAATGCGCCGTCGCGGTTACACGCCGGAAGGCATACGCGAATTCGCCAAACGCATCGGCGTGTCCAAGAGCGAGAACAGCGTCGACATGGCGACCATGGAAGGCGCGATCCGCGAGGATCTGGAACTGCGCGCACCGCGCGTGATGGCCATCGTCAATCCGCTGAAGGTCACGATTACGAATGCAGAAGGCGCGCTGACGCGCGAAGCGGACTTCCATCCGAACATGCCGGAGCTTGGCAAGCGCGTCGTGCCGTTCGGTAAAGAGCTGTTCATTGAGGCCGACGATTTCGCCGAAGTGCCGCCCGCAGGCTGGAAGCGTCTCACGCTTGGCGGCGAGATCCGCTTGCGCCACAGCTACGTGATGCGTTGCGACGAAGCGGTGAAGGATGCCGCAGGCAATGTCGTCGAGCTCAAGTGCAGCATCGACCACGACACCTTGGGCAAGAACCCGGAAGGCCGCAAGGTCAAGGGCGTGATCCACTTCCTGTCGCGCGAACACGCGCTGCCCGCCGAGATTCGTTTGTACGACCGTTTGTTCGACGTGCCTGAACCGGACGCCGATCGCGAGGTGGATTTCTGCACCCACTTGAATCCGGCCTCGCTGACCGTGGTGCAAGGCTGGGTCGAGGCTTGCGTGAAAGACGCCGCGCCCGAGACGCGCTACCAGTTCGAGCGCCTCGGCTATTTCGTCGCCGACCGCCGCGACCACCAGCCCGGCAGCAAGTTGGTGTTCAACCGTACGGTGACGTTGAAGGACTCCTGGGCGAAAGAACAGGGCTAGTTAATCCCCTCTCCCCTCGTGGGAGAGGGGCAGGGGAGAGGGGGGCTTTGAAATTCCACCCTCTCCCTAACCCTCTCCCGTCAAGGGAGAGGGAATGAGTCAGAGGTTTTCCAAGACAATGTTAAAAATTTACAACACCCTCGCCCGCGACAAGCAGGATTTCAAACCCATAGCAGCGAACAAAGTGCGCATGTATGTCTGCGGCATGACCGTGTACGACTACTGCCACCTCGGCCACGCCCGCGTGATGGTGGTGTTCGATATGGTGCAGCGCTGGCTGAAGGCTTCCGGTTATGACGTAACCTACGTGCGCAACATCACCGACATCGACGACAAGATCATCAAGCGCGCGGCGGAGAACAATGAATCCATCCACGCGTTGACGCAACGCTTCATCGATGCGATGCACGAAGACGCCGATGCGCTGGGCGTTCAACGCCCCGACCACGAGCCGCGCGCGACGCAATACGTGCCGCAGATGCTGGCGATGATCGAGCAACTGGAGAAGAACGGCTTGGCCTACCAGGCCGCAGACGGTGACGTGAATTACGCGGTACGCAAGTTCGACGGCTACGGCAAGCTCTCCGGCAAGTCGTTGGAAGACCTGCGCGCGGGAGAGCGCGTGGACGTCGCGACCGACAAGAACGACCCGCTCGATTTCGTGCTGTGGAAGAGCGCGAAAGAGAGCGAAGCGGACGAGGTGAAATGGGATTCGAAGTGGGGTAAGGGCCGTCCCGGCTGGCATATCGAATGCTCGGCGATGGGCTCGGAACTACTCGGCAAGCATTTCGACATCCACGGCGGCGGCGCGGATCTGCAGTTCCCGCACCACGAGAACGAGATCGCGCAGAGCGAAGGCGCACAGATGTGTGATGGCGGAAGTCGGGGCCAGTACGTGAACTACTGGATGCACAACGGCTTCATCCGCGTGGACAACGAGAAGATGTCCAAGAGCCTGGGCAACTTCTTCACGATCCGCGAGGTGCTGAAGAAATACGACGCTGAAGTCGTGCGCTTCTTCATCCTGCGCGCCCACTATCGCAGCCCGCTGAATTATTCCGACCAGCATCTGGACGATGCGAAGGGCGCGCTGACGCGGCTTTACACCGCACTCAAGTCGGCGCCAGCTCTCGCGGCGGGGATCGACTGGAACGAGGCGCATGCCCAGCGTTTCAGGGCTGCGATGGAAGACGACTTCAATACGCCGGAAGCGGTCGCCGTGCTGTTCGATCTCGCCAATGAGGCAAACCGTAGCGAAGCGGGAGCACGGCGCGCCGTGCCCCAGCTCAAGGCGCTGGCCGGCGTGCTGGGACTGCTGCAACGCGATCCGCAGGCATTCCTGCAAGGCGGCGCGAGCGAAGGCGGTCTGAGTGACGCCGCGATAGCCGCGCAGATCGAAGCGCGCATCGCCGCGAAGAAGGCGAAGAACTTCGCCGAGGCCGACCGCATCCGCAAGGAGCTGCTGGAGGCGGGAATCGCGCTGGAAGATACGCCGCAGGGTACGACCTGGCGGCGTGCTTAGGGGGACTCGCTTGCCGATTGGCGGTCTCTGCGCGTGAGATTTGAAAAGTTGTTGCCCCCTGAACAAACACTTTCGTTGCCCATCGGCCAACTCTTGTTGGCTGTGGTTTTTGCGCTGGTGCTGGCCGGTTGCGCAAGCGAGCCTCCGAAGGTCGTCGAAAAGTCCGTATCCAAGCCGGCACCCCCTCCATCCGTGATTCCGAAGAAACCGCCGGTCAAGGTAGTTTCTCTCCCCAAGCCATTAACCGGCACGGAGTTGGTCGGCAGCCTGCTTCCACCCTTCGTTCAGGACAAGAGCGGTTGGGCTGCGGATATCGTCGCCGCTTTCGAAGCCTTGAATATTCCGCCGACCAAGGGGAATGTTTGCGCGGTGTTGGCCGAGATCGAACAAGAGTCTACGTTCCAGGCTATCCCTGTTGTTCCCGGTCTGCCGAAGATAGTCAGGACGGAGCTGGCAGCTCGTTGGGACAGCTATGGCATTCCCCGATGGATCATGGATAAGAGTCTGGCGATGCGCTCACCCACCGGACAGACCTATAGCGCGCGCATCGATGCGCTCAGTACCGAGAACGATGTGAACGATCTGTACGAGGATATGATCTCGGAGATCCCGATGGGAAAGAAATTATTCGCCGACTACAACCCCGTGCGGACCGGCGGCCCGATGCAAGTCAATGCGAGCTTCGCCAATTCGTATGCGGCGAAGAGAGGTTATCCCTTTGCCTATGACGGGTCGCTGCGCAATGCGCTGTTCAGCCGCAAGGGTGGACTGTACTTCGGGGTGGCGTACTTGCTGGATTATCCGGCAAGCTACGAAAGCATGAGCTTCCGCTTCGCCGACTACCACGCGGGGCGCTATTCCAGCCGGAACGCGGCTTTCCAGAAGGCGGTGAGCGCGCTGAGCGGCATTCCCTTGAAAGCGGATGGCGATCTGCTGATCTATGAAGACGGCGTCGCGCTTGAAGACGACAGCCAGACCATGCGGGCTTTGCTCGCGCTCGCGCCGCGATTGAACATGGACAGGGCCGGGATATTCCGCACTCTGAAATTGGAAAAGTCTTACGCGTTCGAGCAAAGCCGGTTATACGCCAAGATATGTGCCCTGGCCCCCTCGATGCCACGAGCGCATGTTCCTGAAATCGTAGTCAGGGGCCTCAAGTTCACCCGGCGGCTAACCACCGGGTCATATGTGAATCGGGTCGATAGCCGATACCGGAACTGCCTGAAGAAGTAATGGCTTCGCTCAGGGAAGCTTGCCCGCTGCGACCATGCGGTTGAACAGAATGTTGGGCGAGAGCCAGACTACCTGGTCGTCGAAATCGGAGGTGTAGTCCTTGCTGACGAAAGTGTTGTTGTCATCGGTATTTTCCTCTTCGTCGCCTGTCGCTGTGCTGATTTGCGCACCGCCTCCGGCCGGATAAGCGCCCAGACCATTTTTTCCATGCGACACTACTACCGCAGGCACGTTAGCCGCCACATTCGAGCCGGCGGAGGTCGATTTAACGTTCAGGTTGGCGCTGGAACACAGCTGGAACGACACTCCTGTCGCGATGTTGCAGGATGCGCCAGTCCCGTCTGCGCCGTCGGCAAAGTTCGCGGCGACGCGATAGGTGAAGCGACGCCCCCATCCATCCGTTTCCGGCACGCCCAGCGTGCTCCAAGGTAATACGCCTTTAGTCAGCGTGCAGGTCGCGGTCGTGCCCGTACCGGTGACCAGTTCGTTTCCGCCTGACGCAGTGCCGTCTGCGGGGCAGGGCAGTCTGCCGTTGATCAGGGCGAAACCGGCCAGCGCTTCCTTGATCTCGTCGAGCTGCCGCCGGGTTTCGCTGATGCGTTGCGTTTCCATCTGTGCGGATAATGTGGGTATCAGGCCGCCCAGCAGCAGCCCGATGATCAGCATTACCATGGCGAGCTCGACCAGCGTGAAGCCTGATTGCCGTTCTTTCGGGACGCAGGTTTGCGGTCTCATCGTGTCATGGCAGACGGTAGAGCCGGTCGCGGTCCCCGTCCTTCGAGGACGGTGTGACGTAACGGTCGTTCGCATCATCGTTGTTTTCCGCATCTTCCAGATAGTGTGACAGCATATTGGGTGTGCGCACCAGCATACCGGCGGGCGTACCCGGCATGAAGAACAGCGCCTGCGTTCCTGCCATGCCGTCCACGCTGAGGGTGTCGTCGATGCAGCTGGTGCAATTGCCCGGGTCGTCAGTGTAGTTCTTCGCTGTGCTGTAGTAGACCAGTTTGTACCATTCGTTGTCGAAGAACCATTGCGGCGGCCGGAAGGAGCCTGTCCAGTCGACAGGCTGCGCGATGTCGGGCAGCCATCCACGGTTCAGCCCCGTGTTGGAATGATAGTCGGTGTATTGCGCTACCGAATCCGCCCACGGGTAGCAATTGCAACCGCTGTTCGCATAGTAGCTGGCAAGGGCGCGTTTCACTTCGCCGGCGACACGTTGCTCGATCAAGGGCATCAGGTTCTTGGTGGTGATGAAAACGAGTTGGTCATTGAAGGTGTCAGATTTTGTGCCGGCAATAAAGGGGCCGCTGCCGGAGGCGTTGTTCCGGCTGTTGGCGATGTCCAGATAGTTCGCCGCATTGTTCTTATCGGCATCGGTTGTTCTGCTCTGCGAACCGAGCGAACTACCCGGCGAGAAGATCACTGCGACAGCGCTGTAACCTGCTTCGGTCTGCGTGGACGAACCGTCGGCACGATAGATCGCGAGCGAGCCCTTGGTGTTGCTGTTGAGGGGGCGAGCGGAGTCGTCGTCGCGGAATGCGGGCGACAGCGCATACCATAGGCGCTCGCCCTCGCCGTCGCGCAGATCGGGCAATTTCAGCGTGCGCCAGGGGAGTCTGCCGATATAACTCGGACAGTGGTTCCCGGATAGCAGGTCGGCGGTGCCGTCATTGTTGGTGTCCGGGCAGGGCAGGCTGCCCGGCATGTTGTCATCGCTGGCGGCGCGGCCGATCAGCGCGTCCCTGGCTTGTGTCAGTGCAAGGGAGGTCTTCTGCTGCCGTTCATTCTTCAGCGCGGTTGTGGTGAGTGAGCCGATTAGCACCGCGGCCACGCCAAGAATCAGGATTACCAGCATCAACATCAGCGCGATGCCGCGCTGCCGGCTTTTATGGGGTTGGTATGCAGGGCGGTGCATCGCGCGTTCCTATTTCCCCGCGGGAGCCGGATTGACGATGACTTTTTGCCCGACCTTGACCTTGACCGGTTGCGACTGGCCGGGAACGGCGACCGGGACGCTTTCGGGCGCGCGGTCGTCACTCTGGCCGGCGGCTTGGGGTACACCGTTGATCCACACGGTGCGTTCGCCGCCGTGCCGCTGCACGATGCCGTCTATCGACATGACGTTGGGCGAATCCGCCGGGGTGGTGTCCCGGGCGTGTTCGGCGTCTAGCTGGGCGCGTTGCTCCGGGGTGTAGAACAGGCGGCCCAGTTCTTCGGTGTTGGCGGGAGCGGAGGTCGTCAAGGCGAGGGCGCAGATTATGGTCGGGAAGGAGGGCACGGCACGCCGAGCCCCTACGGGGGCGTTGCATGGGCCGAAGAACGGTAGGGGCACGGCGTGCCGTGCCCTTGCGGCGAACGGATATCGGGCGATTTTAAGAATTTGGTTCATGGCGTCGCATTCCGGTTCTTCAGCGTGATCCAGCCGCCGCGGCATGCGGCCTTGAGGCCTCCCGCGTTCTCCGGGCCGGTAGCCTGGCGTTGCAGTGTGCAGCTTTCGAGCTGGTAATGTCCCTTGACCTGTTCTCGCAACGCGGCGAAGAAATTCAGCAGTTGTCCTTCGTGCAGCAGGTCGAATTCCATGGTCATTTCGCTGTACTGGATGTCGAAGACGCCGCCGTCGATCGGCGACACGGGGACATGCGTCTTCTGCGGGGCGATGTTGTAGCGGAACGAGCCCACGATGTGCTGTTGCCGCAGTCGTTCCAGTCCTTCCATCCAGTCCAGCCGCTGCCCGTCGCCGAAGATGCCGCCCTGCGACAGCAACTGGTATTTCTCGGCATAGATCGCCATGTCCTGTCTATCCTCCTGCGCTGTGGTCAGCTGGCGGCGGGCGTCGTCGAGACGGCTTTGCGCGGCGCGCCGGTCCTGCTGTGCCTGGGTGGCATATTGGCCGCTTCCATACAGGAACGCCGCGCTGATCGATAGGGAGATGCAGAGGCTCAACAGGCTCCACCGCATCAGCGCGAAATCGGAACGGGAGAATTTCATTCTGCGGCCCTCCGCGAAATCTTCAGCGCAAAAGTGAGTGCCTCACCTTGCGTTTCTTCCCGGTCGGATATGTTGCCGCCCGGGCTGATATCGAGCGGCTTGTCGAGCGCAGTCACGCTGTAGCCTTGTTTCTCCAGCTCGATCTGGAAGCGGTCGAGATAGCCGAGCGCGGCGCGGTAGTTGCCCTCGAATCCGAGCAGGCGGCCCTTGAGGGTGAGGACCTGCGCCGGGACGGTGGTCGGCGCGTTGTTTGCAACGGGTTCGGCGGCCTCCATTTTCCAGCCGAGTTCGTCGAGTTCGATGCGCGGATAGCGGTCGAGCGCCCTGCCGAGCGGGCGCATGGCGTCGCCCGGGGATACCGTCTGACTGTCCAGGTTGCGCATGATGGAGACGGCTGACTTCATCTCAGAGGCGGGAGCCTGCGTGTTCGGGAAGGCGTTGGTGATCTGCTTCACTTCGTTCAGAATACGTTGTGCGTCGCTGCCCATCGAGCGGGTTTCGTCCGCATTCCATCCGCTTTGCCAGATGTCCGCCGTACCCCAGGCCAGGCTGCCGGCCAGTAGTCCGCCGGCTATCCAGTGCAGCGCGCGGCGCAAACGCCATAATGTGCAGTAATGGACATGTTCGGCATTGGCGTAATGCGTCTGTGGCGGGGCGATCGCGAGGCGGTGCAGGAATATCTGGCTGGCGTCCGAGTCGCTGAAGCGGTGTTCGATGCCGAGCTTGCCGGCCAGGTCGTCCAGTTCGACGAGGTCGTAACGCATGTCCGTGTTCGACGGCAGCGTCGAACGGAGTTCGATCAGGTCCTCGCCGTGCCCCAGCAGGCGCACGTCCAGCATCTGCCCGGCGGGAAGCAGGCTCAGGCTCTTCAGGTACTGGTAGGTGCGCGGCAACTCCCGTGTCACCGCGTCCCGGAAGGTGAGGTCGGCATTGATCGGCGTCAGCCGGGATATTTGCAGCCGATGCTCGCTGAAATAGGTCTGGCGCAGTCCGGCCGATTTCTCCCACGAGATCAGCAGCAGGTATTCCGAGGGATGATCCTTGACCAGCGGCGCGCTGATCTGTGGCACCGAATAGATGCCGGAGAGCGGGATCTTGTGTGCCAGCAGGATGTTCACCCAGGGCGTGACCAGCGCCGGATTGGTCAGCGCCGAGAACAGCATGTCGTCGTCGCGCCGGCCGGTCTTCTGGCGCTGCAGCAGCGATGCCTGGCGGAACGGCGTGCCGCGGTAGAACTGCTCGAACTTGCGTTGCAGCAGCGCGTTGCGACTACCGCCGATCAGGTGCGGGATGCTCTCCTGGCGGAAGTCTTCTTCGATCAGATCGACCAGCAGGTAGGCGGGATAGTGGACGGTCTTTACGAATGCGGCGAAATCATTCGGCCCGGCACTCGTGTCTTCGAATTCGCGTTGCGCCACGATTTTTCCGCCCGCCATGATCTGTGCATGGAGGTGACTGGCGCTCAGCAACAGCAACAGGGCGTCTTTCATCAGAATTTCACCTTGCCGATAATGTCGTAGATCGGCGACAGCACCGACAGCATCACCCATCCCAGCAGCGCGCCGAGAATCAGGGTCATCGCGGGTTCGATCATGACCTGCACCTTCTTGATGGAATCCTTGACGTCGCGGTCGTAGAAATAGCTGACATTGAGCAGCGCCTTGTCCAGCGAGCCGGTGGCTTCGCCGACCTTGAGCATGCGTATCACCAAGGGCGGGAAGATGCCGGTGTTCTGAAAACTCTGAGTGAGGTTCTTGCCGGATTCGATCTCGACGATGACGTCGTCCAGGCTCTTGGAGAGCACCTGGTTGTTGACCACCTCGCGCGAGTTGGCGATGCAGTCCATGATGTTCACGCCGGAGCCGTACATCATCGCGAAGGTGTTGGCGAAGCGCGCCAGGATGATCTTGCGCAGGATGGGGCCGATCACCCATAGCTTGAGTTTCAGGGCATCGAAGCGGTAGCGCATCTCCGGGCTGGATGCGATCAGCAGCTTGGCGGCGACCGGCAGGACAAGAGGCAGGACGACCAGCACGTACCAGTATTCGACGAAGAACGCCGAGGTGGCGAGCAGCATGCGTGTCTGGAACGGAATCTCCTGGTCCATGCCCTTGATGAATGCGACCAGTTGCGGCACCAGATAGATCATCAGGAAGAAGGTGATCGCCACCACGATGGTGCCGACAAAGGCGGGGTAAAGCAGGATAGTCTTGGTGTGTGCGGCCATCTCGTCCTGCCATTTGAGGGACTCGGTGATATGCAGGAACACCTCCGGTAGCTGGCCGCTTTGCTCACCGGCATGCGTGAGGCTGATGAATATCCGGTCGAATGCGTTGGGATGATCCGCCATGGCTTGGGAGAGTTTCTTGCCGCCTTCGATGGATTCGATCAGGTTGGCGATGGTTTCGCGGAAATGAGGGTCATTCATCGTGTCGCGCAGGTCGGCGAGACTTTCCAGCAGCGGCACGCCGGCGCGCGTGAGCTGCTCAAGGTTGAAGAAGAATGTGATGAGTTCAGGGCGCTTGATCCTGCCGCGCGACAAGTTCATCTTCCCAGTGTCTATCCGGGCTTCGATCAGATCGAGGCCTGCATGTTTCAGGCGCAATTCCAGATCGACCAGGTTGGCGGCATCCTGCAGCCCCTTGCTGGTCTTGCCATGGCTGTCGACGGCGCGGTAGGAATACAGAGCCATGCTGTCTCCTTAGCCGAGCCGGTCGGTCAGGTCGACCACGCGGCTGACTTCCGCCAGCGAGGTGACGCCTTGGCGGATGCGGCGGATGCCGTCCATCGCCAGCGGACGGAAGCCCTTGGCGAGTGCGGTCTCGCGTATCTGCCTGGTGCTGGCGCGGCGCGACACCAGGTCGTCGAGATCGTGGTCCATCTTCAGAAGCTCCATGATCGCCATGCGTCCGGTGTAGCCCTGATGGTGGCAGGTGTCGCAGCCGGCGGCGCGATACAGCGTGATGTCCTCGTGAGCGGAGATGCCGAGCAGCTTGCGCTCCTGCGCATCCGGCTGGTATGGGTAACGACACTCCTTGCACAGGATGCGGATCAGCCGCTGCGCGACGATGCCGATGATGTTGCCGGCCATGATGTCGGGCAGGATGCCGATGTCCAGAAGGCGGGGGATCGCGCCGATCGCCGAGTTGGTGTGCAGAGTCGAATACACTTGGTGGCCGGTCATCGCCGCGCGGAACGCCATCTCGGCGGTGGGGTGGTCGCGGATCTCGCCGACGAGGATGATGTCCGGGTCCTGGCGCATCATCGAGCGGATGCCGTTGGCGAAATCCAGCTTGGCCGACTCGTTGATCGAGGTCTGGCGGATCAGCGCGATCGGGTATTCGACCGGGTCCTCCAGCGTCATGATGTTCACCGATTCGGTGTTGATGTGGTTCAGCACCGAGTACAGCGTGGTGGTCTTGCCGCTGCCGGTGGGGCCGGTGACCAGCACGATGCCTTCCGGCTTGGCGATGATCAGCTTGAGCGTGTTCAGCGTCGCGTCGTCCAGGCCGATCTGGCCGAGCGGCACGATGCCCTTCTGTCGATCCAGAATGCGCAGCACCATGTTCTCGCCGTGCGTGGTGGGGTGCGACGCGACGCGGAAATCGATCTGCCGGCCGGACAGGCGCAGCGAGATGCGGCCGTCCTGTGGCGCGCGGGTCTCGGCGATGTTCATATTGCTCATCACCTTCAGGCGCACCACCATTGCCGGCCAGAAACTCTTGTGCAGGCTGCGCACCTGGCGCAGCACGCCGTCGATGCGGTAGCGGATGCGCAAAAAGCTGCTCTCCGGCTCGAAGTGGATGTCGGACGCGCCGCGCTGCACCGCTTCGGTCAGCAGCGCGTCGATCAGGCGCACCACCGGCTGGCTGAATTCGTTGACGCCCTGCTGCGTCTGGTACTCCATCTCGCCGGGTTCGATTTCGTGCAGGATGCCGTCGATGGAGAGCTCGAAGCCGTAGTACTGGTCGATGGCGCGCAGGATGTCCGATTCGCTGGCGAGCTGGGTGATCAGCCGGTACTCGTCCTTGAGCAGCGCGCGCACCTGGTCCAGCGCAATGATGTTGTCCGGGTCGGCGACCGCGAGCGTCAGCACGCGCGCGTTCTTGTCCACCGACAGCGGCAGCAACTGGTAGCGACGCGCGACGTCCTTGGGGATGCAGGCCAGTGCGACAGGATCGGCGATGATGCTGGCGAGGTCGACGCTCTCCTGTCCGAGGTTTTCCGACAGCACGTCGCGTATCGTGGCCTCGGAAAGAAAGCCGAGACGAACCAGCAAGCGGCCGAGCGGCTGGTGAGTCTTGTTCTGCTCCTGCAGCGCGATGCGCAACTGGTCGTCGCTGATCACGCCCTTGTCGACCAGTATGCGTCCCAGCGGCTGCTGGAGCTGGTTGTCCTGTGTTTCGTTGTTCGGCATTCTGCTTACCTGTTCTGCCGTCCCAGTTCTTCGATCCGGCGCGATATCTGCGCGTGGTCGAAACCTGCACCGTGCGCCGCATCGAGTTGCAGCGCGCGCCGGTAATAGCGTGCGGCCAGGTCGGCCTGCCCGAGGTGGTCGAGGCTGACGGCCAGGTTGTAGGCGAATCCGGCGTTTTCCGGTTCCAGCGTGCAGGCGTTGAAATAGGCCTGTTGTGCCTCGCTCCAGCGCGACTGTCCGGCGAACAGGTTGCCCAGCGCGAAATGCAGCGCCGTGGAGTCGCCCTGCTCGCGCAGCAAAGTCTTCAGGCGGCTCTCGTTGCCGTCGTCTTCGGTGTTCAGCGCCGACATGCCGGCATTTGCCACCGCGTTGCGCGGGTCGAGTATCAGCACGCGGGAGAAGTATTGCGCCGCCACCAGATTGTCGCCGTTCTGCTGGGCGATCGCCGCCAAACCGAGCAATGCATCGGTGTTGCGTCCGTCCTTGGCGAGCATCGCCTGATATAGCTGCCGCGCTTCTTCCGGCTTGCCGCTGCGATAGGCGAGATAGGCGTTCTGCAGCAGCGGATCGACGGTGGCTGCGCGCGGTTCGACGTGTACCGCCGGTCTCTGGCGCGGTAATGGTTCGGCCGGCACAGGCTCGGGCGGGAGGGCCGGTTCCGCTGCGACCTCATCCGCGGCCGGCACTGCCTCGGGAGTCTCATCGCTATGGGGTTCGCCGGTCACGGTCTGTATCGGCTGCGACGGGGCTGCTGCGACGGGACGTTGCGGAGCGACGACGGCCGAGGGATCGAGATACCACCAATAGCCAGCGCCTGCGGCCAGCATCAGCATCGTGCCGCCCAGCGCATACAGGAGGTAGATGTTGGGGCGCATGTATCCGGCGGACGGCGATTTCGCATTGAACAGATTTTTTCCGGCGTCGCGCGCATTCTGTCTCGAATCATTCGTTGCGGAAGCCGGCTGATTGTCCGGCTGCAGTCCTTCCGCTGCTGTGGCGCGACTCGCCTCGGCAGACTGGGCTTTCTTGCGGGCTTCCAGAAGCAGGCTCATGTCACGGCTTGCCGGATGACGGCTCCTTAAAGAAATTCTGGTCGGGCAGCATGTCGCGATAGGCGCTGAAGTCGCCGACGATGCTGGCATCCTTGATGATGACCGGGCGCAGGAAGATCACCAACTCGGTCTTTGTCGTCGTGTCGTTGCGCTGTTTGAACAGTTCGCCGGCCACCGGGATCCGGGAGACACCGGGAATCGCATCGGTCAGGTTGTTGATCGAATCCTGCATCAGGCCGCCCATCACGGCGATCTGGTTGTTCTCGACGCGCATCACCGATTCCATCTCGCGGGTCTGCGTTTCGGGGATGCCCTGATTATTGACGCCCAAATTGGGGTTGGGATCGGGCACATAGCGAATCACGCGGGAAATCGAGGGTTTGAGATTGAGAAGAACTACATCGTTGTCGCTGATCTGCGGGGTGACGCTCATCGTGAATCCGACCGGGATGGTGTTGGGGGTGGTCGTGTAAGTGGTGATCGCCGCGGTGTTTTGGTTGGCGACGGTATCAGCCTTGACGGTGAAATACACCAGATTGTCGACCACTCGCATCATCGCGGTCTGGTTGTTGAGCACGCTCAGCTTGGGGCTGGACAGCACCCTGACGTCGCCGAACGACTCCAGCAGCGAGACCTGCTGGGTGACCGTGGCGGCGGTCGGATTGGTGATGATGCCGAACACCCCGTTGCCTACATTGGTCGGCAGGCCGGCGACGTTGCTCTGGACCACCCGGAATCCTTTGCCCCCCGCCTTGATCAGTGCCGACCAGTTGATGCCCTGCTTGTACTGGTCGCTCAGGCGCACCTCGACGATGGTCGCTTCTATCATGACTTGGCGGCGGGCGTTGTTCATCACCTGGTCGATGAATTCCCTGATCCTTTCATGCTGCTTGCCGGTGGCGCGTACCGTGATGAGGCCGTTTTCCGGATTCGCGATGACCGAGGCGGCCTCGCGGAAAGTGTTGCGGCGGGTGACGATCCTGCTGTCGCCTTCCTGTATCGTGACTTGGGTCGGTGTTGTTTCGCCGGTCTTTTTTGTGGTGTTCTTTCTGTCGGTCACAATGCGGTCGGTGCCGCCGCTTTGCTCGGTCACGGTTTCGCTCGACCCGTCGGGCAGGATCTTGTCGGTCTCGTGCAGGATGTCCTTGATGTTCTGGACTAGCGTTTCCCAGAATCGGTTCTTTGAGGTGTTCTTGATCGCGATCGATGAGGTGCTGCCGCCCGTTCCGGTCGCAGTGCCGCCGGTATTACTGACCTGCATGGCGTTGTTGATCGAACTCTCTGCGTCTCGCGTCATGTTCACATAGTCGATCTTGTAGCTGTGCAGATAGGGCGAGTCCGGCATCACGATCAGGTTGCCGTTCTCCAGTTCGTAGCGCATGTCGATCTGCTTCGCGATGCGCGTCAGGATCTGCGGCAGGGTCTGCTCCAGAGCGTTCAGCGTGACCGTACCCTGAATGCCGGGATGGATGTCCAGATTGATCCTGGCGTCGCGGGCCAGCGCGAAGAGGATCTCCTGCGCGGGGATGTTGGTGACGACGACGCTATAGGTCTCCGGTTTGGAGCCGGGCTTCGGCGCCGGAAGCGCTACGGTGCGCGTGAGCGGCTGCGGGATGTCCGTCGCATTGTCCTGGATGGCCGGTCGCTGGATGTGCTTGTCCGACGGCTGAATGGGCCGGGTGCCGCAGCCGGCGACGATCGCGCCGGCTGCGAGGAGGGTGATGCAGAGACGGGACAGGTTGCGGGATTGCACGCTTTTCTCCATTGCTACCGTTCGCTTCCAGACTAACAGGTTTGCGGGGCTTGCTCAACGAGCTTTCGCCATCTGTCCCTAGAATACGTGGATGGCTGTAGCGAAGGATTCCTGGTAGCGGGGCGGCAGGTCCTTGATCGCGTTGCGCGCCGCATCGACCGAGGGATAGGCGCCATACAGTATGCGCAATCCTTCCTTGTCGCCGAAGCGTGCCGGCACCAGATAGATATCCTGCAGCTTGCCAAGCCCTTCTGCGCGTTTCAAGAAGCCTTCGACACGCTTGGGCTGGAGGTCTTCGCTGGAGAAAAGCTGGATGCTGGCAGCGACATTTTTCTGCGCCAGCATCTTCTTTCCGGCGGCCAAGCGCTGGTCGAACAGGCTGCCCTTGGTCGCGGCGGCGGAGGCTGCCGGAACGGGAGTGGCGGATGGCGGCACGGGTTCTGCTGCCGGTGCTGCAGGAGGGGCGGCGGCTTGTTCCGTTGTCTGTGGCGGTGCGGGTGGTGCGGGTGGTGCGGCGAGCGGCGCCACGGCGACCGTCAGGGCCGGCTGCATTTGCGATTCGGGTGTCTGCGTTCCGTCCGTCATCCACCATGCGGTCAGCCCGACCAGCAGCGAGGCGGCGATGGTGCCGCCTGCCAGTATCCCGGCGGGCGGCGGTTTGACGGGCGGCAGCCTGATGGACGGCATGGACGGTAACCGGAGCTTGCGCGAGGGTTGCAGTTCGCTGTCGCGCATCGCGGCCTGAACATGGCGCGGTTCGATGTTGTGGGTGTCTTCGACGAAAGCGGCCAGCAGCGATTTGTCCGCGAGGATGTTGATGCGGCGCATCAGGCCGTCCGAGGCGCGGCCGATGAGCTTGAGCGCCTGTGGCGAAAACACGTTCGGGCCGCGGTAGCCGGCGGCGCGCATGCGGAACATCAGATAGCTTTCCAGCGTGTTGTGCGACATCGGCTGCATGTTGAAGTGGTGGACGATGCGATCCTTGAGCTGGCGCATGTTCGGTTGGTCCAGCTTGTGGTTCAGCTCGGGTTGCCCGAACAGGATGATCTGCAGCAATTTGAAGTTGCCAATCTGCAGGTTGTACAGCAGGCGCAATTCTTCCAGCGTGTCCGGCGGCATCGCGTGCGCTTCGTCCACCAGCACCACCACGCGCTTGCCTTCGCGCGCCCGTTCTTCCAGCTTGGCCTGGATGCCGTGCATGATGATGCCGACTCGTTCGCCCTCGACGTTCAGTCCCAGCCCGTCGGCAATCGCGTACAGCATTTCTTCGCGCGACAGGCTGGGATTGGCCAGATAGACGGTGTCGATATGTTTGGGCAAGCGTTCGAGCAGCATGCGGCACAGCATGGTCTTGCCGCTGCCGACTTCGCCGCTGACCTTGATGATGCCTTCGGATTCGCTCAGCGAGTAGACCAGTGCGTCGAGTATTTCGCCGCGGTTGGCGCCGGAAAAGAAGAAGGTCGTGGAGGGTGTGATCCTGAATGGCGGTTCGTGGAGTCCGAAGTGGTCTAGGTACATGATTGTTCCTATGCGTTGAATTTTTCGTGGCTGCCGATCCGGCTGTGCAGCGTGGTGCGATTGATGCCCAGCAATTTTGCGGCCTCGCTGATGTTGCCGGAGGCTAGCTCCAGCGCGGTGCCGATATAGTCAGCCTCGATTTCGTGCAGATGACGGTCCAGGTTGAAATCGCCGGACATGAACTCGGCTATGCGGTGTTGCCGCGCCGCGCTGTCGTTTTCGCCGGGGCCTGCCGGACCCGCGGCGAGCGGATCGAACTCTTCTTCCAGTTGCGCCGGAGTTATGGTCTGGCCGGGATATTTGGTCGATAGCCTGATGACGATGTTGCGCAGTTCGCGGGTGTTGCCGGGGAAGCCGTATCGTTCCCAGCGTTGCAACGCTTCCGGATGCAGTTCGAACGGGGGGGGGCCGAGTTGCTGCGCGTACTGGGTGCGGAAGTAATTGAGCAGCACCAGTCTGTCGGTGCCCAGTTCGCGCAACGGCGGGACGGCGATCCTGAATACGTTCAGGCGATGGTACAGGTCGTCGCGGAAGGTGCCGGTCTTGACCGCATCGCGCAGGTTGCGGTTGGTCGCGGCGATGATGCGCGCACGGCTCTTGCGCGTGGTGGTCTCGCCGACGCGCTGGTACTCGCCGTTTTCCAGGATACGCAGCAGCTTGGCTTGCAGTTCGAGGGGCAGTTCGCCGATTTCGTCCAGGAACAGCGTGCCGTCGGCGGCATCTTCGAAGAAACCTGATTGCGCGTTGTTCGCGCCGGTGTAGGCGCCCTTGCTGTGGCCGAACAGTGTAGCTTCGATCAGCGTGGGCGAGATCGCGGCGCAGTTGAGCACCCGGAACGGCGCGCCGGGGTGTCCGGCGAGGCGCTGCAGCGCGGCTGCTACCAGTTCCTTGCCGCAACCCGATTCCCCCTCGATGAGCACCGGGAACGGCATGGGCGCATACATCGCGATCTGGTCGCGCAGCGTCCTGATCGGCAGGCTCTGCCCGACGATGCCGAGCGACGGGTCCGGCGTCACGTTTTCTTCGCCCGTATGCACCCGCAACGCGGCATCGAAATATTCGCGTATTCTTTCCGGCGCGCAGGGTTTTGCGATGAAGTCCATGGCGCCCAGCGCGCGCGCGTGGCGTGCGTTGTCTTCGTCGTCCTGTCCGGTCAGGACGAAGATCTTGATATCCGGGCTGTGCGCGATCAATTCGGCGATCAGGTGGAACCCTTCGTCAGGGCGGTGCGGCAGGGGTGGAAGTCCCAGATCGACAAGGGCCAGTTGCGGCGGAGAGGCCAAATTGCGCAGTCGTTCGATGGCGGCGGCGCGCGATTCGGCCGGGTGGACTTGGTAGTATTTGCCGAAGGCGACGGCCAGTCCCTCGCGTATCAGTGGGTCGTCGTCGACGATCATCAGGCAGGGAAGGGGCGTATGGGCGCTCGGCATGCTCTCGATCTGGGTTAGGCTTCGGGCAGGGAGCATAACGGCAAGCGGGCGCAAGCTCAATAGCCTGAAGGGGCGGATTTATTAATTCCGGTCAATCGGTTGAGGATTGTGGGCGCGGTAGTTTAGAATGCGCCTCCCCGAGATACGGATTCCAGTGATTTTGACAGCCCCAGCCTTGGTCGAGATTCGCGACCTCAATTTTGCCTACGACAAGCGGCCTGTCCTGCAGGGCATCAACATGACCTTTCCGAAGGGGAAGCTGATCGCCATCATGGGATTGAGCGGCTGCGGCAAGACCACGCTGCTGCGCCATATCGGCGGAGCGCTCAAACCGACCAGCGGGCATATCAAGGTGGGCGGTCAGATATTGCACGAACTGGATCAGGACGGGTTGTATGCGATGCGCCGCAAGATGGGTATGCTGTTTCAATTCGGCGCGTTGTTTACCGACATGTCGGTGTACGACAACGTGGCGTTCCAGATGCGCGAGCATACCGACCTGCCGGAAGAATTAATCCACGATCTGGTGATGATGAAGCTGAATGCCGTCGGTTTGCGCGGGACGCATGATTTGATGCCTTCCGAGCTGTCGGGCGGGATGGCTCGGCGTGTGGCGCTGGCCCGCACCGTGGCGCTCGATCCGATGCTGATCATGTACGACGAGCCGTTCGCCGGATTGGATCCGATTTCGCTGACCGTAGTGGGCGACCTGATCCGGCGGTTAAACGATGCACTGGGGGCGACGTCTATCATCGTCACTCACGATATACAAGAATCGTTGAAGATTGTGGATTATGTGTATTTCATGGCCAACGGCGTGATCGAAGCGGAGGGTACGCCCGACGAGATCCGCGCATCCGGCAGGCAGTTCGTGCACCAGTTTGTGCATGGCGAGATGGACGGCCCAGTGCCGTTTCATTACCCCGGCGGAGATTACCGCCAAGATTTGAATTTGCGAGCCTGAATATTATGCCGGCAATTAGCACTATCAGAGAGATCGGACATCGCACTATCAATGCGGTGTGGCGCATTGGCATGGCGACGCGGTTCTTCGTCCTGGCGCTGATGTATTCCGGAAACAGCTTCCGGCGCTTCCATTTGACTATCAAGGAGCTGTTTTCCACTGGCGTGATGTCGTTGCTGATTATCGTCGTTGCGGGATTGTTCGTTGGCATGGTGCTGGGCTTGCAAGGCTATGAGACGCTCAAGCGCTACGGTTCCGAATCGGCTCTCGGCAGCATGGTCGCGCTGAGTCTGGTGCGCGAACTGGGGCCTGTGCTGGCGGCGCTGCTGTTCGCCAGTCGCGCCGGTTCGGCGATGACTGCGGAGATCGGCCTGATGAAAGCGACAGAGCAGATCGCGGCGATGGAGATGATGGCGGTGAACCCGATCGCGCGCATCGTCGCGCCGCGTTTTTGGGCCGGGGTGATTTCGATGCCGCTGTTGGCGGCGTTGTTCAGCGCAGTCGGGGTGTTTGGCGGTTATTTCGTCGGTGTGGTGCAGATCGGCGTGGACGAAGGCTCGTTCTGGTCGCAGATGCAGTCTGCCGTGGATTTTCGCGAGGACATCCTTAACGGCGTGATCAAGAGCTTTGTGTTCGGCATGGCGGTGACGGTGATCGCGCTGTTCGAGGGGTATGATGCGCCACCCACTGCGGAAGGCGTTTCCGGCGCGACTACGCGCACCGTGGTGGAATCGTCCCTGGCGATCCTGATGCTGGATTTTGTTTTGACTGCAATGATGTTTGGAGGGAAGTGAACGATGGAACGCACGACACTGGATCTGTGGGTCGGCATGTTTGTGGTGGCGGGTATCGCCGCCCTGGTGATGCTGGCGATGAAAGTAGGGAACCTGAGCACCTATAACGTGTCGGAAAGCTACGAAGTTCATGCGTATTTTTCCAACATCGGCGGTCTGAAGCCCAAAGCTTCGGTCAAGAGTGCCGGTGTTTTGGTTGGGCGTGTGACCGAGATCACGCTGGATACCGAGCGTTACGAGGCGAAGGTGGTGATGAGTCTGGACAAGCGCTACCAGTTCCCGAAGGACACGTTTGCCAATATCCTGACTGCCGGTCTGCTTGGCGAGCAGTATATCGGCCTGATGCCCGGCGGCGATGAAGAGATGTTGCAGAACGGCGAGCAGTTGAAGAAGACGCAATCTGCAGTAGTGCTGGAAGATTTAATCGGCAAGTTCCTGTACAGCAAGGCTGAGGAACCGGCCAAATAACGAGGAGTGACGGTAATGAAGGGTTTGTTCGTCGGAATGTTGGCAGGTCTGTTGTGCGCGGTCGGCGTGGCTCAGGCCGAGACGGTCGCGCCTGATGTGTTGATCAAGGCCACCGTGCAGGATGTGCTCGGGATCGTGAAACAGGACAAGGATATCCAGGCCGGCAATCAGAAGAAGATACTGGAGTTGGTCGACGCCAAGGTGTTGCCCCATTTCGATTTCACGCGCATGACGCAGCTGGCGGTCGGCAAGCATTGGCGCGCCGCGACGCCGGAGCAGAAGAAGGCTCTGACGACCGAGTTCCGCAACATGCTGGTGCGCACCTATACCAAGGCGTTCTCGGAGTACCGCAACCAGACGGTGGAGGTGCTGCCGCTCAAGATGGTGGCCGATGCGACCGAGGTGACCGTCAAGACCGCGATCAACAAGCCTGGAGCGCAGCCTATCCCGGTCGATTATGAGATGAAGAAGGGGGCAGAGGGCTGGAAGGCATTCGATATCGTCATCAGTGGCGTCAGCATGGTGATGAGCTATCGCGGCACTTTCGATACCGAGATGCAGCAGAACGGCATCGATGGGCTGATCAAGATGCTGTCGGAAAAGAATATCAACGCCGCGAACGTGGCGTTGCGCAAGGCAGAGAACAAGTGATCTCGCGCGAGGATGGGCGGTTGGTGGTGCGCGGTCGCCTGACCATAGAGACTGTTCCGGCGCTGTTCGAGTCCGGTTTGCAGCATCTGGCCGAAGAGGATCTGCTGGTGGATATGGCCCAGGTCGAGGTCGTCGACTCGGCGGCGGTGAGCATGCTGCTCGGCTGGTCGCGGGCGGCCCAGCGCGGCCGGCGCACCTTGCGTGTGTCTGGTCTGCCGGCAGACCTGCTCAGCCTGGCGACGCTATACGGCGTCGCGGATATGCTTCCCCAGCAGTCCGCCTGACTTGTAACGGGGCAGACTCTCGCTGCCCGCGCATCCCTTCCCGGTTTTTAGTATCATGCGCGACTTCGGGCGCTGGTGGCGCATGTCTGCCGACGAATCGCAATCCACAATTCAGAAGAATCCATGAGCATCGCCACGGTCACGCCGGAAAGCATCCGGCTCAATATTGCTGAAGGCTTGCCGACCGAGCATCTGTCGGTGGTCGGCGACGGTGCCCATTTCGAGGCGGTCGTGGTCTGTGCCGCGTTCGCCGGCAAGAGCCGCGTGCAGCGGCACCAGATGGTGTACCGGACATTGGGCGAACGGATGCGGGAAGAGATACACGCGCTGTCGATGAAGACATTTACGCCGGAAGAGTGGGAGAGGCAGTCGTAAGACGTAAGACGTAAGTTGGTAGCGTTGAGCTGCTCAACTTACGTCTTACGTCTTACGTCTAAAAACTGAATTTATGCAAAAACTAGCTATCCAGGGCGGCAGCCGCCTCAACGGCGAGGTGCGGATCTCCGGCGCCAAGAACGCGGCCTTGCCCATCATGTGCGCCAGCCTGTTGGCGGCCGACGACCTGAGTCTGGGCAATCTGCCGGACATGCACGACGTGGCGACCATGGGCAAGCTGCTGCAGCAGATGGGCGTGCGGGTCGAGCAGGACGGCGGGACTGCGCGTTTCGATGCGACCCATGTCGACAAGCTCGAAGCGCCGTACGACATGGTGAAGACCATGCGCGCGGCGATCCTCGTGCTGGGGCCGCTGGTGGCCCGCTTCGGCGAGGCGCGCGTGTCGCTGCCCGGCGGTTGTGCCATCGGCTCGCGTCCGGTCGATCTGCATATCAAGGGTTTGCAGGCAATGGGGGCCGAGATCCACATCGAACATGGTTATATCCACGCGACCGCAAGCCGCCTCAAGGGCGCACGCATCTGCTTCGACCTGGTTAGCGTCACCGGCACCGAGAACCTGATGATGGCGGCCGCATTGGCCGATGGCGTGACCGTGCTGGAGAACGCCGCGCGGGAGCCGGAAGTGATCGATCTGGCCGTCTGCCTGCGCGCGATGGGCGCGAAGATCACCGGTGACGGTACCGATACCATTACCGTCACCGGCGTGGACAAGCTGCATGGCGCATCGCACCGCATCATGCCGGACCGCATTGAGAGCGGCACCTTTCTGGTCGCGGCTGCGGCCACCGGCGGCAAGATCGCGCTGACCGATGCGCGAGCGGATATTCTCGACAGCGTGCTGGACAAGCTGCGCGAGGCGGGGGCGCGCATCGACGTTTCCGGCGATCGTATCGAACTGGAAATGACGCGCCGCCCGACCGCGGTGAACCTGCGCACCGCGCCGTATCCAGCGTTTCCGACCGACATGCAGGCGCAGTTCATGGCGCTGAACACTATCGCCGAAGGCAGCGCCATCGTCGTCGAAACGATCTTCGAGAACCGTTTCATGCATGTGCAGGAACTGCGCCGCCTCGGCGCGCAGATCGACGTCGAGGGCAATACCGCGGTGATCAAGGGCTGCGCGCAGCTGGAAGGCGCGACGGTGATGGCGACCGATCTGCGCGCCTCGGCGTCACTGGTGATCGCCGGTCTGGTCGCGCAGGGCGAGACCGTCGTCGATCGCATCTACCATCTGGATCGCGGTTACGAACATATCGAGGCGAAGCTGTCGGCGCTGGGCGCCCAAATCCGCCGATTGAAATAACAGGTATCGAAATAATGATAACGATCGCGCTGTCCAAGGGACGCATCTTCGAAGAGACCCTGCCGCTGCTGGAGGCGGCAGGCATCACTGCGCTGGAAGACCCGGAATCTTCGCGCAAGCTGATACTGCCGACCAATCGCGACGACGTGCGGCTGATCATTGTGCGCGCGTCCGACGTGCCGACCTATGTGCAATATGGTGCGGCCGACATCGGTGTTGCGGGCAAGGATGTGCTGAACGAGCATGGCGGCACCGGGCTGTACCAGCCGCTGGACCTGAATATCGCCAAGTGCCGCATGATGGTCGCGGTGCGCAACGATTTCGATTACGACTCCGCGGTGCGCCAGGGCGCGCGCCTGCGCGTGGCGACCAAGTATGTGCAGACCGCGCGCGAGCACTTCGCCGCGAAGGGGGTGCATGTCGACCTGATCAAGCTGTATGGCTCGATGGAGTTGGCGCCGCTGGTCGGTCTGTCCGATGCGATCGTCGATCTGGTGAGCAGCGGCGGCACGCTGAAGGCCAACAACCTGAAGGCGGTCGAGCATATCGCCGACATCTCGTCGCGGCTGGTGGTGAATCAGGCCGCGCTCAAGCTGAAGCATGCCGCGATCCAGCCCATGCTGGATGCCTTTGCCGGTGCGGTCGTGAAATAGGGAGTGAACAGGATGAACATCAGAAAAC
This sequence comes from Gallionella sp., assembly GCA_035654695.1. Classification (GTDB taxonomy): domain Bacteria; phylum Pseudomonadota; class Gammaproteobacteria; order Burkholderiales; family Gallionellaceae; genus Gallionella. The sequence goes on along the minus strand of DASRWG010000028.1, from coordinate 1,455 downwards.
TTTCTTCTCGCGCGAGCGACTTCGCCGCGACGCTGGACAAGCTGCTGGCCTTCGAGGAGACGGCGGACGAAAAACTGGAAGCGACCGTAGCCTCCATTCTCACCGACGTGAAGAGGCGCGGGGACGAAGCGGTGCTGGAATGCACGCGCAAGTTCGACCGCCTGCCGCTGGCGAATGCGGAGGCGATGGAGCTGCCCAAGAGCGAGCTCAAGGCGGCGTTCGACGGTCTGCCGTCCGAGCAGCGTGTCGCGCTGGAGCAGGCCGCGAAGCGGGTGACCGCTTACCACCAGAAGCAGGTGCAGGCCTCATGGAGCTACACCGACGAAGACGGCACGCTGCTCGGGCAGCAAGTGACGCCACTGGATCGCGTCGGCCTCTATGTGCCGGGCGGAAAGGCGGCCTATCCTTCGTCGGTGCTGATGAATGCGCTGCCGGCCAAGGTTGCCGGCGTCGGCGAGCTGATCATGGTCGTTCCTACACCGGACGGCGTGAAGAACCAGCTTGTGCTGGCGGCTGCTCATCTGTCCGGGGTGGATCGCGTATTCACGGTAGGCGGAGCGCAGGCGGTGGCGGCGCTGGCCTATGGCACGGCGACCATTCCTCGTGTTGACAAGATCGTCGGTCCCGGCAATGCCTATGTTGCCTCCGCCAAGCGACGCGTGTTCGGCGCCTGCGGCATCGACATGATCGCTGGGCCGTCAGAGATCCTGGTGATATGCGACGGCAAGACCGATCCGGACTGGATCGCGATGGATCTGTTCTCGCAGGCCGAGCACGACGAGTTGGCGCAGGCCATCCTGCTGTCGCCGGACGCCGCATTTATCGAGGCGGTCGCCGCCAGCGCCGACAGGCTGCTGGAGCGGATGCCCCGCCGCGACATCATCAGGACCGCGCTGGAAAATCGCGGCGCGTTGATCCATGTTGCGGACATGGACGAGGCCTGTGCGATCAGCAACCGTATTGCGCCCGAGCATCTGGAGTTGTCGGTAGAAGACCCGCAGGCATGGTTGCCCAAGCTGAAGCATGCCGGCGCGATCTTCATGGGGCGTTACACCTCCGAGTCGCTGGGCGATTACTGTGCGGGGCCGAATCATGTGCTGCCAACGTCCGGCACGGCGCGCTTCTCGTCGCCGCTGGGGGTGTACGACTTTCAGAAGCGTAGCAGTCTGATACAGGTGTCGGCGCAAGGCAGTCGCAAGCTGGGCGAGATCGCCGCCACGCTGGCGACCGGCGAAGGATTGCAGGCGCATGCGCAATCCGCGTTGTACCGGATTGGCTGATTTCGGCATGAATTTGCCAAAAAGTTGCATGTGTATGTCAATTTGATTTGACAGCGCGAAAGGGTATCGGCATAATCGCCGGCTCTGTTTGGAGGGGTGGCCGAGTGGTTAAAGGCAGCAGACTGTAAATCTGCCCTCTTATGAGTACGATGGTTCGAATCCGTCCCCCTCCACC
>DASRWG010000027.1:0-57854 GCA_035654695.1 Gallionella sp. | reverse complement strand
TCGACCAGCTGGTCGCCCGCGTCGATATCGACGCCGGCATCGCGATAGGAGAGGGAGTTCGGTGTGCTCAAGTTGAGTTCTCGCTTTCTGGAATGGTAAAGTGCCGCACGTTTTAGCCGCGAATTTTACCCGAAATGACCTTATCCCGCTTCGCCGCCTTGCAATGGCTGTCGGTGGCAGCCGCCGCTGCGGTGCTGCTGTACCTGCTCGGGCCCATCCTGGCGCCGTTCGTCGCGGCCGCGATCCTCGCCTACATCTGCAATCCGCTGGTGCGGCGGCTGTGCGGCTGGAAGCTGTCGCGCACGCCGGCGACGGCGCTGGTGATGGCAGGCCTGCTGCTGCTGTTCGGCCTGCTGCTGCTGATCATGCTGCCGCTGCTGGAGAAGGAGGTCGGCCTGTTCGTCGAGCGCCTGCCGCAATGGATAGACGCGGCGCGCCAGCATCTGCTGCCGTTGCTGCAGCGATGGTTCGGCGCGGAGCTGCAATGGGACAGCGCCTCGATCAAACAGATGCTGCTGAGCCACTGGCAGAGCGCGGGAGGGACTGCCGCAAAGCTGCTGCCGATGCTGGGCAACAGCGGCGGTGCGCTGGTCGCGTTGCTGGCCAACCTGTTGCTGATCCCGGTGGCGATGTTTTATTTTTTGCGCGACTGGGAAACGCTGGTCGCCCGCATCGACGAGATGGTTCCCCGCCATTGGCACGCCAAGGTGAGCGAGATCGCCGGCGAGGTAGACAACATCCTCGCCGAGTTCCTGCGAGGACAGCTTTCGGTGATGCTGCTGATGAGCGTGTTCTACGTCGTCGTGCTGTGGCTGGTCGGGCTGGAGTTCGCGCTGCCCATCGGCATCCTCGCCGGCATGCTGGTGTTCATCCCCTATCTCGGCATGATCATCGGCCTGCTGCTGGCGACGCTGGCGGCCGCGATGCAGTTCGGCGAATTCAGCGGCGTGCTGCTGGTGTGGGCGGTATTCGGGGCAGGGCAGCTGATCGAAGGCATGGTCGTCACGCCCTGGCTGGTCGGCGACCGCATCGGCCTGCACCCGCTCGCGGTGGTGTTCGCGCTGATGGCGTTCGGCCAGCTGTTCGGCTTTTTCGGCATCCTGCTCGCCTTGCCTATGGCCGCGATCCTGCTGGTCGCATTGCGCCATGCGAAGTCCGCCTACCTCGATAGCGAGATGTACCGGAAGCCATGAGCCAGCTCGTACTCGACATCTCGCCGGGGAACACGCCCACCCTGGAAACCTTCGTCGCGGGAAGCAATCTCGAGTTGCTCTCGGCGCTGCGTCACGCGCTCGCTGGCGGCAGCGAACGCAGCATCTACCTGTGGGGCGATGAGGGCTGCGGCAAGAGCCATCTGCTGCAGGCCTGCGCGAATGCCGCGCAATCCGTGCGCGCGGTTTATGCCCGCGGCAGTGTTCCCGGCATCGCCGACGTGGTCGCCGTTGACGACGTCCAGCGGCTGGACAATGCGGCGCAGATCGAACTGTTCGACCTCTACAACCGCATGCGCGACAGCGGCGGCCTGCTGCTGGTCGGCGGCAATGCGTCGCCGCTGCATCTCAACCTGCGCGACGACCTGCGCACGCGCCTGGGCTGGGGGTTGGTGTACCAGGTGCACGGCCTGAGCGAGGAAGAGAAGGCGCAGGCGCTGCGGCAGCACGCGCAGTCGCGCGGCTTCGCGTTGCCGCCGGAAGTCGTCCAGTACCTGCTGCGCCACGGCCGCCGCGACCTGCCCAGCCTGATGGCGACGCTGGATGCGCTGGACGAACATTCGCTGCGCCTGCACCGCGCACCGTCGGTGCCGCTGCTGAAGGAAGTGATGCAACATATGTAGGGGCGCGATTCATCGCGCCCAGTGAATGTAGCCCGGATGGAATGCAATGGAATCCGGGACTGGTGATATGCACCGTGTCCCGGATTACGCTGCGCTTCATCCGGGCTACCGAGTCGATTAGTAACGATTATTGGAGTTAAAGTGAACCTGGCCTTATTCGATCTGGACAACACCCTGCTCAACGGCGACAGCGATTTCGAGTGGTCGCAATTCCTGATCACCATCGGCGTGCTCGATCGCGAACTGTTCGAGGCCAAGAACCTCGCGTTCTACGAGCACTACAAAGCGGGCACGCTGGACATCCACGAGTTCCTCGACTTCCAGCTCAAGCCGCTGTCGCGCCATGCGCGCAAGACGCTGGACGAGTGGCACCAGCAGTTCATGCGCGACAAGGTGATGGCCATGATCACGCCGCAGTCGCGCGAACTGGTCGCCAAACACAAGGAGGCGGGCGACATTTGCGTCATCATCACCGCGACCAACAGCTTCGTCACCGCGCCGATCGCGCGCGAGTTCGGCATCGAGCACCTGATCGCCACCGACCCGGAACACAAGGACGGCGAATTCACCGGCCGCGTCGCCGGCGTGCCGTCGTTCCGCGAAGGCAAGATCACAAGACTGGAAAACTGGCTGAGCGAACGCGGCTGGACGCTGGACAGCTTCGCCGACAGCACCTTCTACAGCGACTCGCACAACGACCTGCCGCTGATGTGCAAGGTGAAACACCCGGTTGCCGCGAACCCCGACGCCACGCTACGCGCCCACGCCGAACAGCACGGCTGGCCCATCGTCAGCCTGCGTTAGAAATGTCCGGGCTCGTTCTTTACGGCACCACATATTGCCACCTGTGCGAACAGGCGGAAGCCGTACTCAGTGCGGCAGGTGTATCCGCGTTTTATATCGACATCGCCGATGACGATGGTTTGATCGATAGTTACGGCACGCGGATTCCGGTGCTGCGGCGAATCGATGATGGCGCGGAACTGGGATGGCCGTTCGATGCGGCAGCGCTGACCTGTTTCCTGAATTGAAAGTTCAATCCCAGTCCATCCCTTGCGGGTGTTGCAGGCAAGGCTGACGACGACCCTTCTCGCATACATCATCATCGCCATGTAATCCCGCGTCGAAAGTCGTGCGGGGCTTTCAGCTATTCCGCTGTGACGATGATTCTTGTGTGATCGTGTGGCCGCAGCCCGTTTTATACAGTCTATCCCTACCCTCCAAATACAGCACCCTACCAAGGGAAATACTCCTTCCACATTAGTGTATCGGTGGTGGCATTGGTTAACACTTGCGCCACTGTCACGATCAGCATCTCCCGCCATTCCGGCGGACAGTCGATAGTTCATACGCAATGGATCCGATCGGTCATGGATGCGTATCGCCGCTTTTCCGGAGCAGATGAGTCGTTGCCCGAGCGCGGCGGCTCGCTGCATCGGCGGTGATCGGAAGGATGAGTCTGGAACTGCGGGGGCAATTTTTTCGCAGTTCCTGGCGGATGTGCCACCAATGGGACACCCGTGTGGAAATTGGAATTAAACCTGAAGGGAACGTCATCATGAAACAGCGCAGCTACAGCCTTTACCGGATGACCGTATCGGTCATGCTTGCAGTGGTAACTTTGGTGTCGACCAACTTGGCCCACGCGGGTGCGGGATGGGGCATGAGCACCGATGCGACCGGCGCGCCCATCAAGGTTCCGACTTATTATGCCAACAGCCCCTCCGGTTTGCGTGAGGATCTGTCTCCCACTGCTCCCCCGGGCTCGATGATCAACAGCGGTGCGCCGCTCAGGAAATTCGTCGACACCCTGCCGGGTCTGACTGCTGCCGGTGCCAACAATCTCGGCCAGTATATTCCCGTTGCCGTGGCGGATTCGGTGTCATATCCGGGTTCCGATTACTACGAGATCGGCGTGGTCGAGTATACCGAGAAGATGCACAGCGACCTGCCCAAGGCCACGACGCTGCGCGGTTATGTGCAACTGGAAACGGCGGCGAATGCCGCAATGAGCAAACACATCGCGCTGACCTATCCCAACGGAACCCCCATTCGGGATATCAACGGCAACCAGGTGTTCGCGGTGGACGCCCCCCATTACCTTGGGCCGCTGATCAGCGCCAATCGCGGCGTGGCGGTACGCATCAAGTATTCCAACCTGTTGCCGACCGGGCATTACGACCCGACCACCAATACGCGCGGCGGCGACCTGTTCCTGCCGGTGGACGAGACCCTGATGGGCGCGGGCTATGGCCCGGACGGAATCGGCAAATACACCCAGAACCGCACCAACATCCACCTTCACGGCGGCGATGTGCCGTGGATCAGCGACGGCACGCCGCATCAATGGATCGCGCCGGTCGGAGAAAATACGCCATACAAGCAAGGCGTCAGTTTCCAGAACGTGCCGGACATGCCCGATCCGGGGCAAGGCTCGGGAACGCTGTATTACCCCAATAACATGAGTTCCCGCCTGATGTTCTACCACGATCACAGCGTCGGGATCACGCGCGTCAACGTCTATGCCGGCATCGCTGCCGGCTATCTGCTGTCGGACCCGGTGGAGCAGGGGCTGGTGAGTGCCGGCGCCATTCCGGCCGCCCAGGTTCCGCTGGTCATCCAGGACAAGACCTTTGTGCCCGCGGATATCATCGCGCAGGACGCGAAATGGGACGAGCAGCACTGGGGCCAACCGGGCGACCTGTGGTTCCCGCATGTGTATGAAACGAACCAGGACCCGAACTCGTTCGACGGCACCAACCCCGTCGGCCGTTGGGATTATGGCCCGTGGTTCTGGCCGGTGTTTCCCGCGCCATTGGCCCTGCCGACCGGAGGGTATGGCAACGCATCCATCGTGCCGGAAGCGTTCATGGACACAGCCGTGATCAACGGCACCGCCTATCCCACTTTCACGGTACAGCCTCAGGCCTATCGTTTCCGCATCCTGAATGCGAGTAACGACCGCTCCATCAATCTGGGGCTGTATGAGGCGGAGCCTTTGAGCATCGTCGTTACCAACGGCGGTGCGAACTATACGGCCCCCACGGTCACTATCACAGGCAGCGGCACAGGAGCGACCGCAACGGCAACCGTTACCGGCGGTGTCATTACCGGCGTCACCGTGACCAACCCAGGCACAGGCTATACCTCCGCGCCTACTATCAGCTTTACGGATACCAGCGGCACTGGGGCGACGGCATTGGCCGCGGTCGGGACCGAGGTGAAAATGGTTCCCGCTGCCGGCGGCAATCCGACCTGGCCTGCGGTCTGGCCGACGGACGGACGTGAAGGCGGCGTTCCAGATCCGGCTACCGCGGGTCCGGACATCATCCAGATCGGTTCCGAGGGTGGCTTCCTGCCCGCACCGGTGGTGATTCCGTCTACCCCGATCGGTTACGAATTCAACCGCAGAAGCGTCACCGTGCTGAATGTTCTCACCCATGGACTGTACCTGGCGCCGGCGGAGCGTGCGGACACGGTGATCGACTTTTCCGGCTATTGCCCGGGCACCAAGTTAATCCTGTATAACGATGCGCCAGCGCCCGTTCCCGGATTCGATCCTCGCGTCGATTACTACACCGGCAACCCGGACCAGACCGCGGTCGGCGGCGCGCCCTCGACCAAGCCAGGCTACGGCCCGAACACCCGCACCATGATGCAATTCGTGGTGGCAGGAACGCCGGTGCCCGGCTGTACCCATGCCGCCTACATCAAGGCTGCGGATCCAAATATCAAGAACCCATCCCTGACAGCACTGCAAGCCGCGCTGCCGGGCGCCTATGCCGCGAGCCAGCCCAAGCCCATCGTCGGAGAGGCCGCCTACAGCGGGTTGTGGGGAGGGAATTTCACCAATACCTACGCCAGTATCCATACAGGTTCGCTGCGTTATCCCAACTTCACTTTCATCAACGGCGACGGCGTGCCCCAAACGCTGCCGGTGCTGAACAAGGCGATCCAGGAGTTGTTCGACCCGAATTACGGACGCATGAACGCGACGCTGGGCATCGAGATGCCGCTGACCAGCTTCGCGCTCCAGACCACGATCCCGCTCAACTATATCGATCCGGTCACCGAGACGATTTCCGACGGCGAGACCCAGATCTGGAAGATCACGCATAACGGCGTGGACACCCACCCGGTGCACTTCCACCTGGTCAACGTGCAGGTGATCAACCGCATCGGCTGGGACGGCACGGTCAAGCCGACCGAGGACAACGAACTGGGCTGGAAGGAAACGGTCAGGATGAATCCGCTGGAGGATATCGTCGTGGCGGTCAGGGCCAAGGCTCCCCTCGTGCCATTCGGACAACCCAACAGCGTCCGCGCCCTCGATCCGACCCAGCCACTGGGTTCCGCCATGGGCTTCACGCAGGTGAACCTGAAACCGGGTGACAAATTCTTCGGAATGATGGTGCCGAACGGAACCGTCAGAAACGTGATGACCAATTTCGGCTGGGAATATGTGTGGCACTGCCATATCCTGGGGCACGAAGAGAACGATTTCATGCGTCCTATCGTGTTCAAGTACACGGCGATTGCGCCTGCCGCGCCGAGCAATGCGAGCCTGAATGCCGGCGTGCTGAGCTGGCAGGATCCCACGCCTGCCGGTGCCGCCGCGACCATGGGCGACCAGCAGAACGAGATCGGCTTCCGTATCGAGCGTTCCGCCAACTATGGCGCTTTTGCGCCCATCGGAACCGTGCTGGCGAACGTGACCAGTTTCACCGATACCACACCGCTTAACCCGAAAATGGATTACTCGTACCGCGTCGTCGCCTACAACACGGCGGGCAATTCCCCGCCGTCGAACAGCGTCACGCTGCTTCAGCTGCCCGGCGGCATGCTGCCCTCGACATTGACGTTCGCCCCGCAAGCGATCGGCACCGCCAGCGCCGCACAAACGCTGACACTGACCAATACGACGGCCCAACCGATGTCGGTAACCACCATCGCCTTGACCGGCCTGAACAAGGCGGACTTTACCCAGACCGGCAACTGTGCCGGAGCCACATTGGCTACAGGTCAATCCTGCACGATCGATGTGTCGTTCAGCCCGAAAGCCGGCGGCACATCGGCGGCATTGGTGGTTGCCACAACTTCGGTTGGCGTGAAGACCGCCGCGTTGAGCGGTGCCAGCTTGGCGCCGTCGGCCACCCTGACGCCGAACGGGCAGGTCACATTCGCGGCACAGCAAGTCGGCACCCGCGCAGTGCGGGCGGTGACGCTGACCAACTCAGGCGGTGTTGTGCTGTCGGTTTCCGGCATCTCGTTCAATGGCATCAACGCCGCCGATTTCACGCAGACCTCTACCTGCAAGACCAGCCTGGCGGTCGGGGCGAGTTGCACTATCAACTTGGCGTTCAGGCCCTCGCTGGTCAACAACGAGTCTGCGACCCTGGTCGTGGGCACCTCGGCCGGCACGAAAGTGCTCGCCGTCAGCGGTTTGGGTGTGTCCCCGATGGCCGCGACGGTCCCCACGGCGCCGTTGCCGCTGGCCTTCCCCGCGCAGCAGCTGGGCACGGTCAGTGCGCCCAAGGCGGCAACGTTGACCAACACCGGCATCGGTCCGTTGCTGATCACCAGTATCTCGATCACCGGCATGAATCCATCGGATTTTGCGCAAACCAGCAATTGCCCCCTGAGCGGGAACGGGGTGTCGTTAGCGATGGGCGCGAGTTGCACCGTCAATGTGACATTCGCCCCGGGTGCAATGACCCCGCGCTCCGCTACACTTAATTTCGCGACGACCGCAGGCAGCAAGACCATCGCTTTGAGCGGCGGCGGACAGGTGCCGTCGGTTACGCTGACGCCGGCTGCTCCCCTCGCGTTCGGGATACAGGAAGTCACTACCGCCAGTGCGGCGCAAACCGCGACGCTGACCAATACCGGCGTCGGTCCGCTGACCTACACCAGCGTCAGCATCAGCGGCGTCAACGCGGGCGATTTCTCGCAGACCAACAATTGTGCCAATGGCCTTGCGGTCGGTGCGAGCTGCACGATCAACGTGACGTTCCATCCGGGCACCATCGGGATCAAGAGCGCCATGTTGTCGGTGGTCAATGCGGCAGGCACGCAGACCGTCGCGCTGGACGGTATCGGCCGTCCGGCCTATGCGGCCAATCTGTCGTCGACCGCGCTGACTTATGCGGCACAGCAGCTTGCAACCGCCAGCACTGTGCAAGCGCTGACGCTGACCAACACCGGCGCGCGCGTATTGCCAATCACCGGTATTGCGGTTACCGGACCGGATGCGGGCGACTTTGTGCAGAAGAACAATTGCCGCACCAGCCTGGCTGTCAGCGCCAGTTGCACGATCCTGGTGACGTTTACCCCCACCGTCGCCGGCGCCAAGAATGCGACGCTGGGCATAACCGATGCATCCGGGGTCAAGACGGTCGTCCTGAGCGGCAGCGGGGCTGTAGCTTCATCCTCGCTTACGCCGAACACGCCGTTGACGTTCCCTGCACAGCAGGTTGGCACCACCAGCGCGGCGCAGCCGGTGGTGCTTGCCAATACGGGAACGGGGCCGCTGGCAATCACCGGCATCACGCTCGGCGGGGCAGCTCCGGGTCAATTCGCGCAAACCAGCAATTGCGGAAAAATCCTGCCTGCTGGCACGAATTGCACGGTCAACGTGACATATAAGCCAACAGCTGCGGGCACCCAGAACGCGCTGCTGACAGTGGTCGATGCGACGGGAACCAAAACTGTCGTGCTGAGCGGTTCCAGCCAGAAAGGATTGGCGTCGACCCTGTCGCCGGGATGGCTGAATTACCCGCTCCAGCAGACAGGCGTGGCCAGCACGCCCCAGCAGGCGATGCTGACCAACACCGGGATGCTGCCGCTCTCGATTGCGGGCATTTCGATAGCAGGCACCGACGCGGCCGACTTCTCCCTGGCGAATACCTGCGGAGCCAGTCTGGCGGCGGGAGCGAACTGCACGATAGCCGTGACATTTGCACCCACCGCGGTCGGGGCCAGGAGCGCGACGCTGAATGTGAACGATGCGTCGGGAACCAAGACGATTCCGCTGCGCGGCACGGGTGCTGCGTTGTCGTCCAGTCTGACGCCCAATATGCCGCTCGCCTTTGCGGCATCACAGCCAGTCGGCACCATCAGCATGGCGCAAACACTGACGCTGACCAACACGGGCGGTCTTCCTCTGGGAATCAGCAGCATCGCGCTGGGCGGGACCAATGCCGGTCAATTTGTGCGCACCACCAATTGCGGAAAAGTCTTGCCTGCAGGCGGAAACTGCACGATCAGTGTGGCATTTAAACCTACCGTTGCCGGCGCCAAGAACGCGACGCTGACAGTGATCGATGCGACGGGAACTCGAACCATTGCCCTGAGCGGTGCAGGATTGTAAATCTAGCGAAACTCATCCGGTCGATTCAAGGCAAACTGGAGAAGAGAACCGGGTGAATGAAGGCAGTTGAAATTGCTTCAACTTAGCGGAGAAATAAAATGAAACCTATAGCGAAGATCATCTGTTGCGGCATTGCACTGGGATGGTTGCAAGGTGCGGCGGCCGGAGACGTAACGGTCAGCGAACAAAACGGCTCCATTGTCCTGGAATTGGTCGCGGCTCCTCCGGATGCGGTCCAGCCCGCCTCGGCTCCGGCGGGCATCGTTCCGCCGGTCCAGGCTCAGTCTGAGCAGGGCGCTACGCCAGGTGTTGCGCCAGTCACCAGAGTGCCGGTCAAGGTTCATTATGAAAGAGTTGATCGGGCAAACATCGAAAAAAGGATGGATGCTAGAGCGGCCCGCACGAAGAAACGGAAGGCCGATGCCGAAAAGGATGTAGCAGAGCGGGCCGCCAAGGCGAAATTGAAACAACCCAACGAGCAGGGGCGGGATACCCAGGGTCAATAGGGATTCCGGCGGTTACTGTAGCCGGATCCCCCGGCGATTTCAGGTTCATATGCAATTCGAAAAGGAAAACGACGATGTTGAAATGGATAATGGTGCTGGGCTTGGGTTTTCTGGTTGCACAGGCGAATGCCGAAGAGGCGCAGGTTCTCAAGAATCAGCGCGACGTGCAGAGTTACGGCATCGGGGTGAACATCGCGAAGAGCTTCAAGCGGGACGAGGTCGATATCGATCTGGACCTGATGGTCAGGGGCATGAAGGATGCCATGGCGGGCGACAAGCTGCTGATGCCGGAGAAGGAACTGCGCCGGGCGATGAATTCATTCCAGAGCGAAATCAGGCAAAAGGCGGCAGCAAGGAGCCGGATCGCGGCGGTGGACAACAAGAAAAAGGGTGAGGACTTCCTGGCGCAGAACAAGAACAAAGAAGGCGTGGTGACGCTGGCGAGCGGCGTGCAATACAAGATACTCAAGGCGGGCGACGGCAAACTGCCGACAGAGGCTGACACGGTGGAATGCCACTACCGCGGCACGCTGCTGGACGGCACCGAGTTCGACAGCACTGAGCCTGGTAAACCCGCGATGCTGAAGGTCGCGCACCTGATCCCCGGCTGGAAGGAGGCGCTGAAGCTCATGCCGGCCGGTTCCCGGTGGCAGCTCTATATCCCGCCCCAGCTCGCTTACGGGCCGCGCGGCGTGGGCAGCGACATCGGGCCGAACGAGACGCTGGTCTTCGAGGTGGATCTCCTCGCCGTCAAGTGAGGCAGCGATGCTGTCGCTGACGACCCGGAGTTTCCTGTTGTCGCTCGCCGCCATCCTGGCGCTTCCGGCATTCGCCGCGGATGAAGTGGAGACCGGGCGGCGCATCTATCGGGACGGAGTATTGCCGTCGGGTGCGCCGCTGCACGGCGTGCGCATGACGGGCACTGCGGTTTCCGGCGCTGCGGCAGCCTGTGTGAACTGTCACCGGCCCAGCGGCATGGGCAGCGTCGAGGGAGATGTGCAGGTGTCTCCCATCAACGGCAGGTTCCTGTTCGCGCAGCCGGACGACAAGGCACTGGCGACGATGGATCCACGCATCGGCAAGCGGATGAATCAGGTTCACGCGCCTTACGACGACGAGTCGCTGGGCATCGCCATTCGTCGCGGAATCAACAATAGCGGGCGCGAGATGAGCGCCATCATGCCGCGTTATAACCTGGGCGAGCCGGAGATGAAGGCGCTGATCTCCTACCTCAGGCAGTTGTCCGGGCAATGGTCGCCCGGCGTGACCGCCGAAACGATACGCTTTGCCACCGTCATCGCCCCGGACGTCGAGCCTGCGCGGCGCAAGGCGCTGGTCGACATGATGCGTATCGCCTTCAACCAGAAGAACGGCAGCACCGTGACTGCAAGCAGCCACTCGCGCGGCAGGCGGCACATGACTTCGGCGGCGGAGTTCGTGCTGGGTACCGAGCGCAAATGGGAGCTGGATGTGTGGGAGCTGCAGGGGCCGCCGGAAAGCTGGGGCGGCCAACTGGACGAACATTACCGCCGGCAGCCGGTCTTCGCGCTGGTCTCGGGCCTGTCGAATTCCACCTGGCAACCGGTGCATGATTTCTGCGAACGCGAGCGGGTGCCATGCTGGTTCCCCAGCGTAGCCCTTCCTCCCGCGACGCAGGCCTTCTATCCCGTTTATTTTTCCCGCGGCGTGGCCCTCGAAGCCGGCGTGCTGGCCGGTCATCTGACGGACAAGGAACGCCGGCGGCCGCAGCGGCTGGTGCAGGTGTACCGCGACGACGATGTCGGCCGCGGCGCGGCAGCGGCCATGAAGCAGGCGCTGGCGGGTTCCGGCATCACCGTGGAGGATCGCATCCTGCCCGACGGTTCTCCGGCGCGCGACGCCATCGCGGGAGTCGAACGCAAGGACAGCGTCATGTTCTGGTTGCGACCGGCCGATGTGGCCGCGCTCGGCGATCTCCCGCCGCCGGCGGGCGCCTATTTTTCCGCAATGCTCTCCGGCGGCGAGCAGGGACCGTTTCCCGCGGCCTGGAAAGAGCGCGTGCGGCTGGTCTATCCCTACGAGCTGCCGGACCGGCGCTCGGCCAATCTGGCTTATTTCCACCAGTGGCTCAAGTTGCGCAAGCTCGACCTGGTGGACGAGCCTATGCAATCGGAAGTCTTCTTTGCGTTGAATTTCCTGACCGACACGGTCGCGGAAATGCTGGATAACCTGTATCGCGATTACCTGCTGGAGCGCGCGGAGAACATGATCAACCGGCGCGAGGGCGGCAAGGCCGAAGATCAGGCGCGGGCGCGCGACGGGTTGAGGCCGGCGGCGAACGTATCTGGGACGCGGCAGCTGGTGAAGCCGGCAATCGCACCGGGCGGCGGCACCACCATCTATCCGCGCCTGAGCCTGGGCGTCGGCCAGCGCTTCGCTTCCAAGGGCGGTTATATCGCGCGCTTTGCGCCCGACGGGAAACTCCTTGCCGAGACCGGCTGGATCGTTCCCTGATCCATGCCCCGAGTCTGTAGCAACGCCGTAAACCCGAATGCAATGCTGTGCGCCTGCGCCTGCGCCGAACGGCATGGCTGACCCATTGTCAGCCTGCGTCAGGAACGTCGCGCAACTCCTTCAACGCGGCGGCTCGCATCTCGACGGATCGGCGAAGAACAGCCAGCCCACCGCGACGGCGACGGGGATGGCGAGATACCAGTTGTCGCTGCCGGTGAGTGAACTGCCGACCCAGCCGACAATGACGCCTGTGCCTATGCACGCCAACAGCCATGCCAGTCGTCGGCGGACATCGGTGGAGCAGGAGGGCTCTTCGGTCTGGCGCATGGCGGTGTTCGATGCGTTCCTTACTTCTTCAGCACCTGCTTCAGGTATTTCCCCGTCACGCTGTTCCTGTTCTTCGCGAGGTCTTCCGGCGCGCCTTCGGCGATGATGCGGCCGCCGCCGTCGCCGCCTTCGGGGCCAAGGTCGATCACCCAGTCGGCGGTCTTGATCACGTCGAGGTTGTGCTCGATCACCACCACGGTGTTGCCCTGTTCGCGCAGCTTGTGGATCACCTTCAGCAGCAGCGCGATGTCGTGGAAGTGCAGGCCGGTGGTCGGCTCGTCGAGGATGTAGAGCGTGCGTCCGGTGTCGCGCTTCGAGAGTTCCAGCGACAGCTTCACGCGCTGCGCCTCACCGCCGGACAGCGTGGTCGCGGATTGGCCCAGCGTGATGTAACCGAGACCCACGTCGAGCAGCGTCTGCAGCTTGCGCGCGATCACCGGCACCGGCGCGAAGAATTCATGCGCGTGCTCGACGGTCATCTCCAGTATCTGGTGGATGTTCTTGCCCTTGTATTGCACCTCCAGCGTCTCGCGGTTGTAGCGCTGGCCGTGGCACACGTCGCAAGGCACGTACACGTCCGGCAGGAAGTGCATCTCGACCTTGATCACGCCGTCGCCCTGGCAGGATTCGCAGCGGCCGCCCTTGACGTTGAACGAGAAGCGGCCCGGGCCGTAGCCGCGTTCGCGCGCCGAGGGCACGCCGGCGAACAGCTCGCGGATCGGCGTGAACAGGCCGGTGTAGGTCGCCGGGTTCGAGCGCGGCGTGCGGCCGATCGGCGACTGGTCGACGTTGATGACCTTGTCGAAGAACTCCAGTCCCCGTATCTCCGCATGGGGGGCGGGCTCGGTGCTGCTGCCGTACAAATGCTGCGCCACCGCCGGATACAGCGTGTCGTTGATCAGCGTGGACTTGCCCGAGCCGGACACGCCGGTGACGCACACCAGCAGGCCGACCGGCAGGTTCAGCGTGACGTCCTTCAGGTTGTTGCCGGATGCGCCGACGATGGTCAGCATGCGCTCCGGGTCGGGCGCGCGGTGTTCCTTCGGCATCGGGATGCGGCGGCGGCCCGAGAGGTAGTCGCCGGTGAGCGATTTCTCGTTCGCGAGGATCTGCTTGGGCGTGCCTTCCGCGACCACCAGCCCGCCGTGTTCGCCCGCGCCCGGCCCCATGTCCACGACATAGTCCGCATGCAGGATCGCGTCCTCGTCGTGCTCGACGACGATCACGCTGTTGCCCATGTCGCGCAGCATCTTCAGCGTGTCCAGCAGGCGGTCGTTGTCGCGCTGGTGCAGGCCGATGGAAGGCTCGTCCAGCACGTACATCACGCCGGTGAGGCCTGAGCCGATCTGCGAGGCCAGCCGGATGCGCTGCGCCTCGCCGCCGGACAGCGTCTCGGCGGAGCGTTCCAGCGACAGGTAATCGAGCCCGACGTTGTTCAGGAATCGCAGGCGGCTGGAGATCTCCAGCACGATCTTCTCGGCGATCGCCTGCTTCTGTCCGGCCAGCGTCAGTCCGTCGAAGAAGACCTGGGCCTGCTTCAGCGGCAGCGCGCTCAGCTCGTGCAAATTCTTCTCGGCGATGCGCACGTTGCGCGCCTCCAGCCGCAGGCGCGCGCCGTGGCATTCGGGGCAGACGCAGCTGTTCAGGTATTTCGCCAGTTCCTCGCGCACGGTCGGGGAATCGGTCTCCTTGTAGCGGCGCTCCAGGTTGTTGATGATGCCCTCGAACGCATGCTCGCGCAGCATCGGCTTGCCGCGCTCGTTCGTGTAGTTGAACGGGATTTCGACGCGGCCCGAGCCGTACAGGATCACCTGCTGGATGTTCTCCGGCAGGCTCTCGAACGATTGCTCCAGGTCGAAGCCGTAATGCTTCGCGAGGCTGGCGAGCATCTGGTGGTAGAACTGGTTGCGCCTGTCCCAGCCCTTGATCGCGCCAGAGCTCAACGACAGCGAGGGGAAGGCGACGATGCGCTTGGGGTCGAAGAAGTTGATGTTGCCCAGGCCGTCGCACTTCGGGCATGCGCCCATCGGGTTGTTGAACGAGAACAGCCGCGGTTCGAGTTCGGGCAGCGAGTAGTTGCAGATCGGGCAGGCGAACTTGGCCGAGAACAGGTGTTCCTTGCCGGTATCCATCTCCACCGCCAGCGCGCGCCCCTCGGCATGGCGCAGCGCGGTCTCGAACGACTCCGCCAGCCGCTGCTTGGATTCCACGTTGACCTTCAGCCGGTCGACGACGATCTCGATGGTGTGCTTCTTGTTCTTCTCTAGCTTCGGCAGCGCGTCGATCTCGTGCACCTTGCCGTTCACGCGCAGCCGCGTGAAGCCCTGCGCGCGCAGCTCGTCGAACAGGTCCAGCTGCTCGCCCTTGCGCTCCACCACCAGCGGCGACAGGATCATCACCTTCGTGCCCTCGGGCAGCTCCAGCACATGGTCCACCATCTGGCCGACCGACTGCGCCTCCAGCACCAGATCGTGCTGCGGGCAATACGGGTCGCCCGCGCGCGCGAACAGCAGGCGCAGGTAATCGTGTATTTCGGTGACGGTGCCGACGGTGGAGCGCGGGTTGTGCGAGGTCGCCTTCTGCTCGATGGCGATGGCCGGCGACAGCCCCTCGATCAGGTCCACATCCGGCTTCTCCATCAACTGCAAAAACTGCCGCGCATAAGCCGACAGCGATTCCACATAACGCCGTTGCCCCTCGGCATACAGCGTGTCGAAAGCCAGCGAAGACTTGCCCGAACCGGAAAGCCCGGTGATCACCACCAGCTTGTGGCGCGGCAGATCGAGGCTGATGTTCTTCAGGTTGTGGGTGCGGGCACCGCGTATCTTGATGTATTCCATGCTTGCGTGCGAATCGAAAAAACGACCGGCCAATATACGCGAAAACGCAGGCTTACCCAACCCGGTGAATCATGTAGTAACAGGCCCATGTCCCTTGCCGCATGTCGGGCTCTTCCGTAGAATCCAGCCCACTTGCGCAACCGCCGCAAAACACAACCGCGCCGCAACGTACGGCGCGAGCACGGCGGATAATCAGACCAGGAGGCTGGTGCAAAAGCTCTTCCCCGTTTTTCGCATTGCGCGGTGATCGGGAGCAGGGCAGGGGTGAGGCATATCTCGCCTTGGGGGTTCTCACGCCTGTGGGGGCCATGCACAGTTATTCAGGGGATGAAAATGACTCCGAGTTTCTCAGCTTTTTTCTTTTTGCCGTTCCGGCAAATCTTGGTACGTCCGTATTTGCTCTGCATGTGAGAAAGAAAAATAAATGCGCATTCAATGTATAGAGGTTCTTAATTTCAGGCGACTCAAATCGACGCACATCGATTTCGATAAGGAAACTACCATTTTTGTGGGTGCAAACAACAGCGGCAAAACCTCTGCCATGACTGCGCTTCACTATTTTCTAGTTAAACCCAAGAGTTTGGCGCTACGTGACATCACAATCGCGAATTGGGCGCAGATAGATGGCATTGGTCAGGCTTGGGAGGTCAACCAAATACCAACACAATCTCTAGATGCCTTACTGCCTAGTTTGGATATGTGGCTGGATGTACCAGTAACCGAAATTCGCCATGTGTTACACATTCTGCCGACGCTAGACTGGCGTGGTGGCAATCTGGGGGTTCGGCTGCATTACCGCGTAACCGATATTGAATGGCTCAAAGCTGACTATTTGCTACAGAGAAAGGCATCCAACACCGCATCCGAGCAGGCGCCTCGATCCGATGGCCATCAACTGAAGATGTGGCCATTATCCCTTACCGACTACCTAGCTCGTGAACTTCCAAGACATATCGAGCTACAAGCCTTTAGGCTCAATCCTGCATCAAAACAGAATCCCGAAAAAGGTATTGCCAAACCACAGCCATTACCCGCCGAGGCTCTGCCATTGGGCAAGAATCCCTTTGAGGGTCTTATCAAAATTGATGAGATTGCCGCACAACGAGATTTCGCTGATGCAGGCAAGGGGAGTGATGATGAAGGGGACGATAGCCAGCCCAGGCGCTATAAGCGGCGGCTATCCGAACAGCTTCGAACATATTACGACCGTCATCTTGACCCGACAAAGACGCCAGACGCCAAGGACTATGCAGCGCTTAGTGCCATGCAGATTGCCGAACAAAATTTTGATGCCCGCCTCGAAGAAGGTTTTGAGCCTGCACTAAAAGAGTTAGAAAGTATTGGCTATCCTGGTATCGCAAACCCAAAGCTAAAAATCTCCACGCAACTACGCGCTATTGACGGACTGAGGCATGGTTCGGCACTTCAATATGAAGTGACTGATCCAGGTGAGGATGGCTCCCCGGCACTTAAACTTCCTGAGGACTATGCCGGTCTCGGCTATCAAAACCTAATCGCGATGGTATTCATGCTGATGGCATATCGCGACAACTGGATGCGCGTAGGCAAGGTGACCACCGACCTTGAACGCGAGAAGGATCGAATCCCTCCTTTGCATCTGGTGCTTATTGAAGAACCGGAAGCTCACCTACATGCACAGGTTCAGCAGGTGTTCATCAAAAATGCTTATCAACTCTTACGCAATCATGACGACCTACGCGATAAGGAGACATATAGCACCCAATTGATTGTCAGCACTCATTCGAGTCACGTCGCGCATGAGGTGGACTTTGCAAATTTGCGCTACTTCCGCAGGCGCGCGGCAACAAAGCCCTTGGAAACCTCAACTACAACCGTAACCAACCTATCGCAGGTGTTTGGAGATGAAGATGATACCAAGCGCTTCGTCAAGCGCTACCTCAAGGCAACTCACTGCGATTTATTTTTCGCTGACGGCATCATCTTCGTTGAGGGACAAGCTGAGCGGCTTCTGATACCTCACTTCATTCGGAACCAATTTCCAACTCTCTCACGTCGATACATTACGCTCATCGAATTGGGGGGGAGCCATGCTCACAAGTTTGCACCACTGGTGGATGAATTAGGAATCACCACCTTGGTAATCGCCGATCTTGATGCAGTTAGCCTGCAAAAGATAAATGATAAGAATGGCAAACCGAGAACTGTACGGAAGTCGGTTCGACCAGAGTGTGGTAAAGATCAACTCACCGCCAACTCTGTACTAAGGAAGTGGCACCCAAAGAAGAATCTCATCGATGACTTGGCAGCGCTAGACGAGAATGCTCATCTCTGCAATAACTTCGCGGACTACGTTTTGTACATTGCTTATCAAAAGCCAATTCAAATTGATGGCCGCAGCGTAATACCCAGAACGTTTGAAGACGCATTGATTTTTGAAAATCGCGATACTCTTCGTAATATTAAAGGTTCTCCGACCAGCAGAAAGATACGAAATATTATTGATCGGGGCTTGTCGGCCGAAGTCTTGGCCGATGAGTTATTCAGATTTCTGGAAAGCGCTGAGAAAGGCGCATTTTCCCTTGATTGCTTAATGCTGGAAGATCCCAAAGCACTCAAGGCGCCGACATATATCCATAACGGCCTGACTTGGTTTGAAAATACATTGAGCACTCCTTCCACTGATTACGCGCCGAAGGTTTCAACCACATGAGTTCCCCCTCTATCAAACTCGGCGGGCCTGATACTGACCGCGCTGCTGATGAGACTATCAGCGCTTGCCTAAATCCGCTGTGCCCTCGAAATTTCTTTCTCTTTGCAGGAGCAGGTTCAGGGAAGACTCGTTCGTTGAAATCTGCACTGGAACAGTTCAGAGATTTCCATGGGGTGGCCTTCCGTCGTGCGGGCAAAAAGATTGCCGTAATCACCTACACAAATGCTGCGGCTGAAGAAATCTCCGCGCGCGTAGGAGCAGACACTCTCTTTCCAATTTCCACTATCCACAGTTTCTGCTGGAGCCAGATCAACAATTTCCACACTGACATCCAAGCATGGCTACTTGCCAGCCTCCCCGTTGAGCTCGAAGAAATACGTATCAAGCATGCCAAAGGGCGCGGGGGTAAAGCGGCAATGGATCGAGAAAGGGCAATGGAGGTAATCACCAAGCGCCTTGAGTGGTTGAGTGTGCCTCGCCGCTTCGTCTACAACCCCAATGGCAACAACTTTGGCGCCGACTCCCTTTCACACGCAGAAGTCATCAAAATTACCGCAGCCTTCATTAACGATAAGCCTGCCATGCAAGCTGCTCTTATCAATCAGTATCCTTTTCTGCTGATCGACGAAAGCCAAGACACAAACAAGCATCTGCTTGATGCCCTATTCAATCTTGCGGCGAAGAATACCGGCAATTTTGGACTAGGGTTGTTTGGTGACACCATGCAACGCATCTACACTGACGGGCTGCCCAATTTAGGCTGCAACATTCCTCCAGATTGGGCGCTGCCGAGCAAGCAGATGAATCATCGATCTGCGCAACGAGTAGTTGAACTCGCAAATGCATTGCGTGCTGATGCTGATGGTCGGGAACAATTAGCGCGGGAGGACAGTAAAGTCGGTACGGTTCGCCTCTTCATCGGCATTGACACTGTCCCCAACAAGCCAGCTCTTGAAGCTGAAGTCCGCAGGCGTATGGCAGAACATTGCAGAGATACCGACTGGACGCAAGAAAAGAAAGTTAAGACCCTGACCCTGGAACACCATATGGCAGCTTCCAGACAAGGTTTTTTGCCGATGTTCCAGGCACTCGATAAAAGTTCCAGTCTGTCCACCGGATTGCGCTCGGGCGAATTGGCTGGTTTGCGGCTCTTTACACAGTGTGTCATGCCATTGGTTAACGCCTATACGGTCGGTGACAAGTTCGCCATGCTGAGCGTATTACGAATGGTAAAGTCGCCATTGCTTAGCACCTCTGCACTTATCCAACCAGCCAATCCTGATGATCCCCTCGAAACTGCGCGTGATGCGGTAGACAATCTGATAAGACTTTTGGAGAGTGATCCGACAATCACTTTCTTGGCGGTGCTCCAGTGTATTGCCGACAGCAATTTGTTTGATATTCCGGCAAGCCTCCGACCTTTTTTGATTCAAGAAACCTCCGATGAGGCCGTTGCGAATGACAATCAAACGACAGAGGCAATTGAAGAAGACACGGAAGAAGAGGACATCTCTCCATCCAACTTGGAAGCTTGGCGAACCTTTCTGGAAACGCCCTACTGCCAAATCAATCCATATGCGGAATATGTAGCAGATCAAGGCCCATATGGCACACACCAAGGTGTGAAGGGGCTTGAATTTGACCGGGTATTGGTGATCATCGACGATAGTGAAGCTAAGGGATTTTCCTTTTCCTATGGCAAGCTGTTTGGAACGCAACCATTAACGGACAATGATCGCCAGAGAGCATCAGAAGGCGAAGATACTGCAAATGATCGTACCCGGCGCCTCCTCTACGTTACCTGTACTCGCGCTCAAAATAGCTTGGCTCTCGTGGTGTATACCAACCAACCGGATGTGTTGGCTCAATCAATAATCGAAAAAGGATGGTTCGGAGCTAATGAGGTGGAAATGGTTGGTTGGCCGCAATAAACGAAGGGCGCATCGCAATCACTTCGGCGCGAGTTGCCCTCAGGCCTTCTCATTTCGCCGCGTGGCACACCGCCTCGATGTTGTGCCCGTCCGGGTCGAACACGAACGCGGCATAGTAGGTGGGGGAGTAATCCTCGCGGATTCCCGGCGGCCCGTTGTCCTTGCCGCCGGCCTTGAGCGCGGCGGCGTAGAACTTGTCGACCTGTGAGCGTTTGCTGCACTGGAAGGCGACGTGGACTTTGGGTTTGGTGGCCTTGCCCTGGCTGATCCAGAAATCCGGGTCGCCGGCCGCGCCCAGGCCCGCCGTGTCGCCGTATTCGGCGATCACCTTGTAGCCCAGCGGCGAGAGCGCCGACGCGTAAAACTGTTTGCTGTGCTGATAGTCGCTGACGTCAATGCCGATGTGGTCGATCATGCGATCTCTCCCGAAAGGTTGGCTGGGTGCGCCATCGCGCATCGCTCGCGTGAAATGTATCGGGATCCGGAATGCGCAGGGATACGGAGGGGGCTGTATTTCAGGCGGGGGAATCACTGCAGTTTCGCAGGCCGGGTTGGCTCGACGGCCTTGTCGGCCTGCCCGACCTGCCGCTTCAAGCCTGCCCCGTGGAGCGCGCGAACATAAAGCGATGCCGAACGAGCCGCCGCTGTATCATTGAAGCGTTCTCGTCCCACGCATGATGGATTCGTTTCTTCATCGTCCGCCTCAATTCAATTGCACGAATCAAGAAAGAATCCCATGACCCATGAAGCCGAAGTCATCGCCGCCACCCAGTTGTGGCTGGAAAAAGCCGTTATCGGGCTCAACCTGTGTCCCTTCGCCAAGGCGGTGCATGTCAAGAAACAGATACGTTATGTGGTGAGCGCGGCCACCACGGCGGATGCCCTGCTGGAGGAGCTGATGGCAGAGTTGCGCAAGTTGCAGGACACGTCCCCGGAAGAGATCGATACCACGCTGCTGATCCATCCCCATGTGCTCACCGATTTCCTCGACTTCAACGATTTCCTGGATACGGTCGATATCGCCGTGGCCGAGCCGGAGTTCGGCGACGAATTCCAGGTTGCGAGCCTGCATCCGCAGTACCAATTCGCCGGAACGGCGGTGGACGATATCGAGAATTACTCCAATCGTTCGCCTTATCCGACCCTGCACCTGCTGCGCGAAGAGAGTGTGGATCGCGCGGTGGATGCCTTCCCCGATGCGGACCGGATTCCCGATACGAATGTCGAGACGCTGAAACAACTGGGACACGAAGGGTGGGCGAAACTGGGGCTGTCCAAGTAAGGGAGGGAGGTCGGGTTAGCGTAGCGGAGCGTGTGTTGTTGGGGCTTTAGCCCCTTACCCCAATGGGGCAAGCTCCTCTTCGAGGCAACCACGGCCTACTCCTCGCGGGTGTAACCCGACGTTTATCCCGCAAATTTACGGCTCTTGCAGTCGATCAAATGCCTCTTCGGCTGGAATACCTGTGCCTTGCAGACCCGCAGCAATCGCAGAGCGCAATCCTTCCAGTTGGATGGCACGTAAACGAAGCGCAGCACGAACGACTCGTTGAAATGCTACACCAGCCTCTTCAACTGATAAATCTTCTCCAGTGCGTCCCTCGGGCTGAGGTCGTCCGGCTGCAGATCGCGCAACGCCGCGACCAGAGGATGTTCTTCCGGCTCCGGCGCTGCATACGGTGGCGGGGCGGCGAACAGGTCGCCTTGCGGGTTTTGCGCGGCGCTCTGTTGTTCCAGTCTCACCAGTTGTTTCTTCGCGCTGCGGATGACGCCGTTCGGCACGCCGGCAAGGGCTGCGACCTGCAGGCCGTAGCTCTGGCTGGCAGCGCCCTCGTTGACGCTGTGCAGGAACACGATGCTGTGCTGGTGCTCGACGGCGGCGAGATGCACGTTGGCGAGCTGGGCGAATTCTTCGGCGAGCCGGGTCAGCTCGAAGTAGTGCGTGGCGAACAGCGTGTAGCTGCGGTTGTTCTCCAGCAGGTGGCGCGCGATCGCGTAGGCGAGCGCCAGGCCGTCGAAGGTGCTGGTGCCGCGCCCGATTTCGTCTACCAGCACCAGACTTTTTTCGGTGGCGTTGTGCAGGATGTTCGCGGCCTCGGTCATCTCGACCATGAAGGTGGAACGTCCGCTGGCGAGGTCGTCCGATGCGCCGATGCGGGTGAATATCTGGTCGATCTCGCCGAGTACGGCTTGCTGCGCGGGCACGAAGCAGCCGACGTGTGCGAGCAGCGCGATGATCGCGACCTGGCGCATGTAGGTGGATTTACCGCCCATGTTCGGGCCGGTGATCAGCAGCATGCGGCGGCTGTCTGCAAGCTGGGTGTCGTTCGGCGTGAACTGTCCGGACTGGTCTCTGATTTGCGCCTCGACCACCGGATGGCGGCCTTTGACAATGTTGATCTGGGCGTCGTCGCTGAACTGCGGCGCACTGAAGTTCAGCGTCGCGGCGCGTTCCGCAAACGTGGCGAGCACGTCGAGTTCGGCGATGGCGGCGGCGATGCGCTGCAGTTGCGGGATGCTTGGTGCGAGGCTGTCCAGTAACTGGTCGTACAGGTATTTCTCGCGCGCCAGCGCGCGGTCGTTCGCGGACAGCGCCTTGTCCTCGAAGGCCTTCAGTTCAGGCGTGATGTAGCGCTCGACGTTCTTCAGCGTCTGGCGGCGGCGGTAGTCGTCCGGCACCTTGTCGGCGTTGGCGGTGCTGACCTCGATGTAGAAACCATGCACGCGGTTGTATTCGACCTTCAGCTTGTCGATGCCGGTGCGCGCGCGTTCGCGCGCTTCGAGCGCGAGCAGGAAGTCGCCGCAGTTGGTCTGGATGCCGCGTAGCTCGTCCAGCTCGGCGTCGTAGCCGTCGGCGATGACGCCGCCTTCGCGCAGCACGGAGGCGGGCTCCGGCTTCAATGTTGTCCGCAGCAGTTCGACCAGTGCGGCATCGGCCTGCAGCGCGTCGGCCAGTTGCCCGATCAGCGGTGCATCGCAGGCGGCCAGTGTCGCGTGCAACTGCGGCAGGGTCAGCAGCGTGTCGCGCAGGCCGGAGAGGTCGCGCGGGCGCGCGGACTTCAGCGCGATGCGCGCGGTGATGCGCTCGACGTCGACGCTGGGTTTGAGCTGTTCGTGGACCTTGCGGTAACCCTCTCCCCCAACCCCTCTCCCGCTTGCGGGCGAGGGGAGTAATGCGTCCACCGCATCCAGCCGCGCGCGCAGGATGTTCCTGTCGCGCAGCGGGTGGTGTAGCCAGTTCGCCAGCTGGCGGCTGCCCATGTTGGTCGCGCAGGTGTCGAGCAGTGACAGCAGCGTCGGCGCGGGTTCGCCGCGCAGCGTCTGGGTGATCTCCAGGTTGCGCCGCGTGCTGGCGTCCATGCGCACGTAGCGGTCGGCGCTGTAAACCTGCATGCCGCGGATATGCGCGATGCTCTGGCCTTGCGTGAGTCTGGCGTAGCCGAGCAGCGCGCCCGCGGCCTCGATGCCCGCGGTGAAATCGTCGCAGCCGAAGCCGGCGAGGTCGATGGTCGCGAACTGCTGGCACAGCGCGCGGCGCGCGGTCTCCAGCTCGAAGTGCCACTCCGGCAGCGACTTCAGTGCGACGCGGCCCGCGAGCTGCGGCGCGCTGTCTTCGGCGTGCAGGATCTCGGAAGGTTGCAGGCGTTCGAGTTCGGCGGCGAGGTTCTCGGGCGCGGTCTCGTTTACTACGAACTGGCCGGAGGCGAGGTTCAGCCAGGCCAGCCCGAGCTTGCCGCGGCGCACATGCAGCGCCAGCAACAGGCTGTCGCGCTTCTCTTCCAGCAAGGCGGAGTCGGTCACCGTGCCGGGCGTGACGATGCGCACGACCTTGCGCTCGACCGGGCCCTTGCTGGTCGCCGGGTCGCCGATCTGTTCGCAGATCGCGACCGACTCGCCCATTTTCACCAGACGCGCGAGGTATTGCTCGGCGGCGTGATAGGGCACGCCCGCCATCTTGATCGGGTTGCCGCCGGACGCGCCGCGCTGGGTCAGCGTGATGTCGAGCAGCTTGGCGACGCGCACCGCGTCGTCGTGGAACAGCTCGTAGAAATCGCCCATGCGGTAGAACAGCAGCTTGTCGACGTGTTCGGCCTTGATGCGGAGGTACTGCTGCATCATCGGCGTGTGTTTGGAACTGTCTGGGGATGCGGAATTGTTGGTCACTTGACTAGCCTGTGGGGTGTTGCGTTGCAGGCGAATGATGCCACAGAGGCGGCCTTTATTGGGTGGAATCCGGGGGCAGCTTTTGATCGGTGCGGCAGTCGACTGCGGCTGCGGGGGCGTATATGCTTTGCACATCGTTGTCGCGTTTGGGGGCAGTCATGGAGCCGGAACAGGTCGCAGGGATGACGGAAACGCCATTCAGCGCCACTGTAAATCTGAAATTTCTCGGTCAGTGCAAGAGTGTCAACGAAATCGCCGAAGAGCTCCTGCTCAACAACCGGACCGTCAGCACCTACAAGGCGCGCCTGATGCAGAAAATGAACTTCAAGAACAACGCCGAGCTGGTGCTCTACGCATCCGAATCCGGTTTGATCTGAATTCGTCCCGAAAGTCCCGACCCGGTCGCGTAGTGCGACACTTACAAGCCACCGGTTCACTACAGGCAATCGCTACTTGTAGTTCTTTCAGTACAAGAAAATAGGAATCCTCTGATATTTTCGATCCACGAATTCTGGGAAATTGCGCGTCGTGGATTTTCGAAGGGCCTCGTATGGTCAAGGTGCTGGTTGTCGATGCTCAATGCATCGTGCGCATGGGGATGAAACAGTTGTGCTGCGACATAGGCGGCTTCACCGTGACAGGGGAGGCTGCGAACGGGCCCCGCATCCGGAATGCCCGCAGCAGCGACGGCGGTGCCGATCTCATCGATGCGCCGTCAAAGGGCGAGCGAGCGCCCTTTTCGAAATGCAAGGAAATAAATTGTTTTTGGAGTTTGAAGATGAATACGAAACATCACTCACCCGATCCGGAAGTTTCGGATGACGAGGAGCTTGAGCAACAGCGGGATCGAACCGACGATGTCGCCGAAGAGACGCCCGACAAGGCGCCGGAGTTGCCTAGCAGTTTGAGTTTTCCGAACAAATTCTTTCAGGGTTGAGGCAACCCTGACTCGGCTGTCGAGTCAGGTCGCCTCTACTTTGCGTAGCCGCCAGCGGACGAGCCAGAGCGCGATGGCGACGTGGACGGCCATCACCGGCACGCTGCTCCAGGAGTCGAAGCTGTCTTTGAAGGGAAGGAAGAAATAGCGCAAGGTTTCCAGACCGGCGACTTCGGCGAGGAAGGGCAGCAGCATGTTCAGCACCAGCAGGTACAGCATCGTCGCACCGACCGCGCGCTTGCCGTTGGGCGCGAATGAGAAAAACAGCAGGATGCAGGCGTCGCGCAGCAGCATCAGCGCGACAGTTTGCGCATATTGCGGTTGCAGAATGCTTGCAGCACTGTATGAACTCTGTGTGCCGGACGAGGTCAGTATGACCATCAGCGCGAACGCGAAACTCAGCGCCAGCGTGGTCGGCCACACCGGGAGGTGTTCCAGCCAGCTGCGGCGGTCGCCGCGTTGCTGCAGCAAACGCAGCTTGCGCCAGCGCAGCAGCGTGTTGGGCTCGGTGAAGAGCGCGGCATAGCTCATCGCGACCGAGACGAACAGGCCGATCAGCCACAGCGAGGCGTCTTCATGCGCGAAGCCGGCGAGATAGGCGGAAAGCAGGCAGGCGAACGCGGGCCATGCCCAAGGGCGGGTGCGCACCTGCAGGGCGTTGCAGACCACGCGCCATGCGGCGAAAGTGGCGCAGGCGGCGAACAGCAGTGCGGTGTCCAGCCAAAATAGCGCGTGGCCGATCTCCATGCCCCACCAGTGCACCGGTTTCTGGTCGCCCAGGGAGAACGCGGGCATGAACATGAACACCAGGATGATAACCAGCCAGCCCATGCCGCCGCGCTGGATGACGCGCGACTCGAACTGGCTGGTGTGCAGGTTCAGCGCGATCAGCGCGGCGTGCAGCGTGACGCCGACCGCGCACAGCGAGATCACGTTCGCGAGCACATCGGGCTTGCCCGCGGCGAAGCCGGCGGTGGCGACGACCACGAGGCACATCGCGCCGCCGTACCAGTTGAACGAGGTGGAGCCAAACAGCTTGCCCCAGGTCATCGTCCACGGGGAGAGCGCGCTCATGCGCTGCTGGTCCCAGGTCTTGTCGCGCAATTCGTCGACGATGGCGGCGTTCGCGTTGCGCGCGCCCCACAGCCAGACGATGAAGATGAACAGGGCGATGGATGCCGTGTACAGCCGCTCGGCGACATTGTCCTGCGGGTCGGCGAGCGCGGCGGCGAGGAAGGTGAGGGCCAGCAGCGCGGGCATGGCCGCGAGCCGGTGCGTGGAGAACGACAGCCACAGGTTGCGCTTGAATTCCGGGTTGCTCATTGCTTGCCCTCCAGATGCGCCGCGACCGAGCGCAGATAGGACTGCTGCAGGTTCTCCTTGTGCGCGGCGAGGCTGCTGACCGCGTAGCCTTCATGCACCAGCGCCTTCAGCAATGCGGCCTGCGCGTGCAGGTCGCCGCGGAAGTCGAATTCGGCATGGCTCTCCGTCGCTTCCTTCAGCGCGACCTGCGCATGGGCCTTCAGCCATTCCGGCAGGCGCGCGTCCGGCTGCGCGAGGTCGAGCCGCAGCAGTCTATGCTCGTCCGTCTGATGTGCGGATTTCAACGTGCGGTTCTCCAGCATGCGGCCGTCGCGCAGCGCCAGCATGTGGGTGGAATATTCGTCGAGCTCGGCGAGGATGTGGGAGGACACCAGCAGCGTCATGCCGTCGGCCTGCAACTGGCGGAACAGCGCGGCGAGACTGGCGCGCGCCTCCGGGTCGAGGCCGGAGGCCGGCTCGTCCAGCAGCAGGACTTTTGGCTGGTGGATGATCGCCTGGCCGATGGCGACGCGCTGGCGCTGGCCGCGCGACAGGTCGCCGCTGAGCCGGTGCAACTTGTCCGCGAGGTCCAGGCGCTCGGCGGTGCGCGCGACCGCGTCGGGGATGTCGTCGTCCGGCAGGCCCTGCGCCGCGGCGGCGTATTCCAGGCAGCGCGCGACGGAAAGGTCCTGGTACAGGCCGAAGAAGTCGGACAGGTAGCCCATGATGCGGTGCACCTCGCGCGGCTGTTCGACGACGTCCATGCCGTCCACGACGATGCGGCCTTCGAGCGGCGTCTCCAGCCCTGCGATGCAGCGCATCAGCGTGGTCTTGCCCGCGCCGTTGGGGCCGACCAGCGCGGTGACGCTGCCGCCGGCGACGCTCAGCGTGACATCGTCCAGCGCGCGATGGCCGGGGTAGTCGAAAGTGAGGCCGCTGATTTCGATCATGGGATTCATGGCCCTGGACTTAGCTGATCTTGACCACGATGTCGTGCAGCGTGTTCGCGCATTGCGCCATGTGCTGGGCGGCGTTGGTCAGGTGGCGGTAGATCTCGCGGCGCTTGAACATGTTCACGTAGTCGTCGCCATCGAACAGCGTGGACAGCGCGATGCGGTATTGCTTCTCGGCGCGGCGCTCGGCCTTGCGCGCGGCGTCGGCATATTGCGCGGCGTCGGCGGGCTTGTTGCCCAGCAGCGCGTAGCCCTTGGCCAGCGCATCGACGCCTTCCTTGATATGGCGCGAGATGTCGCGCATGAACGCGTCCGGCGTGACGCCCAGCACGTCCATCTCGTGTACCGTGGTCTTGCAGTACATCACGATGTCGTCCAGCGCCATGATCGCGCGATAGATGTCCTCGCGGTCGATGGGCGTGGAGAACGCGTCGTTCAACTCGTGCAGGTTGCGCACCTTGATGAGGTCGGCCTCGTGCACGTCCAGCTTCAGTGCGTCGGCGACCGCCGGGCCGTCGTGCTCCATGTATTCGACCAGCAGGTCCAGGGTGCGCGCGACCTGAATGTTCTGCTCGGTCAGCATGCTGAAGAAATCCGGCATCTTGGGGAAGACGCGGTCCAGGATGATTGCGAGCAGGGTTTTGGATGCTTCGGCCATAGTGCGTTCTCCTCAGAGGAATACCTGTGCGACAAAATAGCAGCCGATAGCCATCAGCGCCGCGCCGGGTATGGTGATCAGCCAGGTGGTGACGATCTCGCGCGCCTTGCCCCAGCGCACGGCCTTCGGGCGTTCGGATGCGCCTATGCCCATGATGGACGAGGCGACCACATGCGTCGTGGAAACCGGCGCGCCGAACAGCGACGAGGCGAAGATCACGGAACCCGCAGTCATCTGCGAATCCAGCGCGTGCAGCGGGCGGATCTTGTAGATGGAGAAGCCCAGCGTGCGCACGATCTGCCAGCCGCCGGACAGGATACCCAGCGTGATGGTCATCGAGCAGGCGAGCATCACCCAGAACGGCACCTCGAAGGTCGGGATGAAGCCGCCGAGCAGCAATACGAGCGTGAGTATGCCCATGCTCTTCTGCGCGTCGTTCGCGCCGTGCGAGAACGCGAGGCCGGCCGAGGTGACGAACTGCAGGTGGCGCAAGTCGCGGTTGATCGACGGATGCGCGCCGCGCAGCAGCGCCATCATGATCTTGTGCAGCGTATAGCCGACCCAGAAGCCGATCAGCGGCGACAGGATCAGCGCGACCAGCACTTTGGCGACGCCGGTCAAATGGCCTTGCAGCAGTTCCGCGAATCCCCACGAGACATGGTTGGAACCCGCTGCGACCATCACCACGCCGGCCAGCCCGCCGACCAGCGCGTGCGAGGACGAGGAGGGGATGCCGCGCCACCAGGTCAGCAGGTTCCACGCGATCGCGCCCAGCAGGCCGCAGAACACGATGGTCAGCGCCGTCACGCGGTCGAGGTCGTCCAGTGTGACGAACTTGCCTATGGTGTTGGCGACGGCGGTGCCGCCGAGCAGGGGGCCCAGGAATTCGAAGAAGGCGACCACCATCACCGCCTGCACCGGCGTCATCGCGCGCGAGGCGATCACCGTGGCGATGATGTTCGCGGCGTCGTGGAAACCGTTGGTGTACTCGAACATCAGCACCACGACGATGGTCGCGATGGCCAGGACGAGGATGGTGTCCATGTCGGCCGCTTTCTTTACTGCCCTTTAAGTCCGGGCGTCAGGTGCGGTGCGATCACCTTCAGCAGTTGCGGGTGGATGTCCGGGTTGCCCGCACAGATGTGGCCGGTCTTCAGGAAGGTGTCGGAGCCGTGCAGGTCGCTGACCATGCCGCCCGCTTCGGTGATCAGCAGCGTGCCGGCGGCGATGTCCCAGGGCTTGAGGCCGGTCTCGTAGAAGCCGTCGAGGCGGCCGGCGGCCATCCACGCCAGGTCCAGCGCGGCGGAGCCGGGGCGGCGCAGGCCGGAGGTCTGCTCCATCAGGTCGCGCAGGATCGCGATGTAGGCGTCCATATGCTCGAAGCGGGTGTACGGGAAGCCGGTGCCGATCAGGGCGTCGGCCAGATGCACGCGCTTGGTCACGCGGATGCGCTTCTCGTTGAGGAACGCGCCGCGGCCGCGGGTCGCGGTGAACAGCTCGTTCTTGGTCGGGTCGTACACGACGGCCTGGGTGATGATGCCCTTGTGCTGCAGCGCGATGGACACGGCAAACTGCGGAAAGCCGTGCAGGAAATTGGTCGTCCCATCCAGCGGATCGATGATCCAGACGTACTCGGACTCGCCGTGAACGCCGCTCTCTTCTGCTAGAATCGCGTGGTCCGGATAGGCCTCCAGCAGGGTCTGGATGATGGTCTGCTCGGCTGCGCGATCCACTTCGCTGACGAAATCCGCATGGGACTTCTTGGTCACGGTGAGGTGATCGATCTTGTCGGTGGCGCGGTAAATCAGGTTGCCGGCGCGACGTGCGGCTTTCACCGCGATGTTGAGCATGGGGTGCATGGGTAACGACCTTTTTAATGAGCTGATCGGGAACGCAGATATGGTTCCCACGGTGCGCATTTTAACACTACAGTTGTGAGAAGTCGTAAGTTGCTACGGCTCACGATTTACAAACTTGCGACTTACGTCTCACGACTTACGACTTAAATCATGTTCGACAACATTCGAGTAATACTCAGCCACACCTCCCACCCCGGCAATATCGGTGCGGCGGCACGCGCGATGAAGACCATGGGGCTGCGCCACCTGTACCTGATCAATCCCTATCGCTTCCCTGATCCGCAGGCGACGGCGATGGCGGCGGGGGCGGACGACATTCTCGACAGCGCGGTGGTGTGCGCGTCCATCGATGATGCGCTGCACGGTGTGGCGTTCACAGTGGCGATGACCGCGCGGTTGCGCGACATCTCTATCGAGGTGAAGACGCCGCGCGAGGCGATGCCGGAAGTGCTGCAGCAGGCATCGGTGCAGCCGGTCGCGTTGCTGTTCGGCACCGAGATGTCCGGGCTGACCAACGAGGAGATGGGCCGTGCGCAGGTGCTGGCGAACATCCCGGCGAACCCGGATTTCTCCTCGCTCAACCTCGCGGCCGCGGTGCAGGTGATGGCCTACGAACTGAATGTCGCGGCGCAGGGCTTCGTGCCGAAGGTGGCCGAGGCGAGGCCGGCGACACATGAGCAGATGGAAGGGTATTACGCGCATCTGGAGAAGACGCTGTTCGAGATCGGTTTCTTCACGACGCAGAATCCGGCGCGCATGATGCAGCGCCTGCGCCGCCTGTATGCGAGGGCGAGGCCGGAGCCGGACGAGATCAACATCCTGCGCGGCATGCTGAGCGTCACAACCGAGTACAATGCGCGTCTCAAAAATCGCTATCTGGAAGAACACCCAGATGAATGCCTCTAGAAATTCGTTTTGCGGGATGAAGCGCAAAGAGCCGCGCAGCGAATGACGAGGCATATCGGGATGGATAGACGAGGAATGAGCGAGCACGCGATGCAGCGATTCGCCCGCAAAACGGATTTATTGAGGCATTCGGATGTTTAGGAACATTAGAGAAGATATCGCCAGCGTATTCGACCGCGACCCGGCGGCGCGCAGCACCTTCGAGGTGCTGACCTGCTATCCCGGGCTGCATGCGCGCATCCTGCACCGCATGTCGAACTGGCTGTGGCGCGCCAACCTGAAGTGGATGGCGCGTTTCCTGTCGCATATAGCCCGCTTCTTCACCGGCATCGAGATCCATCCGGGCGCGACCATAGGTCGGCGCTTCTTCATCGATCACGGCATGGGCGTGGTGATCGGCGAGACCGCCGAGATCGGCGACGATGTGACGATGTACCACGGCGTGACGCTGGGCGGCACCTCATGGAAGGAAGGCAAGCGCCATCCGACGCTGGGTAACGGCGTCGTGGTCGGGGCGGGCGCGAAGGTGCTGGGACCTATCCACATCGGCGACAATGCCAAGATCGGCTCGAACGCGGTGGTGGTGAAGGATGTGCCGGCCGGGGCGACTGCGGCCGGCATCCCGGCGCGCATCCTCGACGAGGAGAAAAAGGCTGCCGGGTTCAGTGCCTACGGCCTCAGCAACGATCAGAACGACCCGGTTTCCAAGGCGCTGCACGGCCTGATCGGGCACAGCATGACCGTGGATCAGCGTATCGACTTCATCCTGCAGCAACTCGAAAAGATGGGCGTGCCGGTGGACGAGGAGCGCGCCACCGCCGACAAATTTGACCCCAATCACCTGAATAAGATAGTTGATTAAAAAATTCAGGTATTCTATTATTCGTCCGTATAGGGCGCCTGACGGTCGCTCTGAATGACTCCAACTCTGTGAACGGGAGAAGACATGCGATTGACTACCAAGGGGCGTTTCGCCGTTACGGCAATGGTTGACCTGGCGATGCGCGGCGGCAAGGGGCCGGTGACGCTGGCGGCGATCAGCGAGCGGCAGAAGATTTCCCTGTCCTATCTGGAACAATTGTTCGGCAAGCTGCGCCGCCGCAACCTCGTCGAGAGCGTGCGCGGTCCGGGCGGCGGTTATTACCTGGCGCGTGCGGCGAACACGATTTCCGCGGCCGACATCATCCAGGCGGTGGACGAGCCGCTGGATGCGACCAGTTGCGGTGGGAAGGGCGATTGCCTCAACGAGATGCCCTGCATCACTCATGATTTGTGGATGGGCCTGAACGAGAAGATTTTCGATTACCTGGAATCGGTCAATTTGCAGCAGTTGGTGGATAGCTGCAATAAACGTAATGGCCAGGTGTCGCCCGTTTCGTTGGATAAGATGCACAAGTCATCGGATGCGGTAGCCTAAAGGAATCAATCGTGAAACTGCCTATCTACATGGACTATTCCGCCACCACGCCGGTCGACCCGCGCGTGGCGGAAAAGATGATCCCCTACCTGACCGAGAAGTTCGGCAATCCGGCTTCCCGTTCTCACGCCTTCGGCTGGGAGGCGGACGAGGCGGTCGAACTGGCGCGCGCGCAGGTCGCCGCGCTGGTGAATGCCGACCCCAAAGAGATCGTCTGGACCTCGGGTGCGACCGAATCGAACAACCTCGCCATCAAGGGCGCGGCGCATTTCTACAGCGGCAAGGGCAAGCACATCGTCACGATGCGCATCGAGCACAAGGCGGTGCTGGACACCGTGCGCGAACTGGAGCGCGAAGGCTTTGAGGCGACCTATCTCGATCCGGAGCCTAGCGGCCTGCTCGACCTGGAGAAGTTCAAGGCCAGCCTGCGTCCCGACACTGTGCTGGTGTCCGTGATGCTGGTGAACAACGAGATCGGCGTGGTGCAGGACATCGCCTCCATCGGCGAAATCTGCCGCGAGCGCGGCATCCTGTTCCACGTCGACGCGGCGCAGGCGACCGGCAAGGTGGAGATCGACCTGCAGAAGCTGAAGGTCGACCTGATGTCTTTCTCGGCGCACAAGACCTACGGGCCAAAGGGTATCGGCGCGCTGTACGTGCAGCGCAAACCGCGCGTGCGCCTGGAGGCGCAGATGCACGGCGGCGGCCACGAGCGCGGCATGCGCTCCGGCACGCTGGCCACGCACCAGATCGTCGGCATGGGCGAGGCGTTCCGCATAGCGCAGGAAGAAATGGCGAGCGAGAACGAGCGCATCCGCATGCTGCGCGACCGCTTGCTGAACGGCCTGAAGGACATGGAAGAGGTGCACGTCAACGGCGACATGGAACACCGCGTGCCGCATAACCTGAACCTCAGTTTCAACTTCGTCGAAGGCGAGTCGCTGATCATGGCGGTCAAGGATGTCGCGGTGTCCAGCGGTTCCGCCTGTACCTCGGCGAGCCTGGAGCCGTCTTACGTGCTGCGCGCGCTGGGTCGCAGCGACGAATTGGCGCACAGCTCGATCCGCTTCAGCATCGGCCGCTTCACCACCGTCGAGGAAGTCGACTACGTGATCGCGCTGCTGAACGACAAGATCGGAAAACTGCGCGAGCTATCCCCCTTATGGGATATGTACAAGGAAGGCATAGACCTGAATACTGTGCAGTGGGCGGCACATTGAGTCGGGAAATGGGAAAAGGGAAACGGGAAACGTACAGCACCAGGAGCCTCCCGGCAGGGAGGGTGGCGCGAAGCGCCGGGTGGGCATCCCGTTTCCCATTGCCCGTTTCCCACGACTGAAAGGAGCAAAAAATGGCTTACAGCGAAAAAGTACTGGATCACTACGAGAACCCGCGCAATGTCGGTTCGTTGAACAAGGACGACAGCGACGTCGGCACCGGGATGGTCGGCGCGCCGGCTTGCGGCGACGTGATGAAGCTGCAGATCAAGGTCGGCAAGGACGGCGTGATCGAGGACGCGAAGTTCAAAACCTACGGCTGCGGTTCGGCGATTGCGTCGAGTTCGCTGGTGACCGAGTGGGTCAAGGGCAAGACCGTGGATCAGGCGCTGGCGATCAAGAACACCGAGATCGCCGAGGAACTGGCGCTGCCGCCGGTGAAGATCCACTGCTCCATCCTCGCGGAAGACGCGATCAAGGCGGCGGTGGCGGACTACAAGGCCAAGCACGGCGAGAACGTCGAGACGGCGGCTTGCAAGGGCGGTATGTAATCTAAGAAAAACCATGGTCCACGGAAAACACGGAATACACGAACAACAACCTTTGGTTTTTCTTTCCGTGCCTTCCGTGTATTTCGTGGACAAAAAATAGTTTTTAAGGAAGTCATCATGGCAATCACTCTGACAGACAAGGCCGCGAAACATGTGCTGGGCTTCATCGCCAAGCGCGGCAAGGGCGTCGGGCTGCGCATCGGCGTGCGCACCAGCGGCTGTTCCGGCATGGCCTACAAGCTGGAGTTCGCCGACGAGATCGGCAGCGACGACATCACGTTCGACAGCAACGGCGTGACGGTGCTGGTCGATCCGCAGAGCCTGCCGTATATCGACGGCATGGAGTTGGACTATGCGCGCGAGGGATTGAACGAAGGCTTCAAGTTCAACAACCCCAACGTCAAAGACACCTGCGGCTGCGGCGAAAGCTTCAAGGTGTAATGCAACCCGCCGGCTTCAATTTTCAGCAAGACCACTTCCAGCTTTTCGGGCTGCCGCAGTCCTACGCGATCGACGCGATGCAGCTCGACCAGCACTACCGCGCCTTGCAGGCGCAGGTCCACCCCGACAAGTCCGCCCATTTATCCGAGACCGAACAGCGCCTCGCGATGCAGCATTCCACCCAAGTCAACGAGGCCTACCAGACGCTGCGCAAGCCGCTTTCGCGAGCGCGCTACCTGCTGTCACTGCATGGCGTGGACACGCAGGAAGACACGAATACCGCGATGCCCGTGGATTTCCTGATGGAGCAGATGGAGTGGCGCGAGGCGGTGGCCGAGGCGGACGATGTTTCAGTGCTGGACGAACTGGAAGCCCGGTTGCACCGCGAGACGCGCGAACTCGAGAACGAACTCGCAGGCAAGCTCGACGACGAAAAGAACTACGCGGATGCCGCCGGACTGGTGCGCAAGCTGCGCTTCATGGAAAAACTCGCGGAAGAAATCCGTTCCGCCTACGACCAGATGGATACTTGAAAGCAGTCGTAAGACGTAAGACGTAAGTTGTCAGTCGGCCCAAATAACTTACGTCTTACGTCTTTCGTCTGACAACTAAAAATGGCATTACTCCAAATCTCCGAACCAGGTCTCAGCACCGCGCCGCACCAACATCGCCTGGCGGTCGGCATCGACCTCGGCACGACCAACTCGCTGGTGGCGACGGTGCGCAACGGCATCAGCGTCGTGCTCAACGACGACAACGGCCGCGCAATGCTGCCCTCGGTGGTGCGTTATGCGGTTGACGGCGATGTGACCGTCGGCGAATCGGCGCAGGCCGCGCAGAGCGAAGACCCGGTCAACACCATCGTGTCGGTGAAGCGCTTCATGGGGCGAGGGCTGAAGGACATCGGCGAGATCAGCAGGTTGCCGTATCGTTTCATTGACGCTGAGGGCATGCTGCAATTGCGTACTGCGGCGGGTGCCAAGAGCCCGGTCGAGGTGTCGGCGGAGATACTCAGGGTGTTGCGCGAGCGCGCCGAGGCGTCGCTGGGCGGCGAGCTGGTCGGCGCGGTGATCACCGTGCCGGCATATTTCGACGACGCGCAACGCCAGGCCACCAAGGATGCCGCCAAGCTCGCAGGGCTGAATGTGCTGCGCCTGTTGAACGAACCGACCGCGGCGGCCATCGCCTACGGTCTGGATAACGCCGCCGAGGGCGTGTACGCGGTGTACGATCTCGGCGGCGGCACGTTCGACATCTCCATCCTGCGCCTGTCGCGCGGCGTGTTCGAGGTGCTGGCGGCCAACGGCGACTCGGCGCTGGGCGGCGACGATTTCGACCAGCGCATCCATTGCTGGCTGCTGGAAAAGAACAACCTCTCCGCATTGAGCCCGCAGGATACGCGCCTGTTGCTGACCCATGCGCGCACGGCGAAGGAGCAGTTGACCGATCATGCCGAGGCGCGCATCACCGCGGTGCTGTCCGGCGGCGAGCTGATCGATAACGTGCTGACCCGTGCGGAGTTCCAGTCCATGTCGCAGAATCTGGTGCAGCGCACGCTGCAGCTGCTGCGCCGCGCGTTGCGCGACGCGAAGCTGGGTGTAGCAGACGTCAAGGGCGTGGTGATGGTCGGCGGTGCGACGCGCATGCCGCAGGTGCAACATGCGGTGGGCGAATTCTTCGGGCAGATGCCGCTTACCAATCTCGATCCGGACAAGGTCGTCGCATTGGGCGCGGCGATCCAGGCGAACCTGCTGGCGGGCAACCGCAGCGGCGACGACTGGCTGCTGCTGGACGTGATCCCGCTGAGTCTCGGCATCGAGACCATGGGCGGCCTCACCGAGAAGATCATCCCGCGCAACAGCACGATCCCGACCGCGCGCGCGCAGGAGTTCACCACCTTCAAGGACGGGCAGACCGCGATGAGCATCCATGTGGTGCAGGGCGAGCGCGAGCTGGTCAGCGACTGCCGCTCGCTGGCGAAGTTCGAACTGCGCGGCATTCCCGCGATGGTCGCGGGCGCGGCGCGCATCCGCGTGACTTTTCAGGTGGACGCGGACGGTCTGCTGAACGTGGCAGCGCGCGAGATGTCCACAGGCGTCGAGTCGCATATCGCGGTCAAGCCTTCCTACGGCTTGAGCGACTCCGAGATTACGCGCATGCTGCAGGAATCGGCGCAGCACGCGCAGGACGACATGCTGGCGCGCGCGTTGCGCGAGCAGCAGACCGAGGCGAAGCAGTTGCTCGAAGCGGTGCAGCACGCGCTGGAGCAGGACGGCGCGCTGCTGAACGAGGCCGAGCGCGCTCGCATCGAGGAAAAGATGGGCGGCCTGAATGCCTTGCTGCAACAGACCGACCATCAGGCGATCAAGCGCGGCATCGAGGCGCTGAACGTCGCGACCACCGAGTTCGCTCAGCGCCGCATGGACGCGAGCGTGAAGAACGCGCTGGCCGGACACAACATATCGGAATTGGGGAGCTGAAATGACGCAAATAATCGTCCTGCCGCATGTGGAGCTCTGCCCGGAGGGGGCGGTGATCGACGCCAAACCCGGTGATACCATCTGCGACACGCTGCTCGCCAACGGCATCGAGATCGAGCATGCCTGCGAGAAATCCTGCGCATGCACCACCTGCCACGTCGTGCTGCGCAAGGGTTTCGACAGCCTGCAACCTGCGGAAGAGACCGAGGAAGACCTGCTCGACAAGGCTTGGGGGCTGGAGCCGACCTCGCGCCTGTCCTGCCAGGCGGTGGTGGGCGAGCAGGAGTTGATCGTCGAGATACCCAAGTACACCATCAATATGGTCAAGGAGTGACGGCATGAAATGGATAGATGTGCGCGATATCGCGATTGCGCTGAGCGAGAAATATCCGGACGTCGATCCGCGCACCGTGCGCTTCACCGACCTGCATAACTGGGTCGTCGGGCTGGAAGGCTTTGACGACGACCACAGCCGCGGCGGCGAGAAGGTGCTGGAAGCGATACAGACAACATGGATAGACGAGGCGGAATGATGATCGGATTGCTGCGCAAGATTTCCAATCGCTGGCTGTACCTCGCGGGTGCGCTGTACGCCAGCGGCCTGATGGGTTTCGGCTTCTACCTGCAATACGTCAAGCATCAGGACCCTTGCCCGCTGTGCATGGTGCAGCGTGTGATCTTCATCGCGATCCTCGTGCTGTTCGCGCTGGCCGCGCTGCACGGCCCGAAGCGCTTGGGCGAACGCATCTATGCCGCACTGATCGTCCTGCTGTCGCTGACCGGCATCGGCGTCGCCGCGCGTCATATCTGGATACAGAACCTGCCCAAGGACCAGGTGCCCGCCTGTGGCCCCGGCCTTGACTACATGCTGGAGACGATGCCGATGTCCGATGTGCTGAAGGAGCTGATGCACGGCTCCGGCGAATGCGCGGAGAAGGGCTGGACCTTCCTCACTCTGGGTATTCCGGAGTGGTCGCTGCTGTGCTACATCGCGCTGGGCGTGTGGGCGGTGCTGATCGCGTCCGTGAAGGGCCGCTGAAACCGTGGTTCGGCGCCGTTTTTGTCGGGAAATTCAAATTCAGGTTGAACATTCCCGATTCCTTCGGTAGAATCCGCGCTCTTTTGAAAATCGGTTGGAGTAGAACCATGGCACGTGTATGTCAAGTGACGGGGAAAGGCCCGATGGTCGGGAACAATGTTTCCCATGCCAATAACAAAACCAAGCGTCGTTTCTTGCCTAACCTGCAGCGTCGTCGCTTCTGGGTTGAGAGCGAAAATCGCTGGGTCAGCCTGCGTCTGACCAATGCTGCGCTGCGCACCATCGACAAGAACGGCATCGAAGCCGTGCTGTTCGAAATGCGCGCCCGTGGCGAGAACGTTTAAGGAGCTAGCAAATGCGCGAAAAGATCAAACTGGAATCCAGTGCCGGCACCGGCCATTTCTACACGACCGACAAGAACAAGAAGACCACTCCGGAAAAGCTGGAGATGAAGAAGTTCGACCCGGTTGCCCGCAAGCACGTGATGTACAAGGAAACCAAGCTGAAGTAATTCAGCCTTGCTTCCTGTTCGAAAAGACCCGCTCCGGCGGGTCTTTTCTTTTGCGCCGGGCCGTCTGCCCGCCGGGAAGCTGCATATGACCGCACAGATGAAATCCAGACAGACAGGCGCTCCCGTCGAAAAGGGCGGCCTGCATCCGCGGAACCCGCATCGCGGCCGTTATGACTTCGGGCGGCTCGTCGCATGCCGTCCGGAGCTGGCGGCCTTCGTTGCGAAGAACGCATACGGCGACGAGACCATCGATTTTGCCGATCCCGGTGCGGTCAGGGCGCTGAACCGCGCGTTGCTGGCGTTGGAGTACGGCATAACCGACTGGGATATCCCGGCGCAGTACCTGTGTCCGCCCATCCCGGGCAGGGCGGACTATCTTCATTATCTCGCCGACCTGCTGGCGGACGGCGGCGACATCCCGCGCGGCCCTTCGGTGCGGGTGCTCGATGTCGGTGTCGGCGCCAATTGCATCTATCCGCTGATCGGCCTGCGTTCATACGGCTGGCGCTTCGTCGGCAGCGATATCGACAAGGCGGCGCTCGCGAATGCGCGGCGTATCGTCGATGCGAACGGTCTGGGTACCGACATCGAGTTGCGCTTGCAGGCATCCCGTGCGGCGATCTTCGGCGGCGTGATAATGCCGGGCGAGCTGTTCGACCTGACGATGTGCAATCCGCCGTTCCATGCGTCGCCGGACGAGGCGAGGGCGGGGACGCAGCGCAAGTGGCGCAATCTCGGCAAACATTCCGGCCGGCAGCCGGTGCTGAACTTCGGCGGGCAGGGGGCGGAGCTGTATTGCGAAGGCGGCGAAGAGGCCTTCATCGGGCGCATGGCGGCGGAGAGCGCCATGCATCCGATGAACTGTCTGTGGTATACCTCGCTGGTCTCGAAATCGGCCAGCCTGCCCGGCGTCTATCGCGCGCTGAAGAAAGCGGGCGCACTGGAGGTCCGGACGATAGACATGGCGCAAGGACAGAAGAAGAGCCGCATCGTCGCGTGGACGTTTCTGGACGGGCGGCAGCAGGCGGAGTGGCGCGCGGCGCGCTGGAAATGACGGCATATGGAACAGGGGTGGACATGAGATCTTCGACGGTATCCGGTGATGAGTGAATATCCCCGCATCGAGTGGGACGAGGCGGGCGAGCATCGCTCCGCCCGCTGGCGTGCGGAGAGCGGCTCGACTCCGCCGAAGCGTGTGATCGTCGCGGACGACACGACGAAGGCGGATGCCGCCTACCGGCTGGCCTGCGAGGGCACGGCGCTGTTGTGGCGCGGCGACTTCCAGAACGCGCGCCAGTTGCTGACGGCGCTGGCGCGGCGCGCCGAGCGCAAGCCGCGCAAGACATCGGATCAGCCAGCCGAGGCGTTCCACCTGCATCGCCAGGCGCAGTCGCAGCGCGCAAGGGTTCTGGCGATGCTGCTGGTGCCGCTGGACGGCGACTACGGCATCCCGCTGCGGCGCGCGCCGGATGTGAGGCAGGCCTGTGCCGAGGCATATGGCGAGGCGGACGGGGTGCCGTCGGTGGTCTCGCTGCGCGAGTTGCAGGGGCTGATCGGTGCGCACGAATGGCGCAAGAAGGGCGTCGAGATCGCGGTGCTGGGCGCGCGCATCCATCCGTATTACGGCGTGTTCTCCCCGTTGCGCGGCGAATACGTGCAACTGGTGAACGAGGCGCCGCTACCCTCGACCGAACTTGCGTTCGACATCGGCACCGGCACCGGCGTACTCGCGGCAGTGCTGGCGCGGCGCGGCATCAAACGCGTCGTCGCGACCGACCAAGATCCGCGCGCCCTGGCTTGCGCGCGGGAGAATCTGCTGCGGTTGGGATTGCACGAGCGGGGCGAGGTGGTGCAGGCCGATCTGTTCCCGCAAGGGCGTGCGCCGCTGATCGTCTGCAACCCGCCCTGGGTTCCGGCGCGACCCAGTTCGCCGATCGAATACGCGATATTCGACCCGGACAGCCGCATGCTGCGCGGCTTCCTGAGCGGGCTGGCCGCGCATCTGGCGCCGGGCGGCGAGGGCTGGCTGGTGCTGTCCGACCTCGCCGAGCATCTGGGGCTGCGCAGCCGCGAGGAGTTGCTCGGATGGGTGGATGCGGCCGGGCTGCGTGTCGCGGGAAGGCTGGAGGTGAGGCCCCATCATCCCAAGGTGGCGGACGACAGCGATCCGCTGCATGCGGCGCGTGCGGCGGAAGTCACCTCTCTGTGGAGACTGGCTGCCAAGGACTGAGGCATCGGGCTCGCTTGATTAAAGAAATCAACGGGTTTGCCGATGTTGTTATCAACAGAGGAGCAAATCATGGACTTGGTCGGCGGCATCCTTTCTATCGAGAACAGGCTGGGTAAACGGAAACCCGGCCAAGGGAGGGACAAGCCTGCGCAAAAGCACGCTCACACCGAGGCGCCTGGGGATAAGACCGATCGCGATGATGAGCGGCATGTCGTGCCGGAATACGACGCCTATATCGGCCGGATAGTCGACACGTCGGCCTAGGGCTCTATCACCTGTCCGCGCTGCAACACTTGTGGCCCGTATCCTCCCGCAGCCTGCAGCACTTCCCGCATCGCCTCTTCCTCGCGTCCGGCTTCCATATGGACGATGAACAATTCCACCGGCCGTTGCAGCAGCTTCAGTCCCCGCGCCAGCAGCTCCGCGGTCATGTGCCCGGAGCGCTGCGCGCCGGCGGCGTTGTCGTTCAGGAAGGTGTTCTCGATCAGCAGATATTTCAGATTGTCAATGCGGTTCAGCGCCTGCCAGAACTCCTCGCAGAGCGTCGTGTCGGCGCTGTAGACCAGGCTGGCCGCACCGCTGTCCAGCCGGTAAGCGACGCAGGGCACCGCATGCCGGGCGGGCAGTGCGGTGATGCGGCGTCCTTTGGTCTCGACGGTCTCGCCGACCTGCAAAGGATGGAAGCGGATATAGGGGTGTTCCGGCGTCGGCTGCACCGTGTAGTCCGGCCACAGCTGGCCGTTCAGCATGTGCTGCTTCAGCGCGGCGATGGTCTCCGGCAAGGCATACACCGTCAGCGGTGTCGCGCGGAAGTTGCCGGCGGCGTCGGCCAGCATCGGCAGGAAGCAGCAATGGTCGAGATGCGAGTGAGTCAGGAACACCGTGTCGATCGCGATGGCCTGCTCCAGGCTCAGGTCGCCCGCGCCGGAGCCGGCGTCGATCAGGATGTCGTCGTCCACCCGGTAGCAGGTGGTGCGCCGTTCGCCGGAGATGCTGCCGTTGCAACCCAGGACCGTGACGCGCATCGGAGGTCTCCTCGCCTGTCTAGGTTTCGGAGCGCAGGATTTTGCACAGGTGCTGCTGCGGATCCAGCACGCTGCGGGCGACGGTGTCGAGCAGGGTCTGTATCTCGTCCAGGCTGAAGCTGGCCATCAGCCGGTTCGCCAGTTCCGGCGGCAGCGGCACCTGGCAGCTCTGTCCGTCCGGCAGGTTGACGCGGAAGCCTGCCAGTTGCTGCAGCCCGCCATCCTCCTGCGCCAGCAGTCCGGCCTGTTCGTCCTGCAATTGCTCGTAGCGCTCTTCGAGACTGTCTTCCAGCTCGTCGTTCAATGCCTCTTCGTCGAGAGCGACCACCAGCCCCAGCGCGTCGTCGCGCAGCTCGCATTCCAATCCGAGACTGCCGGCGTAGGCGACGAACTGGTCGCGCAGTCCGGCATCGAAAAATATGTATTCCAGCATGGTGCGGGTGCTCCGTTGGATGAATGGGATAAGCGACGGAATTATGCCCCAGTTCGCCGTATAGGATGGCGTTCGCGGAAGCGGAAATGCGGCATAATGCGCGCCCTTCGTAATTCACTCGGCATTCCGCTCGCGGCGGGATGCCCAGCTTAGATCCGGAACATCCCCATGCTGCCATCCATAGAACAACGACTCGCCGCCGAGGTCGCGGCCAAACCCGCGCAGATCGCCGCCGCGATCGAGATGCTGGACGAGGGCGCGACCGTGCCCTTCATCGCGCGTTACCGCAAGGAGGCGACCGGCGGTCTGGACGACATCCAGTTGCGCATGCTGGAAGACCGCTTGCGCTATTTGCGCGAACTGGAGGACCGCCGCGCGGCCATCGTCGCGTCTATCACCGAACAGGGCAAGATGACGCCCGAGTTGCTGGACGCGGTGATGCATGCCGAGGACAAGACCAA
Source organism: Gallionella sp. (assembly GCA_035654695.1). GTDB lineage: Bacteria > Pseudomonadota > Gammaproteobacteria > Burkholderiales > Gallionellaceae > Gallionella. The sequence continues at coordinate 15,281 of DASRWG010000027.1, read as the reverse complement.
GCTCGAAGATCTGTATCTGCCGTACAAGCCGAAGCGCCGCACCAAGGCGCAGGTAGCTCTCGAGGCCGGGCTGGAGCCGCTGGCCGACGTGCTGCTGGAAAATCCCGCGCTGAACCCGGACGAGGAAGCTGCGAAGTACCTGAAGGAGGCGTTCACCAACGACCTGGGCGACAGCAACCCCGGCGTGCCGGACGCGAAGGCCGCGCTGGACGGCGCGCGCCAGATATTGATGGAGCGCTTCGCCGAGGATGCGACGCTGCTGCAAAGCCTGCGCGAATACTTGCAGGACCACGGTGTGGTCGAATCCAAGGTGGTCGAGGGCAAGGAAGCGGCGGCGGAGAAATATGCCGACTACTTCGATTATTCCGAATCGATCAACACCATCCCGTCGCACCGTGCGCTGGCGGTGTTTCGCGGTCGCCGCGAGGAGCTGCTGAACGTACAGTTGCGGCTGGATAGCGAAGAAGAAAAGCCGGCGTGGAACGCGCCGCTGAACCCTTGCGAACTGCGCATCGCGAACCGCGTCGGCATCTCGCAGCAGAACCGTCCCGCCGACAAGTGGCTGGCCGACACGGTGCGCTGGACCTGGCGCATCAAGTCCTTCATGCATCTGGAGTCGGAGCTGATGGGCACGCTGCGTGCCAACGCCGAGACCGAGGCGATCAACGTGTTCGCCCGCAACCTGAAAGACCTGCTGCTGGCCGCCCCCGCCGGCCCGCGCGCGACGATGGGCCTCGATCCCGGCGTGCGCACCGGCGTCAAGGTCGCGGTCGTCGACGAGACCGGCAAGGTGGTGGACACCGCAGTGATCTATCCGCACCAGCCACGCAACGACTGGGAAGGTTCGCTGCACGTACTGGCGCTGCTCGCCGCGAAACACAAGGTCGCGCTGATCGCCATCGGCAACGGCACCGCGTCGCGCGAGACCGACAAGCTGGCGGGCGATCTGATCAAGCGCCATCCCGAACTGAAGCTGACCAGCATCGTCGTGTCCGAGGCGGGCGCGTCGGTGTATTCCGCCTCCGAGTTCGCGTCGCGCGAATTGCCCGACATGGATGTCAGCCTGCGCGGCGCGGTGTCCATCGCGCGCCGTTTGCAAGACCCGCTGGCCGAACTGGTGAAGATCGACCCGAAGTCCATCGGCGTCGGCCAGTACCAGCACGACGTCAGCCAGACCCAGCTGGCGCGTTCGCTGGATGCGGTGGTCGAGGACTGCGTGAACGCGGTCGGCGTGGATGTGAACACCGCTTCCGCGCCCTTGCTGGCGCGCGTCTCCGGTTTGAGCGCCAGCGTCGCGCAGGCCATCGTCAGCTATCGCGACCTGAAGGGGCGCTTCACCTCGCGCAAGCAACTGCGCGAAGTGCCGCGTCTGGGCGACAAGACCTTCGAGCAGGCCGCGGGCTTCCTGCGCATCATGGGCGCGGACGATCCGCTCGACGCCTCGGCGGTGCACCCCGAGTCCTATCCGCTGGTGCAGCGTATCCTCGCCGACATCAAGCAGGACATCAGGGCGGTGATCGGCAACGGCGCGTTGCTGAAGTCGCTGAATCCGGCGAAGTACATGGACGAGCAGTTCGGCATCCCGACGATCACCGACATCCTGAAGGAGCTGGACAAGCCGGGCCGCGACCCGCGTCCCGAGTTCAAGACCGCGAGCTTCCGTGAAGGCGTCGAAGAGCTGTCCGACCTGAAACCGGACATGATCCTAGAAGGCGTGGTCACCAACGTCGCCGCGTTCGGCGCGTTCGTCGACATCGGCGTGCATCAGGACGGCCTGGTGCACATCTCCGCGCTGTCGAACACCTTCGTCAAAGACCCGCACAGCGTGGTCAAGGCCGGGCAAGTAGTGAAAGTGAAAGTGCTGGAAGTGGACGAGAAGCGCAAACGCATCGCGTTGACGATGCGTCTGGAAGACAAGGCGCCGCAGGGCGGGGCGAAAGCGGGTGGTGCGAGCGGGCAGCGCGATGTTCGCCCTCAGGGCAGGCCGCGCGAGCAGCAACGCACTACGCAGCCGGAAGCGCAGGGCGCATTGGCTGCGGCGTTCATGAAGCTCAAGAAGTAGGGCGGGTCCCGCCCCAATGCTGTTCACTTAACCGTTCGTGGTGAGCTTGTCGAACCACCGGCTTCGCAACCGGAGCCCTTCGACAGGCTCAGGGTGAACGGAATCTTTCTAAAGTGAACAGCATCGGGCTCTGCCCGGCACCCCGTCATTCCGGCGCAGGCCGGAATCTAGCCAGTTAAAACTCCTCTGCAACGCGGAGACAAAACCTTAAATGTATTTCGAATAAAACCACTGGATTCCGGCCTGCGCCGGAATGACGATCCTGCTGTGCTGCCCTAGCTATATTTCCACTTCGGCCCTGATGGATTGCCCCTTGGCGACGATGCGGTTGTTGATATCGTCGGTCAGCGTGCCATTCTTTTGGCGCATGTTTAATATAGTTCGATATGCCTTGTACAAGGCTTCCTCAGCATAGTCATTCCAATTTCGTTCAGACGTCTTCAGGCTGCGCCATTGCATCCCAGCAGCATCGGCGATTCGTTCGTAGCATTCCGGTTCGGTGTCGAGTTCATCTAGTCCGAAACAATTTTCCCAAATCGTGCCATCGAGTTTGGCGTTGTCGAAACGAGCGTCAAATAATTGGCAGCCGATGAATTTAGTCTCGGTTAAGTCGGCATGGCGAAAATCCGTTCGCCTGAGATCGCAATTGATAAAAGTCGCTTTATATAAATGACCGTCGCTCAGGTCTGCATTCTTGAAGTCGTGTGAGCTGAATATGGCATTTGCACCGCCGTCGAAACATCCCTTCTCGATTAGGCTGCGTGCATAGATGTGATCTTCACCGCAGGCTTGGGCATACATCGTTAAAATGTCAGGAGTACCGAAGCGTTTGGTATCCAGATCGTTCCATAGGTATACCGCGAGCTTGCGGTGATATTCTGAACGCCACTTTCGGTTGCTCCCCTTGCCCTTTTTGAAGCCCAGTGCCTTGATGAATTCCTCGCGACGGTCGGGTTGTTGGCCGATCATCTCAAAATCCAAATAGCGATAGGGATTGGTGCGCAACTCTCCGCAATTCTTTAGTAGCATCCACTTCAGCATCAAGTCCATGTCATGCTCGTGAACGATACCACTGACCCGCATTCTTTCTTCTTTTAATATCTCCATCGCCAGCACGGCCGCGTTCCATATCTGTTTCAACTTTCGCGGATTGTTGCCTAGTACTTCGCAAAGCGAACAGAAGGATTTCTTCATGCCATTTTCCACGTCAAGTATGTCGACCAAGTGGTGACTGCGATGTGGAGGTAGATCAAAGGGCAGCTGTATAAATTTTTCCAGGTAGGTTTCGCCGGAGCCGGGAAATTGTTTGTCTATCGCCTTGACGATTTGCTCGCGGTCGGCAGCGATGAAAAACAGACAGCGATCCAGATGAAGGAATAGTTTGATCTGTTCGAGCAGATTAAGGATTTGATCCGGATCATGGCAGCGATCCAGGTCGTCAATCAGGAAGACCAGTCGCTTGTCATCTCCTGTTACAGTCTTTATCGCTTCAGCAATTCTCTCCTGCAAGTCCTTGGCCTTTTCCTTGTCGGTACGCACGCTGTCCAGAAGGGTCAGTAACGGCAGCCCCGTAGTGGCTGTGTCAATGAGGGTGCCCGAGGCGGTTTTGATTAGTTCGGGGCCGGAATTAACGATTTTTTTTGTCAGTTTCTCGAAGGCTGATGACTTTGTTGCCAAAGTCGCAAGCAAAGGCAATAGCAGGGACTTTTCATTGCGATACATCCACGAAGAAAATTGCACCACGATCCAAGGATGTGTCTGCTCCTGCATGTGATTTTCCAGCCAGCCTACCTCCGGCCTTGGCGGGGGGAGTAGTTTCTGAGCCAGCATGCCCAATAAAGTGGATTTGCCGCTGCCCCAAGGGCCGAATATGCCTACGACCAGAGGCGCAACACTCTCGTCGCGCTTAAGCACTGTGCGCTCCAGTGCGTTGAGGTAGCGCCCGAAATGCAGATGGTCTGAGTTGCTATTTGCCGGTTGATCGTCCAGCAAGTTTAGTCTGGACATAGTTCGGTTCCCAGATCTATTTGTTCGATGGCCCATGCAGCAATTTGGCGGACGCTGTTATCAGCATCTCTTAGTAATGGGATCAGTGATGGTAATGTATTGGAAGGTTTGATTTTTCCAAGCGCATAAACTACGCCATAGCGGACTTCACTGCTTTCATTCTTAAGTTCATCTATCAGCATACGAACGATAGCAGGCTCTCTTATTTCTCCCAGTGCATTAAAAGCTACGTGTCGGACATAGCCGTCATCATCTTTGAGCGCGGCTATCAGGGCGCTGGCCACTTCATTACCTTGGAATGTTTCCAGGGACTTGGCTGCGCTTGCGCGAACACTGCCGTTTTCATCTCTTATTGCTTTGAGCAAGGCATCTTTGGCCGCAGGCTCATTAAACTCTCGTAATGCCTTGGCTGAGTCGCGGCGAATATCCGCTTCTTCGTCGTTACATGCATCTAGCAGGGCGATTAAGGCAGACGCATTTTTGAAATTAGCCAAGCCATTAACGGCGGCGAGGCGAACATCCTTGTCGGAATCCTTAAGGGCACCATGCAGTGCGGGTACGACGGCGGGATTTCTGGATTCGCTTAAGGACACGATTGCACTATTGCGTACCACTCTATCTTCATCCTTGAGCACAATGAGCAGTGAGTCGATAGCATCCTGATTTTGTGCGTCGCCTAGGGCGCTGGCAGCGCTGCTGCGTACCTCACTATTCTCATCCTTGAGTGCGATGAGTAGCGCTTCGATAATCGCTGGATTTTGTGTGTCGCGTAGGGCGCTGGCAGCACTGCTGCGTACCTTGCTATTCTCGTCCTTTAGTGCGATGAGTAGCGCTTCGATAGCAGCCTGATTCTGTGTGCGGAGTAAAGCTCCTGCAGCGTTGCTGCGCACCTCGCTACTTTCATCTTTGAGTGCAACGAGCAGCGCGTCCAATACTTTTGGTTCTTTTGTGGAGTTTGTTAGCGCAGCTGCTGCACCGCTTCGTCGCGTGCTAGTTGGGTGCTTGAGCGCATCCAGTAGGAGTGAGATCTTTATTGGATGATCGAGTCGAATTAGCGCGAGAATTGCGAGTTGCTGAGCCTTTTTGTCCGCGTTATCAAGAGTATCGATCAGTTCGGTTATGACCGCTGAGTCCTGCGTCTTGCTAAGGATTAAGGCTGCTTCAGTGCAATCGTCATTTTTTAGTGCGTTTAACAATCCAGATATTGCTGTGGGTGAATTCTTTCTACTTAAGGCTTCGGAGGCCCCCCATCTGACAAGCGCATCCGAATCTTTGAGCGCAGCGAGTAATGCTGATGTGGTCGCTGGGTCTAATTCGCTGCACTCGCCTAAAGCCCTTGTGGCCCCCCAACGTACAAAGCTTTCTTTATCCTTGAGTGCTCCTAGTAGTGCTGGCACGCAGGTTGGACTATTGATTGAGGCCAGTGCATTGGTTGCACTCCAGCGCACTAACTCATTTTCATCTTCAAGTGCAGCAAGTAGGATTGGCAGTGCTGCATTATCTTTAAGTAGCGCCAATGCATTAAGCATCAAGGAACGAGTATTTTTGTTCTCATCTGAGCTTGCTGTGAGTAACGGCTGAATTGTGTCTGGGCGATACCGAATCTCCGTTCCTGAATGATGTAGCAATGGCAGCAGTAAATTGTCCAGCTCAGGCTGCTCAAGAAAAATTCTGATCCAACTTTTCAATAACTTGTCTGAAGTTTCCAACTCTACTCTAGCCTCTCTCATGCATAGGAAGGCGAGGCGGAAGGCGTAGTGCATGATTTCTTCGCGCGGATGTTTGCAGCGCAGGATAGCCTCGATGAATTCGCTGCCGGTTTCTTCGTCTTTCATGCCTTGATGGGCCGCGGCCAATAGGATGACTTCGCGCCAGCGCGGTTGGACCAAATGTTGTTCCAGATAGCGGTCAATGTCGCGTTTGCGGCGGGTGATGGCTCGGGCGGTGAGGTATTCCTGAAAAGTTAGATGGAAGAAGCCATATTCGTTATTGCCTCGATCTATCAGCAAGCCGGAGACATCGCGGATCAGGCTGAGCAATTGCCCAGCCTTGTGTGTAGCGTCCTCCGGCGTCATGCCTTCCTGCTTGACCAGAAAGTCGCGAATAATTTCGGTGATGGTTTGTTGCGATGCACGGTTTTCTGGGCAGTGTTCGTGAAAATGCAGGGCGAGTTCTTCCAGTATGGCTTGAGTCTGCTCCTTGTTGAGACTGCCCTGCTGGTCGGGGCGGCGGCGTTTTTGCAGTTCCCAATTGAAGATAAATGTGTCTATGCAAAGCTTGTACAACTCGGCGCGCAGTTGCGGCAGGGTGGCTCCTTGACGACGGATCAGGCCGATGATGGTGCAGAGCAGCGGGTTGGTTGCAAGCGCGCGGATGCCGGAGTTGTTTTTAATCTGCTGGATGAGTTCATCGGCCTTTTCTTTTGCTCGCCTCTTGGTGCTGTCGTCGTCGATGATGTCTTCCTGCCGCTCCACCGCATATAGCCATTGGCGGAAAAATACTTCCATCTGCTCGTCGTTGAATGGTTCCAGTGTGGCGGTGTTGAAGGCCGAGCCGAGCGGGGCGGCGTCGTAGCCGATGATGCGCGAGCTGACTAGGTAACGGTTGCCGGGATATTGCCGATACAGGGCTTCGATTGCCGTCACGGTCTTGCGTTGCATGTCGGCGTTACGCTGTTCGTCCAGCCCGTCGAACAGCAATAGTGCACGGCCTTGGTTTAGCGCCTGTTTGAAAATTGCCAGTAGCTCTTCGCGTTCCTGCTCCAGTTCGAAGCCGAGTTCGGTCAGCCCCTGATTGCCAAGGTAGTTCAGTACGGCTGCATCCGCAGTCCATGAGTTCAGTTCCCATTCAGTGGCGAACAGCCGCAATGGCAGAAGGATAGGCAGGGAGCCATTTCCTGTTATGTAGTCTTGGGCATTTCGCAACGCGAAATGTTTGAGCAAGGTGGTTTTGCCTGCGCCGGGATCGCCCAGCAGCACCCAGGCATTGTGGCGAGCCCATAGCCCTTCGGAGGAGACGCCCGTTTCCACGCAGGGCGAAGATGGTGAGTCGGTGTAGCCACTATCGTAAAGTGAAGGGGTAGCTCTGCCGGATAAAAGGGTGTCTCTAACTGTTGGAGGCATTTGGGGGGGGCAACTAAACAGTCTTTGATCTCCCATGTTCTGCCCTTCCATGCGCACGGAGAGGTGGATGTAAACCTCTTCCATGGTCAGTTCGATCATACGGTTGACCTGCATCACACCACGGGCGTCTATCGTGCGGTTGTCTTTGATGACTTTGTCGAGGTAACGCTGCAATACAGGTGACATGGGAGCTCCGGCGAATTTTGTCGGCGAATATTACCCAAGTTCCTATGTTTGGTGTTTGTTTGCGCGGGCTGCCAGTGTCCGTCGTTGTAATTTAAACGGGGGGCTATGTTCTACGGAGGGGGCGGAGTTCTGCCCGGCCGCTTCGACAGGCTCAGGGCGGGCATGGCGGGCAAAGCCCGCCATGCAGCTGAAAGAAGATTACTGCGCGGCGTGCTGCGCGACCAGCTTGTCGATGAAACTGCGCAAAAAGTGCAGCGGCTGGGCGCTGTGGAAGCGGTCGGTTTCCTGGCCGCGGCTGTAGGCGATCACGGTGGGGAAGCCTTTGACTTTGTGGCGGCCCGCAATTTTCATGTTTTCGTCGGCATCGACCTTGGCCAGCACGAATTTGCCTTCGTATTCGGCGGATAGTTTTTCCAGCATCGGCCCCAGCACCCGGCAGGGGCTGCACCATTCGGCGCCGATATCCAGCAGCACCGGCACTTCGTGGGAGCGGGCGACCACCAGTTCGTCGAAATCGGCTTCTTCTACGTCGTAGCTGTGTTTCATGTTTCCGTTTGAATTCGAAAGGGACGCGGCAGTCTAGCAGCGGCTGACGCGCAGGCTATCACCCGAACGGGGGATGCCGCCCAAGCCTTGATCCGTGCGGGTTTGACGGTGCGCATTGATGCCACTTCGCCAGTCGGCTATAATGCGCGCCAACAAAGAGCGGGAGAACCATGGTTCCTCCCGCTTCTTTATGTCAACTGTGCTGTTATCTGATTTTTGGGAGTATTCCGGTGCCGCAAACGAAGCCTGCCATTCTTGTGTTAGCCGATGGGACGGTGTTTCGAGGCGTTGCCATCGGAGCGTCCGGCAGCAGCGTCGGCGAAGTCGTGTTCAACACCTCGATGACCGGCTACCAGGAGATCCTCACCGATCCGTCCTATTGCAAGCAGATCGTCACGCTGACCTATCCGCATATCGGCAACGTCGGTTGCAATCCGGAAGACGTCGAGTCCAGCCAGGTGTTCGCCAGCGGCCTGATCATTCGCGATCTGTCGCAGACGGTCAGCAACTTCCGCGCGACGCAATCGCTGCCCGAATACCTGAAGGCCAACAACGTGGTCGCCATCGCCGGCATCGACACGCGCAAGCTGACGCGCATCCTGCGCAGCAAGGGTGCGCAGAACGGTTGCATCGCCACCGGCGACGACGTGGAAGCCGCGCTGGCAGCGGCGCGCGGCGCGCCCAGCATGGCGGGCCTGGACCTGGCGCAGGTGGTCAGCTGCGACAAGCCCTACGAATGGAAGCAGCGCGAGTGGAAGCTGGGCGAGGGCTATCGCGACATCGCCGAGCCGAAGTTCCATGTGGTCGCCTACGACTTCGGCGTGAAGCGAAACATTTTAAGAATGCTCTCCGAGCGCGGCTGCAGGATCACCGTGGTGCCGGCGAAGACTTCCGCTGACGAAGTGCTGAAGATGAATCCGGACGGCGTGTTCCTGTCCAACGGCCCCGGCGATCCGGAGCCATGCGACTACGCGATCGAAGCGACGAAGCAGTTCATCGAGGCGGGCATCCCGCTGTACGGTATCTGCCTGGGCCACCAGATCATGGGTCTGGCGGTGGGTGCGAAGACCGTCAAGATGAAGTTCGGCCACCGCGGCGCTAACCATCCGGTGCAGGACATGCAGAGCAAGCGCGTGATGATCACCAGCCAGAACCACGGTTTCGCGGTGGATGCCGCGACGCTGCCGGCGAACGCGCGCGTGACCCACGTCTCGCTGTTCGACGGCACGCTGCAGGGTTTCGAGCTGACCGACAAGCCCGCGTTCTGTTTTCAGGGACACCCCGAGGCGAGTCCGGGTCCGCATGACGTCGATGAGTTGTTCGATCGCTTCGTGGCGATGATGGAGAAGAAGTAAATGCCGAAGCGTACAGACATTAAGAGCATTCTGATCATTGGTGCGGGCCCGATCGTCATCGGTCAGGCGTGCGAATTTGACTACTCCGGCGCCCAGGCCTGCAAGGCGCTGCGCGAGGAGGGCTTCCGGGTCATCCTGGTGAACTCGAACCCCGCCACGATCATGACCGATCCGAACATGGCGGATGCGACCTACATCGAGCCGATCACCTGGCAGATGGTCGAGAAAATCATCGCCAAGGAGCGTCCGGACGCGATCCTGCCGACCATGGGCGGGCAGACCGCGCTGAATTGCGCGCTGGATCTGGCCAAGCACGGCGTGCTGGAGAAGTACAACGTCGAGATGATCGGTGCGTCGCGCGACGCCATCGATATGGCGGAAGACCGCGAGAAATTCAAGCAGGCGATGACCCGCATCGGGCTGGCTTCGGCGCGCTCCGCGATCGCGCACAGCATGGAAGAGGCGCTGCAGGTGCAGCAGGCGATGGGCTATCCGACCATCATCCGCCCGTCGTTCACGATGGGCGGTTCCGGCGGAGGCATCGCCTACAACCGCGAAGAGTTCGTCGAGATCTGCGAGCGCGGTCTGGAAGCCTCGCCGACCAAGGAGTTGCTGATCGAGGAATCGCTGCTCGGCTGGAAAGAATACGAGATGGAAGTCGTGCGCGACCGCAACGACAACTGCATCATCATCTGCTCCATCGAGAACCTGGATCCGATGGGCGTGCACACCGGCGACTCCATCACCGTCGCCCCCGCGCAGACGCTGACCGACAAGGAATACCAGATCCTGCGCGACGCCTCGCTGGCGGTGCTGCGCGAGATCGGCGTGGAGACCGGCGGTTCCAACGTGCAGTTCTCCATCAACCCGAACGACGGGCGCATGGTGGTGATCGAGATGAATCCGCGCGTATCGCGCTCCTCGGCGCTGGCGTCCAAGGCCACCGGCTTCCCCATCGCCAAGGTCGCGGCCAAGCTGGCCGTCGGCTACACGCTGGACGAGCTGAAGAACGACATTACCGGCGGTGCAACCCCGGCTTCGTTCGAGCCGACCATCGACTATGTGGTCACAAAAATTCCAAGATTTGCGTTCGAGAAGTTCCCGCAGGCCAACGACCGCCTGACCACGCAGATGAAGTCCGTGGGCGAGGTGATGGCCATCGGCCGCACCTTCCAGGAATCGTTCCAGAAAGCCCTGCGCGGTCTGGAAGTCGGCGTGAACGGACTGGATAGCAAGTACACAGACCGCGAAGCCCTCGTGTCCGAACTCGGCAATCCCGGCCCGGATCGCATCTGGGCGGTGGGCGACGCCTTCCGTCTCGGCATGAGCGTGGAAGAAGTTTTCAACGTCAGCAAGATCGACCCGTGGTTCCTGGTGCAGATCGCCGACATCATCCGCCAGGAGCAAGGTCTGGCCGGCCGCACGCTGGAAAGCCTGGATGCCGACCACCTGCGCGTGCTGAAGCGTAGCGGCTTCGCCGACGCGCGCCTGGCAAGGCTGCTGGGCACCGACGATGCGGCGGTGCGCGCCTATCGCCATGCGCTGGGCGTGCGCCCGGTGTTCAAGCGCGTCGACACCTGCGCGGCCGAGTTCTCGACCAACACCGCCTATATGTACTCGACCTACGAGGAAGAGTGCGAATCGCAGCCGACCGGCAACAAGAAGATCATGGTGCTGGGCGGCGGTCCGAACCGCATCGGCCAGGGCATCGAATTCGACTATTGCTGCGTGCATGCCGCGCTGGCGATGCGCGAGGACGGCTACGAGACCATCATGGTCAACTGCAACCCGGAGACGGTTTCCACCGACTACGATACTTCCGATCGCCTGTACTTCGAGCCGCTGACGCTGGAAGACGTGCTGGAAGTGGTCGCCGTCGAGAAGCCGGTCGGCGTGATCGTGCAGTACGGCGGCCAGACGCCGCTGAAGCTCGCGCACGGGCTGGAAAAGAACGGCGTGCCCATCATCGGCACCTCGGTGGACATGATCGATTGCGCGGAAGACCGCGCGCGCTTCCAGACCATGCTGCGCAAGCTGGAATTGAAGCAGCCGCCCAACCGCACCGCGAGCCATGTGGCCGAGGCGGTGGCGGGCGCTGCCGAGATCGGCTATCCGCTGGTGATGCGTCCATCCAACGTGCTGGGCGGCCGCGGCATGGAGATCATCCATGCGCAGGCCGATCTTGAGCGCTACATGCGCGATGCGGAAGAACTGGCCAAGACCTGGCCCGAGCGTCTGCCTATCCTGCTGGACCGTTTCCTGAATGACGCGATCGAAGTCGATGTGGACGCGGTGTCCGACGGCAAGCAGGTCATCATCGGCGGCATCATGGAACACATCGAGCAGGCAGGCGTGCACTCCGGCGACTCGGCCTGTTCGCTGCCGCCGTATTCGCTGTCCGCCGCGATGCAGGACGAACTGCGCCGCCAGACGGTGGCGATGGCCAAGGAGCTCAACGTCATCGGTCTGATGAACGTGCAGTTCGCCATTCAAGGTGAGACGGTGTATGTGCTGGAAGTGAACCCGCGCGCATCGCGCACCGTGCCTTACGTTTCGAAGGCGACCGGCGTGCCGCTGGCGAAGATCGCCGCGCGCTGCATGGCCGGCCAGTCGCTGGCTTCGCAGGGCGTCACGAAGGAAGTCATCCCGCCGTATTACTCGGTCAAGGAGGCGGTGTTCCCCTTCATCAAATTCCCGGGCGTCGACACCATCCTCGGTCCCGAGATGAAGTCCACCGGCGAGGTGATGGGCGTGGGCGAGACCTTCGCGGAAGCCTTCGTCAAGTCGCAGCTGGCGGCCAGCGTGAAGCTGCCGAAGGACGGCAAGGTGTTCATCAGCGTGCGCGAGGCGGACAAGCCGGGCGCGGTGGAAGTCGCCCGCTCCCTGGCGCAGCTCGGTTTCACGATCCTGGCAACGCGCGGCACTGCTGCCGTGATCGCCGCGGCAGGCGTCGCGGTGACGGCGGTGAACAAGGTCGCCGAGGGCCGTCCGCATATCGTCGACATGATCAAGAACGGCGAAGTCAGCCTGATCGTCAACACCGTGGACAGCAAGCCTTCCGCGATGCGCGATTCGTACTCGATCCGCCATGCCGCACTGCAGGGCCGCGTGACCTACTACACCACGCTGGCCGGCGCGCGCGCCGCCTGCATCGGCATGCAGCATCTCGCCGACCTGCAGGTGTACGACGTGCAGGCCCAGCACAAACGCCTTGCCGGTCACTAGGGCCGCGGCAAGCATCGACAACGATTAACGACCAAGAGAGTTTGAGCATGAGCAAGATCCCATTGACCGTTGCGGGCGCGGAACTATTGCGCCAGGAACTGCATAACCTGAAGACGGTGGAGCGTCCCTCGGTGATCAACGCGATCTCTGAAGCGCGCGCGCAGGGCGACCTGTCCGAGAATGCCGAATACGAGGCCGCCAAGGAGCGCCAGTCGTTCGTCGAAGGCCGTATCGTCGAGCTGGAATTCAAGCTGGGCAGCGCGCAGATCATCGATCCCAAGACGCTGAACCCAGACGGGCGCTGCGTGTTCGGCACGACGGTGGTGCTGGAAGATGTCAACAACGGCGACGTCGTGACCTATCAGATCGTCGGCGACGACGAGGCGGACATCCGTCACCGCAAGATATCGATCAGCTCGCCGATCGCGCGCGCGCTGATCGGCAAGAGCAGCGGCGACATCGCCGAGGTGCAGGCGCCGGGCGGCGTCCGCGAGTATGAGGTAGTGGAAGTTCAGTACGTCTAAAAGACCTTCGCACAACTACTGCGCTCGCTGATACTGCGTTAAAAACCGGCTCAAAATCCTCATGTACTTGTGTACATTCCGGTTTTTCGCCGATTTCCGCCTTGTCTCAGCTTCGCTCGCTACGTTGTGCGGAGGTCTTTACGCAGGACTGAAGTTAGGTGCGGCTACCCAGCTGCTTCTTGGTCAGCGGTTTCTTGCCCTTGTGGCGCGGCATCTTCTTGATCTCGATCTGGCCCGCTTCCGGGTTCGGCAGGTAGATCACCAGTATCTTGCCGATATGCTGCACCGGTGCGGCGTTCAGCTGGGTGCAGATCTCGGTCATGATGGCTTCGCGTTGTTCGCGTTCCGCCATGACGCGGATCTTGATGAGTTCGTGGGCCTTCAGGGTCGCCGCGATCTCCTTAAGCACCGGCTCGGTCAGGCCGGCACTGCCTATCATCACGGTTGGATTCAGGGCGTGGGCGCGGCCTTTCAGGGCGAGGCGTTGTTCGACGGTAAGCGATAACATGATGGCACTCCAAATTTAAGGCACGGATTCTAAACGATGAAGCCTTCCAAAACCAGCAAACAATGGATGCGTGAGCATGTGAACGACCCTTTTGTGCAGCTCGCGCAGAAGGAGGGCTACCGTTCGCGCGCCGCCTATAAACTACTGGAGATCGATGCCAAGGACCATCTGCTGAAGCCGGGCATGGTGGTGGTGGATCTCGGCGCGACCCCCGGCGGCTGGTCCCAGATCGCGGCGCAGAAGGTCGGGCGCGGCGGCAAGGTGATCGGCTTGGACCTGTTGCCGTTAGACCCGCTCGCCGGTGTGGACTTCATCCAGGGCGATTTCCGCGACGAGGCGGTGCTGAAACAGCTCGAAGACCTGCTGCAGGGCAGGCCGGTCGGGCTTGTTATTTCGGATATGGCCCCCAATTTAAGCGGCATCGTGTCCGCCGACCAGGCGCGCGCGATGTATCTGGCGGAACTGGCGATGGAGTTCGCACTCGAACATCTGACGCCGGAGGGCAGCTTCCTGGTCAAGGTGTTCCAGGGCGCGGGTTTCGAGGAGTATCTGAAGCAGATGCGCGGCAGCTTTTCGAAGGTGGTGTCGCGCAAGCCCAAGGCCTCGCGCGACCGCAGCAGCGAAGTGTATCTATTGGCAACCGGACCGCTTGAGTAATCGGGCGATACATAGTCTAATGCCCGTTCGGCAGCGCGTAACGCGCCGGTTAAGGAGTTATCTTGAACAACATGTTTAAAAGCATCGCAATCTGGATGGTCGTCGCCCTGGTGCTGATGACGGTCTTCAACCAGTTCAACGACCGCCAGCAGCAGACCGTGCAGGCGCAGCTTGAATATTCGCAGTTCCTCGACGAGGTCAGGCAGGGGCATATCTCCAAGGTCACCATCGAGGGGCGCACGCTGAAAGCGACCACCAGCGACGGCAAGCGTGTCACCAGCTATGCGCCGAACGACCTGTGGATGGTGTCCGACCTGCTGAAGAACGGCGTGACCATCGAGGCCAAGCCGGAAGAAGAGCCGTCAATGCTGATGAACATCTTCGTCTCGTGGTTCCCGATGATCCTGCTGATCGGGGTGTGGATATTCTTCATGCGCCAGATGCAGGGCGGCGGCAAGGGCGGCGCGTTCTCGTTCGGCAAGAGCAAGGCGCGCCTGCTGGACGACGCCAAGGAGCGAGTCACGTTCGCGGACGTGGCCGGCTGCGATGAGGCCAAGGAAGAAGTATCCGAACTGGTCGACTTCCTGCGCGACCCGTCCAAGTTCCAGAACCTCGGCGGCCGCATCCCTCGCGGCGTGCTGATGGTGGGCTCGCCCGGCACCGGCAAGACGCTGCTGGCGAAGGCCATCGCGGGCGAGGCCAAGGTGCCGTTCTTCTCGATCTCCGGTTCCGATTTCGTCGAGATGTTCGTCGGCGTCGGCGCCGCGCGCGTGCGCGACATGTTCGAGCAGGCCAAGAAGAATTCCCCCTGCATCATCTTCATCGACGAGATCGACGCGGTCGGCCGCCAGCGCGGCGCGGGCTTGGGCGGCGGCAACGACGAGCGCGAGCAGACGCTGAATGCGCTGCTGGTCGAGATGGACGGTTTCGAAGGCGCCTCCGGCGTGATCGTGATCGCCGCGACCAACCGCCCCGACGTGCTCGACCCCGCCCTGCTCCGCCCCGGCCGCTTCGATCGCCGCATCGTCGTGCCGAACCCCGACGTGAAGGGCCGTCAGCGCATCCTCGAGATCCACACCCGCCGCGTCC
>DASRWG010000026.1:0-39561 GCA_035654695.1 Gallionella sp. | reverse complement strand
CCGTGGCGGTGGTTGCGATGCCTGGCGCTCAGGTCGCGCCGATCGGGCCTGCTGCTGCCCGCACCCGCCGCTCTTCGTGAGGGCTACGTCTGCCGGTGGGTTTTTATTCGGCTCCGGGGTGTGACTGAACAATACACAACGTAATGCAAAAGAGCAATACGAAATGTAATAAGCCGACGAACGGAGGACGAAAAAAAGGCCGCTGCTGCGGCCTTTGTCATGGACAGGGTTGTTCGTTCAGAGACGAATGGATTCGTAAGAGGATCGGCACACGATCATGCCGTCGTCCCATCCCTGCTTGTAGAGCGGATCGGTGGCGTACCGTTTCACGTCCTTGCGGAACTTGTAGTAGGGATGCCCGGCGGCAACATATCCGGAGTCGCAGCCGGCCCCGTACCCCTCTTTGTACTCGGCAGGCTGGTGCGCGCCGACTTCCCGGTCAACGCGCGCAGCATCTGTCGCGCACCCATGGGTGCTCAGTGCGGCCCAGGTGAGCGTAACGGCGATTAGCGCCCGTTTGAAAGTGCGTCGGTCCATGATTTCTCGTTAATGACTGCAATGCCGTGGCCTTCGTCGATCAGCTCGATGGCGCGGATGATCTTGCGGCCATAGCTCGTGTGCCGCCACGTGGGTTCGATAAGAGTGCCGACAATGAGGTAGTCGAGTTTGCGGGAAACGGAGTCGACCGCTGTGCCGCCGAGTGCAAGGATCGTGCGTTCGCACTTGGCGCGCGTTCCGTAAAGGAACCGGCCGGTGAAACAGAACGCCATTCCCGGGTAAATGATGTGTGGTTCGTCGTCGTACGGGATGATCGACGTGGGTTCTGGCGCAGCTGAGCCTGTACCAAGAAAATCGTGGCCTGTGAGCGCCTTCAGCGTTTCCAGCAGGTCGGATCGCTCTGAGGTGGTGATGACGCCATCAGCAAGCACGTCTCGGATGCGCTCGGCAATGAGTTGGCCGGGGTATGTGGTGGTGGCGTCTTTGTTCTCTGCTAGCCAGGTCGAAAGGAACTGAATTTCCGTGTCATGTAGCTGCCCGTCAGCCGCGATTCCGCTGCATATGCCCAACAGCTGGTCAGTTGCGCGAGCGAGTAGGCGCGCATGCGTCGCGCCTGCGATCTTGTGGAGTTCGCTCATCGGAAGACCTGAGTCACCTGCCGTACGACACCTACGATGATCGCGTCGGGCGGCAGTGCCTTGATTGGGTATCGGTCGTTGAGGGGCTTAAGGAACCAGTCGCTGCCGTCGCGAACGAGCTTCCGTAGAGAGGGCGGGCCATCTTCGTCGGTGAGCACCACTACGAAGTCGCCATCGCGATGTGCAAGTGCGGGTTCGACCAGAACGAGCCAGCCGTCCGGGAAAGTTGCGGCCATGCTGTCGCCTCGCACGCGGAGTGCAAAGGCCTTTGCGCTGACTTGGAGTGTTGTATCCACGAACTCTTCTGGGCTCGGTAGCGGCGCAGCGCCGGAAATCCATTTGCCGACGAGATTCTCGGGGATGACTGGGACTCGACCGCAGACGTCGGGGCCGGCTTCCATGTTGTCGCCGTATGAGGCGCGCGGCTCGCGCACCTCCGTCTCGCACAGCAGCTCCTGTATCGATACCCCGAGAGTATCGGCCATGCTCATCAATTCGTCAATGGTTGTGCCGCGCCTACCGGAAAGCTTGTGGCTGACGCCGCCTTGAGAAAGACCGACCAGCTCGCCGAACTGCTCGTGCGAGAGGCCGCGTCTGTCAAGTGCTCGTTGCAGGTTTGCGCGCCAGTTCATTGGAATAATAGTTTTCACTAGATGTAGGAAAGATGCGGCTTTCGCGGCGCCTCACTCGCCGCGCTGGGTGGCTCAGCCGCGCCCGCATACAGAAGCGTGAGTATTACGGATTGGCATTGGAAGTCACAAACACACGGCGTAATGGTCGCCGAGTCGAAATCGCACCTTGACTGTCGTGTGATTACGATATGTAATGATGGTCATGGATGCTTTCGACAAAGTCCTTCAGCTTTCAGATGGTCCGACGGGGCTGGCGCGCCGACTCGGCTACGACCAACCTCGCGTGTCTCACTGGCGTCGCCGAGGCGTTCCGGCGGATGAAATCCTCCGTGTTTGTCGCGCGGTCGGTTGGGCGGTTACGCCGCATCAGATCAATCCGTCGATCTATCCGAATCCCACCGACGGTCTCCCGGATCAGCTGGATAGCTCGGAGCGTGCAGCGTGAGTGATTCACCCTCAACTCTTCAAGCACTGATCAATCAACTCGACGCGGCCCTCTACCGTCGTGCGAACGAGGGCGCGTCTCGGATGTTCGCAGCGCTAGCCGCCGCGCATCCATCGCCCGGGCGTGTTGCCCAGCCGGAACAGCCCGTCGATCTCGGCCTGCATGAAGGTGGCGAGGCGAAAGGTCTTCGTGCCCGGGTCTGCGCCACGCTGCAGTTCCGCGATCTGTTCCGTCAGGTCCGCCTGAATGCCCGCAAAAATCGCGGGGTCTCGTGCGGACAGTTCCAGCAGCAGGCTTGCTGTCACCAGGTGAAGCGCGCCTAGCATGCCTTCCGTCTGTTCTGCGTCCATGGGCCAGTCCTTTCGGTGCGTCGGGGTTGAGGGATTCCGATTCTACCGTCATGGGGTGGCCCGCCCTTTCTCTGTGCGCTCCTCCTCCTCGCCTCGGCGAGGTTTGCCCGGCCGGTGCTTCGCGGTCCCGGCCGGGCCCTCTTTTTGTCATGGGGTGAGCGAATTCTGCCGCGCGACGCGGCGTGTGTATGCAGTTGATTGACCTGGGGTAAACCATGACGCTGTCACCTCAAGACGCGATGCACAAGCTGGTGCACGAGTACCCGCACGGCGGGCTCGTTGCGCTGGCTGCCCGGCTGGAAATGCCGCAGCAGACGCTGCGCAACAAGGCCTCACTCGATCGCCCGGACGGCGAGCCGCGCAACTCGCACTTCCGCCTTGACGAGGTGGCGCGAATCAACCGGCTGTGCAACAGCCTGGCGCTGGCGCAGTCGTTTGCGGCCGATGTGGGCGCGGTGGTGATGCGCCTGCCCGAGGTGCCCGAGTGCGGCGACGCCGCGCTGCTGGACATGGTGCTGACCAACAACGACGAATATGGCCAGTCCTGCGCCGCGCTGCGCGACGCGCTGGCCGATGGTGAGGTCGACCGGAAGGAGTTTTCCAACTTCGAGCGCGAAACCTTCGAGTCCGTGCGCACCCAGCTGGAACTGCTCGAACGCGTGCGCGGCATGGTGGTGGATCGGCCGCGGCGCAGGTTGCAGCAGGTGAAGCGATGAGCGACAGCATCATCGAGCGCCTGCGCCACCACGCGCAGGACGAGCGGAACACGGCGTTTGCGCGATCAACGATGCGCGAGGCCGAATGCGCTATCGCGCTCCTCGAGCGCACATTGGAGCAAGAGCAGATTTCAAGCGCTCGCGCAATGTCTGGCTTGGCAGACGCCGTTCTGAAACTGCGCGCCGAGCGGTTAGCCGGATCGCAGCGTGAGGAGCGGGTGCGGAACGCGTTGCGTGCGCTGCTCGAAAGCGACAACGCCGGTGCTATCGCATCGGCGAGCGACGATGACTTGCTCGCTGCAATCGCCGACGAATCCGCAGGCGATGTTGTCAGAATGCAAGCCGCTGCCATTTTTTCTGCGCGTGCGGTCCTCGCGGAAGGGGAGCAGCGATGACCGGCGGACGCTGGCCTCAGAAACCAGCCGGCTTCGCGCCGGCCGCACGCAAGCCGCGCCTGCCCGCCTTCGGCGCGGACGCGCTGATGCTGCGCAAGAGCGGCATGGCAGTGCGTGCGCTGGTCGTCGGCCTCGACCACTTCAACGCCGGGCGCAACTGGGCAACGGTGCGCAACACGCTGCGCGTCGTTGTTCCGTCTGATGTTGCGAACGTAACAGCGATGGACTGGACGGTCTCCGCCGGGCTGGACGTGGTGGTCGATCACTGGGCTGAGCCCGGGGACCACGCCCACCGCCGCGCCATGCAGGCGCGCTGCGACGCGCTGGTGACCTCGCTCATGCAGGCCAGCGCGAACAGCGTGTGGCTGGTGTGGGATGCCGAGCACGGCCCGCGCGCGTCGCGCGTTCTGGTCGGCCAGGCCGGCGTGATGGCCACGGGCGAGGTGTGCGGCATCGACACGTTGCCCCAAGCGCTGGACGCGCTGCACGACGTGCAGCTGCTGACCGGCGAGGGCGTTTTCGGTACTCAGTCCGCCGTGCCGGCTCGGCTCGCCCGGCTGGCTGAGGTGTTCGGCGGCGACCTCTGCATGGTGGCCGATGCGCTGGGTGTGGATGCGAGGGCGGCCGCTTGAGCAACGTCATCGACCTGCAGACCCTGCAGCAGCAGATGCTGGCACAGGCCAAGCCGTCACCGGCCGCGCCGGCGTTGTCGACGGTTCATGACGCGGGCAAGCCGCTGCTGGTCGATGGCTGCGACTTTCTCGACCACGCTACGCCGCCACGCTGGCTGATCGAGCGCGTGCTGCAGGATGGCCAGGTGGTGAGCCTGACCGCGCCGACGAACAGCGGAAAAACGGCCGTGCTGCTGTCGATGATCATGAGCGTGCTGTCGGGGCAGGACTTCGGGCCGCATGCGGTGCGCCGGCAGGGTCGCGTGCTCGTGCTGTGCGGCGAAGACCCGGATGGTTTCCGTCTGCGCATGCTGGCGACGATGCAGCACATGCAGGTTGAGCGCCGGCAGATCGCCGGCAACCTGCGCATCGTGCCGAAGGCTATGGCGCTCAACGAGGCGCTGCCCGAGATTCAGCGCGAGTGCGCTGAGTGGGGCGACGTGGCGTTGGTGGTGGTCGATACGTCGGTGGCGTTCTTTTCAGGTGCGGACGAGAACAACAACGTCGAGGCCTACGCGCATGCGCTGGATCTGCGCGCGCTGCATGAGCTGCCCGGCAAGCCGACGGTGGTTGTGGCCTGCCACCCTTCAGACGGCGCCGAGCGTGCGCGCTGCAAGCCGCGCGGCGGATCTGCGCTGCTGAACGAGATCGATTGCAACCTGATCCTGTGGTGCGAACAGGATGGCGTGACCGAACTGCACTGGAGCGTGAAGAAACGCGGTCCGGACTTCGACCCGCTGTGGTTCGAGTTCATCGGCCAGCAGGTCGAGTGCATGGGCGAGAAGTCGATGCAGGTGGTCGCCAAGTGGGTAGATGAAAAGCGTGCGCACGAACGCAAGCTGCAGCACTACCACGACGACAACCGCCTGCTGGTGGCGATGCTCGGCGGCCCGAATGACAGCTTGCGCGACTGGGCGCGTGCCGCCGGGTTCATGTGCGGCGACGAAAAGGCCAACGCCTACACCAGCAAGGTGCAGCGCTGCCTCGTGAGACTGATTCGTAATGCGCTGGTGGCGCGCGGGTTCAGTGCATCGAACTACGTGCTGACCAGCAAGGGCAAGAGCGCGGCCGAGGCTGCGCAGCACGACCGAGGACATTGACCGTACCGGTGGCCGCGCCGCGCGCGAGTCCACCGATACATGTAGGGCCGGGCCGTACCGCGAATGCCCCGCCTTGTGAGCTGAACCGCCGACGACCGCGACTGCCGGGGATAGGTGGGGAATGTAGTGAGGTGCAGATGACGATCGAGCACCACCCGCCGAGCAGCGGACGCGCCGCCCGGTTCTTCGAAAATGGCCTTAGGTGCGCCAGGGCGGAGCTTTGCCCGATGTACCGAAAGGCGCGGGTGCGCATGCGCGAGCGTGCGCGGTTGTGTGAGCCGGGTTCGAACAACCCGGCGCAGCAGCCGGGGATTCACCCCCACCCACCCCCCCCTAAGGGGGGTGGTGTGTGGGGTGAAAGACGTCCCGGCGGGAGCGAGGTGGGTGATGACGTCGATGAGGGAGCAGATGCCGAAGTGCGCCGCCTGGGTGGATGCCCTGCGTGATGCGTTCGGCCGTGAGTTCATCGACGACCGCATCCGCGTCGGGCTGAAGGACGGCACGTGCTGGTTCGCCGAGGCTGGCCACTACATCGGCCAGCCCGGTCAGCCCGAACGCGATGCAGAGCGCGAGGCGGATGAGTTCCGCGTAACGCTCGACCAGATCGCCACCGCCCTGCCGCCAGTGGGCGGTCGGTCGGGGCAGGGCAGGGCCTGACTATGGCGCGCGGGTCCTCCTGGAGAAAAACGCAATACGGTGCAAATGACCGCGTTCTTCGGCTAGCGCCAGATGTTGCAGGGTCTAAACGATTGACTTACTTGGAGGTTTAATAATGAGCAACGCAATCAATGTTTCACAGGATGAACTCGCTGAAGCTTTCACCGAATGGGACCGCCGGTATCGTGAAGAGCCTGAGCGCTTCATGAACGAGACGCGTCGTCTTCTGACAGAAACGCCGGAGACCTACGGCGCCGCATGCGCTCCGTACCTCATGAAGATCATCGAAGAGCAGCGGGCTGTTGTGGGATGAGTAAGGCGCCGTCTGGTCGGTCGATCGCTGTGGCGCTGGGCGTTTCGCCCGGGCGCGTCAGCCAGTTGAAGGCGCAGGGCATGCCGACCGACACGGTCGCGGCGGCGCAGGACTGGTATGCGCGGCACGTCGACCAGAAGTTCGCGCCGACCAGCGGCAAGCGGCAGACCGCAAGCCTCGAAGATGCGCGCGTGCGGCGGGAGACCGCCGAGGCGAACATGGCCGAGATGCGCGAGCTCGAGAAAGCCGGCGAGCTGGTGGATGCGCAGGCGGTGCGGATGCTGCTGGCCGAGGCCGGGGCGCAGATCGGGCTGATACTCGACCGCATACCCGACCGCGTGGCGCCTCGGCTGGTGGCCGGCGGCACTGAGCAGGACATCCACCGAATGCTGCAGGAGGAGATCGATCAGATCCGTCTGCAGCTGGCGGCAGTGAAGGTGTGACATGGGTGCGCGTGACGAACTGATATCTGGCATCGCTGGTCTGCAGAGCCCGGCTGACGTTGTGGGCGAGCTGATGCGCGCCATCGCGCCGGCGCCTCGCGTTGGTGTGGCCGAATGGGCCGACGCCCACCGCAAGTTGCCGACGAAGGGCGCGGCCGAGCCAGGGCAGTGGCGCACGTCGCGCGTCCCCTACCTGCGCGGAATCATGGAAGCGCTCAGCCCAAGCCACCCGGCGCAGGAGGTGGTGTTCTGCAAGTCGGTCCAGGCCGCCGGGACCGAGTGCGGCAACAACTGGGTGGGCTGGTTCATCGACACCCAGAAGGCGCCGATGATGGTTGTGCAGCCGACGCTGGAAATGGCCGAGCGCTGGAGCAAGCAGCGGCTGGCCGCGATGATCGAAGACTGCCCGACGCTGCGCGACAAGGTGCGCCCGGCGCGCGAGCGCGACAGCGGCAACACCACGTTGCTGAAGGAATTCACCGGCGGCGTGCTGGTGATGGCGGGCGCCAACAGCGCGGCCGGGCTGCGCTCGATGCCGGTGCGCTACCTAATGCTCGACGAGGTCGACGCCTACCCGGTCGAGTTGGACGGCGAGGGCTCGCCGATCGAGCTGGCCGAGGCGCGCACGACCACGTTCAGCCGGCGAAAGGTGTTCAAGATCAGCACGCCGACCATCGAGTCTCTGTCGGTCATCACCAAGGCCTACGCCAGCAGCAACCAGCAGCGGTATCACGTGCCGTGCCCGCACTGCGGCCACGCGCAGCACCTGGTCTGGGAAAACCTGTACTGGCCCGAGGGCAGGCCCGCGGAAGCGCGCTACACCTGCAGCGAGTGCGGCACACTGATCGACGAGCACCACAAGACCCGCATACTGGAGGTGGGGCAGTGGGTCGAGCACAACCCGGGCCACGCCGTCGCCGGCTTTCACATCAACGCGCTCTACACGCCGACGGGCCTTGGCCTGTCGTGGGGCGAGCTGGCCGAGAAGTACGAGCGCGCGAAGGCCGACCCGGTGAAGATGAAGGCGTTCGAGAACCTGCGCCTGGGCATCGCGACGAAGGACCCGAACGAGAAGCTCGATTTCGAAGAGATCGCCGAGCGCGCCGACCTGACGCGCCCGGTGCGCGTCATCCCGCGCGGCTGCCTGCTGCTCACCGCCGGCGTCGACGTGCAGAAGGACCGGTGGGCCGTGGTCATCCTCGGCTGGGGGCGAGGTGGCCGCGTGTGGGTGATCGATGCATTCGAACTGCCCGGCGATCCTACACGGCCGGGCGACTGGCTGAAGATGGAGGCCAAGGTAACCGAGCCGATGTCCAACGCCTACGGCATCCCGATGCGCGTGGAACTGGCCGCGGTCGATTCCGGATACCTGCAGGACGACGTGCTGGCCTTCACCCGCCCGCGCCAGCGCCGCGGATGGCTCGCCGTCAAGGGTGCGCTGGACGGTCGCCGGCCGATCATCAGCCGTCCATCGAAGGTCGATTTCACGTGGAAAGGCAAGGTCATCAAGCGCGGCGCCGAGCAGTGGCACGTCGGCGGCTACCACTCGAAAGAGTGGGTGTTCTCGCGCCTCACGGCCGACCGCGACCGCCTGCCGGAAGATCGCACCTTCGGCTTCCCCGCCGGCCTGGGCGAGCACTGGTATCAGCAGCTCACCGCCGAGATCTACGACAGCACCAAGCGCCGTTTCGTGAAGATTCGCCAGCGCAACGAAGCGCTGGACACTGTCTGCTACGCGCTCGCCGCCGCCATGCACCCGGCCCTGCGTGTGCACACCTGGCAGGACATGCGCTGGAACGAGCGCGAACGCGTGTATGAGCCGCGCGAGGCCGATCTTTTCAGCATGACACCGGTGCCCGCATCACCTAAAATTGCGGCAGTGCCGCCGCCTGCAGGCGAACCGCAGGAAGAAAGCGACGCAGAACACCCCGCCCCCGAGGTGGAGGACGCAAAGACCGAAGCGCCGGCCATCGTGCCGGCCGGATACGCACCCGCAGCGCCGTCCAGGCGCCCGCCGGTGCGTCGGTCGAAAGGTCCGACGTCATGGGGGTGATCAATGGACATGCTGCGCGAACTTCTCGACGCCGTGCGCGACCAGCTCGGCGCCGACACATTCACCGACCACCACGCGCGATCGCTCGAGATGCGATTCCGCCAGCAGTACGGCCGCGACCGGCCGTACATCCGCAGCGCTGCCGAGATCCAGCGGCAAGACCTGCGCGAGCGCGTGCAGCGTGCGCCGCGTGAGATGAGCAACAGCCAGCTTGCGGAACAGTTGGGGGTGAGCCGAAAGCACGTGTGGCAGCTTAGGAAAGGGGTTGTTTAATGCAATGGAGTTCTCCCTCGTCTCGGTTCATGGCCTGGCAATCTCTTGATGAGATTGCGCCTGATGATCGTGCATTCGAAACTACTCTTTTTGGCGGCCCGGAATGGGTGACGTGCCCGTATTCTGGGGAAAAGGTTTTTGGTGCTCCAGAGTGGTTTCGGAAAGAGGCGCGAAAACATGGATTCCAAGTCCTCAGCGCAGACGTGACTCGCGGTTCATTTGTTTTGGCTCGTTTGCACGTTACCTCCCCCGCCTTATCCCGGTGACAGCGCCCGCGTAAAAACGCGGGCATGACCGCCTCCATTCCCGACCAGCTGCCTGCCGAGATCCGCGCGGGCGACACGCTGCAGTTCACGCGATCGCACGCCGACTATCCGGCTGGCGCCGGCTGGGTGCTGGCGTTCAAGCTGGTCCCGCAGGCCGGCACCCCGATCAGTTTCACAGGCAGTGCCAGCGGCGATGAATTCGCTGTCACGGTCTCCGCCAGCACCACCGCAGGGTGGCCGCCCGGCCGCTACACCTGGGTGGAGACGGCCACGCTCAGCGGCGTGCGCGTCACGCTCGGCAGCGGTGAGGTGCTGGTGCTGCCCGACCTTGCCGCCATGGCCGGCAGCTACGACGGCCGCAGCTTCGCCCGCAAGATGCTGGAGGCCATCGAGGCCGCGCTGGTCAATGCCGCCACTGCCTCACAGCTCGACCTCATCGACGTCACCTTCGCCGGCCGCGGCCAGAAGCGCGACCGCGCCGCCCTGATCGAAGCCCGCGACCGCTACCGCCGCGAAGTGCTGCGCGAAGAGCGCGCCGCCGGCATCCGGCCCGGCCGCGGCCGCGTGCTGCTGCGCATGTGAGTGCCCACATGGCCCAAGTCATCACCTTCGCCGATCGCATCAAGTCGCTGCCGCCTGCCGAGCGTTTCGCCGTCATCCAGGCCCGCGCCCGCACTCCCGGCTCTGCAGTCCTGAGCAACTGGCTATCCGCTGACGCCGAGCGCGCGGCCCGCGCCGGCGTGCAGCCCGCGGCCCATGCTGCGCACGTGCGCCGCTTCCAGGCCGCCGAGCACAGCCGGCTCACCGCATCGTGGTCGTCGTCTGCCCAGCGCATCAACGACGAACTACGCGCCGATCTCGACGCCCTGCGCAGCCGCGCGCGCGACATGGCCAAGAACAACGACATCATGGCGCGCTACCTCAACATGGTGCGCACCAACGTCGTCGGCCACGGCATGACGCTGCAGTGCCAGGTTGAAAACTCCCCCGGTGTGCCCGACACCATCGCCAACGGCGACATCGAACGCGCATGGCTCGACTGGGGGCGCCTCGGCGTCTGCGACATCACCGGTCAGCACAGCTGGCGCAGCCTGATGAAGCTGCTGGCCGAAGGCGCGGCCCGAGATGGCGAAATCCTGCTGCAGGAAGTGCTGGGCTCGGCCGCTGGCAACAAGTACGGCTACGCCCTGCGCGTGATCGACGTCGCGCGCATCGCCACCTGGCTCTACCGTGAGCAAGGCCCGGGCGTGAATGCCATCGATGCCGGCGTCGAAGTCGACGCATTCGGCCGGCCGGTCGCCATCCACCTCACCGATGGCCGCCGCGGCTCGCGCAAGGCCACGCGCGTGCCGACCGACACGCTCATCCACCGCTTCATTGCGCGCGAAGCCGAGCAGCGCCGGGGCTACCCGTGGGCGCACGCCGCCATGGTGTCGCTGCACTACCTCGGCGAGTTCTCGCTGTCCGCGCTGCTCAACGCCAAGCAGGGCGCCGACCGCATCGGCTTCTTCGTGAGCCCCGACGGCCAAGCGCTGGTCGGCGACGCAGGCGAGGACGAAAGCGGCGCGCAGATCCACACCAGCCAGCCTGTCAGCTTCGACACGCTGCCCGAAGGCTACGACGTCAAGAGCTTCGATAGCCGCTACCCCGAGGCCATGTTCGGCCCGTTCGTGAAGGCCATCAACCAGCGCGCATCCAGCGGCCTGAACGTCAGCTACCCGAACCTCTGCAACGACTTCGAGGCGGTCAGCTTCAGCAGCATCCGCGCTGCCGTGCTGGGCGAGCGCGACGAGTGGCGCAGTCTGCAGGTGTGGTTTTCCGAGCACGTGCTTGATCGCGTCTTCGACCGCTGGCTGCAGTTCGCGCTGGCCAACGGCGCCATCGGCACGCCTGGCCGGCCGCTGCCGCTTTCCAAGATCGACAAGTTCCGCGCGCACAAATTCCAGCCGCGCGGCTGGGACTGGGTCGATCCCAAGAACGACATGACCGCCAAGCAGATGGCGCTCGAAAACGGCCTCGCCACGCACACCGACATCCTGGCCGAGCAGGGCATCGACATCGAAGACCTGCTCGCCACCAAGCAGCGCGAGCGCGAGCTCGCCGCGCGCTACGGCGTCACCCTCACTACCGCGCCGGCCGCGCCGGCCGCCCCGCAACAGGAACAGGAGCAACCGACATGAGCATCATCCTCGAAAAAGACGTGCGCATCGCCGGCAGCGTCGTCGCTGCCAGCAGCACCCCGCTCAGCTACAGCGCAGAGCTGGAGGCGGATTTGGTGGCGCGGGGTGTGGCGCGGTATGCGGTGGCGCCGGCCATCGTCGATCCGGTTACGCCGGGTGCGCCGGATGCCGTTTCACTGAGCCAAGCTGCGGGGGTTTCTCGCACGGCGCTTCGCTGCGGGTCTGGTCAAATCGTCTCGGTGCGAAACCCTCTGGCGATTACCTCCCTGTCGGAGCCCGCTCAGATCCGCGTCAGTTTTCAGCCTGGCGAGTGCCGTGATCCTGCGTATTTGCGCGTATATGACGCTTCCCGCAACGAGGTGCCGTGTCAGTGGGAATACGAAATTGATCCGGCGACCTGGGAAGAGGTCGATAAGTTCTGGCCGGATGGGTCCGTGCGCCGCGGCTCGCTGTTGATACTGCGCGATCTGAGCCCAAGCGAGGTTGCTGCGCTTTCGGTTGTTGTCGGTGATCGTCCTGCTTCGTACTCGCAGGGAGTTACATTCACTGCCGAATCCGCAACGCTGTGGGTGCTGCAGTCGCCGCAGCTCATGAGTCGCATGGCAGATTCGACGGCCTGGATGCCCAAAATTCTCCGCGATCCAAGTCGCGGAAACGCCAACTACAACAGCATCAGCAACGGACTTTTCCACCGATTCACGCTCGCCGGCGTCAACAAGTTCTCCCACACCGCGGCCGACGTCACCAACCTGTCTGTCCGTCGAGTCGGAGCAGACAACCCTGGTTATGGCGTTGTCTATCAGGAGATCGAGGGGTCTTTCTCGTGGGCGGCGGCAACCGGTGTCACCGTCAAGACGCGCGTGCGGCACTACGCAAACAACCTGGTGCGGTACATATCGCGCATCGAGGTTTCTGCCCAGGTCGCGTCTGGCAATCACGGGATGCGCATCTACCACGAAATCATCAACAGCACCGCCCCGACGGCGACGTACAACACGACGAACGGATGGGCTGGCTACGCATACCCGAGCGGCGCATCTCTCTGCACGGGCATCACCGCGGCGCAGTTTGAAAGCGACGCATTGCGCTTGACCGACCACACTCCGCTGCAGAACTTCGAGAGTAATTACGTCAGCATTGGCTGGTCGAAGAACCCGGTCACGATCCCCGTCGGCGCCTATTTCACCTTCGCCGGCTTCTACTCGGCTGGCTACGACACCCTCGAAAACGCCGGCCTGCGTGGGCACAACCCCGTCATTGCGCGCGCGAACTCCGCGCCGCGCAGCGAAATCCTGCGCTCGATCCGCTACAGCTCGCGCCGCCTCATCGAGTCTTGGACCGCGATCGGCCTTTCCGATCCGGCAAAGTCGTACTGGGGTAGCGTCGCCTTGGGCTGGATGGTGATGGCGGAGGACGACGGCCGGGAGGCGCCTGTGCGCGATGCGCTGGCGCTGTTTCAGAAGTGGTGCACCGAGTACAACGTCACGCCGAGCAATGCGACGACGTGGCATGACAAGTGGAATCACTCGACCAGTCAGCTCGGCCTTGAGTACATGGGCCCCAACAGTGGTTGTCTGCCGATCATCCGCGAAAAGGCGCTCGAACTCGGGCTGACGACAACCGCCGCGACGGTCACGTCGTACATCCATGCGATGGCTGATTTCGCGGTTCAGATGGAGGTTACGAGCGGCGGCAGCGGCCAAGTCAAGCTGCGCTATTCCGACGCCGACAACTACAACGCCGAGGCCACGGCCATGCTGTTCCTTTGCCGGTCTCTGGCGATCGAGGCGAACGCAACCCGGCAGGCTACCCTGGGCCGCATCGCAGCACGGTTCGCAGCGGGCTACACGACGACGGCGGGCATCCCCAACAAGATGGGCTACAGCTATCAGACGCCGGGCGGCGCTCTGCGTCAGTCTGTGCAAGACATGCGCGCTGCATACCATTTCTACAACGTAGGCGTGGCGCTTCACGCGCACAGCATTTACCCATGCCTGCCGTCTCTTCCGGACGCGCGACAGTTTGCCTTGGAGTACAGCAACGGGCGTCAGCTTGACGAACGAAAGTGGAGCAAGCAACTCGAAAGGCGCGGCATAGTCGGCAACTGGATCGCTGCGGCATACACGCTCGCAATGGCGCCGGGCCGCACTGACGGCGATCTGCGCGCATGTGCCGACTACCTCGACTACGTTTCCGCGCGAGCCGGTCTTCAGAACCCCGGAGCGGGCATCTTGATGGACGGCTACATCTACCCGGACACCGACAGCGGATACGGGTTGTGGGGCGGCCCGGAATCGGCATCGATGCACATGCATCTGCTGCATGCAATCAACTCCGGGCATTTCAACTGACGCGCTTGCGTTACCTCCCGCGCCTTATCTAGGTGACACACAGTCGCTGAAATGGTCGTCATCCCGCACCGGGCATGACGACCATGCAGCGATACCACCCGATCACCGCCACCCGCGCCGCCGAAGACGAGACGGAAGATCTCGTCGTCGAGCTGGCGATCGCCAGCGAAGACCCCTACGAACGGTGGTGGGGCATCGAGATACTGCAATGCGATGCCGCCGCCGTGCGCTTGGCGCGTCTGAACGACGGCGCGCCGGTGCTCTTCAATCACGACTGGGACGAACTGCGCGGCACGCACGTGGCCGGCACCGCCCGGTGTGACAGCGACGCCAAGCTGCGCGCTGATGTGCGCCTTACCGCCGCGACCGAAGACGGCCGCGAAACCATCGCCCTTGTGAAATCCGGCGTGCTGAGCAAGGTCAGCACCGGTTACCAGATTCACCGCGTCATCGAGCAGAGCACCGGCAAGAGCGGCGAGCCCATCGCCCGCGAAATGGACGGCCGACTGTTCGAGGGCGTGGTCACCCGTTGCAACGAGCGTTCGGCTGGCGACGTCATCGCCTTCCGCCGCGCGCTCGATGCCCAGTTCGGCGCGTTCGAGCGCGCCGACGACAAGCCGGCCGTCTATCGCGTCATCGATTGGGAGCCGCTTGAGTCCAGCCTCGTCACCGTGCCTGCCGACAACAGTGTCGGCGTCGGTCGCAGTGCCGAAGCCCCTGCAGTGCCCCCGCCCGCCCAGAACGCCACCCCGAACACCGCCCCTGTGGAGATCAAGACCATGACGCAGCCCATGACCCCCGAAGAGCGTGCCGCCATCGAGGCCGCCGCTCGCGCCCAGGGTGAGGCCAGCGCGCACAAGCGCGTGGCCGACATCCTGGCATTCGCCGACAGCTTCAAGCACTTCGACTTCGTTGCCGACATGGCCCGCGCGGCCGTCTCCAGCGGCGAGTCCTACGACACGTTCAACAAGCGTGCGATGGACAAGATCAGCGAAAACACCGTTTCCTGGTCGCCGAAGATCGGCATGACCGAGAAGGAAACCCGCAAGTTCAGCCTGCACCGCGCCATCGAAGCGCTCTCGACCGGCAAGTGGGAAAAGGCCGGCTTCGAGCGCGAGTGCAGCAACACCATGCTGCAGAAAGCAAGCGAGTCGGGCATTTCCACCCGCGGCGGCCTGCTGCTGCCGGTCGAAGTGCGCCAGCTGCATGCCGGTGCCGCCATGCTCAAGCGCATGATGGCCACTCGCGACATGACCGTCGGCACCGACGCCAACGGCGGCTATCTGGTCGGCACCGACCACCGCGCCGACGAATTCATCGACGTGCTGCGCGCCGAGTCGGTCATGGGCCGCGCCGGTGCCCGCTTCGTGAGCGGCCTGGTCGGCGACTTCAGTGCGCCGAAGAAGACCGCCGGCAGCACCGCCTACTGGCTTGCGACTGAATCGACCGCCACCACCGAAAGCCAGGCCACGCTCGGCCAACTGCTGATGACGCCGAAAAACGTCGCCGGCTACACCGAGATCAGCCACCAGCTGCTGCGCCAGTCCAGCCCGGACGCCGAAGCGCTGACGATGGAGGATCTGATGGAAACCCTGCGCGTCGATATCGACGTCAAGGCCATCAACGGTTCCGGCGCCAGCGGCCAGCCGACCGGCGTGCTCAACACCGCCGGCATCGGCTCGGTCACCGGCGCCACGATGGACTATGCCGACATTCTGGAATTCCAGACCGATCTGGCCAACGCCAACGCGCTCACCGAGAACGCCATGTATCTGGCCACCCCGGCCGTCGCGGCCCTGCTGGCGCAGCGTGCGCGCTTCAGCAACACCGACACCCCGCTGTGGGACGGCTCGGTGCTGTCGGCCACCGTCGCCGGCTTCCGCGGCATGGGCACCACCCAGATGCCCAGCGCCACCATGCTGTTCGGCAATTTCTCCGACGTCATCATCGGCGAATGGGGTGTGACCGAGCTGGCTGTCGATCCGGCGGCCAACTTCCCGGCCGGCATCATCGGCGTGCGCGTGTGGGCGACGGTCGACGTCGGCGTGCGCCGCGCCGGCAGCTTCTCGGCCGCCTCCTCGATTACCTGATCGCCGGGTAGCCCATGACGGAGCAGCCCGGCCGCGCCGGGCTGCCTCAGCAACCAACCGAGGCACACACCATGTCCGCCAATCAGCAGATCAAGTTCGAAGAAGTCGTCGTCGCGCGCTCGTTCATCATCGTCGAGCACGAGTTCGCCGGCACGACCGTCGTCGGTATCAAGTCGCGCCGCGCGACCGAAGTCGGCGAAACCATCAAGTTCCCGCACCTCTTCGCCCGCGAGCTCATCAGCGGCAAGAAGGCCGTGCGCGCCAACAGCGACGAAGCCAAAGAAATCATCGCCGCAGTCAAGGCGCAGAAGGAAGCAGCGAAGAAGGCTGCCGAAGCCGAGAAAGCGGTCGCCTGATCATGATCCCCGGCGAAGACATCGGCGCCTACCTCGACATGCTCGGCCAGGACGTCACCGTGGCCGGCGTGTCGGTGCGCGCCGTGTTCGATGCCGACTACGGCGAAGCCTTCGGCGTCGGCACCGCGGTGCCCGCCATCACCTGCGCCACTGCTGATGTCAGCGCCGCCGTGCAGGGCACCGTGGTCACCGTCGGCGCCACCGCCTACACCGTCCGCGCCCTCGAGCCGGACGGGCAGGGCGTCACCGTGCTGAAGCTGCAGAAATCATGACTGACCAGCAGAGAAAGATAGCTCTCGCTCAAGCATGCGGACTTTCCGTCGAGCGGCTGGTCTCGTTCGAGATCATCGCTGTTCCGGGGAAGATGCTGAGCGTTCAGGCGAAATACATTGTGGGCGACGAGCAGGCTGAAGAAGTCATCAAGTTGATCGGCGAGGCACAGGGGGGCAAGTCATGACGCTGCCCCGCAAAACCATCCGCGCCAACGTGGCCACGCTGCTCGCCGGCCTGCCGCTAACCGGCGCGCGCGTATTCCCGTCTCGCGTCGCGCCGCTGCAAGAGGCGAGCGACCTGCCGGGCCTGCGCATCTACTTCGACGGCGAGCAAGACAGCGCCGCCGACGTGCATGGCGACCTGCGCGAGCACGCCATCAGCTTCCGCGTCGAGATTGTCGCCCAAGCCAACACCGGCATGGACGACACCCTCGACGACATCGCCGAAGACGTGCGCGACGCGCTGCTCGCAGCGCCGTCGACCACCTGGCTCGGCGGTGTGCTCGACCAGACCTTCACCGCCGAGCAAGAGATCGACGACGAGGCCACGCAGCCCGTCGGCATCTGCCGCATCGGTTTCACCGTCTCAACCTACGCATAGGAGGCCATCGTCATGGCAACCCCGAAGAAGTGGAGCAACGTGGCTGTCGCGATGGAATCGCTGCGCGGCGGCGCGCTGGTCATCAGCGGCATCACCAAGGCCAGCCCCGGCGTCGTCAGCAGCACCGCGCACGGCCTGAGCAACGGCGACTACGTGCTGCTCGTCGTGCAAGGCATGTTCCAGGTCAATGGCCGCGTGTTCCGCGTGGCCAGCGTGGCGACCGATGCGTTTTCGCTCGAAGGCGAGAACACCACGGCCTACGACACGTTCACCAGCGGCAACGCCTACGAGATCACGTTCGGCACATCGATCGGCACCATCACCAGCGTGTCGCAGTCCGGTGGCGACTTCGATTTCATCGACACCACCACCATCCACGGCAACCAGCGCACGCAGATCCCGGGCGCGGCCAGCCCGCTGGCCTACACCTTCGACAACATCTGGGACCCGGCCGACACCGGCCTGCTGGCGCTCAAGGCCGCGTATGACGCGCAGACCGACAAGTGCTTCCGTTTCACTTTCGGCACCGGCGGCCCGCAGGCGCTGTTCAACGGCTACGCCGGCGCATCGCTCGCTCCGGGTGGTAGCGCGCAGAGCATGGTGACCACCAGCACCACGATCACTGCGTTCGGCTCGCCGACCTACTACGCATCGTGAGCGCCCTGGCCGAAAAGATGCGCGCGCAGCGCGAGCACTGGGTGTCGGTCGGCGACCGGCGCTACCTCGTGCGCGTGCCGACGCGGCTCGAGGCAGCACTCGCCGGAAACCCCGTCGAAGCTGCGCTGCGTGCCGTGGTGGGCTGGGAGGGCGTGCGCCAGTGCGACCTGCTGCCGGGTGAGCCCGACGCGCCGGCCGCGTTCGATGCCGAGGCATTCCGCGAGTTCGTGGCCGACGACCTGGGCGCCATCAAGTCGCTGATGGACGCCGTCACCGACCTGACCGCCCAGCGCGTCGCGCGCATCGGAGACGCTGAAAAAAACTGACAGCGGCCCTCGAGGCCGCGCAGTGGAAAGAAGAAACCGGTCTGCCGTCGGCCGTGCAGCACACCGCCGACACGCAGGCCGCGATTCAGGCCTGGAACCTGATGGGCGGCAGCATCGACTGGGCAGCGCTGCCGATCGTCGCCGAAATGCTCGGTGTCCATGACGTCGAGTTGCTGATCCACCTGCTCGTGAAGATACGCAACCGCTGATGCAGATCGCTCTCACATCCACCGGGCTCATCAAGCCGCAGGCATTCGATGCATGGACGCGCGAGCGCCAGGCGCGCATCCGGCGCGAGCTGGCGGCAGTCATGCGGCGCGAGGGCAAGAGCATCGCCGAGGCCGCGCAGGCCAATGCCCGTGGCGCGCTCGGTGGCAATAAGGCGTGGCGCAGCTTCCGGCATAAGGTCTACGACAACAAGCCGGCCGAGCTGCCGGCGCTCAAGATCGGCAGCCGTGTGCCCTGGCTGGGCGTGCATGAGACCGGTGGCAGCATTCGCGGCCCGCTGCTCGTTCCGATCATTCGCATCGGCCCCAAGGCATTCCGCCGCGTGCTGCGCGAGATCAAGGCGCGCGGTGACGGCTACTGGGTGAAAGGCCGCAGCGGCCTGCCGGTTCTGATGGCTGAAAACCTCAAGGAATACGGCGGCGCGCTGAGCAAGTTCAAGAGTGCCGAGCGCAAGCAGCTGCGCGCCGCGGGCGGCAAGGGCCGGCTGCGCGCCGGGCAGGACATTCCGATCGCCACGCTGATCCCGCAGACGCGCCTTCGCAAGCGCCTGCGATTCGAGCAGACCGTGCGCGCACGCATCCCCGGCTTGATCCGGCAGTTCGAAAAGGCGGTCGGCTGATGGCACAGAGCAACTTCGCGCAGATCCTGATCACTGCGAAAGACCAGACCAAGGGCGGTTTCTCGTCGGCCAAGGCCAACATGCGCGAGCTGGAGGCCAGCTTACAGCGCCTGAACGCCGTGCTCGGTGGCGCGCGCACCGCCTTCCAGGCGCTGGTCGGCGGCGCCATCGTCACCAAGCTGGTCAGCGTGCAGCGCGAGTTCGATGTGCTCAACGCCTCGCTGGTCACCGTCACCGGTAGCAGCGCGGCGGCGCAGCGTGAGTTTGCGTGGATCAAGGAATTCGCCGCCACCACACCGTTCGCGCTGAACGAAGTCACCAGCGCCTTCATCAAGCTGAAGGCGCTCGGCCTTGACGCCACCGAAGAGACGCTGCGCAGCTACGGCAACACCGCCAGCGCGTTCGGCAAGTCGATGGAGCAGTTCATCGAGGCGGTGGCCGATGCGTCGACCGGCGAGTTCGAGCGCCTGAAAGAGTTTGGCATCAAGGCGAAGCAGGACGGCGAGGTGGTCTCGCTCACCTTTCAGGGCCTGACCACCACCATCGGCAACAACTCGCGCGAGATCACCAAGTATCTCGACGACATCGGCAACAACCAGTTTGCCGGCGCCATGCAGCGCCGTGCGGAGTCGCTGGACGGCGCGCTTTCAAACCTCGGCGACACGTGGGACGAGCTGTTCCGCACCGTCAGCCAGAACAATGCCGGCGGGCTCATTTTCGATAGCGTGAAGCTGGCCACCGCGGCCATCGGCGACGCCATCACCATCCTGAATGCCATGAGCACGGCGGCGGAAGAAAACGCCCGCCAGACCGGTGCGATGAAGGCGATCCAGGACGGCATTGCCACCGTGTTCGAAACCGTGGCGGTCGTCGGCGCCAATGTCGCCTACGTGTTCGAGGCGACCGGCCGCGAGTTGGGCGCACTGGCCGCCCAGGCTACCGCGCTCGCGAAACTCGACTTCGACGGCTTCAACTCCATCGGCGAGGCTGTGCGCGAAGACGCTGAGAAGGCGCGTAAGGAAGTCGACCAGCTCACCGCGGCAATACTCAACGCGCGCAACGCCGCAGCAGACAAGCCGCCAGCGTCGTCAGGCGGGTCCTCGGCCGCGCCGCGCCCGGCCATGGGTGGCGGCGGCGATTCCAAGCTGTCGAAGGGCGCCGCCGCAGCCATCAAGCGCGAGGCAGAGCGGCAGAATCAGCTTCGCCTGCTGGCGGCTGAGCAGGTGCTCGGCATCGACGACGCCTTGGTCAAACAGCAGGAAGAGGTGCAACGCGCCTACGAGGCCTCCGACGCCAAGCGCCGGGCCGCGAACGACGAGGCGATCCGTCAGGCAAACGAGCAAGACCAGGCGAGGCAGTCGCTGATCGAAAAGTATCGCGACCTGGCTGACCCGGCCAGGAAATACCGGCAGGAGCTCGAGCTGATCACCGTGCTCGAAGCGCAAGGCGCCCTGTCGGCCGAAGAGGCGTTCAAGGCGCGCGAAAAGATCGGTGAGCAGGCCGACGAGCTGGATAAGGTGACCGAAGCGGCGAAGAAGCAGAAGAGTGTGGCGGAAGAGCTTGGGCTCACGTTCTCCTCAGCGTTTGAAGACGCCATCGTCAAGGGCGGCGAGTTGAGCGATGTCCTGCAGGGTCTTGCGCAGGACATCGTGCGCATCGTGGTCCGGAAAAGCATCACCGAGCCGCTTGGAGCAGCGATATCTGATTTCGCGAAAACCCTGTTCAATGCCAACGGCAACGCCTTCGGCCCGTCTGGCGTCATTCCGTTCGCGCGCGGGGGCGTGGTCGATTCGCCGACCTTCTTCAAGTTCGCCAGCGGCGGAAGTTTCAGCAACGGCGTCATGGGCGAGGCCGGGCCCGAGGCCATCCTGCCGCTCAAGCGGGGCGCGGGCGGAAGGCTGGGCGTGGTGGCGGAAGGCGGTGCCGCCACCCAGATTAACGTCCAGATCATCAACAACACGCAGTCTCAGGTCAGCACGGCGCGCAACGATTCAGGCGACCTGGTCGTGCTGATCGACCAGATCGACGCAGCCCTCGGCGACCGCGTCAGCGCAGGCGTGGGCGCCACCAGCGCCGCGCTGCAGGGCCGCTTCGGCCTGCGCCCGGCGATGGGGGGCTACTGATGGCGACCTGGCCGACGTACCCGGTGGTGCTGCTCGAAGGTCACAGCGAGCAGCACGCGCAGATCGCCGAGCGCAGCGAGATGGACCGCGGCGTCGCCAAGCAGCGCCGCACGCAGAGCGACGTCGTCGTCACGCTGCCGCTCAACCTGCTCTTCCGCACCGATGCCGACGCCAACAGTTTCGAGAACTGGTACTACGCCGGCACCGGTGCCGCGGCGGGTGCTTCATCGTTCGATTGGACGCACCCGCGCACCGGTGTGCTCTACCAGGCGCGCGTCGTGGCCAACAGCCTCGGCCCGCTCACGCCGCTCGGCCGTGGCATCAGCCGCCGCACCATACAGATCGAGTACCTGAAGGCGCTCACGCTATGACCAGCCCCGCCTTCACCGCCGCCCTGCAGCGCGTCAACGACCCCGACGGCGCGCTCGAGCTGCTGACCATCAACCACGCGTCTTTCGACTCGCCCGTGCGCATCGTCAATGACACGCGCTCGTGGGTGAGCGGTGGCGCCACATTCCAGGCATTCCCGTTCCGCCTGACCATGCCGCAAGAGGTGGGCGGCGAGGCGGCGCGCGCGGCCATCGAGATCGACAACGTCGGCCGCGACCTGATGGCCGATCTCGAAGCGCTGCCGCCCGGCGCTGTGCTGATGGCTACCGTGCAGATTGCCAGCCGTGCCGACCCCGACACCGTCGAGTGGTCGTGGTCCGCGCCCATGGTGGGCGTGCAGGCCAATGCCGCGGTGATCAGCGCGTCGCTCGGTGTCGATTACATCATGCGCCAGCAGGCCGTTCGCCTGCGGCACGACCCCATCACCAGCCCGGGGATCTTCCAGTCATGAAGGCGCGCGAGCTGGATCGCTTCTGCGGCTTGGCCTACTGCGAGCGCACCTTCGACTGTGCCGACCTCGTGGCGCTCGTGCAGAGGGAGCTGTACGGAAAAGAGATAGCGCTGCCTGGCCGCACGGCGCGCGAGCGTGCGCCGGTGGCCACGGCGCAGCGTGCGCTCAGCGGCGAGATCGCCTACGGCATCACCGAAGCCGAGGCGGGCGACGGCGACGTCGTGCTCATGCACAGCGACACCATGCACCTCGGCGTGCTGTTCGTCATCGCGGGCGAACGCTGGGTGCTGCACGCATTCGCCAACGTCGGCTACACCGCCCTGCAGCGCGTGAGCGAACTGCGGCAACTGGGCGTGCGCATCGAGGGGTATTACCGATGCGTGTGAGGCTCATCGTCACCCCGCACCCCTTGACCTGCGAGGGGCAGACCAATAGCGAGATCGACCTGCAGGCCGGCGACACGCTGGCGGCCGTGCTCGCGCGCCATGTCGATCGGCTCGATGCCGACATGTGGGTCGCGGCCATCGGTGGCCACGAGGTGCCGCGCGAGATGTGGGCGCACACCCGGCTGCGCGAGGGGGTCGTCGTCGAGTGCCGGCGCGTGGCTAAGAAGAAGTTTCTGGCATTCGCGTTGCCTATTGCGCTGTCTGTTTTTGCTCCTGGTTGGGGAACTGCGTTGTTCGGGAAGGCCATTGCCTTTGGAACGACGACGTGGGCGCAGATATTTTCAGCGGTCGTCACGGGCGCCGGGGCGGTGCTGTCCAATAAGCTTTTGGGCCCCAAGCCACCCAAGGGCCTGCGCGACACGCAGGCCAGCCCGACCTATTCGCTCAGCGGCGGCCGCAACCGCGCGCGCCCCTATGAGCCGCTGCCGCTGCTCTTCGGCGAGCTGCGCTACACGCCGGACTACGCCGCGCTGCCCTACACCATGTTCGAGGGCGACGACCAGTACCTCTACAGCGTGTTCCACGCCGGCATCAACTGCGGGGAGGTGTCGGCCTACCGCATCGGCAAAACGCCGATTGAGAGTTTCAGCGGCGTGACCGTCCGGTCTGCCGGCATCAGTGGCATGGCTGACGAGACCCTGCAGGGTTGGGGGAACGTCGACACCACGGCCGGCGGCGATCTCGTCGGCCAAGGGGCTGACGTGATCCGCGTGTCGTCGGCCGACGCCGTCGCGCTACAGATCGACCTGGAGGGCATTGCCTACCAGGTGAGCGCCAGCAAGGGCACGCTGCGCACTGAATACCTTGGCCTCAATGCGGACTACCGCGAGGTGGGCACCACCGACTGGCTGCCGTTCTTCGGCGCCGGCGATCCGTACTACATCGGTGGCAGCAGCATCAGCATCGCCAACGCGTCAACCAAGCCCATCCGCCTCACCTACACGCGGGCAGTGCCACAAGGGCAGTATGAGGTGCGGCTGTACAAGGCCGCGCTCGATGTCGACTCGCCGACCCGTCAGAACAAGATGACCTGGTCGCAGCTGCGCACAGTGCAGCCCGACACCGGCACCTATGGCGGCATGGGCCGGCTCGGCGTGAAGATCAAGGCAAGTGGCCAGATCAACGGCGCGCTCGATGAATTCTCGTGGTACGCCAAGGCCAAGCCCATGCCCTATTGGGATGGCGCGGCCTGGGTGACAGCCACCACCGCAAACGGAGGCCTGAGCAACCCCGGTGCACAGATGCTGCTCTACATGCGCGGCATCTACGACGACGGCGGCCGGATCATCGCCGGCATGGGGCTGGACGATGCGATGATCGACATCGAAGCCCTGAAGGGTTTCATGGCCTGGTGCGCTGACAACGGCTTCCGTTTCGACCACGTCTTCGACTCGCCGGTGTCACACGACGAGGTGCTGGATACGATCGCCGCTGCCGGTTTCGGCTCGCACACCTGGGGCGGCGGGCCGCTCGGCGTCACGTGGGTGGCTGACGACGCGCCCATCGGCGGCGTGGTGAACATGGCCACGATGCGCGCGCGCAGCTTCTCCGTCGCCTACCAGACGATGGAGACAGCCGACGGCATCGAGTACGCCTACTTCGACCGCGACCGCGACTACAGTTGGCAGACCGTGCGCGTCACGGCGCCCGGCGTGACCACGCCGCTCAACCCGGCGCGCATCACCGGCACCGGCATCACCACCGAGGCGAATGCCGCTGTGATGGCACGCTTCCACCTCGGGCAGTCGCTCTACCAGCGCAAAGACATCGGTTTCGACACCGACCTCGAATACCTCACCTACCGCCGCAACAGCGTGCTCATGCTCACGCACGACGTCACGCAGTGGGGCTACGGCGGGCGGCTGCACGCCGCGCAGGATGTTGCGGGCGTGGTCACGCTCACGCTGGATGACGTCGTGCCGGCCGGCGCCAGCGCGCGCTACATCGGTCTGCGCGTTCCGGGTGAGTCGGGCTATCGGGTGTTCGGCGTTGAGGCGTTTGTCGGCGAGAGCCGCACCGTCACGCTGACCGAGGCGTGGCCGTCAGGCGTGCCGTTCCCCGGTGCCACCGGAAACCCGGCGCACGACACGATCTGGATCTACGATTTTCGCGCTACCCCTGGCTACAAGGTCCGCGTCGTCGCAATCCAGCCGTCACCGGGGCTGCAGGGCGCATCTGTCGCGTGCGTGCCCGAGTCGCCGGAGTTCTGGTCGTATGTGTGGTCGGGCGCCTACACGCCGCCTGCGTCCGCGTCGCTGCTGCCGTTCGGCCGGCCGGTGGTGTCGTCGCTCGTCATCACCGAAGAGCTGCAGCGGCAGGGGCAGGGCTACTTCGTTGAGCTGACGGCCACGTTTTCGGCATCGGGCGCATACGACACCGCACAGGTGTGGGCGGCTGCGGCAGGTAACCCGCTGGAATTACTCGGCACCGTGCGGCGCGCGACTCGCTTCTCATGGCGCGCCACGCTCGATGACGTGTGGTCGGTCGAGGTCAGACCGTTCGACTCACTGGGCCGGCCGGGCGATGCTGCATCAACCGTCTATGCCGTGGCGGGGCTTTCCGTCGCGCCCGATGCGCCGGCCGCGGTGGCGGCGACACCCACCCTGCTCATCGCCACGCCCAGCCCGTCGCTCGATCTCGCCGGCTACGTGGTGCGCTACAACGCAGGCACGAACGCCAACTGGTCGGTCGGCACGCCGCTGCACGCGGTGGCGGCGGGCTATGCGGGTGGTCTGGTGCCCGGCTTCCCGTGGCCGATGCCAGTGCGCCTCTACGGCATCAACACCGTGATGATTCGCGCGGTCGACACCTCGGGCAACGAGTCGGCTGTCGCGTATGACACAGCCGACTTCGGCGCGCCGGACGCCGCCAACATCGCAGACGTAGAGGACTACGCGGCAACTGGGTTCCCCGGAACAGTGACGGGCGGTGCGCTGGTCAGCGGCGAGCTTGTCGCTGACACCGATGCATCGGTCGATTTCTGGGGTGCGGGTGCGGGAGAGGACTTCTGGTTTCGCGACGGAGACGCCGACTTCTGGGGTGGTAGCCAGTACGTTTCCATGGTCTATGAGGCGAGCTACACGCCGCCCTACGACGGCGGAACCGTGCTCATCGACGCAACCGTGCAGGGGGCTCGCTCGACGGTTCTCTACCGCGCCAGCCTTACCGAGGCCTGGAAGCCGTGGCCGGGTGCCTATGGACCGACAGTCGCTTCGTCGGATCTGTACTTTCAGATCACCACCGACGCCGGCAGCGCGCAGGGCGTCATCAGCGCATTCGAGGTGCGACTCGAAATGCCGACGCTTGAGCAGACGTTCGGCAACGTCGAGATCAACGCGGTCGGCACCACGCTTGCGCCATCGGCCGGCTTGCCTGCACGCACCTGGATCGCCATCGAAGACGTGCAGATCACGCCGATCGCTGATGGTAGCGGCGCGGTGAGCGGCCGACTGAAGGCCGCGCCAGACCCGGCACTCGGCCCAGAAATCGAGCTACTTGACGACACCGCAACCGCCGTGACCGGGCACGCATTCGTGCGCGTCAGCGGCTACTGAAGGAGGCATACACAATGCCCGCACCACCGTCTAAATCGACGCTCTTTCCGACTGGGGCGCTGGCGCCAGTCACGGCAAAAACAGGTTTCGAGGCGTGGTTTGATTACGTGCTCGCGTTGCTCGGCGCGACTGGCAACGCATCAGATGCGCGCACAGCGCTCGGCGCGGCCGCCGACTCCGCCGTCATCAAGACGAGCGGCGACCAGACAAAGGCCGGCGTGCTCACGTTCTCATCGTCGCCTGTGCTGCCGGGTAACGCATCGACCAACCTGCAGGCGGTGCCGAAACAGCAGCTTGACGCTGCCGTCGCCGCGTCGGCGCTGTCGTCTGCGCTGTCTGTCTATCTCGGCGAGGTGAACACCACCAGCGGCACGTCTCATCCGTTGATCGGAATTCCGGCTTGGGCCACGCGAGTAGAAGTTGAAGCGGTCGGCGTAAGCATCAGTTCGCCGGGGTCTGATCCGTTCGGGTTTCAGGTCGGCAATGCGTCCGATTGGGCGCGCACCGGCTATTCGGGCGGCGCATCAATGGGAACGTCCGCCTCCGCGAACTCGTCGGGTTTTCTGGCTGTTCCGGATCCCACTTCCCCATCGTTCTGGACGGGGAGTCTCGTGCTCACCAGGGCGCGAGCGGCTGACACCACGTGGGTCTATAGAGGCCAGTTCGCACGCACCGACTCGGCTGCGGTGCTGCGGATTGCGGCCGGGCAAGTAACGATCTCCGACCTCGACCGCATCCGCCTTGCGATGCTTGGCGGGACATCGGTATTCGATGGTGGTTACATCCGCGGGAGGGCGGGAATCTGATGAATCTTTCATACTACTCTCCGGCCGTGCCGGGCACCGTCAATCAGGTCCTCGGCTCTGCGGGCACGCCGACGATGGACGGCGAGCAACACGACATCGCTGTCGCCTGCGACCTCGGCCGCACGATCCACGTGTTTCGCGGCGGCGCCGTCGCATGGCAGCGCGATTTCCCGTCGTCGTGGCCGCGCGCGCTTGACGTATTCGAGGGGCTGATGTTCTACGGCGCCGGATCGTCGCTCGTCGTCTGCAATCCGATG
This sequence comes from Gallionella sp., assembly GCA_035654695.1. Lineage (GTDB taxonomy): Bacteria > Pseudomonadota > Gammaproteobacteria > Burkholderiales > Gallionellaceae > Gallionella. Next base: position 12,404 of record DASRWG010000026.1, on the reverse strand, counting down.
ACTGGATTCGTTCATCGGTCGTATTCAATGCCGGCCGTGGTCAATGCGGTCAAGCTGACGCGGTTCGGCGGCGTGACCTACGTCGCGGTCTGTTTCGACACGGGCGGCGGCGGCAGCGTGCGCGTGTATCGCTGGCAGGATTTCAGCCTCACGCAGATTTTCGTCAATTCGCACGCAGCCCAGAACCCGCGAGGTGCCTACGTGTTCGCGGGCTGGCTGTTCATCGCTGACACGTTCGGCCATCGGGTATATGCCGTCGATCTAGCCAGCGGTGCGATGCGCAATTCGACACAGGTCTACTACCCGAACACCATTGAGCCGATCGCGTCCGACAAGGTCCGCATCTGTGCTGAGCATGAAAACCGCGTGTTCGTGTGGGACTACTACCCGAGCGACACGCGGGAAATGGAGATGTGCGCGCCGGTCCTGCCGTACTGCGACATCACAGCCACGCGCGACCAGATCATCGCGTCCGAGTCGGGCACCGCTGCGCCGGGCTACACGCCGCCGAAGTCGGCTTGCGCTGCGGAGTATGCGGGCGATCTCACGCTCTACTCGCCCAACAGCGCGACGATGACGCCGCACGGCCTGCTGATCGCCGACACGGACAACCACCGCGTCATCCTTGTGCGTGACGGACAGATCGTCATGCGGGCGACCGGATTCAACAACCCTGTGACGGCGGTGATGCTCAATGATTGATCCACACAACCATGGCTGGTGGCTGGATACCATCTTGATGGTGATCCTCTCGACCTGGGCTGGGACCGTCAGCTACCTGCGCATGCTGGTCAAGGGCGTGGAGTTCAAGGTCGTGTCTTGTGTCAGCCACCTGTCCAGCAGTGCGCTGGCGGGCCTGATCACCGTGCTCCTGTGTGACCAGTACGAACTGTCCGTGCAATGGACTGGGGTGGCCTGCGCGCTGTCCGGGCACATGGGGGCTGAAGCGATGAAGATTTTCGAGGATCGCATCAAGCGCAAGGCGTCGGAGATCAGCCTGTGAACACCGGGATCGAGAAGTTCGACGCGCGCAGCCGGCGCAACCTCGTCGGCGTGCATCCTGACCTCGTGCGCGTGGTCGAGCGCGCCAGCGAAATCACCCCCGTTCCGTTCGTTGTCATCGAAGGCGTGCGCACCACAGCGCGTCAGGCGGAGCTGGTGAAGGTCGGCGCCAGCCAGACCCGGAACAGCCGGCACCTGTACGGCCTGGCCGTCGATCTGGCGGCCATTGCTGGAAACGAAATCCGCTGGGACTGGCCGCTGTACTTCAGGATCTACGGAGCGATGCATCTCGCCGCCGCCGAAGAGGGCGTGCAGATCATCTGGGGCGGGTCGTGGCGCAAGTTCAAGGACGGCCCGCACTTCGAGCTGGCGCGCAACGTCTATCCGGACCCGAAATGATCGCCGGCACATTCGTGCGCGCGCTGCCTGGCTGGGTGCTCTGGCTGGCGCTCGGCGCGCTGGTCGCGGCGTCGGCCGGCTGGGGCTACACGCGCGGGCTGTCAGCCGAGCGCGAGGCCCGCGACGATCTGGCTGCCGAATTCGCCCAGTTCCGCGCCGAGGTGGCCGCGCAGGGCCGGCAGGCGCAGGCCAGAACCGCGACCGAGATCAAACGACAGGAGACCATCAATGCCCAGACCCATACCGCCTACGGCGTCATTCTCGATCGCCTGCGTGCTCTGCACGCTGCTGACCGCCTGCGCCTCGCCGCCGGTCCAGCACGTTCCGGTGGCAGTGCAGTGCCCGCCGATGCCGCGGCCGCCGGCCGAACTGATGCAGCCGCTGCCGACGCTGGATCTGATCCCAGTGGAGATGCAGCCGCCGAAGATCCGGGCGCGCTGACGGAGCGTTGTCAGGCGGCGACGCTGCAATGCGTCTGGCTCCAGCACTGGATCGATGAGCAATCCGCCGTCGTGCCCTGAGTGCGAGCGGTACCGGGCCGACCGCAACCAGTGGCGCGCCGTCGCCGTCTATTTCGCCGGCCGCTCGCTCGCGCTTGAGCGTCACCTGTCCCGCCTCTATCCCGCCTGTGAGTCGCCGCAGGCGCGGCATCCATACCGGCCAAGATAGCCGCGCACTATTCGGTCAGCCGCAGCCCGAAAACCCGCATGCAGCCGTGGCCGGTTTTCGTGCGATAGTGCGCTGCATGTTCGCGCATCATCATGATTTGACGTGACAACCAGATCGGATTCAAAATCCGCCGCCGCAAGGTGTGGGGGTTCGAGTCCCCCTCCCGGCACCAGCACCAGCGCGGGTTTCAGCGATGCGCTGGTGAATCACCCGCCCACTAAGCGCACTATCAGCGCACTATTTCGCGGGGTCGACCAGCTTGCCGCGCCGGATGTAGTGCCGCTGTGTGGTCGCGATCTGCTTGTGTCCGAGCGTGGCCTGTGCGCGCTCGATGTCGTCCATGTCGGTGGCCACCTTGGGGCGGATGTCCCGGAACTGATAGTGGGCTTCGACGCCGGCTGCTGTCCGTGCTCGAGCGAAGCGCTTGACGAACGTGTTGTAGGGCACGGCCTGGCCGGTGTCGTCCTGCACGAGATAGATCGATGTCGCGATGCGCCGGCGCGTGCGTAGCTCGTCCAGCAGCAGGCCCAGTTCGTTCAACGCCCCAGCCTCGTCGCGCAGTCGGAAGCGAACGGCCGACCCCGTCTTCGTGCGCTGCATGCGCAGGGCGTCGCCTTCGATCTGCCGCGTGGTGGCCTTCAGGATCACGCCGATGTCGGCACCGGTGAGCCGGCCGATCCGCATTGCGTCTTTCACCGACTGGTCGCCGGCCAGCAGGATCGCCGAATACACCGCGTCTGACATGTACACGTCGCGACCGCGCTCGCGGTTGCGGGTGACGCCCTGGCACGGGTTCGGCTGCGTCGTGTAGCCGTGCTCGCGCGCCCAGTTCCACAGTTTCGAGAGTAGGGCCAGTTCGCGGTTTGCCTGCGTCGCTGCCTTGGCCGACCGGATGCGCCGGTACTCGGCCACGTCTGACGGCGTCACGCTGTCCAGCGCAGACGGCCCGAAGCAGTTGCACAGCCGGTTGAGCTGGCGCAGGTAGTCGCGCTGTGTCTTGGTGGCCTTCGTCGGGATGTACTGCTCGCGGAACTTGCCGGCCACGGCCGCGAACGTCACGGCGTCCGGGTTCAGCCGCACGCCCTCGCGCTGCGCCCACTCGATCAGGGCTTTCGGCAGATCGTCGGCCGGCGCGACCTTCGTCTCGCGGCGGTTGAGGTCGCGGTAGTAGTAGCCGTCGCGCTTGAGATACAGGCGCGCGGGCAGGTCGCGATTGACGGTTCGGCGGCGTCCCATGCTATGCGCTGTGTCCGATGACGACGAATCCAAGCCCGCTGCGCTGGAGTGCGTCCAAGTTCTCGCGCCCGTAGGCCACCAAAGCAATGGGCGCACCGCTGTTGAAATCTGCTCGCCGGCCGTCTACGTAGTGGAAGTGCGGGCGCCCTTTCATGAACAGCACACCGTCCGCCGATCCCCAAATTGTTTCGTAGAACATCGCCGTTTCGGTGCGCGCCGGGATCAGCGCAACCCCGTTTCCGTGGTCACGCATGCGCCGCAGCCACTTGACCGCCTCGCGACCGAATGGCGGGTTGCACCACACGCGCCCGTGCCACGGCATAGACAATCCGTCGTCCTGCACGGTGTAGTGTTTAGCGGCGGTGTCCCACGGACGCACTACCGGTGCGCACGGGTCCAGGTCGAATTTTCCCAGGGACTGCAGGATCTCCGGTGGCGTCAGCCACTCATCATGCCCGCCGTTTCGTTGATGCGCTGACAGACTCATGCTACGCCGCGATGGCCGAAAAGTTGTGCTTCGTCCCCGCATGCACGGTCGGGGCGGTCGATTTTGCGCCGGTCAGGCGGTCCAGCCAATACTGCCGCAGCACGCGGATGTGGCCGGTCTCCGCGATGGCGTAGGGCCAGCGGTTGCGGTCCAGCCACTTCTGCTGTCGCGCCCGGTGAGCGCAGCCTGTCAGCTCGCGCAGTTCGTCGGGCGACAGGTATGTGGTGGTCATTCCTTCTCCTTCAGCGCGCGGATGTCTGCCGCGATGCGTTGCGCGATGCCTTCGCACGTTGCGTGGGCGTCTGCGATCTCCGCAGCCTCTTCCAGCGCGGCGGCTCGGGCGGCTTCTACGGCGTCGCACAGTGCTGTGATGTCGCGCATCCGAATGCACGGCCATCCGTCCGGCACGTGGTCGGCCTCGAACGCTCTCATCCGTTCGATGAGTGCTGACGTAGATTCGGCTTCCCTGCTCATGCTTGCTCCCTCGTGTCCGGTTTGCCCGTCCGTTATTCGACAGTTGGCGCGTGTGCGCCGTCTCCCGTCGTAGGCGCCTGCTTATCGGACGGATGTGTCGGCTATCCCGCGTTAGCTGGCACGGATCGCATCCGCGCACTCATGGCAGGCAGACCACGGTGTCCCGCTATTCGGCTCCAGGACGGTTGCGGCGTGAACTTCGCAAGCTATCGCGCAGGCTTGTTTGGTGCGCGCCTCAATGCGTGCAGCGAATGCCTCAAGCATCCGCCCTGTCGGCGGAAAGGTCATAACCATGTCACTCCCGCATACCTCTCGCCATATTTCAACTGCTGTGGTTCTGTCCATGTATTCTCTCCATAGCTGGGCGCGGCCAGCTAACAATTCATTCAAGCCGATCCCGCTTCGCGGGACGGCTTAATTCAAGCGTTAGACCTCACTGAAGTCTTTGCGCGGCTCAAACCAATCGTCTTTGACAATGTGACCAATCGCCTCAACGCCGGCATGCGTGCCGCGCACGCGGATGGTCTTGCCCTTGAGCTTGTCCCAATCCGTCACGCCGGCAACTTCCAGCACGCGCCAGATGAAATGGCCAGCTACGCTTTTCAGTTCGTGATGCGTGAAGCTGCGCGGCAGGTACAGCGCATAGCCGCCGAACCCTTGCCCGATTCCGCCGTAGTCCAGCATCAGCCAGGCGCTAAGACATCCGTGGTCGTCCGTGGTCAGACGGGCGCTCTCGATAACCGCATTCTTCGTTTCCATTTCAATCTCCTAGCGTGATGTCTAACAACGCATTCCAGCCGATGCCGCTTCGCGTCACGGCTTAATTTCAGCGTTAGAAGGGGTGGTCGTCTCGCGGCACTCAGGGCACAGCGGCCCGACCGTTCCTAGCCAGCAACAATCCATCACGCTCCCGCGCCAGTCGCATGCGTTGCATTCGCGGTCAGGCAGCGTCACGGCCGTTCGATCTCCGTTTAACATGGCGTTACACCGCCCCTGCGTACAACTCGCCGAGCAGTGCCCGGACTGGCCGCAGATCAGGCATACGTTGTAGATCGGGTCGGTACGTCGGTCGCGCGGGGTCATGTCCGAAATCCTTCGTGGGCTAGATCAACAACAATCGGGCTCTCAATCTCGTCTTTCCCGACATACTTCTTCGCCCACTTTCTGCGCTCTTCAGGCGTTCTGTTCTTGCAGGCCCGCTGGTGTCGCTTCTTCCAAGCCTTCGTCAGTCCTTGCATGTCACGGTTGAATATCGTGAAAAGGCGATATTCAGCACCGCAGTACGCGCAGACGGAGCAGCCCTGATTGCTCATCCCTGCGCTCCTTCAGCGAGTGCGGCGATTGGCGGGGCGGGAAGAGGCATCCAGTGTGTTGGAGAGAACGGCCCGGCTGTAGCCAATGCCTTGCCACAGTTGTTCGCCCATGCGCCGCTGCTCCAATATGCGATTTCAGGAATTCCGCCTTGTTGAACCCCTTCCATATAGCTCGGGAAGTATCCAAGCAAAACCCAAGTCCCGTCTCTCGGAGCCGTATCGATCGGCTGCAACTGCATCCGCGCCTCGCGCTCACGGCTGGCGGCGAGTTCGGCGCGCAGTTGCTCAAGTTCATCGCCCCGCAAGTACCATTCGCGCTCGAAATGCTCTGTTTGCTCGTTGGCTTTCGATAGGACGGCACGCAGGCGTTCGATTTCGTCTGCGCCCTTTTGCATCGTTGATCGCGCGAACGCTGTGTTCCGCTCGTCCTGCGCATGGTGGCGCAGGCGTTCGATGATGCTGTCGCTCACGGCTTCACCTCCCCGCGCAGGGCGGCGTCGTGCGAAGGCCCCAGCAAAGCATCAGGATCACCGCCTGCGAAGCGCACAACCTGCCTCCAAACATCGTCGAGAGGCCTACGGTTCTTGTTTTCAAGCGGCCGGTTTTCGACCTCGGATTTCCAGCGGCTTACAGCCCACTCCAAAACCCGCGCGTATCCCGCAGCCTCGCCAGCAGCACGGCAGGCGGCGCCGTAGGTGAGCATCTGCTGCTCGTTCCACACGTCGTATTCATGGTCGTCAGCGTGTGTGCAGTGCGAGTCAGGCTCCGGCATCGGCACCTCTGCCGGGGCGGCCACTTGCAATCCGTAGCGCCGGATCAGGTCAGCTGAAAGGTGAGGGTGTGTAGCCGCACAAGCTTGCGCATACGCCAGCAGCGCAGCCGGAGCGTGCGGGTCATGGTCTACGTCAAGGACGAAGTATTCACAGCCGTGGTGCTTACCGCCGGGGCGGTCGCTGCCATCGACGCGGCGCACGTCGAATTTTCTGAACAGCCCCTGATCTTCTGCCGGACGCGTTGTGTCGCGCTCGGGGAAGGCCGACGCTGCCGGGGCGTATGCCCACGGTCCGCTGTAACCGCTCAGCGGGGCGCAGCACTCCCGACGGAAGCAGCGGTCAGCACATGCGTGGTGGCACTTCCCGCCGTCGATGCAGGTTTCGCCGAGCACCTCTGCCGTGGCAGGCGCAGGGGCGGCGGCGAGCATGGCGGCGTATTCTTTCGCTGCGGTGTCGCGTTGCTTCCCTGGATCCGTTACGTCGAGCCAGTAACCCCACCCTCCGGCTAGCATCTCCGGCGTCGGCTCTTTCGGCACCACCTGCCACCCCTCCGGCACCGCACCGCGCTGGATCTGCGCGAGCAGGGCGGCGCCGCAGGCTGCGCACTCCTGCCATGCGTGCCACATCAGAGCTACCGAAAAATCGGAATATGTGCCCCCGTCTCGCGTCGCGGGCAGTGTCGAGTCACGTTCCAACCAGCGCTCAAAATCGGCTTGCGTTGATTCGCCTGAAATCTGGGTGCGATTCCGTTCGTATGCCTGCAACGTTCTGTAGACGCGCTTGTCGTCGTCTTCGCTACTCGTCCCGAATACGGCTCTAGCGACATTAAACGCCTTCTGCCCGATCCGGACGCCTGCCCACGGACCGGGGCCGATCGTCAAACGGTGGTGGTCAGACAACGGAACCAGTGCTCTGTCAATATCATCGACCGGCTCCGGCATCGGCACCTCTGCCGGGGCTGGCGCAAGGTGACAGTCATCCTCGGCTGCGACCAACGCGACCCATCGGCCATCGAGGTCACGGGGAAGGCCGCGCACGGTTCCGTTGCTGATCTTGTATCGGGCACCTCCGGCGAGGAAAGCGGACGGGGCTGCCACCATTTCCGCGGCGTCACGAAATTGATCGGGCGCAGGGGCGGCGGCGAGCATGGCCTTGTAGACCACCTGACGCCCCGGCCAGTTAGGCCCATCCGGTCCCATGTAGCTCGCAAACTGCATCGCGTCCGTCGGTTCCTTCGGCACCAGCTGCCACCCCTCCGGCACTCCGCGCTGGATGTGCGCGAGCAGGGCAGAGGCGTCCATCAGGTGCCCGCGTATCTGTTCGTTGCCCACTCCGCGCAATGCGGTCTGTGCGATGTTCTCCAGCGCGCGGGACAGCCGCTCCGCTTCCTTCATGTAGTCGGCCCGCGCGCTCTCCGCTCCGTGATCCTGGCAGGGGTTCGTCATGCTGTTCTCCTCAACGGTTCAATGCACAGGTCGCCGCAGTTGGCGGCGATCAGGGCGGCGGCCGGGTGCGGGCTGACGCTGTTGCCGACCATGCGGACCTGCGCGGATTTGGGGAATCGGCGGCCGTCGTGGCCGACCTCGATCTGGTAGTCGGGCGGGAAGCCCTGGGCGCGGTACAGCTCGCGCGGCGTGAGCATGCGCAGGCCGATATCGACGATCAGGTAGGGCGTGCCCTTCAGCACCACGGTCACCAGCGCGAGGCGGTCGCGGGTGGTGATGGTGCTGACCGGCCGGCGCGGATCGTGCCCGGGCGTTTCGTTGAACCCGCCGTTGGCCTGCATGAGGTAAGCGCAGGCGGCAGCGTGCTTGCCGGTACCGACGATGGTGCCCAGCGGTTCGGTGATGTCGAGGCTGCGCGGCGCCTGGCCCTCGCGCTCGCCGTAACCGGTCTGCACCAGGCTGGCAGCCATGAGGGCATACCCGCCCCCGCCGGATGCGGTAGCGGTGCCCAGTGGGTCAAGTGCGTCACGCACGCCGCTGCCCCAGCGCTGCACGCCGCCCGGCTTGCCTTCGCCGTGGGCGACCTGGACCAGCGAGGGCGCGCACACCGCAAACTCGCCGCGGTGCGCGGTTGTGATCGTGCGCAGCGGGTCGTGGATGTCGTTCACGCGGTCGCTACCGTGGTGCGTGATCGGCACGATGAACGGGTCGGCGCTGTTCAGCACGAAGCGCTGGATGCCGCGGGCGATGCGGCGCAGCGTGGCCGGCGCGAGCGGCTTGGCGCGTTCGAAGATGCTCGGGCACGGTATCGACCAGTCGATGCACTCGGCGGCCGACACCCAGCGTTTCTGCCCGCGCGCCGGCTTCTTGTAGTGCGTCGGCTCAGGCCAGACGATGGGCTTGCCGTCGCAGCGCGCGACCATGAACAGCCGCTCGCGCGTAGTGCCGGCGCCGTAGTCGGCCGCGCACAGGATGCGCCACTCGACCACGTAGCCCATGGCCTGCAGGCTGCGCACGAAGGCACGCCATGTGCTGCCCTCGCGCTTCGGATCCGGCACCAGAAACTGGTCGCGCCGCGCGACGTGCTCGCCGGGCGCGGCGACGGTACCGCAGCGCTTCAGCACGCGGCCGGTGACCTTGTCGCGCTTCGCGACCAGCGGCCCCCACTTCAGAATCTGCCGCACGTTCTCAAGCGTGATGATGCGTGGGCGCTTCTGCCCGGCCCAACGCCGGCCGATCCACGTCAGCGCGCGGATGCGTTCGTCACGCGGCTGTCCGCCGGCCGCCTGGCTGTGGTGTGTGCAGTCGGGCGAGAGGTGCAAGTAACCGACCGGCCGGCCCTGCGTGGCGCCGCGCGGGCACACCTCGAAAACGTCCGCAATGAAATGTCGGGCCTGCGGATGGTTCGCGCGGTTCATGCTCAGCGCGTCGTCATTGTGGTTGATCTTGATGTCGGGCGAGCGGCCGAGCGCCTGTTCGCAGGCGGTGCTCAGGCCGCCGCCACCGGCGAACAGATCCACGATCAGTTCGTCATCGAACAGCAGGCGGTGCTGGGGGTTCATGCGAAGAGTCCTCCGGTCATGCCGGCGAGCGCTTGCGCGCACTGCGGGTTGATCCACACGCATTCGGTGCGCAGCCCAGTTCCACGACCGGCGGAGATGCGGGCGCTGGTGGTGTGACGCGTCCAGTCGTGGAGCGTGTCGTCGTACAGCGCGTGCGGATAGCCGGACAGCACGACCGCACCTGTAAGCTGCCGCAGGGTATGCAGCAGCTGGAGGTGATCGTCGTCGCTCATCTCGTGGCGGTAGCAGCGCGTCGACGCGCGCATGTTCCGGGTGTCGAGTACGTAGGGCGGATCGACGAAATGCAGGGCGTCCGGGCCATCGTGCTGGATCAGCACCTCGATCGCCGGGCGGTTCTCGATCAGCACGCCGCGCATGCGCTCGGCTGCTGCCATGACTGATTCCGGGTAGCGCGCCCAGAGCATCTGCGCCGTTCCATGTGCCCGCTTGCTGTCGATGCGGAAGCCGGTGGAGCCTTTGGTGGCGCCCGCGCTTCCGAAGCCCATAGCGGCGCGCACAGCCGTGCGGCGGGCCTGTTCGACCGGGTCGGCCGCCGGCTGCCATGACATATCGAACTCGTCACGCGCGTAGGGCGTGAAGTGCAGGGCCTGCAGCAGCTGGGCGCACTGGTCCGGGTCGCGCAGCACGCGGAAGAAATTGACAATCTCGCCGTCGAGGTCGTTGTAGATCTCTGCGTAGGACCGCGGCTTCTGAAGCAGCACGCCAGCAGCGCCGCCGAAGGCTTCGGTGTAGCGCTGGTGCGGCGGAAAGAACTGCATCACCCACTGCGCCAGGCGGAACTTGCCGCCGTGGTAGCGAAGTGCCGGCGATGTCAAGAATGGAGCGTCGGCGTTCATGACTTTGCGCCCATGACCTGAGCCTGCGCGACCATCCGCCGTTGCATTGCCAGCACGGCAAGCGATGCGCGGGCGATGTCGCTGTTGCGCGCGCCTTCAAGGGCGCGGAACACGATGGGGCATGAGGCGCGCAGGGCTGCCTCTCTGGTGGTGTTCACCTCGACCCGGCCGGTGCGGTCGGCGATGTCCATGATTTCGTTCAGCGTGCGGATCACGGCCGCTGCGTGCCGGTGAGCGACATCACCGATCCGGCTTCGCGGTATCTCGCGCACCATGTAGGCGGCCGCGCCGATGCTGGCGACCTGGTCGCGGCCGAAGTTGTCGGTGCCCAGAAACTGCAGGGCGATGTAGTGCTCGGTTTCGAGCGACACGCAGTCGCGTGCGCGACCGGGCAGGGCCGCCACGTGCTTGATGTGGGCGCCGCGCTTTCTCATCGTGCTGCCCTCGAACCGGCCGGGAGGTCGGCCCAGGCGATCACGGTTTGAGGGCAGGGCCAGCCGGTGCAGTCGATCCACACATGCCCGTCGAAGTAGCCGGGAAAGATGTCGGTTCCGCCCGACACCTCGGCCTCGATCAGCACCGTAGTGTCGGCATCCGGCAGGCTGCCGTCAGTGATCCAGGTGATCGTTTCGGTGGTCATGTTCACGTCTCAAGCGGGTCCGACGCCGCGTCGGTACATTCGGCCAGGCGCTCGGTCTGCTCGTAGGCGTCGCGCACGGCGTGCTGGCCGGCGAGTGCATAGCCGTGGGCCATGGGCGAGCCGCGCGAGATCGCGGCGAGGTTGTCCCAGGCGCGGCGGGGCAGCCACACGCCGCCGACACCGGTGTCGGCGTCGCGGCAGGGCTGGCCACCCATGCCGGCGAGCAGCTGGTCGGCCCATTGGCGTTCGGTCGCGCCGCTCACTGGAAGAGCTCCGGGTGGTCGGCACGCACCTGGGCGGTCACCTCGGCCAGCGGTGCGACGTTGTCGCGCACGGCCTGGGCGTTGTCGATCCAGCCACCGTTGGCCCCGAAGCGGTGCGCCACGGCGCGGCGCAGGGCCTCGGCGGCGTCGTGCGGCAGCAGCGTGCTGGCCTGCGGCAAGTGGCTGGTTCGCACGGTGGGTGTGCGGGGCTTAGCGGCCATCGTGCTTGCCCTCGTCGAATTCGAGCACGGTGCCGCGCGCGAGCAGGGTGAGGCCGTACAGCGCGGCGGCCTCTTCGCGGGCGACGCGCAGCGCGCACCACACGGCCACGGCGATGGCCAGCAGGATGAGCGCGGCCATCATGCGCGCGCCATCCGGTTGAGCCGCGCGACCTGCTGGATGTGCGCCAGCTGGTTGATGGCGTCGGTCTGATTGCGGTGCGCGTCGGCCTTCATTGCCTCGTAGAACTCCAGGCACTGGTTGGCCTCGCGCAGGCGGGCTTGCTGCTCGCGGATGCGACGGCGCAGCAGCGCGCAGCGGATCAGCGTGATCATCATGCGATCTCCCGGTATTCGGGGCGGCCGAAGCTCACCGGCGCCTCGTTGTGGGTGGTGGCGATGCGGCCGTGTGCGCGCACCGGTATGACGGTGGCGCGGGTGGGCTGCAGCGGGCGGAAGGGCGGCTCGCGCCGCGTGGCGGTGACGTGGTCTTCCTGCGCGGCCTGAAAGGTGATCACCGGCTTGCCGGCGCGGTCCTTGCCGGTTTCAGAGCGCCGCACGGCACCGATGCGCACCAGGGCGCCCAGCCGGCCGACGACGCCAGTCCAGCTGATGCGCGTGGCGCGGGCGATCTCGGTGCTCTGCACGGCCTGGCCGTGGCTGCGCAGCCAGGCGAGGATGGCTTCGTCTTGCTCGATGCGGCGGCGCTCGATCTGGTGCTTGGCGCTGGCGGCGGTGGTGAGGCGGCGGTTCATGCTGCCTGCTCCTCTTCCGCTTCCAGCACGCACGACATGTGCAGCAGCCCCGCGATGCTGGCCGCGTAGGCCGGGCTGTCGTGCTGGATGTGGGCGATCAGGCGCGCACAGAAGGCGCGGCACGCCCCGTTGATGTTCTGCTCGGTGTCGCTCGCCTCTTCGGCGATGAGCTCGAGCTCGGCGTAACTCATTTCTGCTTCGGCCATGTGGCCCTCCGTGGCGGTGGTTGCGATGCCTGGCGCTCAGGTCGCGCCGATCGGGCCTGCTGCTGCCCGCACCCGCCGCTCTTCGTGAGGGCTACGTCTGCCGGT
>DASRWG010000025.1:0-5245 GCA_035654695.1 Gallionella sp. | reverse complement strand
GAGATTCGCACCAAGATCAAGAGCGTAGAGAATACGCGCAAGATCACCCGTGCGATGGAAATGGTGGCGGCAGCGAAAATGCGCAAGGCGCAGGATCGCATGCGCGCCGCGCGCCCCTATGCCGAGAAGATCCGCAATGTCGCCGCTCACCTGTCGCGCGCCAACCCGGAATACAAGCATGCATTCCTGGTCAAGCGCGAGGGCATCAAGAACGTCGGCATGATCGTCGTGACGTCCGACAAGGGCTTGTGCGGCGGCTTGAACACCAACGTGCTGCGTCTTGCAATCGGCAACATGAAGACCTGGGAAGGCGAGGGCAAAGGCATCACGGTTTGCCCGATCGGCAACAAGGGTTTCAGCTTCATGAATCGCATGGGTGCCAACGTCAAGTCGCATCTGACCGGTCTGGGTGATACGCCGCATATCGAGAAGTTGATCGGTGCCGTCAAGGTGATGCTGGATGCTTATGTGGCCGGCGAGATCGACGCGATCTACCTGAGCTACAACCACTTCGTCAATACCATGAAGCAGGAGCCGGTGGTCGAGCAGCTGTTGCCGCTCTCCGGCGAACAGCTGGGTACCGCCGAGGGCAACTGGGACTACATCTACGAGCCTGATGCGAAGGTGGTGATCGACGAGCTGCTGGTGCGCTACATCGAATCCCTGGTTTACCAGGCGGTCGTGGAGAACATGGCTTCCGAGCAGAGCTCGCGCATGGTGGCGATGAAGGCCGCCTCCGATAACGCGAAGAATGTTATTGCCGAGCTCAAGCTGGTTTACAACAAGGCGCGTCAGGCAGCGATCACCAAGGAAATTTCCGAGATCGTGGGCGGCGCGGCGGCGATCGGCTGATCGGCAGAGAATTCAGAATTAATTTAGACGGGGAATCTTAAAATGAGTCAAGGAAAGATTGTTCAGTGTATCGGCGCGGTGGTTGACATCGAATTCCCGCGTGATCAAATGCCCAAGGTTTATGAGGCTTTGACGCTGGCTGACGCTGGCAGCTCCACTGCCGAAGCGGGTCTGACGTTTGAAGTGCAACAGCAGCTGGGCGACGGCGTCGTCCGCACCATCGCCATGGGTTCTTCCGATGGCCTGCGTCGCGGCATGGCGGTCAACTCTACCGGCAATCCGATCCAGGTGCCGGTTGGTACCGGCACACTGGGCCGCATCATGGACGTGCTGGGCCGCCCGATCGACGAAGTAGGTCCGATCAAGTGCGACGAAAAGCGCGCTATTCACCAGGCTGCACCGAAGTTCGACGAACTGTCTCCTTCCGTTGACCTGCTGGAAACCGGCATCAAGGTGATCGACCTGGTTTGCCCGTTCGCCAAGGGCGGTAAGGTTGGCCTGTTCGGCGGCGCGGGTGTGGGCAAGACCGTGAACATGCTGGAACTGATCAACAACATCGCCAAGCAACACGCGGGTCTGTCCGTGTTCGCCGGCGTGGGTGAGCGTACCCGCGAAGGTAACGACTTCTACCACGAAATGACCGACGCAGGCGTTATCGACAAGGAAGACTTCACCAAGTCCAAGGTCGCGATGGTGTTCGGCCAGATGAACGAGCCTCCTGGAAACCGTCTGCGCGTTGCGCTTTCCGGCCTGACCATGGCTGAAAAATTCCGCGACGAAGGCCGCGACATCTTGTTCTTCGTGGACAACATCTATCGCTACACGCTGGCCGGTACCGAAGTGTCCGCGCTGCTGGGCCGTATGCCTTCCGCCGTGGGTTATCAACCGACGCTGGCTGAAGAAATGGGCCGTCTGCAAGAGCGTATTACCTCGACCAAGGTTGGCTCGATCACTTCCATCCAGGCCGTTTACGTTCCTGCGGATGACTTGACCGACCCGTCTCCTGCAACCACCTTCTTGCACTTGGACTCCACCGTCGTGTTGTCCCGCGACATCGCTTCGCTGGGTATCTACCCTGCGGTCGATCCGCTGGACTCCACTTCCCGCCAGCTGGATCCGCTGGTCGTGGGCGAAGAGCACTACAGCGTGGCCCGCAGCGTGCAGCAGACTCTGCAGCGCTACAAAGAATTGCGCGACATCATCGCGATTCTGGGTATGGACGAACTGGCTCCGGAAGACAAGCTGGCCGTGGCGCGCGCTCGCAAGATCCAGCGTTTCCTGTCGCAGCCGTTCCACGTTGCCGAAGTGTTCACCGGCGCACCGGGCAAGTATGTGACCCTGAAGGACACCATCAAGGGCTTCAAGGCTATCGTTGCAGGCGAATACGATCACCTGCCGGAGCAGGCGTTCTACATGGTCGGCAGCATCGAAGAAGCAGTCGAAAAAGCCAAGACCCTTCAGTAAAAGGTAAATGCCATGGCAATGACCGTACATGTCGACGTAGTCAGCGCGGAGGAGCAGATCTTCTCCGGGCTGGCGGAAGTCGTGATCGTTCCCGGCGAGATGGGCGAACTGGGTATCTACCCTCGCCACACCGCGCTGATGACCCGCATCAAACCGGGTGCAGTGCGCATCAAGCGTCCGGACCAGGAACAGGAAGAGCTGATCTACGTTTCGGGCGGCATGCTGGAAGTGCAACCCAGCGTGGTTACCATCCTGGCCGACACCGCGATCCGCGGCGGCGACCTGGACGAGGCTCGCGCGCTGGAAGCCAAGCAGGCGGCGGAAGAGGCGATGAAGAATCGCACCTCCGACATCGACTACGCCCAGGCGCAAGCCGAGCTGGCCGAAGCCATCGCCCAACTGCGCGCGATCCAGCAACTGCGCAAGCAGGCGCACTGATCGCGTTCGGCAAAGCAACATCGGAAAAAGCAGCTTAGGCTGCTTTTTTTGTGCCTGTCGTACGAGCGTACGATGCATTTCGTCGCGGCACAACAGGGACAGAAACTGACGCTGGAGTTCCTGCTACGTTGGCTGGTGCGCGACGACATGATCCCGCCGGAGGAGGCGGAAAAGTTGCTGAAGCGCTACCGCGGCGAGCATGTCCATCCGCTGGTCGTCATCGGCGAGCAGAAATGGCGCAACCGCCTGCCGCCGAACAAGCTGCTGACGGTCGAGTTCCTCACCGAATGGCTGGCCGCGCACGTCGGCATGACTTACATCCACATCGACCCGCTGCAACTCAACTTCGCGGGAATCGGCAACATCATTTCCAAGTCCTATGCCGAGTGCCTGAAGATCATGCCGGTCCGGGTCGGCGACCGAGAAGTGACCATTGCGACCGCCGAGCCCTTCGTCACCGACTGGGTCGCCGAGCTCGAGCGCGTGCTGAACATGAAGATCGTGCTGGTGCTGGCCAGCCCGCTCGACATCAACCACTACCTGCCGGAGATCTACAACCTTGCGCAATCGGTGCAGCTTGCCAGCAAGGCCAAGGCCGGGCAGGCGATAGGCGTGCAGAACTTCGAGCAACTGGTCGAGCTGGGCAAGAACAAGAACCTCAACGCCAACGAGCAGCATGTCGTGACGCTGGTGGACTGGCTGTTCAAATACGCCTTCGAGCAGCGCGCCAGCGACATCCATCTCGAGCCGCGCCGCGACCTTGGCATCGTGCGCTTCCGCATCGACGGCGTGATGCACCAAGTTTACCAGCTGCCTGCCCCGGTCACCAATGCGATCACCAACCGCATCAAGCTGTTGGGGCGCATGGACATGGTCGAGAAGCGCCGCCCGCAGGACGGGCGCATCAAGACCGTCAGCACCGAGGGGGACGAGATCGAGCTGCGCCTGTCGACCATGCCCACCGCCTTCGGCGAAAAGCTGGTGATGCGTATCTTTGATCCGGAGATATTGGTGAAGAACTTTGGGGTCCTCGGCTTCTCGCGCGAACAGACCGCGCTGTGGAGCGACTGGACGCGCCAGCCCAACGGCATCATCCTGGTCACCGGCCCCACCGGCTCCGGCAAGACCACCACGCTGTATTCAATGCTGAAACAGCTCGCCACGCCCGAGGTGAACGTCTGCACCGTCGAGGACCCGATCGAGATGATCGAGCCGGCGTTCAACCAGATGCAGGTCCAGCACAACATCGGCCTGAACTTCGCCGACGGCATCCGCACCCTGTTGCGGCAGGACCCGGACATCATCATGGTCGGCGAGATCCGCGCCGTCGAGACCGCCGAAATGGCGATCCAGGCGGCGCTGACCGGCCACTTGGTGCTGTCGTCGCTGCACACCAACGACGCGCCGTCGGCGATCTCGCGCCTGCTGGAGCTGGGCGTGCCGCCCTATCTGCTGAATGCCACGCTGCTGGGCGTGATGGCGCAACGCCTCGCACGCACACTGTGTCCGCACTGCAAGACGAGAGTCGAATTGAGCGACGAGACCTGGCACGAACTGGTCAGTCCGTGGAAGGGCGCCAAGCCGGCGCAGAGCTACGCCGCCACCGGCTGCCTGGAATGCCGCATGACCGGCTACCGCGGCCGCACCGGCATCTACGAGATGCTGCCGCTTAGCGCCGAGATGAAGAAGCTGATCGTCAAGGATGCCGAGTTGGGCAAGATCAAGGCGCTGGCGCGGCAGGAAGGCATGAGGCCGCTGCGCCTCTCCGGCGCGGAGAAGGTCGCCGCCGGCCTGACCACGGCGGAAGAGATCATCAAGATCGCCCCGCCGCAGGATTGACGCCGGGTGCGCTACGCTTTCTTGACGAACTCCGTCTTCAGCTGCATCGCGCCGATGCCGTCGATCTTGCAATCGATGTCGTGGTCGCCGTCGACCAGGCGGATGTTCTTCACCTTGGTGCCGACCTTGACCACCGAGGACGATCCCTTGATCTTCAGATCCTTGATGACCGTCACCGAATCGCCGTCGACCAGCACATTGCCGAAGGCATCTTTATAGACGCGCTGCTGCTCGCCGACAGCGGCGGGCGCATCCTTGGGCCACTCGTGCGCGCACTCGGGGCAGACATAGTTGCTGCCATCCTCGTAGGTAAATTCCGAACTGCATAGTGGGCACTTGGGCAAACCGCTCATGATGGATTCCTTGATTCAAATGGATGATGTTGCGACAGGCGCGCAGTTTAGACGCCGGCAGGGGAATGTGGAAGAGCTAGGGGCTAACGAATGAAAGGGACTTCCCCGTCCCGAGGGTGCGGTGAAGTTACCGCGAACGGCATCAAAAGTGCCAAGACGGAAAGTGACGTTTTCATCTAAACCAAACAGGAGGGGGAAGTCATGAGCATTATCACTATCGGCATAGACCTTGCCAAGAATGTTTTTGCGGTGCATGGGGTTAACGAGAACGGCCGTGCCGAACTGGTCAAGCCTAGGGT
>DASRWG010000024.1:0-137256 GCA_035654695.1 Gallionella sp. | reverse complement strand
GAATGACGAGGTGATGCGTTTCACCCCCGGCGAGGAAAAAGCCGATCAGGAAGTCGAGGTGCTGAAAGGCGCGCAGATCGACAAACTGACCGAGCAATGCCCGAGCGAGATGCAGACCATGCGCGACGAGACCGAACTGGTCATGGGCGCGGGCGCATCGTTCGACTTGCAGGAATTCCTCAAGGGCAAACAGACCCCGGTGTTCTTCGGCTCCGGTATCAACAACTTCGGCGTGCGCGAAGTGCTGCGCGCGCTGGTCGACTGGGCACCCGCGCCGCTGGCGCGAGAGACCGACAAGCGCATGGTGCAGCCGGCCGAACCCGCATTCACCGGCTTCGTGTTCAAGATCCAGGCCAACATGGACCCCAACCACCGCGACCGCATCGCCTTCCTGCGCGTGTGCTCCGGCCGCTACAGCTCGGGCATGAAGGTCAAGCACCGCCGCACCGGCAAGGAAATGAAGCTGGCCAACGCGGTCACTTTCATGGCCAACGAACGCGCGCGGCTGGACGAAGCCTATGCCGGCGACATTATCGGCGTGCACAACCACGGCCAGTTGCAGATCGGCGACGTGCTGACCGAAGGCGAAGCGCTGACCTTCAAAGGCATCCCCTACTTCGCGCCGGAGCTGTTCAGCCGCGCGCGGCTGCGCGACCCGATGAAGGCCAAGCAACTGGAAAAGGGCCTGCGCCAGCTCGGCGAAGAAGGAGCCGTGCAGGTGTTCGCCCCGCTGGTGGACAACACCCTGCTGATCGGCGCGGTCGGCCAGTTGCAGTTCGAAGTGGTCGAGCATCGCCTCAAGGACGAGTACGGCGTGGATGCCGTATTCGAGCGCGCCGGCATCCACACGGCGCGCTGGGTCACCTGCGCCGACGCGAACCACCTGAACGAGTTCGTCAAGGCCAACCAGGCACGACTGGCCAAGGACGTGGACGGCAACTACGCCTACCTCGCCGACACCGGCGTGAACCTGCGCCTCGCGCAGGAGCGCTGGCCCAAGGTGCAATTCCATGCGACGCGGGAGCACGGGCAGCAACTGGGTTGATACGCACATCGTCCGATGTGCGCATCAGTCCGCGTCGGGAATTCCCTACACTTGGGGAATTCCCGATAGCAATCCAGACAGGGCTGAGATATAACGTTCGCCCTTCGAATTGAGGAAAGACTCGCATGGACCAGGCAAAAGCAATGACCGAACAAGTGCTGAACGGAATCCTGATTCCGCCTTGTCCAGCTACACTGACCAACATCATGCGAGAGGCCAAACGCCCGACAGCCGAAATGTCCAAACTCGCACAACTGATCAGTCAGGATGCTGGTATTGTCGGCCCGCTGCTCAAACTGGCGAATTCTCCTTTTATCGGATTGAGAACCAAGGCGACGTCGGTACTTCAGGCGATTAATGCGCTTGGCATCCAGAGAACGCTGAACCTGGTTCAGAATATCGCTCTGCGGCAAAGCCTGGGCGGCGGCTCGCAAACTTTCGACAAGTTCTGGGAGCGCTCCAGTCTGGCCGCCACCGTTGCCGAAAAGATTGCGGTCAAATTTCCCAACGTATCAAAAGACGACGCCTATATTGCCGCGTTATTCCATGACTGCGGCATTCCGGTGCTCATCATGAAATTCCCGGATTATCGCGACGCGGTGATGACCCTGAGCAAACAGGGGAAATCCATCTGCGACATCGAAAATGTCCTCTTCTCCACCAGCCATGC
This sequence comes from Gallionella sp., assembly GCA_035654695.1. Classification (GTDB taxonomy): domain Bacteria; phylum Pseudomonadota; class Gammaproteobacteria; order Burkholderiales; family Gallionellaceae; genus Gallionella. The sequence goes on along the minus strand of DASRWG010000024.1, from coordinate 135,541 downwards.
CGTGGTCGGCAACATGCTGACACGCAACTGGATGCTCCCCGACCAAGTATGCAAGGCGATTCTGCACCATCATGATCGGAGCATTTTTGCTACGGCCGAGAACATCGGGGAAAACGTCCTCGACCTGATAGGCATCATTCACATGGCCGAGTACGTTACCGACGAACACTTGAATGTGAAAGAACAAGAGTGGCCTCAAGTCGAGAAACAGGTCTTGAAGCACTTTGAAATTTCTGCGCAGGAATTCTCCGAACTAAAGGGGGATATCCTGGAATACCTGAATGGCGATTAACGAACATCCCGCTCTTCTGCGCCCCTGACTATCGCCCCTGTTCAATCTCGAACACGAGATGCAGAATGGCCTGGCGCCACGTCTGGAACCTTGGGCATTCTCCCGGATGATTTTTTCCGGCCCGGCTCACCGGGCCAAACATTATCAATCACTACGCAGTAACCACACTTCCACGCGCCGGGAAATCCGTTAAAGTAGTATCCGCACAAGCAACCGGGAGGATCTCGGCATGGCTAGCCTTGAACTCAGGAACGTCACGCGTCGCTTCGGTGATTTCGTCGCCGTGGACGACGTCAGCCTGACGATAGAGAGCGGCGAGTTCTTCACGCTGCTCGGCCCCTCCGGTTGCGGCAAGACCACGATACTGCGGATGATCGCCGGCTTCGATCTGCCGGACGAAGGCCAGATACTGCTTGACGGCCGGGACCTCGCCGACACGTCGGCGGAGAAGCGCCCGGTGCACACGGTGTTCCAGAGCTATGCGCTGTTCCCGCACCTGACCGTCGCCGGGAACGTCGCCTTCCCGCTGAAGATGGCGCGCCGTCCCGAAAGCGAGATCCGGCAGCGCACGCGCGAGGCGCTCGATCAGGTGCACCTCTCCGACAAGGCGAACGCCTATCCGCACGAACTCTCCGGCGGACAGAAGCAGCGCGTCGCGCTCGCGCGCGGGCTGGTCAACCGCCCGCGCCTGCTGCTGCTCGACGAGCCGCTGGGCGCGCTGGATGCGAAACTGCGCGAGGAGATGCAGGTCGAGCTGATCAACCTGCAGCGCGACGTCGGCATCACCTTCGTGTTCGTCACCCATGCGCAGGTCGAAGCGCTCGCGCTGTCGCACCGCATCGCGGTGATGAACGAGGGACGCGTCGCGCAACTGGATGAACCGGCGAAACTCTACAGCGCCCCCAGGACCCGCTTCGTCGCCGACTTCATCGGACAGATCAACCAACTACCGGCACAGGTGATTGAAGCCGGTCGCAGCCATCTGCGCCTCTCGGTCGAAGGTCTGGGCGAGATCGTCGCGCCGCCGCTGCAGGGCGCGAAGGTCGGCGAGCAGGGCGTGTATGCGATCCGGCCGGAACAGGTGCGCATCGGCGTGCACGACGAAGTGGGCGAACTGAAGAACCACTTCGCCGGCGAGGTGCGCAGCCTGCTCTACCAGGGCGATGTCACCGTGTACAAGGTCGGGCTCGCCAACGGCGCAACGATAGAAGCGCTGCTGCCGAATTCCGCATCCGGGCGCGCGCAACTGTTCGAAGCGGGCGACGTGGTCAAGCTGGGCTGGCGCCACGATGCGGGGATGTTCCTCCATGACTGACAGCCCACAACTGCCGCGCGGCGCGCGGCTGGCCAAATGGCTGGTCAGCGGCCCTCCGTTCGTCTACCTGCTGCTGTTCTTCGTCGCGCCCGGCATCATCATGGTGCTCGCGTCGTTCCGCTATCCCGGCGAGTTCGGCGGCCTCGCGCCGCTAGCCAGCAGCGATCCGGGCACCCTGCAAGGACTGACGCTGGAGACCTATGCCTTCTTCTTCAGCGACATCATCTACAGCTACGTCTTCCTCAAGTCGTTCCTCGTCGCGCTCGCGACCACGCTGATCTGTCTGCTGATGGCCTATCCGCTCGCGCTGCTGATCGCGCGCAGCCCGAAGAAGAGCCGCGACCTGATGGTGCTGCTGGTGATCCTGCCGTTCGCCAGCAACTTCCTGATCCGCGTCTATGCCTGGATGATCATCCTCGGCCCGCAGGCCGCGTTCAGCCAGACAGTCAACGGCCTGCTGACGGCGCTCGGATTCGAGCCGGTGCACCTGCTGTTCTCGCCGTTCGCGGTGCTGGTCGGCATGGTGTACGTGCACCTGCCGTTCATGGTGCTGCCGCTGTATACCAATCTGGAAAAGCACGACCCCGTGCTGCTCGACGCCGCGCAGGATCTCGGTGCGAATGCATGGCAGCGCTTCTGGCGCGTGACCTTCCCGCTGTCTCTGCCCGGCATTTTCTCCGGCTCGGCGCTGGTGTTCATCCCGGTGCTGGGCATGTTCGCGATACCCGACATTCTCGGCGGCACCGGCGACATGCTGATCGGCAACCTGATCAAGGAACAGTTCCTCGGCACGCGCGACTGGCCGTTCGGCTCGACGCTGTCCATCATGCTTACCATCGCGGTGCTGCTGATCGTGTGGCTGGCCGCGCGGCTCGGCGGGCGCGGGAGGCGATATGCGTAGGGGATGGGGACTGTGGACGGCAGCCTTGGCGGTGTACGCCTTCCTTTACCTGCCACTCGCCATCGTCGTCGTGTACTCGTTCAACGACTCGCGGCTGAACGCGGAATGGGTGGGCTTCACATGGCACTGGTACGACGTGCTGCTGCACGACGAGGAGATGCTGCTCGCCGCCGGCAACTCGCTGTTCATCGCGCTGGTGTCCAGCCTGGTCGCGACGGTACTCGGCACCATGGCCGGCATCGCGATCCACCGCTATGACCTGAAGCTGCTGAACTTCATGGTGCTGACGCCGGTGGCGATGCCGGAGATATTGCTCGGCGTGTCGCTGCTGCTGTTCTTCATCCAGGTGCTCAACCTCACGCTGGGCATGCTGTCCATCGTGCTCGCGCACATCACCTTCTCCATCGGCTTCGTCGCGGTGATCGTGCGCGCGCGGCTGGCGGGCATGGACGAGAGCCTGTTCGAGGCCGCGCGCGACCTCGGCGCGACGCCCTGGGAGACCTTCCGCTACGTCACCTTCCCGCTGATCCTGCCGGCGATCATCGCCGGCGGGCTGATGGCGTTCACGCTGTCCATCGACGACTTCGTCATCACCTTCTTCACCGCCGGGGTCGGCGTGCAGACGCTGCCGCTGCGCATCTACTCGATGATCAAGATCGCGGTGACGCCGGAGGTGAACGCCGTGTCCACGCTGCTGATGCTGCTGACGCTGACGATGATCGTCCTCGCATCGCGCTTCGCGCCTGACGTGCTGAAAGGCAAGTCGTGATCCGCCCTCTCCTCTTCCTGCTGCTGTTCATCGGCCAAGCCCAGGCCGCCGACGAGCTGCACCTGTACAACTGGAACAACTACATCTCGGCCGAGACCGTCGCGCGCTTCGAGACACAATGCCGCTGCCGTGTCGTGCAGGACTACTACTCCGACAACGAGGAGATGCTGGCCAAGCTGGCCGCGGGCGCGACCGGCTACGACATCATCGTGCCTACCGGCAACGCGGTCGATTCGCTGATCCGCCAGAAGGCGCTGCGCCCGCTGGACACTCGCCTGCTGCCCAACCTGAAGAACATAGACCCGGCCTACCTGGACACCGCCTTCGATCCCGGCAACCGCTATTCGGTGCCCTATGCCTACACGCTGACGCTGATCGGCTACAACGACGCGAAGTTGCGCGAGCTGGGCATCCCCGTCGACAGCTGGGCGGCGATCTTCGAGCCGCACTACCTGGAAAAACTCAAGGGCCGCGTCACCGTGCTCGACAGCCAGCGCGAACTGCTCGCCGCCGCGCTGAAGTATCTCGGCTACTCGGCCAACGACACCGACGAGGCGCACTGGAAACAGGCGCGCGACCTGATCGTCCGCGCCAAACCCTACTGGGCGGCGTTCAACGCATCGAGCTACATCAAGGAACTCACCGTCGGCAACATCTGGCTGGTGCACGGCTATTCCAACGACATCTACCAGGCCGACCTCGACGCGCGGAACGCACAGCGCGGTTTCCGCATCCTGCCCAGCATCCCCAGGGAGGGCGCGGTGCTCGCGCTGGACTCGATGGTGCTGCACAAGAGCGGCCCGCGCCCCGACCTCGCGCACCGCTTCATCGACTTCATGCTCGACGGGCGCAACTCCGCCGAGCTCACCAACCTGATCGGCTCGGGCAACCCCAACCTCGCCGCGCGCGAATTCATCCAGCCCGAGATCGCGCAGAACCCCGCGGTGTTCCCCGGCCCGGAGCAGAAGAAGCGCCTGGAGATGCTGCGCGATCTCGACCGCCACCAGCGCCGCGTGCTGTCGCGCATCTGGACCGAGATCAAGCTGAGGTGAACGCCATGAGACCGCGAGACCCGGACGACCCGCTCGCCGACGCGCGACGCATGATGATCGAGGAGATCCGCGACATGTCGCGGGAGACCGGCGACTATGCCGCGGCGCCGATCTCGGAACGGGTGCTCGATGTGATAGCCCGGGTCCCGCGCCACCGCTTCGTGCCGGAAGGCGAGACCTGGAGCGCCTATTACAACCATCCGCTGCCCATCGGCTACGGGCAGACGATCTCGCAGCCCTACATCGTCGCGCTGATGACCGACCTGCTGCAGCTGGAAGAGCACGACACCGTGCTCGAAGTCGGCACCGGCTCGGGCTATCAGACCGCGATCCTGTCCGAGCTGGCCGGACAGGTCTACAGCATCGAGATCGTCGCGCCGCTGGCCGAGCGGGCCGCGAAGTTGCTGAAGGAGTTGGGCTACGCCAACGTCGAGGTGAAGACCGGCGACGGCCATGCGGGCTGGCCGGAACATGCGCCGTTCGACGCCATCATCGTCACCGCCGCGCCGGAAGAGGTGCCGCAGGCACTGATAGCCCAGCTCAAGCCGGGCGGACGCATGGTAATCCCGGTCGGCGAAGGCTGGTTTGCACAGGAACTGCTGCTGGTCACCAAGGATAGAGACGGCGTCTCGCACCGGAAAGACATCCTGCCGGTGCGCTTCGTGCCGCTCACCGGGGGGCAATAGGCACACCGGCTTGCTCCTCTGACCAGACAAATCCGGACGCGCGAAAAAAAGCCCGGTTGCCCGGGCTTTCGATCAGCGATGCTCAGTAGCGCGCATCCTTGGGTTTGTCGCCTTTCGGCCAGTCCTTGTGCTTGTCGGCATAATCCGGTCGCGGCTGCCGGGTGAAGAACGCAGCGACATCGTAGGCCTCCTGGTCGGTGAGGCTGCCGCCCTGACCCAGCGGCATGTTGGCTTTGACGAATGCGGCAGCGGTGTTCAGGCGCGCCATGCCGGCGGCGATATTGAAGGACTTCGCACCCCACAGCGCCGGGAACATGTACTCCCCGTCGGCCCCGTTCGCGCCCTGCCCATCGACGCCGTGGCAGCTCGAGCACTTCTCGGCATAGATCTCCTTGCCCTTGGCGGCATCCGGCTCACGTTCCGCCTTGATGCGCTTGAAGCCGCGCCCTTCCACATCCACGCCGGTCGGCACATCTTTCGACAGCCACCACATATAGGCCAGTATTCCCTTCATCTCCTTGCTGTTTTCCGGCAAGGGCTTGCCGTTCATCGAGCGCTGGAAGCAATCGTTGATGCGGTCCTGCAGCGAGTTGACCTCGGCGTTGCGGGTGCGGTATTCCGGGAACACGCCCCAGATGCCCACCCAGGGTGCCGCGTTCTGGGTGCGGCCGCCATTCAGGTGGCAACTGGTGCAGTTCAGGCCGTTGCCCACGTACTTCTTGGCGTAGACCTGCGTCTGGGTCGTCAACTGGTGGCCGTAACGGATCGCATCGCCCATGGGGCCGGTCGGCATCGAGTCCTCGGCCGGCGGATTGAAGGGGGCGGAGGCTTTTCCGGCATCGGCCGCAAGTGCAGCGGAACCATGCATGGCCATGAAGCCAGCTATCAGCCAGGCTGACAAAGAAAGGGGGAATCTCATAATAATCTCCTGTGGTCACGGGAAAGCTGTTGATAGGTATCGCAGATATCCGCACCGGCAGCGCCGAAGTCAAACATTAGAATATCCACATTTGCTAATGTAGTTCAAAACCGCCGGCATATCAATGTTGATTTCTTTAGTCGGGAATACCCCTCTTCCGGGGACAGTTAATCGCGGAGGAGCATGGCAGCTGCTCGTCCCGTACGCTCCGGAATGTGCGCCGCAGTAGGTTCGGCACCCGCTTTGCGGTAAGCTACGCCACTTTCCGAACCAACCATCCAGAGACACAGCAAATGGCCCAATACGTAATGTCGATGCTCCGCGTGAGCAAGATCGTTCCCCCCAAGCGTCAGATCATCAAGGACATCTCCTTAAGCTTCTTCCCCGGCGCCAAGATCGGCCTGCTGGGCCTGAACGGCTCGGGCAAATCCACCGTGCTGAAGATCATGGCGGGCGTGGACAACGAGTTCGAGGGCGAGGTGCAGCGCCTGCCCAACATCAAGATCGGCTACCTGCCGCAGGAGCCGCAGCTCGACCCGGCGAAGACCGTCAAGCAGGAAGTGGAATCCGCGCTGGGCGAAGTGATGGAGGCGCAGGCCAAGCTCGATGCCGTCTATGCCGCCTATGCCGATGAGGATGCCGACTTCGACGCGCTCGCCGCCGAGCAGGCGCGCCTCGAAAACATCATCGCCGCAGGCGGCGCGGACGCCTCGCACCAGATGGAGATCGCCGCCGACGCGCTGCGCCTGCCCGACTGGGATGCGGTGATCAAGAACCTCTCCGGCGGCGAGAAGCGCCGCGTGGCACTGTGCAAGCTGCTGCTGGAAAAGCCCGACATGCTGCTGCTGGACGAGCCGACCAACCACCTCGACGCCGAATCGGTCGAATGGCTGGAACAGTTCCTGGTGCGCTTCCCCGGCACCGTGGTCGCCGTCACCCACGACCGCTACTTCCTCGACAACGCCGCCGAATGGATCCTCGAACTCGACCGCGGCCACGGCATCCCGTGGAAGGGCAACTACTCCGAATGGCTGGAGCAGAAGGAAGCGCGCCTGGAGCAGGAGAACAAGCAGATCGACGCCCACATGAAGGCGATGAAGCAGGAACTGGAATGGGTGCGCCAGAACCCCAAGGCGCGCCAGGCCAAGTCCAAGGCCCGTCTGGCCCGGTTCGAAGAGTTGTCCAGCGTCGAATACCAGAAGCGCAACGAAACGCAGGAGATCTTCATCCCGGCGGGCGAGCGCCTCGGCAACGAAGTCATCGAATTCGAGGGCGTCTCCAAGGCCTACGGCGACCGCCTGCTGATGGACAACTTCAGCTTCAAGATTCCCGCGGGTGCCATCGTCGGCATCATCGGCCCGAACGGCGCGGGTAAGTCCACGCTGTTCCGCATGATCACCGGCAAGGAGACGCCGGACAGCGGCACCGTGAAGGTCGGCCCCACCGTCAAGCTCGCCTTCGTCGACCAGTCGCGCGAAGGGCTGGACAACGACAAGACCGTGTTCGACGCGATCTCGGAAGGCCGCGACATCCTCACCGTCGGCAAATACGAGACCCCGGCGCGCGCCTACATCGGCCGCTTCAACTTCAAGGGCTCGGATCAGGGCAAGATCGTCGGCCAGCTCTCCGGCGGCGAACGCGGACGCCTGCACCTCGCACAGACGCTGATCGCCGGCGGCAACGTGCTGCTGCTCGACGAACCGTCAAACGATTTGGATGTGGAGACCCTGCGCGCGCTGGAAGACGCCCTGCTCGAATTCGCCGGCTGCGTGATGGTCATCTCCCACGACCGCTGGTTCCTCGACCGCATCGCCACCCACATCATCGCCTGCGAAGGCGACTCGAAGTGGACGTTCTTCGACGGCAACTACCAGGAATACGAAGCGGACAAGAAGAAGCGTCTGGGTGATGAGGGCGCGAAGCCGAAGCGGATCCGGTACAAACCGATCAGCCGATAAATAGTGCCCAAGAAGAACGCTCGAGCGATAAACAGTGACTTGGTCGCTGCCATTTGGCGACATTAGTCGAATGGCTAGACGCAAAGCCAAGGCGCGTCTGGGATAAGCCGATTGCTCAATGAGTGTGGCAGCCAATCCCGGGATGTGATTGGCGCTATTTTGGGACTGGCCAGAAAACTTAAAAATGGCACAACTAGAGTTAATTCATAGCAGCGCAACCTCTCAGACATCTCCCAACGTGGTGTTCTTGCATGGTTTGGGCGGACATGCCAGAAAAACATGGATGTGCAATCCAGAGGACGATGCCACACTATGGCCAAAGTGGGTTGGCGAAGATGCGGACTGTATTATTTGGGTGCTGGGGTATGACGCGTCATTGTCGTCCTGGACTAATGGGGCAATGCCACTACCTGACCAAGGATCGGCAGTGCTCGATCTTCTGGTCAACGAGCCTGAGCTTAGTAAGCGTCCTTTAGTATTAGTTGGGCACAGTATGGGCGGTCTGGTGATCAAAACAGCGATTGCTCATGCAATGACTCATGGTGTGAAACGGTACGAAGAATTTGCCAAAAAGCTCTGCGGCATTGATTTGTTGCAACTCCTCATTTCGGTTCTGATCTTGCCAATCTTGCGAGTGCGATTAAGAAGTTGCTACGCACTAATGAACAAGTTGGCGATATGAAATTGCACGACGCACACTTGAGAAGCTTGAACGAACAATTTCGTGCGCAACAACAAACTCTTGGATTCAGTGTTAGAACATTTGCTGAGACGCACGGGGTATTTGTTGGCCGAAAAATATTCGGGCTTTCTTTCGGTCCTCGCGTTGTAGTTGTTGACCCAAGTAGCAGTGACCCCAATGTTCCTGGAGAAACAGTTATTAGGTTGCCGGAGGATCACTTTAGCATTTGTAAACCTGCAAATCGTAGCTCGCAAATTCACAAGTCACTGGTAGGTTTTTTGCGGGCGCTACCAACTTCCACACTGGATCAGCAATTACCAAACAATGTTGTGACGCCTACCGCGTCAGAAATATCTCTCACAGAGGAGAACGTCGGGCCAGCTTTTCCAAAACCGCTCCCAACCGAAATGGCGTTAGCCGAAGTTGGCTTACGCGATGATGCTGCACCACTGATCGTAACCACTTGCCTGGTTACGGACGAGCCAAGGCATTTGGCTGATGAAATAGATAATTGGAAAAATAGCATTGCGCGAAACCCGTTACTGCCTGAAGCAACAAGGAAACGATTGCACAAAGAAGACCTAACCACGATCTTTAGTGACGCAACTGCGCGCACCCAATTACTTGGTTGGCTTGCGGTAACCAGCTTCTCAGCGTATGTGTACTACGGTTACCGTAGTGAAATAGCGAAAGGTGTCCCCCCCGACCTAAAGAGACTGTTCATTATCAATCCGCTTGTTCATAGACTGAGCAAGAAAAGCGAGTTGATTTTAGCTGTTCATGGTGATTTAGAAGATCTGTCGCCGTCTGTCGAAAATGCATGTCAAGCCATTCTCGATCAGTATGGGCGAAAGGTCGATAGTCCAACGGTGAAGGCAATTTATTCTGACCGTATCAGCCGAGCGCTCAAGGAATTAGCACATTTGGTGGCTACCGCCGTTGTTCGACATCTAACAACACTGGGCGATCATGAGGAGGCGATTCTCTTCGAGCACATTCGCACCCGTATTAGATTTGCTGAGAATGTCCTAACTGGCGAAAAGCATACCCGCGATAAAAACCCTCTGCCCTAATTGAATGATCGACACTGGTGTGCAGTGTTGCCAATCTACTTATGGCATCTTTTGCCGTAGCTTCTTAGCCAAAACAGGCTCGATAGCATGTACAAAACGTAGCATTCCCTCAAGTTGGTAAGGCGTGGCGACTGTCCGATGATTGGCCGTGGCAGTGTGCGAGAAGTGCTCTTCAATACCAAATTTTTCGATGAAATGGAGGATTAGGCGAAGACGCCTCTTTAGGCGCCTTGGTAGCCGTGGTTGAATTTCGTCTGCAATGGAAAGTCCTGTTACAAACTGGCTTCGGCCTTTTAGCTGAATGAAGCAAAGACCATCACGAAGTTTGAATCCATTTGTGTTCAGCACCAACTCGACCGCTTCAGATACCGGAGTTTTTTCGCCAGAAAAAGTAATGTCATCAGCATATCTGCTATACGTCGCGCCACAACTATCAGCGAGCGAAAGCATCTCCATGTCGAGTTTGCGACAAACTACGTTGGCAAGTGCGGGGCTGCATCGCGTACCCTGACGTAAGAAGCCGTCGATGGTACAAGCGCGAGCAATGATATCTGCGACCTCTGGATAAGCACCAATCGATACTAGCCCGAGCCTTATCTGATCAGTGGTAATCGAATCGAAGAAATTAGTGATGTCGGCATGGAGAAGTTGCTCTGCCCGAAGATGTAACAGAGCATTCGTTCGGATGGAGCGGCGCTTAATAAATCCTTGAACATGATTTCCAAAACTAGCACTATTTACAACGATCATGGAAATTGATCGATGCAACTGAGAAAGCCATGTCTCGGATACTTTGTATACGACACGATATTCGCCGCGGCGCTTGCGACCCCGCTTAGGGATATAAAGTTGTTCGTATTGCGCGGCTTGATTGCTAGATGCTGCGTACTGAAGTATTCGATCAGCAGGAGTGCCTACTGTACGAGCAAGATCATCAATACTAAGAATATCGGTTAACTTAGCTGTGGTCATTTTGTTGAGTAGCGGCAACGATAGGATGGATATAGTAAGATCATAACTGCTTGGACGCGAACTCACGCCCCTCGGAATTTATCCAGACCTTTCATCGAACCGTTGCCGCCCATAGGATAGCACTAACAAGCAAATGGGGTCAGCATCGCAATAACTTCGCACATCGCCCTTCGGGGCGATGTGCTTTTCCGGATCACCACAGGCACTCAACATGGAACTCACCGAACTCGGACTGGATAGCGACCTTGCCGCACAGGCGCAATGCGCTGCCGGCCTGCGGCTGGCGCGGGTGACGGCGGTGGATCGCAATCGTTATGTGGTGCGCAACGAACAGGGCGAGGTGCCGGCCGAGCTGACGGGGCGTTTCCTCCATGCCGCCACGTCCTCGATGGACCTGCCCTGCGTGGGCGACTGGGTGTGCGTGCAGTACCACGATGCCGATTCGCACGCGAGCATCCACGACCTAGTGCCGCGCCGGTCTTTCCTGCGGCGCAAGTCTCCCGGCAAGAACATCGATTACCAGATGATCGCGGCGAACATCGATGTGGCGTTCGTCGTGCAGTCCTGCCATTTCGATTTCAACGTGCGCAGGCTGGAGCGCTACCTGGTGATGGTGAACGAGGGGCAGATCGAGCCGGTGCTGTTGCTGACCAAGACGGACCTGGTGAGCGAGGCGGAGCTGGAGCGCATGATCGGAGACATCCGCGCGGCGGGCATCACGGCCCGCATCGTCGCGCTCAGCAACGTGACGGGCGAAGGCGTGGCGCAGGTGCGGGAGGCGATGGAGGCGAGCATGACCTATTGCCTGCTCGGCTCTTCCGGTGTGGGCAAGACGACGCTGATCAACCAGCTGTTAGGGCATAACGAACTGGAGACCGGCGCCGTGAGCGGCACCGGCGAGGGCCGGCACACCACCACGCGCCGCCATCTGGTGATGCTTGCCAACGGCGCGCTGCTGATCGACATGCCGGGCATGCGCGAGCTGGGCATCCTGACTGAAGGCACAGGGCTGAACGACAGCTTCGCCGAGATCGGCGCGCTCGCCGCGCGCTGCCGCTTCGCTGATTGCAGCCACACCAACGAGCCGGGCTGCGCGATCCGCAAGGCGATGGAGAACGGCGAGCTGGACGCGGAGCATTACCGGAGCTACCAGAAGCTCAAGGCCGAGTCCGAGTTCAACGAGATGTCCTATCTGGACAAGCGCAAGAAGGACAAGGCCTTCGGCAAGATGGTGAAGTCGGCGCTGAAGGACAGGCGGAAGTGAGACGGGAACCGATTGCTGTCAGCGGAAGCCAAAAGAGCCAGCATCGCAATAATTTCCGGAAGATGTAAAAATCCGGAACAAGCCTGGGTCTAACGCAACAATTTCATCATGGAGCGGATCGAGATGACTGGAATCCGGAAATGCATCGTCGCACTGGCCGCATTGGTCCTGGCGGGCTGCGGCCCCAAGGATGTGCAATCGGTGGATGTCAAAGCGGCCTCCGAGAGGCTGGCCCGGGGCGAGCTGTTGCTGGATATCCGCGAGGCCGACGACTACAACGAGTTCCGCATACCGAACAGCATGCACATACCGTACGGACGCCTTGCGTCGCGCATGGCGGAACTGGAGCCATACAAGGCCAAGCCCGTCATGGTGATCGACCATGCCGGACTGCGTGCCCCGCGCGCATTGGAGCAGCTGCAGAAGGCGGGATACGCCCAGGTGTTCGTCGTGAAAGGGGGGATCGCCGAATGGCAAGCTGCCGGACTCCCCGTCGAAAAACCGGGCAGGCCGCCGCAATGATCCTGCTGGCGCCACGGGGAACCCGGGGCGGCTTCGGAATCGGCAGCGCACCGTAGTAGAATCGCTTGCAGTGCACCACCCTCAACCAGCAACCAAGGAGAGACCATCATGGGAAGCAAAGACAAGAGGAAAGAATCCAAGGGCAAGAAGCCGCAACCCAAACCGGTGCCCGCGACGAAATAGCCGGACAACCGGAGCCGGTATCGCGTCCCACACATCGCCCGCAAGGGCGATGTTCTTTTCAGGAACCCAGATCGAGAATCTTCCCGCATGAATAATTACGTCACTCCCGTTCCCCTCGAAAAATCCTGCCGCCTCATCAACCACGGCCCCACGGTGCTGGTGTCCGCGCGCCACGGCGGCGTGGACGATGTGATGGCGGCGGCATGGTGCTGCGCGCTGGATTTCGCGCCGCCGAAGCTGACGGTGGTGCTGGACAAGTCTTCCAGGACGCGCGCGCTGGCGGAGCAGAGCGGCCGTTTCGTCATCCAGGTGTCCACCGCGGCGCAACTGAAGCTGACGCATGCGGTGGGCAACCTCAGCATGAACGACGCGCCGGACAAGCTGGCGCGCTGCGGCGTGGAGCTGTTCGGCATCGGGGATCACGACCTGCCGTTCGTCGCGGGCTGTTCCGGCTGGCTCGCCTGCAAACTCGTCCCTGAGCCGCACAACCAGCAGGCCTATGATCTCTTCATCGGCGAGGTGGTCGGCGCGTGGGCCGACAGCCGCGTGTTCGGCGACGGGCGCTGGCATTTCGAGGACGCCGATCCTGGATTGCGCAGCCTGCACTATGTGGCGGGCGGGCAGTTCTACGCGGTAGGCGAGGCGCTCAAGGTCGATTAAACTTGGTCACGTCCGTTCCGGAGACCAACAGGAGGCGGACCCGGCAGACCGCGCGCATCCCGCCGGTCACCCGGGTCCGGAGCGCAATATGAATGAGAAGATCAAACAGATCGCAGCCAGCCAGAACGCAAAATATCCGCATGAACTGGAGCACAACCATCCGCATGTGCTCGAGAAGATCGCGGCACTCTGGGAACAGCCGCCGCAGCTGGACCAGTATTTCGAGACGCTGATGATCACCGAGCCGGGCAGGGAGCGGCAAGGGTTCGCACCGTCGGTCGCGATCGACATCTTCAGGATACAACGATTGCATGCCCTTGCGCACCCGCCCAAGACCACGTCCCGCAAAGACCCGTGGGAGCTGATCCAGATCAACAAGCAACCCGAGGCGCTGTCGCTCAAGGAACAGCTAGGCGAGCGGGGACTGGCCCGGGACTTCCTCAAATGCGCAGAGTGCGCGGAATGCTCGGCGAACCGGGACTGCCTGGCGATCGATGCCTATCTCCGCCAGGGCGTTCCGGTCGACACCACCGACGAGGGCGGATTGACGGCGCTGATGATCGCCTCCTACAAGGGCAACGAGCGGGCCGTCGAGCAGCTGCTGAAGTACGGGGCCGATATCCACGCCAGGGCGGACGGCGGCTACGGTGCATTGCACTGGGCTGCACTGGGCGGGAATGGCACGGTGATCCGGTTGCTGATCGACCATCGCGCCGATGTGAACACGGTCACCCGCTACGGCCTGAGCCCGCTGCTGCAGGCGGCGACCAACGGGCATTACGAGGCATGCAAACTGCTGATCAAGCATGGCGCGTTCGTCAATCTGGCAAGCAACGAGGGCTGGACCCCGCTGCACAAGGCTTGCGCCAACGGCCACAAGGCCGTGGCCGAGCTGCTGCTGGAGAATGGCGCGGACAGGAATGCCGAGAACCCAGAAAAGAAAGTGCCCACCCCGCTGGCGCTCGCGATCAGGAACAAGCACGCCGCGATCGTCGAGCTGCTTTCCGGCCCAGACCGGAAATGAAGGAAGCGGCATCGCATCAGCCCCACACATCGCCCGCGAGGGCGATGTTCTTTTCCGCCCTCCCGCCCGGGGTAGGCATCCCACCCGCCGAATATAAACATTCCAGTTGATTGTTCCGGACACGCAACACGAACAAGATGTCATCACGACCAAACGGCGGAGGACACATCATGTTCGAATACATTTTCTTTGATACCGCGCTGCGCGACCGCTTCATGGCATATGCCGAGAGCCGGGGCGTGAGCTGCACCATGCAGGACGACAACATGGGCATGGTGGTGGCCGTGCCCGAGGATATCGCCGAAGAAACCGCCACGGCGCTGGAGCACTGTTACGACGAACTGGAGGACGAGCAGACCGAGCTGGTCGCGGAGGAAGACGGCGGACTCAGGCAGTTGGCGGGTTTCCGCTACCGGCTGCCCGACGGCCAACCGCGCCGTGTGTCGCTACAGCCGGAAATCGCGAACCGTCTGCTCGCCGCCTTCGACATGCAGGAGATACAGGCGATGTTCGAAACCGTCGCGCACAGCGCGCTGCATCCCGGCGAAGCGCATTTGCACATGAACGCGGGAAGAGATGAGCCGCATGCGCGGGCCAAGGCAAGGCACCGGTCCGGCAGCCGCATCGCCGGACATTGATGCACTTCAACCATAGGAGACCGACAAATGAAAAATACCGGATATGTAAAAACGGCAATGCTGGGTTCGATTCTTGCACTGCTCAGCGGCGCTGCCGCAGCGCATCCCGATCCTGCCGAGATGACCTTCTTCGTGACCAGCGTGGGCAAGGGCAACGGGGCCAATCTGGGCGGGCTGGAGGGCGCCGACGCGCATTGCGCCGCGCTGGCCAAGGCAGCGGGGTCGAATCGCACCAACTGGCGCGCCTACCTGAGCACGACCGCGCCGGGAGGCGATGCGGGGATCAATGCGCGCGACCGCATCGGCAAAGGGCCCTGGCACAATGTCAAAGGCGTGGAGATCGCTGAAGATATCGATGAGCTCCACTCGGACGAAAACAATCTGAGCAAGCGGACGGTGCTGACCGAGAAGGGCGAGATCGTCAGCGGACGCGGCGATGCGGTGAACATGCACGACATCCTGACCGGCTCCGATCCCGAAGGCAGGTATTCCACCGCCGGCGGCGACACCACTTGCGCCAACTGGACCAGCAGCACCGAAGGCTCGGCGATCGTCGGACACCACGATCTGGTCGGACTCAAGGACACGCGCCACATGAAGTCGTGGAACTCGTCGCACGGCACGCGCGGCTGCAGCCCGGAAGGACTGAAGAGCAGCGGCGGCGCCGGCCTGTTCTACTGCTTCTCCGCCGACTGACTCGCGAAGAATCAAGGACCCGCTTTGGAACAGCCTCACATCGCCCGCAAGGGCGATGTTCGCTTCCCCGCTAAGCCAGCAGCACCGCCACGAGGCCGCTGATGAATATCCCGTCGAAGCTGCCTGCCCCGCCGATCGAGGCGAACGGCGTGCCCAGGCGCTGGATGTCCCGCAGGTGCAGCAGGTCCGCGCCGATCAGCACGCCCAGGGTACCGCTGATGAAGGCCAGCGGCGCGGCATTGGCCGGATCGAGCGCCACGGAGACCAGCACCGCCATCAGGGGCGCGAGCAGCATCGGCGCGCCCAGGCCGATGCCGGGCAGTGGACGGGTGATCTTGAAGCACAGCAGGGCGACGGCGGCGACCGCGAGTGCGACGTAGAATGGATTCAGCGGATGGTGCGCCAGCAGGTAGAGGCTGAATGCGGCGGGCACCACGCAGCCGCCGACATTGACGAGGACGAGGGTCCGGCCGGTATGCGGCGGCATCTGGCTGTAGAGTTCGCGCAACGGCGGCGGGATGTCTTCCGGCTTGGGCGGTTCGCTCTTCATGCTGAACAGGGGCAGGTTGACCAGGCTGCCGCCCAGGATGGTGAGGAACAGCAGAAAGGCGGAGTCGGGAGAAAGGCCGAGCTTCTCGAACGCGATGGTCAGCGCGCCCAGCTGCAGGCCTATCGCGAGCACGGCGAGCGCGACGAGTGGCAGGAGATAACGGAGCGGAATTTTAGGCATGCGTCATTGTGGGCGCAAATATGGATCGAAGAAAGGCGGGTCTGTTACCATCCGGCGGCAGGTCGATTGTTTACTCAGGAGGGCGAACGATGAACGAGGTCTCTCAAGGATCAGGCGGCAAGCGCAACATCTGGGTGCGCGGCCTGTTCATGCTGTTGATGTTGCTGGTGCTCCATGTGTGCGGCACGGTGCTCTTCGTCGTCGCCGTCATCCAGTTCGTGATCGCGCTGTTGAACGACGCCCCCAACGAGCGGCTGGCCGTGCTCGGCCGCAACCTGGGCAGCTATTTCCGGCAGATCGTGTTGTTCCTCACGTTCGCCACGGAGGAAGTCCCCTTCCCTTTCAGCGAGTGGCCCGCGGATTGACGGGGCGCTTCACACATCGCCGCAAATCACCTCATTCAGTCTCGGAGTCTTGCTTCAACAGCGCCCCGGCCTCCTCCGCCGAGAGGAATCTCCAGGGCAGCGGTATCAGACCGGGAACGCGCGCCATATAGCGGCGATAAGTGTCGCCGTGATAGACCAGCAATTTCTTCTCCTCCAGGCGCGATCCGACGAAAAAATAGAGCGTGATGAACGCGCTGGATAACAGCGTCGTCACGCTCATGTCGCGCGTCCAGATCACGACCAGCGCGAAGAAATACCAGGGGTGACGCACGAAGCGGTGAAACGGGGAAAGACGGAAGTGCTCCTGATCCTCGACGCGCCGCACGTGGACCAGCAACTGGCGAAGGCCAAAAAATTCCCGCATGTCGTAGCTCTCGAGAGACTGCCAGAAGCCGAAGATCGCGGCCAGCGCGAGCCCATTTGCCAGCCAGGCGGCGATGCCCTGCCAGCGCCACAACATCGGCTCGGTGTTGTGGTAGGTGAGCCATAGGATAGGCAGGATCAGGAGCAACGCCAGGGCGTTGAACGCCAGCCGGTAATATGGCATCAGGTTCGGCCAGGCTGCGGCAGCGCGACGTTTTACCGCCAGCGACGCCAATGCGGAGTGCAGGGTGAAGTAGCCGATCCAGCAAAATGACAGCAACACAAGGTCCCGCCAGGCGGATTCAGTCATGCGATAGCCTTTCTTCCCTTCCTCCGGGAGGTGTAGTTCATCTGGTCCTGCTCAATTCTGTGCTGCCCACCGGCAGCACTGCCATGTGCCATTGTGACCCAAATAAGGATCGAAGGAACAGCTCCGGCGCGGGCGGCTTCCGGGTCTGTTACCATCGCGCAGCAGGGTTTTCTTGCGCACGGAATGAAGCAACACCGTTAAACATGAAGAGGAGGAGTTGAGTAATGAGCGCAGTCGCAGATTACAGGCAGGTCCGCAATTCATCGGTGGGGCCGGATCTCACGGAGGACGATGCCAGGATGCTGGCGGAGAAACTGGGCGTACGCCATTTGAAGGACGGCGAATTGCTCGTGAAGGAAGGCGAGGCCGACCAGACGCTGTTCGTTCTGGCCGCGGGCAGGCTCACCGTCATCAGCAAGGATTCCAACGGTGCGGAACAAACGGTCTACACCATGCGGGAGGGAGAGTGCGCCGGCACCCGCGCCTTCGTCGAGCAGTCGCCGCGCAAGGCGACGCTGCGTGCGGCGGGCGATACCACGGTCTACACGCTGACTCCCGCCGACTTCGAATCTCTGCTGGACAACCACCCGCGCGTGGCATTCAAGGTGATGCGCGCACTGTTCCGCGTCACCCATGCCAACCTGGCGCGTATGAATCAGGAAAGCAAGGAACTGACGAATTACATCCAGAAGACGCAAGGGCGATATTGATGCCCCACAGCGCGTACCCTGCATGGCCGAACCAAACTGGACTCCGTAAGTCGTAAAACCCGTTGGTAGACATGCCCCCTTCAGGTCAGCTTCGCAAGCAAGGGGAAAGAATGATGCAGTAGCTAATGGGGGAGAAAAAGGGGGCGTACGCGTGGCTAGCAGCCGAGGGGAGGAGACGTTCAGCGCAGCCCCGCTGAATTCTGCTTCCCTCTGCCTTCTACCGAAAGGAACTTTCTCACATTCCGGACGTGACTTTTTCACATTCGCAAAACGAATCAAAGACAATTTCGATCAGTTATATACATCGCCCGCAAGGGCGATGTTCTTTTCTGGATCAGGGAGGCAGGATCGCCATGGAGTTGAGCGAGCTCGATCTGGATCACGGATGTGAGCTAATGGGTTAAGCATCACAATGGTTTTTTCGCCTTGCCCGACTTTGCTGATTAATTGCGGATTGTCACCAATGCTTCGCCACCGGGTTGTTGCATGCCACCTGGAACAATGCGCGATCGTCCAGGCGGATCGCGGTCATCGGGCCGCCCCACAGGCAGCCGGTGTCGAGCGCGATCGCGTCGTCCCTGAGCATCAGCCCGAGCGCGGACCAGTGGCCGAAGATCACGGTCGCGTCGCGGCTGGCGCGGTCGGGGGCGTCGAACCAGGGAAGGTAGCCTGCTGGGATGTTGTGCAGCTCGCCCTTGAACTTGAACTCCATGTCGCCCTGCGGGGTGCAGATGCGCATGCGGGTCAGCGCGTTGGTGATCACGCGCAGGCGTTTGTAGCCGGTGAGGCTGTCGTCCCAGCCGTGCGGGTTGTTGCCGTACATGCGCGCGAAGAAGGTGGCGTAGTCGTCACCGCGCAGCGCGGCCTCGACTTCGCGCGCGAGCTTCGCGGCCTGCTTCACGGTCCAGCCCGGCAGCAGGCCGGCATGCACCAGCACGTAACCGCCTTCGGCATGCAGCAGGCGCTGGTGGCGCAGCCAGTGCAGCAGTTCGTCGCGGTCGGGGGCATCCAGAATCTGGTCCAGCGTGTCGCTGCGGTGCAGCTCCGTTGCGCCTGTGGACACCGCCAGCAGGTGCAGGTCGTGGTTGCCGAGCACGGTGATCGCGCTGTCGCCCAGCGACTTCACCAGCCGCAGCACCTCCAGCGAACCGGGACCGCGGTTGACCAGGTCGCCGACCAGCCACAGCTTGTCGCGCGCAGGGTCGAACGCGATCCGGTCGAGCGTTCGCTGGAGTTCGTCGTAGCATCCTTGTATGTCGCCCACTGCGTAAATGGCCATCGCTGAACACCTGTTAAAATGACGGAAGGCGAACCGATTCTAATCCAGCGCCGTTACTTTACCCACCTTCTTTGTTGCATGACTAACCCGAACATAGCCAAACGCTTTTATCCGGAGATCCAGGGGCTGCGCGCGATCTCCATCATCGCGGTAGTCCTGTTCCATTTCGGCGTCGGTATATTGCCCGGCGGCTATGTCGGCGTCGACATCTTCTTCGTGATATCCGGCTTCGTGATCACCAGGATGATCGCGGGGGAGCTGGAGCGCGGGACTTTTTCCGTCGCCCGATTCTACAAGAACCGCGTGGTGCGGCTGCTGCCCAACCTGTTCCTGATGATCGCGGCGTCGGCTGCAATCTCGTATCTGGTGCTGAAGCCGTACGACTTCCTGCAGTACGCCAAGAGCCTGCAGTTCTCGGCGATCTACCTGACCAACATGGTGTTCGCGCGGCAGCAGGGCTATTTCGACCTGTCGGGCGACGTGAAGCCGCTGCTGCATACCTGGTCGCTGTCCATCGAGGAGCAGTTCTACCTGGTCTTCCCGGTGCTGCTGATCCTGCTGTACCGCCTGAAGTCGCACCGCATCGCGGTGCTGGTGCTGATCGCGCTCGCCTCGCTCTGGGTCAGGTTCGATTACATCCAGCAGCAATTGACTAGCGAGGGTTTCTTCTCCTTCGCAGGACGGGTATGGGAGTTCGTCGCCGGCGCGCTGGTCGCGCTGATGCCCGCCGCGCTGAAGGACAGGCTGGCGGGCAACGAGGCGCTGTCGCTGGCCGGTCTGGCGCTGGTCGTCGCGTCGCTGCTGTTCCTCGACGAAGGCTTGCCCTATTCGGGCATGCTGCTGCTCGTTCCCTGCCTCGCGACCGCGCTGCTGATCGCCTGCGGGTCCGGCACGCGCGCCGGCCACTGGCTGAGCGGCAAAGCGCTGGTCTTCATCGGCGGCCTCTCCTATTCGCTCTACCTGTGGCACTGGCCGCTGATCGTGTGGTTCAACAACACGGATCACGGTCTGGGCCGCATCGCCGGGACATCGCTGCTGCTCCTGCTGACCGCGGCGGTCTCCTATGTCGCCTGGAGATATGTCGAGGAGCCGTTCCGCGACAACCGCGAAAAGTTTTCCGGCAGGATGGTGGCCGGGATGACGCTGACGTTCGCGGCTTTCTGCATCGGCGCCGGCAGCTACATCTATGCGCAGCGCGGCATGGAAGAACGATTCCCGGCATGGGTCGAGGTCGAGAAGAACGTCGCGGCA
Organism: Gallionella sp.; assembly: GCA_035654695.1. Taxonomy (GTDB): domain Bacteria; phylum Pseudomonadota; class Gammaproteobacteria; order Burkholderiales; family Gallionellaceae; genus Gallionella. The sequence continues at coordinate 114,906 of DASRWG010000024.1, read as the reverse complement.
TTCGACTTCAAAACGGCCACGGGGACGCAGCCCGACTACCCCGCGGGTTGCGGCATCGGCGACGAGCCTAATACGGCCGATCCGCGTTTCTGCACCTTCGGCGATCCAGCTTCGAAGGATCGCTTCCTGCTGCTCGGCGATTCACACGCACGCGCCGCGTTCCCCGCGTTCAAGGCGGCCGCCGAGGATGCGCATGCCGCCGGGGTGCTGGCGATTTTCGCCGGCTGCCCGCCGCTATTCGGCGTCAGCAGCTTCGACGGCGCGAAGGACATCTGCGCGAAGAGTTTCGACGAGCGTGTAGAAAAATTGATTGCGAGCGGCGAGTTCAAAAAGGTCTTCCTGGTCGCGCACTGGAGCCTGTACAGCGAAGGCAAGCCGAACGGGCGGCCCAGCCATCTGGTGTCCGATGCGGAGACGACTTCGCGCGACGCAGCATCAAGCAAGCGGGTGATGGCGCAGCATCTACGCGACACGATCAGCCGCATCAACAAGGCGGGCATGGCGGTCGTCATCATGCACAGCGTGCCGATATTGCCCAAGGTCGTCCAGGACCTCCCCGCCGGCTACACGCAACCGCTGGCGCGCATCCACGAACAGAACCGGTTCATGGACGACTTCGTCCGGCAATGGCAAGGGGGCGGACTCAAGTCGCTCGACCCGACGCCGGTCTTCTGCAGCGAAGGCGTCTGCCGCACGCGCGCCGACGGCCTCGTGCTGTATACCGACAACAACCATGTCAGCCCCGCCGGTGCGGCGCGGCTCGTCGAACTGATCAGGTCCGGGCTGTGATCGATGGCTGAACAGAATTCCAGCAGACGCGACATCCAGTTCCTGCGCGCCTTCGCGGTGCTGGCGGTGATCGCCTATCACTTCCGGATCGCGGGCTTCGGCGGCGGCTTCGTCGGCGTCGACATATTCTTCGTCATCTCGGGCTACCTGATCTTCGGCAAGGTCTACGCGCAGATGCAGCGCGGCGACTTCTCGCTGAGACGTTTCTTCGGCGCGCGCATACGCCGCATCTTCCCCGCGCTCGCAGTCGTCTGCGCGGCCACCGCGTTGTGGGGCTGGTTCTTCATCCTGCCGCGCGAATACCTGTCGTTCTCGAGGACGGCACTGGCGGCGCTGACTTTCGTGTCCAACCATGCGTTCATGGGGCCGCAGGGCTATTTCGATGCGGCCTCGCACACCAAGCCGCTGCTGCATACCTGGTCGCTGGCCATCGAGGGCCAGTTCTATTTCTGGCTGCCGCTGATCCTGATCGCCGTCTACAAGTTGAAGAGCGGCGCGCGCGTGCCGCTGCTGCTGGCGCTCTCCGCGGCGGCGTCGTTCGCATGGGCGATGTGGCTCGCCTACAGGATGCCGGAGAGCGGCTTCTACCATGTCGCGGCGCGCGGATGGGAGTTCGCCGCGGGCGCGGCCTGCGCGATCATCGCACCGAGCCGGCATCGCCATGCCGGACTGTTGCTGCTCGCCAGTCTGGTCGTGCTGGTCGCCGGCGTGGCCGGACTCGGCGGGAGCGCGCCCTGGCCCAACGTCTGGGCGCTGCTGCCGGTCGGGTTCGCCGCAGCCTTCATCTATTTCGCCGCGGATGCGCAGGATCATCCGGTCATCGCCCATCCCGCCGTCCAGCTCGTCGGCGACATGTCGTATTCGCTCTATCTGTGGCACTGGCCGGTGTGGGTGTTCGCCGGGATGATGTACGGCGACGGCCTGACGCTCGCGCACAAGGCGGTCATGCTGCTGCTGATCTTCCTGTTCGCCTATGTGTCGTGGCGCTGGGTGGAGCGCCCGTTCCGCGAGCGCGGCCGGGTGTCGACCGGCAGGCTGAAGGCGGCGACGGTCTCTGTGTTGCTGGCCGCGGTCGGATTCGTCGCGTTCATCGTCGCCACCAAGGGCTATCCGTCGCGCTTCCCCGAATATGTCGCGCGCGCGGCGGTCCAGGCCGCGCAGACCACGCCGCGCAGGGAGTGTTTCCGCTCCGACCGGAACACCAAGGACGCGCCGGAACAGTTCTGCGTCTATGGCGCATCGGGCAGCGCCGGGGACGCGACCACGATGCTGTGGGGCGACTCCCATGCGAACCAGTACCTGAGCGCCCTGAGCGACGCGAGCAAGGCCGTCGGCAGCACCGGCCTGATCGCGACCATGGGCGGTTGCCGCGCGTTCATCGAGAACGATGCGGTCCAGTACCCGGACTTCCCGCTCTGCAAGGCCTTCAATCGCGAGGTGTACGCCTATCTGCTCGATCACCCGAAGATCGGGACGGTGATCCTGGCGCGCATCTGGTTCGATGACGATGAGACCATAGGGCGCACGGTGAAGCTGGTCCGCGACCTGATCGCGCACGGGCGCAAGGTCATCCTGCTGACGCCGCTCCCCGTCCCCGGCATGAACGTGGAGACGGGCTGGGCGGTCAGGCAGATACAGGCGGGCCATGCGATCGACGAGATCAAACTGGAGGCGACGCCGGAAGTGCGACAGAGCGCGATACTGGACAAGCTGCGCGCCGAACTGAAGATCGAGGTGGAGAGCGGAAAACTGTGGCTGCTGGATCCGACGCGACGCCTGTGCGACGCATCGCATTGCTACATCGTGCGCGACGGTCTGGCCAGCTTCCGCGACACCAGCCACCTCACGGAGCCGGCGGCGCAGACGTTCGAACCGGACTTCGTCGAGGCGCTGCGCCGGATGGGCGCGAACAGGTAGAGGCGGCTAATCGCGCCTCAGGTAAACCGCCATGTCATGGCCCTTGTCGAGCGCGGCGGCGAGGAAGTTCAGCGATTCGCCGGCGATCTTCGCGAGGCGGTACACCGGTTTCGAGCAATCGCTCTTCTCGCAGAAACGCACGCCGCGGGTGCGCACCGCGGCGACCGAGAAGCCGCTGCGTTGCGCCAGCGTGCCCAGCGACTGCGGGTTGTAGAAACTGACGTGGCCGCCGTGGCCGGCGATGCTCAAGTATTCCCAGCGCGCGCCCTCGGCGGCGAAGGTCCAGCTATCCGCGTTGCCGGTGCCGACCAGCAGGATGCCGCCCGGACGCAGGATGCGGCGGCATTCCTGCAACAGCGAATGCGGGTCCTGCAGGTGTTCGATGACTTCGAGCAGCGTGACCGCGTCGAACTGGCCGTCGGCATAGCCGATGTCCTGCAACAGTCCCTGCCGCACGTTCAGACCGGCCGCCTGCGCGGTCGCCACCGGCGCTGCCGCAGGCTCGACGCCTTCGGCGCGGAAGCCCATCTTCACCGCATCGGCGAGGAAGGCGCCGCTGGAGCAACCGACGTCGAGCAGCTTGATTTCTCCGGGAGACTTGTCGAGCAGGCGCGTGATCTGGTCGAGGAATTTCTTGCTGCGGCGGAAGCGGCTGGCCAGCGAACGTTCGCTGGGGAGCGTGCCCTGCGGCGCCTCGAACTCTTCCATCGACTGCCAGTAGCGCGCCTCGGTGCACTGGCTCAGCAGCTGCCCGCATTTCGTGCAGCGCAGCAATGCGCCTTCCGGCAGCACATGGTCGGTCGTTTCCAGCGGCGCGTTGCAGCCCACCGGGCAGGTCTTCATGAATCTTTCAGTCATCGCTTCTCACCATTCATACAGCTTATGTAGATTGTCTCATACTCGACCGCGACGGCACGCCAGTCGCGGTCGAAGCGGGGCGGCGCGTCCGCGCGCCGCAGTTGCGACTCGACGGCGGCAACCCAGTCGCCGACCGGGGCCGACAGCGGCAACACCGCGCCGGCATCCGCACCGACCGATGCCGCCGCGCCGCACACATCCGACACGACCACCGGCACCCGCGCGGCCATCGCCTCGGCGATCACCATGCCGTAAGGTTCGGCGCGAGCCGGATGCAGCAGCACGTCGAAGTCCTTCAAGTAGTCGTTGTCGCCGCGCCAGCCGAGCAGGCGGTAGCCGCCCTGCCAATCGGCGAACAGATGCCGCACTTCTTCCGGCGCGGGGCCGACCACCTGCAGTTCCAGATTCGGACGGGTGCGACGCAGTTCGGCGACGACGGATGCGATCAGCGGCAGGCCCTTGCGCTGCCACTCCTTGCCGACGAAACCGATCACGCCGCCTTGTGGGTCGACCGTGCGGAATTTGCGTAGCGGGCCGGCGGCGACGCCCGGCTCGACCGGCGTAGTGAGCTTGTGTGCGTACTCGGGATAGTAGTGCGCGAGCATCTTCGCGATGATCGCGGAGTTCGGCACGATGGCGCGCGCGACCCGCAGCTCGCGCCGCTCCAGCCACAGTTGCATCGCGATGCGCAGCGACAGCTTCTTCCACCAGGGTCTGTCGCGCACGGTCGCGAACGGCGGGCCGTGGAAGGTGGTGACGTCGTGCATCCCCAGCCGCTCGTTGCTGTGGAGCAGCGAGTCCGGGCGCGGGTTGTCGTGCAGCCAGCGCGCGACGCGCCTGCCGAAACGCAGGAGCGCCAGCCAGCGCGGACGCGCGGCGATCTCGCCCAGTTCGTGCACGACGATGCCGGGCGGCGGTTCGGCGTGGCAGCGCTCGCACACCACCTCGACCTGGTGGCCGAGTGCTACGAGTTCGCGCGTTACTTCCCACACATAGCGCTCCATGCCGCCGACCGGGCCGTAGCGGCGCGCGACATGCAATATCTTCATCGGTACTGATCCAGTCCCTGTTTCGCGCGCAGGTGGTCCGACGCCAGCAGCGCATCGAGCTGGCGCTGGTTCTCTTCCAGCCGGCTGCGGTCGTTCTCGCGGTGCCACAGGTGGAACACCGGTACGGCGAAGCGTCCGCTCTTGTGGCGCACACCGGCGCGCAGCAACCGTATCACCAGGTCCGAATCCTCCAGCCCCCAGCCGGTGTAGGACTCGTCGAGCCCGTTCACCCGCAGCAGGTCGGCGCGCCATACCGCGAGGTTGCAGGTCTTCGCGCCCTGCCAGCGTTGCGGCGTGCGCTTGCGCAGCCAGTCCCAGTCGGGCAACCGCAGCAGAGGCAGCCAGCGGTTGAGTTCGCCGCGCAGCACCGCGTGCAGCAGTTGCGCCTTGCTCCATTGGTAGATCGGGGTCTTGTCCTGTACGACCTGCCGCGTGAAGGCCTCGCTCAGAAGCACGCGGTTGCCGGACAGGAACCAGCCCGGTTCGGCCAGCTCGCGCTGCGCGGCGATGAAGCCGGTCGGCGGCACGCAGTCGCCGTCGGTGAACACGATGTAGTCCGCGTCGGTCTGCGCCAGCGCGCGGTTGCGCGCGGCCGCGGCGCGGAAGCCTATGTCTTCCTGCCAGACATGCGTGATCTTGAACGGCGCGCGCGCCTGGTATGCACTCACCAGTTCGGCGGTGTCGGCGGTCGAGCCGTCGTCGGCGACCAGCAGTTCGAAGTCGCGGTCGCTCTGCGCGAGAAAACCGTCCAGCACCAGCGCCAGCGCATCGGGCCGGTTGTAGGTGGTGACGATGACGGCGATGCGGAAGTTATCGGGTCTCATCTTCCGACGGGGGCTGCGTCCAGTTGTATTTCGCGGTGGCCGCCTTGGCGTAGCGGTAGAAGGTGCCCTCGAAGTTGCCCAGCGCGAGCATGAAGCCGGCCCAGCCGTCGAGGAAGCCGCGCTTCAGCACGTAGATGCGGAAGAACGCCCACAATGCGTGGAGCAGCGCGGTGCCCATGCCGACGCGCCTGTTCTTGCGTTCCAGCTTGCGCGCGCCCAAGCTGGAGTAGCGTTGCATCTTGTGCACCAATTGTTCGAGGTTCTTGAACGGCACCTGGACGATGGCGGCCTTGAAGTAGCCGATCTTGCCCTCGACCTGATAGGACTCGTGCACCTCGTCCTGGTCGTTGAACTTCATCGCGGTCTTGCGGAACAGTTGCGGCTGGCGGTAGTCCGGATACCAGCCGCTGTGGCGTATCCAGCGGCCCATGAACCAGTTGCGGCGCGGCACGTAATAGGCGTCGGCATCCGGGCTCGCGAGCACGCGTTCGATCTCGGCGCGCGCCGCCTTGGTGCAGCGCTCGTCCGCGTCGAGGCTGAACACCCAGTCGTGCGTGCAGGATGCGATCGCGTCGTTGCGCAGCTTGCCGAAGGTGGTGAACGGGATCTGCTTCACGGTCGCGCCGAGTTCGGTCGCGATCTTCGCGGTGTCGTCGGTGCTGTTCGAATCCAGCACCAGCACCTCGTCGGCCCAGGTCACGCTGGCGACCGCGTCGGCGATCTTGTCCGCCTCGTTGTAGGTGATGATGTATACGGATAGCTTGTTCATCGCATGTTCTCGCAGAGGGTCAGGCATTCGCCGCGGGTTTCTTCACGACATACAGCCGCGAATCGGGCGCGATTCCGGCCTTGCGGAATTCCGCTTCGCCGAACCAGTCCATGCCCAGCACATCCACCTGAAAGCCGGCCTGCTGCAGGCGTGCGACGAAGTCCTCGGTGCCGTACAGCCGGAGATGGTCGCTCAGGCCGTAGTGCCGGGTGCGCAACAGTTCGGTGTCGTGCGCGGGGTCTTCCTGTGTCTGTGTTACGCCCTTGATCAGCGGGACCATGACGATGCCGAAGCCGCCCGGCTTCAGCACCCGGCGCAATTCCTTCATCGCGGCGCGGTCGTTCGGCACATGTTCCAGCACATGCGAACACAGGAACGCGTCGACGCTGTCGTCCGCGAGTTGCGGCATGTCGGTGATGTCAAGTTTGACGTCGACGTTGCGACGGAACAGGTCCGCCGAGGTGTACCCGATGAAAGGGAGGCCGCGCAGCCAGGAGGAGATCGACATCGCCGGCGCGAAGTCCACGAAGGTGTGGCGCTGCGTGCGGTCGAGGCCGGCTATCCATTTGCGCAGGTAGAGCGCATATAGCCGCTCACGGTCGGAGGCGTCGCAGGACGGGCAGGCGTACTGGTGGCGGTTGAAGGTCTCGAAATCGTCCACGTCATAGATGAAGCCGGCTTCGTCCAGCGTGCGATAGAACGATTTCCAGACCGGGACGAATTCCTTCAGCCGGGCGTCGCAGACAGGGCAGTGGAATGCGTTGCCGGTATAGAGAGGCTTCCGGAGCTTCCTGAAGAAGTGTTTCTTGAGGTCTTTTGCCGAGTAGTCTTTGAATTTTCCGAACATGTTCAGGCTGCGGATGGATAGGAAAACGGGAATCAGTATATCAATGGCGCGGTTCGCCGGAGGCGCGGAGTTCCTGCGGGCCTGCCAGCAGCATCGCCGTCATGAACGCGAAGAACAGGCCGTCCGAATGGTCCAGCAGCGCGCAGTTGAACATCGCGTTGACCACGTAGGCCAATACGAGTCCGCGCAGCGCATCCCGTTCGAACCTGTCCGGCAGGAGAGGTGCGATCCGCCACAGGGTATGGAAGAGATACAGCAGCAGCGCCAGCCCGACGATGCCGGTCTGCGCGGCAACCATCAGATACTCGTTGTGGGGATGTTTCGTGCGCAATGCCTCGGTTCCGCTGACCTGTTCCGCGAAGGCCGCGGGGAATCCGCCGGTGCCGACGCCGAGCAGCGGATGCTGCTGCACGATTTGCAGCGTGTTGTAGTAGAAGTCCAGCCGCTGCCCGGTCGAGGTGTCTTTTCCGTGGTTGGGTTGCCATGCCGAGTACTCGGTGACGACCTGCATCACACGGTCATGCAGGCGCGACGAGAACTGATAGGCGGCTGCGGCCAGCAGCCCCAGCGTCAGGAACAGCGCCAGCGCGTGACGCCAGCCGAGGGTGATACCGCGCCGCCGCAATAACTGCGCGAGTGAGGACCAGGCGAACCAGGCCAGCAACGCCATCATGATGAGATAGCCTGTGCGCCCTTGCACCATGAACAGGACATTGACCGCGGCCAGCAGCGCGAACATGCCCCAGCCAGCCCGCGCCGCCGCCGATGCCGCATCGCGCGATCTCAGCATGGCCAGGAATGCCGCGAACGCCATCATGTTGTTGTGGGTGATATGGCTGTGAAAGATCGCCGGATTCTCCGGGCCGGAAGCGAACCACATCCATTTCTGCACCGGCAGCCAGCCGATGCCTACCAGGCAGGACAGCAGCAGGGTCAGCCCCATCGCGGCGAGGAAGGCGTACTGCGCGCGCCGGCGGGCGGTGTCGTCGGCGAACAGCAGCAGCAGCAGCGGAATGAACGCCAGGTCGATGTATTTGCCGAGTATGCCTATCGCTTCGCGTAAAGGCGTCGCGCCGTAGCTTGTGCCGATCGCGAGCATGCCGAACAGCAGCCATGCGGCCCGCGCCGCGGGATGATGGATCGCGGTGTGCAGGACGGTGCGGGCATTGAAGAGGAGCCCCGGCAGCAGGACGGCCAGCAGCAGGTTGTCGAACGCGACCGAGATCGGCACGGCAAAGCCGATCAGTACCGCGCTCCAGCGCAACGGCGGCGTCACATAGCGCTGCTGCCAGGTCGCCGCAACGGTCACGATGGATTCCCGGAATTGGGTTGGTATTCGGGCACCCATTCCTTCAGCGCTACGCGAACTTCTTCGTCAGGCATGGTGCTGGCCGAAGTCCAGTCCAGCAGTCTGCTTAGCCATGCGGCATCGGCGGTCCGGGCCTGCGCGATGCGCAGCTTCGGATGCGGGGTGGGCAGCGTGTTCTCGTCGTTGGCCAGCAGTTCCTCGTACAGTTTCTCGCCGGGACGAAGGCCGCTGAACTCGATCCGGATGTCTTCCTCGGTGTAGCCGGAGAGCCGGATCAGGTCGCGGGCGAGGTCGACGATCTTCACCGGCTCGCCCATGTCGAGCACGAAGATCTCCCCGCCCTGTCCCATCAGGCCGGCCTGCAGCACGAGCTGGGCCGCTTCCGGGATAGACATGAAATAACGGGTGATCTCCGGATGGGTGACCGTGATCGGCCCGCCCCGGGCGATCTGTTCGCGGAACTTCGGGATCACGCTGCCGGATGAGCCCAGCACGTTGCCGAAACGCACCGAGATGAATCGCGTCGCACCGGACGGTTGCAATGCCTGGCACGTCATCTCGGCCAGACGCTTGGACGCACCCATTACGTTGGTCGGGTTGACCGCCTTGTCGGTCGAGATCAGCACGAATTTGTCTACGCCATGCTGCTGGGCGGCACGCGCGACCGTATGGGTGCCGGCCACGTTGTTGCGGATCGCCTGCCAGGCATTGCGCTGCTCCATCATCGGCACATGCTTGTAGGCGGCTGCGTGGAACACCGTCGATGGCCGGTATTGCACCAGCACTTCGCCGACGCGGGCGGCATCGCGCACGTCGCCGACGAGACAGGCAAATTCCAGCGCGGGAAACTTCTGTTTCAGTTCCTGTTCGATGGTATAGAGCGCGAACTCGCTGGCTTCGAACAGCACCAGCCGGGCAGGCGAGAAACGGGCAATCTGGCGGCACAACTCGGAGCCGATCGAGCCGCCTGCACCGGTCACCATAGCAACCTTGCCGGTCAGCAGGCCGTGCAGCCCGGCATCGTCCAGCACCACAGGGTCGCGGCCGAGCAAGTCGTCGAGTTCGATCGGCCGCAGTTGCGATACTGCCACCTTGCCGCTCATCAGGTCGTCGAACGACGGGATGGTCAGCGCCTTCACCCTCGCCTGATTGCACAACTGCACCGCGCGCTTGCGTTGCTGGTGCGAACTGGAAGGCATCGCGATGATGACCTGTGTCACGCCCAGCCGCTCGGTCCACTCCGGCAGATCGTTCAGCGCCCCAAGAATGCGGATGCCGTTCAGCGTACGCCCGTGGCGTTCGCTGTCGTCGTCAAGGAAGCCGACCAGACGCCAGTCGCTGCTCTTGGCGAGTTCCTTGGCCAGGCTGGCGCCGGCGTCGCCGGCGCCGAGCACCAGCACCGGTTCCCCGCGCAGCTTGATGTCGCCGTACAGGCCCTGTTCCTTCCACATCCGGTAGACGAAGCGGCTGCCCCCCATAATCAGGATCAGCAGCAGCGGATGGATCACCAGCACCGAGCGCGGAATCACCAGCCCCAGACGCAGCATCCAGAACAGCAACGGGATGGCCGCCGAAGACAGGGCGACGGCGAGCACGATGCGGCGAAGGTCGGCCGTGCTTGCATAGCGCCAGATGCCGCGGTACAGGCCGAAGCGCCAGAATACCAGCATCTGGAGAGGCACGACCCAGACCAGCGTATGGCGCAGTTCGCTGGCGAAATCCTCCGGCAAGCTGAAATTGAAACGCAGCAGATAGGCGAAGCTCCATGCCAGCGCGATCGCGGCGACATCGTGCAGCACGGCGAGCAGGGTGCGATATGTCTTAGGCATGCGAACTCCCCGAACCGGATCGGCGCTTGTGCCAGAGGCGGTCTATCTTTGCGGCGATCGCAAGATAGAGCGCTGCAGTCAACAGGAGCATGGCATATTGCCCGCTCACGGGCAGGGCCAGCGCCGACAGCGCGGCAGCCCCCGTCAGCGCCATCAGCGCGTATTCGGCCAGCGCGGTGTTGCGGTGTCCCCAGCCCATCTGCACCAGCCGCTGGTAATAGTGGCTGCGATGCGCCTGCGACAGCTTTTCGCCGCGCCTCAGGCGCCTGAAAAGCGTGAGGGTCGCATCGACGATGAACGGCGAGAACACCATCACCGGAAACCAGACGGGCCAGAAGTCTGCCTGCCAGCCGTGGATGCCCAGCGTTGCGGCCAGGAAACCCAGCGGTATCGAGCCGGCATCGCCCATGAAGACGCGTGCCGGGTGAAAGTTGAACATCAGAAAACCCAGCGCTGCGCCCGCGATGGAAAAATTCAGCAGCGCGTAACCTTCGTTACCTGACAACCATGCGGCTATCCCGTAGCAGCCGAATCCGAACAGCGCCATGCCGCCGGCCAGTCCATCTGAGCCGTCCATGAAGTTGTACAGATTGGTCATCCACACGACGAATAGCAGCAGAGGAAGCAGCCACAGCATGCCGACATCGGTACCGGACACCGCGACCAGTGCAGCGATGAAATGCGCGATCAGGCGAGTGCGTGCGGACAGGCCGCGCAGGTCGTCCAGCAGCGACAGCGCGAACAATCCCAGTACAGGCAGGACTATCCACCAGCTCCAGGATTGCGACAGCAGCACCCATCCGGCGGCGATGCCTGCCATCAGGCCGATGCCGCCGACCCGGGGTACCGGCTTGTCATGCAGCGATCGCTCGTTGGGAATGTCGTGGACGACGGCGCGCCGGCCGACTGTCAGGATCAACGTCAGCGCCAGCATCGTCGTCATCAGGGCGACCAGCGGGGCGTAATGCATCATGCGGTTCTACAGTGGGGAGAAGGCGCGGATTTTAACAGTTTATCCGGCAAGGTCGCTGCCGTTTCCGGGCGCGGTCCCGGTGCAGCTTCGGTAGACCTCTATTGGCGCGATCAGCAACTGGCATGGCGGATAGTCGTCCGGCAAAGCGATCTTCGGGCAGTCCCGTTTGAAGCAGGGCGAGCAATCCATGCCGCTGGCCAGGTGTATGCACGACTTGCCCAGTATGCCGCTGTAGGCCGGGTCGGTCGGACCGTGCAGCATCACGCCGGGCAGGTCGAGTGCGGCCGCCAGATGGCCGATGCCGCTTTCGACACTGACGAAGGCGCGGGCGCGCATCAGCACCCCCATCAGCTCGGTCAGTTTCAGCTTCGGCAGGACGAAGGCGTTCGCGCCGCCTGCGATCTGCAGGCGTTCGGCACGTTCGCGCTCCACCTCGTTGCCCCAGGGTAGCAGGCAGCGCCAGCCGTTGCTCGTCAGTAGCGTTATCAATTCCTTCCAGGAAGACTCGGGCCAGTATTTGCTGTTCCAGGTGGTGCCGTGCAGCAGCACCAGATAAGGCTGTGCGGTCGGTTCGGCGAGCGCGTCGGGCAGCGCTGTTTGCAGTTGCCGTTCGCGGAACTGTGCAAGGCCGTAGTCGAGCGGCCATGACGCATCGGTGGAGAAGAGTTGTGCTACCAGCCGGCGGTTCTTGTCGATGACATGCAGGCCCGTGGGAATGTCGGCAGTGCGTTGGTAGAACCTTGCCGCCAGCGATTCGCGCGCGCTTGCGGCGGAGAAGCCCCAGACCGGCCTGCCGGCCAGCCTTGCCAGCAGCGCGCTCTTCAGCAGGCCCTGGGCATCGAGCACAAGGTCGTAGTTCTCCACATGCAGCTGTTTGCGCAGCCTGCCCAGCAAGGCAGGCACCTTCCACCAGGTTTTCTTGTGTGCCCGCAGCGGCACGGGGATCACCCTGTCCACGCCCTGATGCCAGCCCGCCACTTCGGCGAAGGCCGGCTCGACCAGCCAGTGGATTTCCGCATCCGGTTGGCAACGGCGCAGGTCGCTGATCGCCGGGAACAGGTGCAGGATGTCGCCCAGCGAGGACAGTCTGACGACGAGGATTTTCATGCGCGGATGTTGGATGGGGACTTAATCAGGAATGGCCGCATTCTAGTTGTCTCGCGGGGCGGCAACAAATGTTTTTCTTGAGCGCCATGCTTAACGCCACTACCATGCGCGGCATGATTCAGGCCGCTGCCCACCTTCAATGAGACTCCTGTATACAGCCGCGCTGTGGCTGCTGTTGCCCTATGTCCTGCTGCGCCTGCTGTGGCGCGCGCGCAAACAGCCGGAATATCTGCGCCATGTCGCCGAACGCTTCGGTTCCTATCCCGTGGATGATGATCTCGGGCGGGACGGCAAGCCGCTGATCTGGCTGCATGCGGTGTCGGTCGGCGAGACGCGCGCGACGCAGAGCCTGGTCGCAAGACTACGCGCGACTTATCCGGATCACCGGATATTGCTCACCCACGCGACGCCCACCGGGCGCGCCGCCGGCGAACAACTCTACGGCGACGATGTGCTGCGCGCCTATCTGCCTTACGACTATCCGTTCGCGGTGAACGCCTTTCTGCGCCATTTCAATCCACAACTCGGCATCCTGATGGAGACCGAGATCTGGCCCAACCTGATAGCGGCGGCACACAAACGGGGCGTGCCGCTGGTGCTGCTGAATGCGCGCATGTCGGAGAAGTCGGCGCGCGGCTATGCGCGATTCGAGACATTGACGCGTTGCGCGCTGGAACAACTGTCCGCGGTTGCCGCCCAGACTGCAGACGATGCCGCGCGATTGACGGCATTGGGGGCAAACAACGTATCGCTGATGGGCAATCTCAAGTTCGACATCGAAGCGCCGCCGGAGATGCTGACGCTGGGGCGGCGGCTACGCACGCAGTTCGGCACGGAGCGCCGCGTGTTCCTCGCCGCCAGCACCCGCGAGGGCGAGGAGGCATTGCTGCTCGATGCGCTGTCGCCGCAACTTGACGCAGCAGACTGGCTGCTTGTGATCGTGCCGCGCCATCCGCAGCGTTTCGCCGAAGTCGCCGCGATGCTGGAGCAGCGGGGTATTTCTTATCGGCGCCGGTCGGAGGATAGCGCGATCGATCCATCGGTGCGGGCGGTGCTGGGCGACAGCATGGGAGAGATGTTTGCCTATTACGCCGCGGCCGATCTCGCCTTCATCGGCGGCAGCCTGCTGCCCTATGGCGCGCAAAACCTGATCGAGGCCTGCGCAGTCGGCACGCCGGTACTGGTCGGGCCGCATACCTACAATTTTGCCGAGGCGACGCGTCTCGCGGTGGCCGCAGGCGCGGCACATCAGGTCAGTGATGTCGGCGAGCTGGTCGCAGAAGCGCAACGTTTGCTGGGAGATGCGGCTGCGCTGTCGGATATGCGCCAAGGCTGCGCCGGGTTCGTCGCGGCCAATCGCGGTGCGACGGATACCGCGCTGAATATCGTCCGTTCGTTCCTGCCTGAATAATCTGGGGGATGGTCTGCGAAGACCTCACCCTCGTGCTGATGCTCAGCCCTTCTGCACCTGCAAGCTGACATCGAGCGATTTCCACTGGCCGCTCTCTTCCTGCAGCGCGGTTTCGGTCAGGGGGTTCTGCGCGAGCCAGTCCGCCGCGATAGCGAGGTGGAACTTGGTTCCGCTGAACCGCCCCTTTATCGCCGGCAGCGGCGCATCGCTGCGGTTGCGGCGGAACAGCACGGCCAGGCGCAGACTCATCGCCAGCACCATATCCTCGGTATCGGGCAGCTGCCCCTGCAGTTTCTCCAGGCTGCCGCGCTGCGCCAGCGTCAGCGCACTCAGGCGCGCCTGTTCCTTTTTGGAGAAGCCGGGCATGTCGGCGTTCTTCAGGATGTAGGCGGTATGCTTGTGGTAGCCGCTGTGCGCAACGCTGATGCCGACCTCGTGCAGGCTGGCGGCCCAGGACAGCACCTGCTGCGCCGTTTCGCCGAACTCGTCGCCGAGGAAATGGCGGGCCAGCTCTTCGGCGAGCGTCGCCACGCGCCGGGCCTGGGCGGCGTCGAGACGATAGCGCGTCATGAACTGCTTCACGGTGACGTCGCGCATGTCGTTGTGGTGGAAACGGCCCCACAGGTCGTAGAGCACGCCCTCGCGCAACGCGGTCGGGGCGAACTGCATGCGTTCGATCTCCAGCTCGCAGAACGCGGCGGACATGATCGCGAAGCCGCCGGCCAGCGCCGGCATGCGGTCCGGTCGCAGGCCTTGCAGCTCCAGACGCTGCACCTCGCCGACCTTCAGCAGCTGCGCGCGCAGCCGCTCCAGCCCCTCGCGGGTGATGCCGCCGTCGCTGTAGCCGTTCATTTCCAGTATCTCGGCAAGCGCCTTGGCGGTGCCGGAAGAACCGAACGCCTGCTGCCAGTGGCCGCGATATTCGCCGGCGATGGCCTGCAACTCGTTGCGCGCCGCCAGTTCGGCCTGCTTCAGGTTCTGCTTGGTGATCCGGTTCTCCGGGAAGAAGCGCTTGGTGAAACTGACGCAGCCCATGTACAGGCTCTCCAGCTTCAGCGGTGCGAGGCCGTTGCCGATGATGAATTCGGTCGAGCCGCCGCCGATGTCGATCACCAACCGGTTGTCGTCCGACGGCGGCAGTTCGTGCGCGACGCCGATGTAGATCAGCCTGGCCTCTTCCAGGCCGGAGATGACGTCGATCGGAAAACCCAGCACATGCTCGGCCTGCGGGATGAAGTCGGCGGCATTTTTCGCGACGCGCAGCGAGTTGGTGCCGACGACGCGCACCGCCTCGCGCGGCAGCCCGCGCAACCGTTCGGCGAAGCGGCCGAGCGTCGCCAGCGCGCGCTGCTGGGCTTCGGCATCCAGATATTTCTCGGGAGTGAGGCCGGCGGCGAGGCGCACCGGTTCGCGCAGCCCGTCCAGCATGTACAGCTGGTCGCCCTCCGCGCGTGCGATCTGCAGCCGGAAGCTGTTCGACCCGAGGTCGATGGCAGCGAGGATAGGCTGGTGCTGCACTTCTCGGGTTACTTCTGTACTTCGCGCTCGATCTCGTCCACGGTGACGTGGCGCACGTCGCGGCCCTTGACCATGTAGATCACGTATTCGGACATGTTCTTGGCGTGGTCGCCGATGCGCTCGATGGCCTTGGCGACGAACAGGATTTCCAGCGAGGTGGAGATCGTGCGCGGGTCTTCCATCATGAAGGTGATCAGGTAGCGCATGATGGCGCGGAATTCCTCGTCCACCTGGTCATCCTGGCGCACCACCTGGGCGGCCATCGCCACGTCCAGGCGCGCAAACGCGTCCAGCGACTTGCGCAGCATCTCCACGGCAATCTCCGCCGCATGGCTGATCTCGTGGTAGCGCGGCAGCGCGAGGCCGTGCTTCTGCGACAGCAGCTTGGCCATGCGCGCGATCTTCTCTGCCTCGTCGCCGATGCGTTCCAGGTCGGTGATGGTCTTGACCACCGTCATCACCAACCGCAGGTCGCCCGCGGTCGGCTGGCGGCGTGCGATCACCTGGCTGCAGGCCTCGTCGATCTTCACTTCCATCGCGTTGACGCGGTGGTCGTCCTCGATCACGCGGGTCATCAGCGCGACATCGCCGGACAGCAGGGATTCGATGGCGCTCTTGATCTGGCTCTCGACCAGGCCGCCCATCTGCAGCACGTTGGCGCGGATGGCTTCCAGTTCGGCGTCGAACTGGCGGGAGATGTGGTCATTGCTGGGCATGTGGCGCTCCTGAAAAGATTGACCGGCTAGTGTATGGAACGAATGTGACAGTCCGGTTACATGCCGGCGGTCATCGTCTTCACGCCTTCCGGCGTGCCGAGCAGCAGCACGTCGGCCGGACGGCGCGCGAACAGGCCGTTGGTCACGACGCCGGCGATGTGGTCCAGCGTGGTCTCCAGCTCGACCGGATTCATGATCTGCAGGTTATGCACATCGAGGATGAGGTTGCCGTTGTCGGTGGTGAAGCCTTCACGCAGCTTGGGCTGACCGCCCAGCGCGACCAGCTGGCGGGCCACGGAACTGCGCGCCATCGGGATCACTTCGATCGGCAGCGGGAACTTGCCCAGCACGTCGACCAGCTTGCTGGAATCGCACACGCAGATGAACTTCTTGCTGGCCGCCGCGACGATCTTCTCGCGCGTCAGCGCGCCGCCGCCGCCCTTGACCATGTGCATGTGACGGGTAATCTCGTCAGCGCCGTCCACGTACACCGGCAGGTCGCCGGCGTCGTTCAGCGACAGCACCTCGATGCCGTGTCCCTGCAGGCGCTTGGCCGATGCCTCGGAGCTGGCGACCGCGCCGCGGATCTTGTGCTTGATCTTCGCCAGTTCGTCGATGAAGAAGTTGGCGGTGGAGCCGGTGCCCACGCCGACGATGCAATCGACCGGCACATATTCGATGGCAGCCTTGGCTACCGCGCGCTTCAAATCGTCTTGACTCAACATGTCGTGTTTCTCTCTTTGGATGGATATCTATTTAGTGTCCGCGATTATTGCAGGAATTGCGGTGCAGGGGAACAGGCGCGGCAGCGCGCTTCGCGGTGGTAATATGGGCGAAAAGGATTTCATCCAACGGGAGGAACGCCATGCAAGTCCGCGCGGTTGCAACCACAGCCTTTACCGACCAGAAACCCGGCACCTCCGGTTTGCGCAAACGCGTGCCGGTGTTCCGGCAACCGAACTACCTGGAGAACTTCGTCCAGTCCATCTTCGACACCATCAAGGCCCCGGCGGGCTCGACGCTGGTGCTCGGCGGGGACGGCCGCTACTACAACCGCGAGGCGATCCAGATCATCCTGAGAATGGCCGCTGCCAACGGCTTCGGGCGCGTGCTGGTGGGCCGTGGCGGCATCCTGTCGACGCCCGCCGCCTCCTGCGTGATCCGCAAATACGGCACTTACGGCGGCATCATCCTGTCGGCCAGCCACAATCCCGGCGGGCCGGACGGCGACTTCGGCATCAAGTACAACGGCGGCAACGGCGGCCCGGCGACCGAAAACGTCACCGAGGCGATCTTCGCCCGCAGCAAGGCGATAACCGAATACCGCATCCTCAATGCCGCCGATGTGGCGCTGGACGAACTGGGCGAAACCGCATTGGGAGCCATGAAGGTTCAGGTGATCGATCCGGTCGCCGACTACGCCGAACTGATGGAATCGCTGTTCGACTTCGGCGCAATCCGCAATCTGCTGTCCGGCGGCTTCCGCATCAAGTTCGACGCGATGCACGCGGTCACCGGTCCGTATGCGCGCGAGATACTGGTGAATCGCCTCGGCGCGCCGACAGACAGCGTAATGAACGCCGTGCCGCTGCCTGACTTCGGCAACGGCCATCCCGATCCCAACCTGACGTATGCACATGAGCTGGTCGAGATCCTGTACGGCAAGGATGCGCCGGATTTCGGTGCGGCCTCGGACGGCGACGGCGACCGCAACATGATCCTGGGCAAGGGCTTCTTTGTTACGCCTTCCGACAGCCTCGCGCTGATCGCCGCGAACGCCACGCTGGCGCCCGGCTACAAGGCTGGTCTCGCGGGCATCGCCCGCTCGATGCCCACCAGCGAAGCCGCCGACCGCGTCGCCAAGGCGCTGGGTATCCCCTGCTACGAAACGCCGACCGGCTGGAAGTTCTTCGGCAACCTGATGGACGCGGGCAAGGTCACGCTGTGCGGCGAAGAGAGCTTCGGCACCGGCTCCAACCACGTGCGCGAAAAGGACGGCCTGTGGGCGGTGCTGTTCTGGTTGAACATCGTAGCGAGACGCAAGCAGTCCCTCGAAGCCATCGTGCGCGAGCACTGGGCTCACTACGGCCGCAACGTCTATTCGCGCCACGACTACGAAGGCATCCCGATCGACGCCGCCAACGGCGTGATGAAGCTGCTGAAGGACAGCTTCGCCTCGCTGACTGGCGCGCAGTTCGGCCACCTGCAGGTGAAGCTGTGCGACGACTTCAGCTACACCGACCCGGTGGACGGCAGCGTCAGCACCGGGCAGGGCATACGCATCCTGTTCGTCGACGGCTCGCGCATCGTGTTCCGCCTGTCCGGCACCGGCACCGAGGGCGCGACGCTGCGCATCTATCTGGAGAGCTTCGAGCCGGATGCCGAAAAACATCACCTCGATGCGCAGGAAGCGCTGGCGACGCTGATCGGCATTGCGCTGCAAATCTCCGAATTGAGGCAACGCACGGGGCGCGACAAGCCGACGGTGATCACCTGAGCGGCAGGGCGGCAGCCCCAGGACGATCAACCAGGCCTATATATTTTCAAAAAATATATAGGCCTTTTTTCTGGTTGCAGGGGAAGTTGCGGGTAGATAGGATGCTGGGCGTTTCAAGGGGCGAAGAAAAATTTGATGCCAACCCTATAGATAGTTGTACCCCACAACTCGAAAATCTGTGGCAGCCCGCGTAGCTCCGATTAGCGCAGCGTAATCGGAGGTATGACATTAGTGCGATTACGCTACGCTAATCGCACCTACGGCGTTGCAAAGTGTGTCCTCGAAACGAGCCGTATTTGACACACCGTCAAATCATCCTGCCCCCATTGGCTTTCGCTATAATCCGAACACATTTCGCCGCGCCGCCAAGGCGCGGTTTCATTTCCAAGGAGATCACATGTCGAACAAGACCATCATCCAGACCCCGGACGCGCCCGCCGCGATCGGCACTTATTCCCAGGCGGTGCGCGTAGACCACACCGTCTACCTTTCCGGCCAGATCGGCCTCGACCCGGTCAGCATGCAGATGGTCGACGGCATCGAGGCGCAGATCCATCGCGTGTTCCAGAACCTGCGCGCGGTCACCGTCGCCGCGGGCGGCAGCATGGACGACGTGGTGAAGCTGAACATCTTCCTGACCGATCTCGGCAACTTCGCGAAGGTCAACGAGATCATGGCGACCTATTTCCACCAGCCTTACCCGGCGCGCGCCGCGGTCGGCGTCGCCTCGCTGCCGCGCGGTGCGCTGGTGGAAGCAGATGGGGTGATGTATTTGCAGGATTGATTTCCGCGCAGGCCGGCCCCACACCACAGCAAAACCTTCGTCCATATGAAGTTACCCGCGACCCTCGGCAAATACACCCTTACCCGGAAACTCGGGCACGGAGCCAGCAGCACCGTATTTCTCGGCTTCGACTCGTTCGCAAAGCGAGAGGTCGCAATCAAGCTTCTGAAACAGGAGATATTGAACGACCCCAAGATGGGCAAGCTGTACCGTCGCCAGCTTGACAACGAGGCATCGCTGGCGGGCAAGCTGTCGCATCCGCACATCGTGGAGATCCACGATGCGCTGATCAGCGACGACGCCAGCTACATCGCGATGGAATATGTCAGCGGCGGCACGCTCGAAAAGTATTCCGAGCCGGACAACCTGTTGCCCATGGACCGCGTGGTTGAATTCATGTTCAAGTGCTGCCGCGCCCTGAATTATGCGCAGTTCAACGGCGTGATCCACCGCGACATCAAACCCGCCAACATGCTTCTGACCAAGGACGGCGACATCAAGATTTCCGACATGGGCGCGGCCTTGCTGCTGAACATCGAGCAGACGCAGGTGAACAACCTCGGATCGCCCGGTTATATGTCCCCGGAACAGGTTCGCGGAGAAGTCCCGACGCATCAGACCGACATCTACTCTCTCGGCGTGGTCATGTATCGCCTGCTCACCGGACGCACGCCGTACCACGCGCACAACATAGCCGCCCTGACCCATCAGATACTTTATATCGAGCCGCCCCCTCCCCGCTCCCTGCGCGCCGACATCCCCCTCGAACTGGAACGCGTGGTTCTGCACGCCATGCAAAAGGACAAGAAAACGCGTTACCAGAACTGGAAGGATTTCGGCAACGATCTCGCCTCGCTGGGACGTTTCGAACAAAGCGACATCGAGATCAACCAGACCGAAAAATTCACCACCTTGCGCGAAATGTCGTTGTTCAGCGACTTTACCGATGTCGAATTGTGGGAGATTCTGCGCGTCGGGGAATGGCAGAGGCAGCCGCCACAAACGGTACTGATGCATGAAGACGAGATGGGCGATGATTTCTACATCATCATCGACGGCAACGTGAGCGTGACCAAAAACGGGCGCCTGCTCAACGTCATCCGCAGCGGCGACTGCTTCGGCGAAATGTCCTATATCAGCGGCAAGATCGTTGCCCGCTCGGCCACCGTGAGCGCCATGACCGAGGTCACCGTGCTGAAAATATCGCCGGAACTGCTCGCGCAACTCTCCGACCATTGCCAGTTGCATTTCAACCAGGCTTTTTTGCGTGTTCTGGCCGACCGGCTCAGAATGGCCGATGACCGCGTCGCAAGACTCGCCAACTAAACTGCCGGACTCCTTGGTCACGCCCGCAAAAATCCCTCCGGCAACGCTGGCCAAACTCGCCAAGCTGGGCATCCGTCACCGCTCTGACCTGCTGCTGCACCTGCCGCTGCGCTACGAGGACGAGACCCATCTCGCGCCCATCGCGACGGTGCAGCCCGGCGAAACGGTGCAGGTGCAGGGCATCGTCACCCACAACGAGGTGACGTTCCGCCCGCGCCGCACGCTGGTGTGCCGGTTGCAGGAGGGCGACGACGAGTTGTATCTGCGCTTCCTGAACTTCTATCCCAGCCAGCAGAAACAGTTGGCCGTTGGCCGGCAGATACGCGCCGTCGGCGAGGTGCGCATGGGCTATTACGGCCTGGAGATGGTGCACCCGAAGTGCCGCGCGGTTGACGACGACACGCCGTTGAACACCAGCCTCTCTCCGGTGTACCCGACCACCGCCGGGCTGTCACAGATCGTGCTGCGCAAGCTGATCGCCAACGCACTTGAGGTACTGCCGCTCTCCGACACGTTGCCTGAGCCGGTGCGCAAGCGACTGAAACTGGCGGACTTCGACAGCAGCTTGCGGCTGCTGCACAACCCCGCGCCGGACATCTCCGCGAGCATGCTGGAAGACCGCAGCCACGCGGCTTGGCAGCGCATCAAGTTCGACGAGCTGCTGGCGCAGCAATTGTCGATGCGCGTGCATCACCGCGAGCGCAGCAAGCGCGTCGCAGCCGCACTCGCACCGCAGCACAGGTTGACCGATGCGCTGCTGGCGAAGCTGCCGTTCGCGCTGACCGGCGCGCAGCGGAAGGTGTATGCCGAAATATCCCATGACCTTGCGCAGCCGCATCCGATGCAGCGATTGCTGCTTGGCGACGTCGGCAGCGGCAAGACCATCGTCGCCGCGCTCGCGGCGTTGCAGGCGATAGAGAACAGCTACCAGGTCGCACTGATGGCGCCGACCGAGATTCTTGCCGAACAACACTACCTCAAGTTGCACGAGTGGCTCACACCGCTCGGCGTCGATCCGGTATGGCTGTCCGGCAGTCTGAAGAAGAAGGAAAAGACCGCGGCCGCCGAGCGTATCGCCAGCGGCGACACGATGCTCGCTATCGGCACGCATGCGCTGTTCCAACAGAGCGTCGAGTTCCGCAACCTCGGCCTCGCCATCGTCGACGAGCAGCACAAGTTCGGCGTGCAGCAGCGGCTGGCCCTGCGCAACAAGGGTAAATCTTCTCAAACCGTTCGCCCTGAGCTTGTCGAAGGGCATGAGTCTGCAGAGAAGGTGGTTCGACAAGCTCACCACGAACGGACAGAGGGGAGCATCGATGTGGTTATGCAGGAACCGCACCAGTTGATGATGAGCGCGACGCCCATCCCCCGCACGCTGGCGATGAGCTACTACGCCGACCTCGACGTGTCGGTGATCGATGAACTACCGCCGGGGCGCACGCCGGTGGTCACCAAGCTGGTCAGCGACGGACGCCGCGACGAGGTGTTCGAGCGCGTGCGCGCGGCCTGCCTGAAGGGTCAGCAGGCGTACTGGGTGTGCCCGCTGATCGACGAGTCGGAGGCGCTGCAACTGCAGACCGCCATCGAGACCCATCAGCTGCTCACCGAGGCGTTCCCCGAACTGCGCGTCGGCCTCGCGCACGGCAAGCTTCCCCCGGCGGAGAAGGCGGCGATCATGGCCGCGTTCAAGGCGGGCGAGTTGCAGCTGCTGGTCGCAACCACGGTGATCGAGGTCGGCGTCGATGTGCCGAATGCGAGCCTGATGGTGATAGACCACGCCGAGCGCATGGGGCTGGCGCAGCTGCACCAGCTGCGCGGCCGCGTCGGACGGGGCGCTGCGGAGAGCATGTGCGTGCTGTTGTACCAAGGCGACAGGCTGTCTGAGCTGGCACGGGCGCGGCTGAAGATCATCTACGAGAGCAACGACGGCTTCGAGATCGCGCAACAGGATTTACAATTGCGCGGTCCGGGCGAGTTGCTCGGCGCGCGGCAGAGCGGCGTGGCGATGCTGCGCTTCGCCGACCTGAACGAGGACGAGGAGCTGCTGGATCAGGCGCGGCTCGTCGCCGACGAGTTGCTGCAGCATCACCCCGAGGCGGCGCGCGCGCATCTGCAGCGCTGGATGGCTAACAAACACGATTACCTGCATGTCTGACGGCAAGAATATCGACGATTACTGGCACGGCGCGGCGGTCGGCTGCGACGCGAAGCTCGCGCCCTGGCTGCGCGATCGCGGCTCGCTGACGCAGCGCATCCGCGGGCGCTGCGCAGACTTCACGGTGCGCCCGGTGCGCAGCGGGCTGGCGCGCATCGCGTTCGACGAGTCCGCGCTGCTGGGCCTCGCGCCGCACCGGCTCGCCTGGTCGCGCGAGGTGTTCCTGTATGCCGACGGCCGGCCGGTGGTGTTCGCGCACTCCGCCTGTGCGCCGGAGCACCTGCGCGGCGCTTGGGGCGCGGTGCGCGGCCTCGGCAGCCGGCCGCTGGGCGAGCTGCTGTTCTCGCATCCGCAGGTCGAGCGCCGGCCGCTGCACTACAAGGCGCTGCATGCGCATCATCCGCTGCACCGCAGCGCCGCACTGGGCGATGCGCCGGAGCGGCTGTGGGCGCGCCGCTCGCTGTTCACGCTGCACGGCGCACCGCTGCTGGTGACGGAAGTGTTTTTGCCGGGTATCCTGCGGCTGGATAATGTGCGGTAATCAGATCGAGGGAGGAAGCATGCAATCGAAGCAACACTGGGAAAAAGTCTACGAAACCAAGTCCGCCGATGCGGTGAGCTGGTTCCAGCCGCATGCCGAATCCTCGCTGGGCTTCATCCATGCGACCGGCGTCGGCAAGGACGCCGCGATCATCGACGTCGGCGGCGGAGCCTCGACGCTGGTGGACGATCTGGTGGCGGAAGGCTATGGCGACCTGACGGTGCTCGACCTTTCCGCCGCTGCGCTGGGCGCGGCGCGCCGGCGTCTGGGTGCGCAGGAGAACAGGGTGCGCTGGATCGAGGCGGACATCACCGGGGCGGACCTGCCCGCGAACCGTTACGACGTCTGGCACGACCGCGCGGTGTTCCATTTCCTCACGACGCCGGAACAGCGCGAGGCCTATGTGCGCAGGGTGTTCCGGTCGGTGAAGCCGGGCGGCCATGTGATCGTCGCGACCTTCGCCGAGGACGGCCCGGAGAAATGCAGCGGCCTGCCGGTGATGCGCTACAGCCCGGACGGGTTGCACGGCGAATTCGGCGAAGCGTTCACGCTGTTGCAACACCGCAAGGAGGCGCACCACACGCCGTCAGGATCGGTGCAGCAGTTCGTCTACTGCTACTGCCGCAGGGTCAGTTCCTGAACGTCTTTCCGTTCGCCAGCATCGCGTCGAATTCCTCCGCCGGCATCGGTTTCGCGTACAGGTAGCCCTGCACATAGTCGCAGCCGGCGGCCGTCAGCATGTCGCGCTGCTCCGTCGTCTCCACGCCTTCCGCCACCACCTTCAGCCCGAGCTTGTGCGCCATCACGATGATGGCCTCCGACAGGGCGAGGTCGTTCGGGTCGGTGGCGAGGTCGCGCACGAAGGAGCGGTCGATCTTCAGGTAGTCGATGTCGAATTTCTTCAGGTAGGACAGCGACGAGTAGCCGGTGCCGAAGTCGTCTATCGCAACCTGGATGCCGGCATCGCGGAACTGCAGCAGTTTGCCGGTGACGTCGGCGCGCGCGTCCAGCAGCAGGCCCTCGGTGATCTCGATCACCAGGCATGTTCCCGGCAGGCCGAGTTCGTCCAGATGGGACAGCCAGCCCGAATGCCGTTCTTCCACGACGAACTGTCCCGGCGACTTGTTCACGCTGACCTGGGTGCATGAGTATCCCCGTTCGTGCCACCGCTTCATCCATCCCGCGGCCTCGCGGAACACCCAGTCGCCGATCTCCCCGATCAGGCCGACTTCCTCGGCCAGCGGGATGAATTCCGCCGGGCTGACCATGCCGCGCTCGGGATGCCGCCAGCGGATCAGCGCCTCGGCCTTGACGATGTCCCCGCTGCGCAGGTCGACGATGGGCTGGAAGAACAGCTCCATCTGCCCGGCCGGGAGCGCGTTGCGCAGGTCGCGGCTCAGGTGCAGGCGGTGCTGCGCGTGTTCCTGCATCCGGCTGGTGAAGTAGCTGAAGCAGTTGCGCCCGCTGTTCTTCGCGACATACATCGCCTGGTCGGCATTCTTCAGCAGCCCCTCGATACCGGCCGCATCGCCGGGATACAGCGTGATGCCGATGCTGGCGGAGATATACACGGTCTCGCCGCCTATCTGGAACGGCTGTGCCAGCGCGTCGATGATGTGCTCCGCCACCTGTTCGCTGCGGCCGGCATCGTTCAGGTGCGGCAGGATCACGGTGAACTCGTCGCCGCCGAGCCGCGCTACGGTGTCCGAGCTGCGCACGCATTCGCTGATGCGGTGCGCCGCGTCGATCAGCAGCAGGTCGCCCACATCGTGGCCCAGCGTGTCGTTTACCTCCTTGAAGCGGTCGAGGTCGATGAACAGCAGCGCCAGCGTTTGTCTGTTGCGGTCGGTCTTGCGCATCTCCTGTTCGAGCCGGTCGCGGAACAGGCGGCGGTTGGGCAGGCCGGTGACGCTGTCGTAGTTGGCCTGGTGCCAGATCAGGTCTTCCGCGCGCTTGCGCTCGATGGCGATGCTGGCGAGGTTGGCCGCCTGCTGGATGAGCTCGATATCGGCGTCGTCCGGCGCGCCCGCCTGACGGCGGTAGATCGCGAACGTGCCCAGCACCTCGCCTTTGCTGGAGCGCACCGGCTCCGACCAGCAGGACACCAGCCCGGCCTCTTTCGCCAGCGCGAGTATGCCGGGATAGGGCGTCCAGTACGGATGCTCGTGGATATTCTCGACGACCATCCGCTCGTTGCGGAAGGCCGCGGTGCCGCAGGAGCCGACCGCGTCGCCGATGGGCAGGCCGTCGACCGCCTGATTGTAGGCTTCCGGCAGGCTGGGAGCAGCGCCCGGCAGCAGGCGTTTGCCGGTCTCATCCAGCCGCAGGATGGAGCATGTCATGCCACTGCGCGATTGCTCCACGTAGCCGACGATCTGGGTGAGGATGTCGGACAGCGCCGCGCCGTTGGCGAGCAGTTCGAAGATGCTGTTACGCAGCCGTTCCAGCTCCATGCTGAGTTGACGTTCGGTGATGTCGCGCCCGACGCCGATCAGCCCGACCGGTACACCGCGCGCGCCGTACAGCGGCGTCTTCACCATCTCCAGCAGGATGCGCCGGCCGTCCGCGGTCTGGACCCACTCCTCGTTGCGGCGGGGTTTTTCGCTCGCGAGCATCAGTTCGTCCTGCTCGCGGAAGAAGCGCGCCTTGTCGTGCGGCACGAGGTCGAAATCGGTCTTGCCGACGATGTCTCGCTCGCCGCGGCCGACCAGCGTCTCGAATGCCTTGTTGCAGCCGAGGAACACGCCGTTCCTGTCCTTGTAGAACACGATGTCCGGGATAACGCTCATCATCGCGTTCAACCGCTGCCCCATCATCTCGATGATCTGCGCCTGCGCGGCGTCGCGTTCGCGGCGCATCGCGTTGATGCGGTCGGCCAGCGCGAAGGAGAGCAGCAGCATCTCCAGCGCCGAGCCGATCTGGATCGCATGCAGCGTGATCAGGTTGGTCGGCAGCCAGCCCATGTTGCGCGAGCCCTGCACCGCAACGCCTATCATCAGCAGCGTCCAGGCCAGCAGGAAGTAGCGCGCCCCGGGATGCCCGCCGCGCAGCCCGATGACGCCGCTGCTGATGATGACGAACGGCGTGATCGCGCCGAGCAGCGACACCGCCATCGCGGACCAGTAGTAGGGCAGCGCCAGCGCCGCGAGTCCGGTCAGGGCGAACAGCGCGCCGAGGACGGCCAGCATCCGGTCATGGCGCGGCACGGTGTTCTTCGTGTCGAGGAACACCCGCGTGAACAGCGTGCCGAACAGCCCGGCCATGCAGAAGCCGAACGGCAGCGCCACATTGCCCCATGCCGGCCAGTTCGGCCACAGGAACTGGTTGCCCAGCCCGTTCAGCGACAGCAGCCCGGTCGCCAGGCTGGCGACGAAGAGCACATAGACCAGGTAGGCGCGCTCGCGCAGCGAGAGATACAGCAACAGGTTGTACGCCATCAGCGCCAGCAGCATGCCGAAATACAGCGCCAGCACGACATAGCTGCGCTGGTTTTCGCGCTCGAATGCGGCGGCCTGCCACAGTTGCAGCGGCACGGTCACCGAGCCGTGGGACTGGACGCGCAGGTAGAAAGTCTGTTTGCCGGCGGCGAGCCGCAGCGGGAACACGAAGTTGCGATGGATGAACGGCCGCTCTGCGAACGGCATCAGGTCGCCGGCTTCGAGTCTTTGCCAGCCGTTTGCGTCGCGGGAATAGAACTCGACGCGGTCCAGCGTGGGATAGGCGACCTCCAGCAGCATCCTGTCCTGCGCCGCGCCGGGGTTGTCTATCTTGACGCGCAGCCACCAGGCCGAGGAGGAATAACCGAAGTTCAGCGCATCGTTCGCCTTGTTCGGGCCGGGCAGCCTGGCCGGCTGGAATTCCGCCTCGTGTGCGTCCATGTCCGCGATGGTCAGGCGGTTGCCCGGATCTTCCAGCACCTCGGTGTTTTCAGACAGCACATACGAAGGCATGGACGGATCGACCGTCAGCGGCGCGGCTTGCGCGGCTGCAGGGAGCAGGAGGAACCAGGCCAGCAGAAGGATGGAAAGGGAACGGGGACTCATTTCAAAAGGGACTGTACCAGAAACCGCCGGCGTATCGATAACCCGATGATTCTCCGGCGCTCAGCCCTTGCGCAGCACGATGCGGCGGAACCAGCCGCCGGCCAGCATCGGCTCGTCGCTGACCACCCGCAGCCCGGGAGCTTCGCGCAGCGTGTCCTCGAACACCACATCCATGCGCGTGGCGAAGCGGCGCGTCAGCGGGTTCAGCGCGCGGCGCAGCCACGCGTGCTGGTGCGGATGCAGGAACTTGTCGAACAGGATCACGGTGCCGCCCGGCTTCAGCACGCGCGCCGCCTCGGCCAGGCACAGCTCCGGCTGCGGCACCACCGCGACGATCAGGTGCAGCACCACATGGTCGAACGACGCGTCGGCGAACGGCAACTCCATGCTGTCGCCCAGCACATAGTCCACCTCCAGCCCCTTCCCGCGCGGCACCGCGCGGCGCAGCATCGAATCGCTGAAATCCAGTGCGGCATAGCGGTGCAGCCTCGGCAGCAGCGGCAGGTCCAGCCCGGTTCCCGCCCCGCTCACCAGCACGCGCCCCGGCGTATCCGCAGGCAACGCGCGCAGCGAGCGTTTGCGTGCCTCGTGCATCACGTGTTCGATGACCAGGTCGTAAAGCGGCGCGAGCAGGTTGTAGCTGAAGAGCAGCAACGGGTTTCGGCGGTAAGGCAGCAGTTCTTTATCCATGCGGGAAGTGTAGTGGAAATTTTGCGGGGTGCGGTATAGAGTGCATCCAGTAGCTTTGTGTCAGTGGCCCCTCGAACAACCAACAACAAGGAGCGCATCATGAGCAAATCGAACATCAACATCGGCATCCCCGAGAAGGACCGCAAGAAAGTCGCAGACGGCCTGTCGCGCATGCTGGCCGACACCTACACGCTGTACCTCAAGACCCACAACTTCCACTGGAACGTCACCGGCCCGATGTTCCAGACCCTGCACCTGATGTTCATGACCCAGTACACCGAGACCTGGAACGCGATCGACCTCGTCGCCGAACGCATCCGCGCGCTGGGCTATCCCGCCCCCGGCAGCTACAAGGAATTCGCCGACCTGACCAGCATCAAGGACAGCAGCGGCAAGGTGAGCGCGAAAGACATGATCAAGCAACTCGTCGAAGGCCAGGAAGCCGTCGTCCGCACCGCCCGCGCAGTGCTGCCCATCGCCGAAAAAGCCGGCGACCAGCCGACGGTGGACCTCCTCTCCGCCCGCATGGAGGTGCATGAAAAGAACGCCTGGATGCTGCGGAGCTTGTTGGAGGAATAGACACGTCGCGCTTAACGGCGCTGGCGTTCTTTCGGCGTAGGCTCATGCGGCGTTTTTGCCGCGTGATGCCGGAACCAAAAGAACGCCTGGATGTTAAGAAGCCTGCTGGAAGAGTAAGCGGAATTTTGCATTCTGCTGTTCTGGCGTTTTTCCAGTGAAGGCTCATACACGTAGCGTGTGATGCCGCAGCCAAAAAAATGCGTGATTGCCAAGGTCGAAGTTAAAAGAAGGGGCAGCTTAAGCTGCCCCTTCTTGATTCAGGAATCCGTGGTCTGTTCCTCTTAATAATTCCAAAACCTCATTCGTCGGATAACTCCTATAGCTCACCGCCCTACGCGAGTTGTGTCAGTAAGTTCCATCACCATGGAATATGGCGATGCATCCCCCATTTAAAGGCTTCAGATGCATTGGAACCCCGCCATCATTTTTAAACCAAGAATAATCGAGAATCTCTGCATTGAATTTGAAAGCATTCGTTTCATTTGCATAGGCTACACATGACTTTGAAGATGTGAGGATTGTCGTTTTATTCATGAAGCATTTATTTGCGTGGAATCTATACCGGCTATTGATGTATACCGAATCTCCGTTAGACCCGTAAACAGAATTTATTTCAAAGGAGTCCTTTTTCGTCTCATCCTTCCAGCGAACATCGATCCGCATGTCCTCTCCTCCGGCAAGTTCAAATACGGCTTTGATTGCTGCGTCACACCGCTTAAAGCCAGCGCTGTGGGCTTGCTCTAAGGCAAAGTCAATGAATTTTTGATCTTTTGCTTGCGCTCCGTTGGCGATAACGGTCAAAAGCATTCCGCTAATAAATAATATTTTTTGCATTCTGCTCCCCTTAGTTATTTTGAATATTGTATGGACTTTCCGTTGCTGGAAACGGGTTCTTGCTCAAGAAAAATGGCCTGAAGTTTTGCTTTGTCGTTACCTCTTGCCGCAGATTGCTTGAACAGTTCTAGAGCTCTGGTTTTGTCTTGCGGTATGCCTTGGCCAAGCTTATACATTTCGCCTAGTTGATATTGTGCACAGGAGTCACCTTGGGCAGCCAAAGGTTGAAAAATTGCTATTGCCTTTGAAAAATTTCCAGCAACGTAGGCGGCTAGACCATCTTTACAGTCTTGAGCATGGGCTGCGGTACAGCAAAATAGAGTGATGCTAACTGCACTGATGAAATTGCGCATGAGACTTCTTTGGCGGTTTTTAACGAAATTGGTTAGAACTCGTCAGAATTTTGCATAGGACGGTGCGCAGTCTCCCCGCCCCGCCATCCCCCGTCAATAGACCAGAATATCTATATATTCCGGCCTATTGCATCCCCGCCGATTTTGGCCCTCACCCCGCCTGGTGTTAGAGACGCGGCCTTTCAATCGCAGCCGAGCAGGCCATGAGTACTCTCGACCTGTCGCGATAAATAGCGAAACAATCGCAGCTGACGCCGCATCCTGAAAATGCATTCATCCGTGCAGGATCAGATCTTCAGGCGCTCGACCACGCGGCCGTTCTTCAAGTGTTCCTCGATGATCTCGTCGAGGTCGCTCTCGTCGACGAAGGTGTACCAGGTTCCTTCGGGATAGACCACGATCACCGGGCCTTCGCCGCAGCGGTCCATGCAGCCGGCGGAGTTGATGCGAATATTGTTGTGGCGATTGGAGACGCCCAGTTCCTTCACCTTCTTCTTCATGTAGTCGCGCGCTGCCTGCGCGCCGTGGTTGCCGCAGCAGTCCTCGCCGTCGTCGCGCTGGTTGGTGCAGAAGAAGACATGCTTGTCGAAATAGCTCATCGGATGCTCCAAAGTTAGATGGTTCGGAATTATAGGACACCACGGAAAACCGTAGCGAGCGGTTCGAGTGCAAGGCGCACGGAGCGCAGAAACCGGAATGTACTTTTAGTACATGAGGATTTCGAGCACCGCGCAACGCCGCAATCGAGACGCGCAGTAGGTTTTAAACTTTGCGGATGCGCCACAGATGCCACAGCAGCAGCAGCGGATACAGCAGCGAGATAGTCTGCGCGAGGCCGTTGTAGTTCAGCAGGTGGCCGTAGTGCCAGTGGTAGATGCTTGCGGCGGAGGCCGGTGTGCTGTCGCCGAGCAGGAAGTTTACGATGACGAAATAGCCGGCGGCGATCACCGCGCCCAGCGAGATCATCACCGCGCGCGGCGGCCACAGCAGCGCGGACAGCAACAGCATGCCGAGCAGGATGCCCAGCACTGCCTCGCCGTTGATCCACAGCAGCAGCGCCCAGGATTTCAGCAGCAGCGCGGCGGCGACGAATTTTGCCAGCGCGACGATACTCAGCACCAGCAGCAGCGCACTCACCACATTGCGCGGCGAGCGCAGCAGCGTCAGCAGCAGCGTGCCCAGCATCAGCAGGTTCAGCATCACAGCGATGCTCTCCCACATATCGAACGGGGCGGGCGGCAGTGCGACGAAAGGCTGGCGCGCGACTTCGCTGATGAACACGTTGCCCAGCATAGGCAGCGACGGGTTGATCTGGCCGAACATCCACAGTACCAAGAGCGCCAGTCCGAAGTCCATCTCTTTGCCGTGATGGAACAGCCGGCTGCGCCAGAGTACCAGCAGCGTGAACACCCGGGTCCAGGAGGCGATGCTGACCGCCAGCAATGCGCCGAGCAATGCCCCCGTGCTGTTGGACAGCAGATCCATGTTCGAGCTGATGCGTCGCGGCAGATACATCTGCAGATATTCCATGCCCGCCGACAACAGCATGCCGGATGCCAGCGCCAGCGCGACGCTGGGCAGCGCGCCGAGACGCGAGCGCAATGCCAGCGCGATCAGCAGTCCGAGCGGCAGATAGGAGAGCAGGTTTATCGCCGCATCGAAGTGGGTATAGGTCAACGTCAGCGGTGCAACGAGCACGTCGGCAAAGTTCAGCCCCTGCTCGCGCCAGCCGGTGAACGGAGACAGGCTGGCGTACGCGATGAACAGCGCATAGCCAAGCGCCAGCCAGGTGCGCAGCCGCGCTCGGGTTTCGGTGACGAATAAGTCCTTCATGGGGCGGGGAGTGTTGGTGAAATCGGAGGAGGTGTCAACAAGGCGGGGTCGTTCGTTGCAATCGTTCTTGCCCAATCCTCGTTCGCGGGACTTCGCGGTTTATGGCGCGCGATGGATATTGTTTTGCGAAGCAGGTGGTAAAATTAATACTGATCGCATCGATCGATAGTCGTGCTTTTGAAAACTTGTGGGGCGGGTTTGATGTCGCTGCCTGGCCCTGCGATTTCGGGCCATTGCAGGCGCGATGGAAGCGCCTGCAATGGTTTGTCTCGAGGATAATCTATGGGTATGAAATGGATGCCGCCCCGTTTCGGGCATGTGGCTGTTTTTTTGTGCGCGACATGCGCATGGTTTGCCGTGGCGGATGCCAGGGCGGAGGCTTCCGCCGGGCGGCAGGTCGAGCGGACATTGTCGTTGAGCGATTTGGGTTTGTCGAAACCGGCGGCGCTCAATAATCGCGGCGTCGAGCAGCATTTTTATTTTCCCGTGCCGCAAGGCGTGGAACTGAAGGATGCGCGCGTCGAAATTCGCGGCAAATATTTGCATCCGTTTCCCGAAGCTGCGGCAGTCACGTTGCTGGTCAACGGCGAGCCGGTGTTTTCGCAGCGGCTGCCCGGGGGCGGCGGCGGACTCTTCCTCAAGATGGTGGACTTGAACGGCGCGACTTTCAGCCGCGGGCACACGAGCGACGAGGGCGAGGAGATCGATATTTCGCTGCCCTTGCGCAAGTTGCGGGCGCAGGGCGGATTCCTCGATTTGGGGGTGGTGCTGAGCAGCCAGATCGACTCCACACGATGCATCGACGAGCGCGGTCGGGGCAACGAGTTGTCCATCGATCCCGCGGCGACGCGGCTGGTTTATTCGTTCGCCGGAGGTTCGGTGCAGGATATCCGCAGCCTGTTGGCCACGCTGCCGCGGCAGCCCGTGATCCTGATGCCGAAACGGGAGTTGAGCCCCGTGCAATATGGCGCCGCGCTAAGGCTTTCGCAGGCGTTCTCCAATATGGGATTGCGGCCCGCATTCGTGGCGCTGCCGAGCGTGGGCGACGTGGTGGACACCGTTTTGCTGGCGCAAGGCGCGCAACGGTTCGAGGGCCGGATTCCCGAAGAGATGGGCGATGCGATCGCGCAGCGCCGGAAATACAAGATCGCGCGGCCCGAAGAAATCGCGGTCTGGCTGGCTTTGCGCATGAGGTCTCCGGACGGTCTGGCGCATGCGGTGATCGATCCGGCGCAGGTCAGGCAGGTATTGCTGGATTCGTTGCGGGGCACGGATGCGGAAAGCGTCTTGGGCAAGAAGCGCTGGAGCGAGCTCGGTTTGGACGAGGCGGCCAACTGGCTGCCCGGCGCATCGCTGCCGAAAGCGAATGTGCGGGTCGCCATGCTGGCCGGTCAGCCGGTTCTGGCGCTGGAAGGGGCGGACATGGAGAAAGGGGGCGATCTGGTCGCCTCGGTCTGGCGCGAGATTGCCGGTAGCCGCGAACTGGCGCTGGAAACCGCGCTTCATGTGTCCGGCCAGGACAATGCGTCGCCGCACGTCCATTTTGCCCCAGGCCTTCCGGTGCAGAATGTGGCGGAGCGCGCGGAATGGTCGATCCCCGTTCATTTGGGCGGTTTGCCTCAAGGGCGGTGGCCGGATTCGTTCGAACTCAACCTGATGGCCGCTCCCGGCGGCGACGGATTGTCGCCGGTGGTGTCGGTGTACATGAACGACAATCTGCTGACTTCGGCGACGTTGCGCACCGACGGGGAAATCTCCCGCCTGCGGGCGCAAATCCCGATGTATTCCTTGCGGGCGGATAACCAGTTGCGCGTGGAAATACGCCGCCGCATTTCGGGCGGACATTGCAGCGGGCAGGCGCAAGGCTTCCCGGTGCAGTTGCTGCCTTCGAGTTACCTGAACCTGCGTGATGCGCCGGAGGCAACGCAATTCTTCATGCTGGGCAGCGCGTTCGGACCCGACAGCCAGATTGTCGTTCCGCCGCGCTATTTGCAGGATGCGGCGAATACCTTGCCGGCGGTGAATTCCGTGTTGCGCGGTCTGGCGGCCAATGGAACGGGATTCAAGCTGGTGACCGATGCGAAGCCGGGATTCAAGCCCGCGCATACCTTTGTGGCATTCGAGAGCTCGCCCTATTCCGACACGCAGGAGGTGGTGACCGGCAGCGGCAGGCTGGTCGTGCGCAACCGGCGCGACCATACGGTATTCGATAGCGCGGGGCTGGGGCGGCTGGCGGTGTTGCAGTTGATCCGTTCGGGAAAACAGCAAGGGGTCAACGTGATTACGGTGGATGGCAGCCTGCCCGATTTGCGCAAACCGCTGGAGCTGTCGGCGGGCAATCTGGCGATTGCGGACGTGGAGGGCGCGAGGCTGGAGATCAATCTGGACGATCCGGAGAACGACTGGCAACTGGACGAGCAGAATCGCGGCGTGCTGACCTTCATGCAGCGCTATCGGACGTGGTTCATTATCTTCGGCCTGGCGCTGTTGCCCGTGTTTGTCGTGTTCGGCTTGCGCTGGTATTTCCGCGGTCGTCAGCTTAAGGGCTAGCCATGCTGGACGAGCTGTTCCTGGCCGAATATCTCTACGTGCTGGATGTGCTCGCGGCCATCACGGCGGTGCTGATATTGGTCAGTTCGCTCGACGATCTGTTTATCGACATTTGCTATTGGGTGCGTACGGCATGGCGCTGGGCCGCGGTGAAGAGCCGCTATGCGCCGTTGCGCATCGAACAGTTGCGGGAGAAAGAAGAATCCTGGCTGGCCATCATGGTTCCGGCCTGGAAGGAATACGACGTCATCGCCAAGATGGTCGAGAACACGTTGGCGACGATGGAATATCGCAACTACGTGATCTTCCTCGGCACTTACCAGAACGATGCGGAGACCACGGCAGAAGCCGACCGCATGGCGCGGCGTTTTCCGCACAAGGTGCGCCGCGCCGCGGTGGCGCATGACGGCCCGACCTGCAAGGCGGATTGTCTGAACTGGATCGTGCAGTCGATCTTCCAGTACGAAGAGCAGAACGGGATGCGTTTCTCCGGCATGGTGATGCACGATTCGGAAGACGTGATCCATCCGCTGGAATTCCATTTGTACAACTACCTGATCGACCGCAAGGACTTGATCCAGTTGCCGGTGCTGTCGCTGGAGCGCGAGTGGCACGAGTTCATCGCCGGGACTTATCTGGACGATTTCAGCGAATGGCATTGCAAGGAAATGGCCGTGCGCGAAAGTCTGACCGGGCTGGTGCCAGGGTCGGGCGTGGCGACCTGCTACAGTCACCGCGTGATCGAGGAACTGGCGAAACTGAACAACAACCAGCCGTTCAACACCGATACGCTGACCGAAGACTACGAGATGA
Source organism: Gallionella sp. (assembly GCA_035654695.1). Taxonomy (GTDB): domain Bacteria; phylum Pseudomonadota; class Gammaproteobacteria; order Burkholderiales; family Gallionellaceae; genus Gallionella. The sequence goes on along the minus strand of DASRWG010000024.1, from coordinate 79,992 downwards.
GCCACCGGTTGAAGAAGATCGGCACAGAGCAGGTGTTCGTCATGTTCCCGGTGCTATATCGCGCCAAGCGCAAGGGGTTGTTCAGCCGCCGCGAAAAAATGGTCGAGGTGAAGAGCCTGATCGCCACGCGCGAATATTTTCCCAGCGAGTTCCGTGCCGCTTATCGCCAGCGGGCGCGATGGATACTGGGCGTGTCGTTCCAGGGCTGGCAGCAGATGGGTTGGCAGGGCGGCCTGATTTCGAACTACCTGTATTTCCGCGACCGGAAGGGGATATTCACTTCGTTTGCGGGGTTGCTGGCCTATTTCCTCGCGGCCAATTTCAGCGTGTTGTGGATGCTGCACAGCGCGGGATACGAGTACGTGCGCTTCCCCGAATTCACGCAGCCGGAAAGCTGGATTTACTCCGTGATCCTCGTCAATTTCTGGTTGTTCATGAACCGCATCGCGCAACGGGTGTATTTCGTGGCGAAGCTGAACGGTATCGAACAGGGATTGCTGGCCATTCCGCGCATGCTGGTCGGCAACGTCATCAACTTTTTTTCGGTGTGCCGCGCGTGGAAGGTGTTCCTGATCCACATCGTCACGGGCAAGCGCGTCACCTGGGACAAAACCCAGCACAGCTACCCGACCATGGGCGAGTTGCAGCGCCATCGCAAGTTGCTGGGCGACCTCTTGCTGGAGTGGCAGGCAATCGAGCGCGAGCACCTCGACCAAGCGCTGGACATGCAGAAGCAGACCGGCAAGAAGCTCGGGCAAGTGCTCCGGGAGGCGGGGCTGATTAGCGAGGAAGTGCTCGCGGATGTGGTGGCGGAGCAAAGCGGGCTGCCGCGCGCCGGATTGTTGCCGGATGCCGTCGGCAAGTTCGCCGGACGTTTGCCGCGCTATCTCGTGGAGCGATACCGCGCGATCCCGTTCGCTGACGGAGAGGGCGGTTCGCTGAATCTGGCGGTCGCCGAACCGTTGTCGCAAGAGGCCTTGGCGGAAATGCAGGGCGAGGTGGCGGAGCCGCTCGCCTGTTTCATCGTGTGCGAAGCGGAGATCGCCGATGCGCTGGATTGGTACAATACCGGCGCTGCGCCGCGCAGCGTCGGAGCGAAAAACAAGCGTCCGCTGTTGGGCGATGTGCTGCTCGGCATGGGGGCGCTATCGCTGCGCCAGTTCGAGTCCGCCATGGGCGCTTTCGAGGCGAAACGGGATGGGCTCATCGGCGAATACCTCGTGGGCCGCCATTTGATCAGCCGCAACCAGCTCGAACAGGCGCTGCTGTTGCAGCGGCAAAATCCGCAGGCGGTTTCGGCCTGAATATGATGTTTTGGAGTGTTGCATGATGCGTTTTCGATTGCAGGCGGCTGCGTTGTTGTTGTCCGGCGTTTCTTTTTGCGCGCAGGCGGAGGACGGCGCGCCGCTGGAAGGCGATGCCTACCGTTTGGCCGACGAAGCCTACCGCGAACTAGCCCTCGGCCATGTCGAGGCTGCCGGCTCGGCTGCGGCCAAGGCGCTGCAATTGCGACCGGACAGCAAGCAGCTCGGTTTGCTGTTGCTGGACATCCAGGTGCGCCAAGGCGACCTGGAAACGGCGCGGCAGCAAGCCGATGCCCTGCTGGCGCGCTTTCCCAACGACCCCCAGGTGCTGGTGCAGCGCGGCTATCTCGCGCAGCGCCAGCAGCGCCACCAAGCGGCGATGGAAGACTTCTATGCCGCGCTCGGTCAGCCGGGACTGGATGCGGCGCAAGAACGCAATGTGCGACTGGCGTGGGCCGACAGCGCGCTTGCGACGAAACAATATCGGGTGGCGATCGATGCGCTGGCTCCCTATGCCGTCGAGCGGGATGCCGCGGTGCAATTGTCGCGGGCCTATGCCTATGCGGGACAGGGCGATCGCGAACAGGCGCATGCCGCCGCGCAACTGGCGGCGGGCAGCGGCAGCGATAGCCAGCACGAGGCGGCGCGCCGGTTGCTGGAACAGACCAAGCCTGCGGTCTTGAGCGATCTCGATCTGGCCTATGCGGCATTGCGCGACAAAAACGATCGTGACGCTCTGACGGCTTTCCAGCGTGCTTTTGCCGACCAGCCGGGCACAGTCGCACAGTATTCCGATGCGGGGTATGCCGCCAAACGCCTGGGAGACAATGCGGCCGCGATCTCCCTGTTCGAGAAGGCGCTCGATGCCAACGCCCAGTTGCCGCCCGGCGAGCGAGTGTTCGATGCGCAACTCGAATTCGGCTACCGCCGCGAGATACAGGAAATGAGCCGCACTTTCGGTGCGGTTGCCAATGTCTCTTACCAAAGCAACGGCTTTGCCCCGCAGAACAATATCAATGCGATGCAGGGCGGCCTGGAGGTGTATTGGCAACCCGAGGAGGGCGGATACCGGAACGGCAAGATTTTCCAGGTGTTCGCGCGCGGCTACGAGACCTTGTACGACAAGAACGGCGGTGCGACCGGATCGGCGACGGCGCAGGGCTCGATTGGTGCCCGCTACAAGCCGATTGGCGATATGAACGTGGTGCTGACGGCGGAAAAACTGTTCCGCGTGGGCAATCTGGCGAGCGACGACTTGCTGTTGCGCGCCGGATATTCGACCGGCGACGGAAGCGACATCCGGCCATACCAAAAGGATTGGAGCGTATGGCAGTTTTATACCGAAGGCGCTTATTTCGCGCAGGCGGGGCGTTACATCCAGAGCCTGGATACGCGCTACGGCCATAGCTGGCGTATGGACGCGATGGATCGCCGTTTGGTGATGTCGCCACATTTGGCGCTGATCGGAAACTTCGACAGCCGCGCCGCGCAGCAGACCGCACTCGGCGTCGGCCCCGGCGTAAGCCTGCGCTACTGGTTCCGCGAAAGCACTTACCAAGCGCCCGCGAGCTGGTTCGAGCTGACCGCGCAATATCTCGCCGAGTTGACCCAAACCGGGCGAGAACAAGGCCTGATATTGAACGCCATCCTGTGGTACTGATTCCCCGTTCAAGCGAAACATGAAACGCAAAAAAATCCTGGCCGTGCTCGGAACCCGCCCGGAAGCCATCAAGATGGCGCCCTTGATTCACTGCTTGCGGAAAGAGCCGCAACTGGAAACCATCGTTTGCCTGACTGCGCAGCACCGTCACTTGCTCGACCAGGTGCTGGATATTTTCGGCATCGAGGCGGACATCGATTTGAACCTGATGAAGCAGGGGCAGCACTTGGGCGAGCTGACCGCGAACGTGCTGCACGGGCTGGACGGCGTACTTTCCCGGCATCATCCGGATTGCGTGCTGGTGCATGGCGACACCACGACCGCGATGGCCGCGGCGATGGCCGCGTTCTACCGGCACATACCGGTCGGACATGTGGAGGCCGGGCTCCGCACCCACGACATGAACCATCCCTGGCCGGAAGAATTGAACCGCCGCGTCATCGATTTGATGGCGACGCATTACTATGCGCCGACCGACATGTCGCGCGACAACCTGTTGCGCGAAAACGTGCCCGCCGAGCGTATTCATGTCACGGGCAATACGGTGATCGACGCGCTGCTGATGACCACAGAACGTATCGGGAACGATGCGCCGCTGGCGCAGCGTCTGGCGAAAGCCTTCCCCTTCCTCGATCGCAACAGGCGGCTGGTGCTGGTAACCAGCCACCGTCGCGAGAACCACGGCGGACGCCTGGAGTCGATGTGCCTGGCCTTGAAACAACTGGCGGATCGCCCCGATGTGCAGGTGGTGTATCCCGTGCATCCCAACCCCAATGTGCGCGAAGTGGTCGAGCGGGTATGCGGCGAGCGGAAAAATATCGCGCTGATCGAACCGGTCGATTACCTGCATTTCGTTTACCTGATGCAGGCGGCTTATGTGATTCTCACCGACTCCGGCGGCATCCAGGAAGAAGCGCCCTCGCTGGGCAAGCCGGTGCTGGTGCTGCGGGACGTGACCGAACGTCCCGAAGCGGTTGAGGCGGGAACCATCAAGCTGGTCGGCACCGACGCGGAGCGCATCGTGGCCGAGTGCGAACGCTTGTTGACGGATGACGCCTATTACCGGTCGTTCGCGCAATGCCGCAATCCCTATGGCGACGGACAGGCAAGCCGCCGTATCGTCGAAACCCTGCGCTAGCGAATCCGCCTCGTTTCGTGGGCTGGAGGTGAGGCACGAACCCAGCATTGGCCGCTGGGGGTCGCTTCGTCCCCCCGCATTTACGGATGGGCGCGCAAGCCGACGTGTTAAACTCCGCGCCGAAGCTGGCTAGACAGTCGCCGCGCCCGCAAGGGCGGGGAGGAAAGTCCGGGCTCCGCAGAGCAGGATGCCGGTTAATGGCCGGACGCCGCGAGGCGATGGAAAGTGCCACAGAAAATATACCGCCGATGGCTCGGTACTGCTGTCCGCAAGGGGGGCGGTTGGGAACAGGCAAGGTTGAAATGGCGAGGTAAGAGCTCACCGCGCTGGTGGCAACATCAGTGGCAGGGTAAACCCCATCCGGAGCAAGACCAAATAGGCTGGCAATGGCGTGGCTCGCGTCGCCAGCGGGTAGGTCGCTTGAGCGTCAGGTAACGAAACGCCTAGAGGAATGACTGTCCACGACAGAACCCGGCTTATCGGCCAGCTTCACCTTCCTTCAATTCGAGTGTGTGCGGTAATGCGCCCTCATGCTTCAGCAGCCAGCGTTTGATGTCCAGCGACGCGCCTTCCGCATGCTGCATGAATCCCCCCAGTCCGGCCCTGCCGACCACGCGGTGGCAGGGGATGACGATGGGGATAGGATTTGCGCCGCAGGCCTGGCCGACGGCTTGCGCTGCGGAATGTAATTCGGTCGCCAGTTCTCCGTAGCTCTTCGTCCGTCCGCAGGGGATGTCCAGCATCGCATGCCAGACCTTCTGGCGATGGGTTGTGCCGTGTAGATCGAGCGTCAGGGTGAATGGCGTAAGGGGATCGTCGAAATAGTGCAGCAGTTGTTCGCATACCGTCGCGGCGAATGCGTTCGTCGGCGCTTGCGTCTGTTCCGATGCGGGCAGGAAGTCGATGCCGGTTAGGGCGTCCGCCGTGCAGCGTATGCCCAGTATGCCGAACGGCACTTTTAGTTTGGCCTGATATTCCATGACGGAATCATAGCGCACAAGGCGGCAGCTTCAGTGCAGTGAAGCGCAAGGCGGCAAAAACAAAAACGGGAGCCGAGGCTCCCGTTTCTTTTCCGCAGAAAAACCGCGCGCAGTTTAGCCGCGTGCCACCAGCTTTTCCTTGATACGTGCCGACTTGCCCGAACGCTCGCGCAGGTAGTACAGCTTGGCGCGACGCACGGCACCCTTGCGCTTCACTTCGATGCTGGCGATCACGGGCGAGTAGGTCTGGAACGTACGCTCCACACCTTCGCCGGCGGAGATCTTGCGCACGATGAAGGCGGAGTTCAGGCCGCGGTTGCGCTTGGCGATCACTACGCCTTCGTAAGCCTGGACGCGCTTGCGCTCGCCTTCGACCACGTTCACGTTGACGACCACGGTGTCTCCTGGGGAGAAGACCGGAATGGTCTTGCCCAGACGGGCGATTTCTTCCTGCTCCAGTTGTTCGATCAGATTCATTTACTGCTCCTTTAGTATCGGGTCTTGTTCCTTCTGGAACTGAGCCAGAAGCCGAGACTCCTCTTTTGTCAAATCGCGTTTGGCCAATAGATCCGGCCTGCGCAACCACGTTCTGCCCAACGACTGCTGAAGCCGCCAGCGCTGTATGTCCGCATGATTGCCGGACAACAATACCGGGGGCACGGCTTCACCATTAAACACTTCCGGGCGCGTGTAGTGCGGACAGTCCAGCAGGCCTTGCACGAACGAATCCTGCTCCGCCGAATCTGCATCGCCCAATACGCCGGGCAAGTGCCGCACCACACTGTCCACCAACACCATCGCCGCCAATTCGCCACCGGACAACACATAGTCGCCGATGGAAATTTCGTCGTCCACATACTGGCGGATCAGGCGCTCGTCCACGCCCTCGTATCGTCCCGCCAGCAGTATCAATCCTTCGTCCTGCTGTGCTACCAACTCCTTGACCGCCGCGTGGGTCAGCAATCTGCCTTGCGGCGACATGTACACCACTCGGCTGGTCTTCGCGCCGCTTGCCGCCTGCCGCTGTTTGGCCGCGGTTATCGCGCCTGCCAGCGGCTCGCCCAGCATCACCATCCCGGGGCCGCCGCCGTAGGGGCGGTCGTCGATGGTGCGGTAGTTGTCCGTCGTGAAATCTCTTGGATTCCACGTCTTCAACTCGTACTTGCCTTGCTCCGCGGCTCGCCGCGTGATGCCGTACTGCGTCAGCGCATCGAACATCTGCGGAAACAGCGTGATGACGTCGAAGATCACTTCAGGTAATCCGCCGACCAATCCACGCGGATGGTGCGGTTCTCTGCATCCACCCGTTTGATGACTGCATCGACGAACGGGATCAGTATCTCGCCGCTATCGCCCTTGACGCTCAGTACATCGTTCGCGCCGGTCTCCAGCAAGTTGCTCACCGTTCCTAGCAGCTCGTTCGCTTCGTTCACCACAGCCATGCCGATCAGGTCGGACCAGTAGTACTCGTCCTCATCCTGCTCGGGCAACTGGCTGCGCGGCACCGCGATCAACTGACCTTTCAGTCTTTCGGCGGCGTTGCGGTCCGGGCAATCGGCCAGCAGTGCTGCCAGCGTCTTGTTATGGACTTCACTTTGCTCGACCTTGACCTTGCGCCATGGGCCATGCTCCTGACCCAGCCACCAGGTATCGTAGTCCAGCAGACTGTCGAGATACTCGGTGAAAGGCTGAACCTTGACCCAGCCGCGGATGCCGTGAGCTGACGCCACGCGCCCCATGATCACCATGGGGTCAGTTGTTTCAGGCGTTGCCACGCTCGGAATTAAGCTGCTGTGGCTCCGGCGCGCTTGACCAGCTTGGCAACGGCTTCGCTCAGTTGCGCGCCCTTGCTCTGCCAGAAAGTGACGCGTTCCATCTGCAGACGCATGGCTTCCTGACCTTCGGTAGCAACCGGATTGTAGAAGCCAACGCGCTCGATGAAACGGCCATCGCGACGATTGCGCGAATCGGCTACCACCACGTTGAAGAACGGACGGTTCTTGGAGCCGCCACGGGAAAGACGAATGATTACCATATAAAACCTATTAAAGTTGTTAGCCCAGCGAAAGGGCGCGAATTCTACGACAATTCCGTAGCTTATGGCAAGCGCAAGAAAATCAAGGAGATTTCTGCGGTTTTAACGTTGCAGCAGCACTTCGAGTACAAACTTGCTGCCCAGATAAGCTAGCAGCAGCAGGACGAAGCCGCTCACCGTCCAGCGCACGGCGGTGCGGCCGCGCCAACCGTAAAAGCGATGTCCCCACAACAGCACGGCGAACACGCCCCAGGAGATGAAGCCGAACAGCACCTTGTGATTAAGCTGCCAGGCCTGGCCGAAAATCGCTTCGGAGAACAGTACGCCGGATGCCAAGGTCAACGTCAGCAACACGAAGCCTATGCCTATCATGCGGAACAGCAGCGTCTCCATCGTCAGCAACGGCGGCAGGTTTTGCAGTACGCGCGGCAGCGTTGCATGATGCAGGCGCTTCTCCACCTGAGAGATTAGCACTGCATGCAGCATCGCGATCGTGAACAGGCTGTAGGCCAGCATCGCGGTGGCGATATGCGCCTTGAAGGCGAGCAGTCCGGTGTTCTCCAACTGGTGGGCGGCGGGAAATATCTCGGGCAGCAGCACGGTCAAGGCTGCCAGCGGCAGCACCAGCGCCTGCAGGCAGCCGACAGGATAGAAGAAGCGCGCCACCCAGTACACCAGCAGCGTCAGCCAGACGATCAGGGCCAGCGCATTGACCATGCTCAGGTTGAAGCCGCCGCCGCTGAACATGTCCTGCGCCAGCAGATATCCCTGCAGCGCCAGCGGCGCCAGTACCCAATGTCCTGCCGCGCTGCGGCTCAGCACGTCGCCCTTGCCGCGCATTTGCGCCTGCCAGAAATAGACCGCGAGCACGCTGTAACCGGTAAAGGCCAGCCAGGAAAGGATAACGTTAGACATTTTTTGCCGGGATGTTTTAGACTTCGCGGATTCTACACCATACGCATTAACATACCCACATGCTGGACAATCTGACGCAACGCCTATCCGGCGTCATCAAGAACCTGCGCGGCCAGGCCCGCCTCACCGAGAGCAACATCCAGGACGCGCTGCGCGAAGTGCGCATGGCGCTGCTGGAGGCCGACGTTGCGCTGCCGGTGGTCAAGGATTTCATCGCCCAGGTCAAGGAGGCCGCGCTCGGACAAGAAGTCATTGGCAACCTGAATCCGGGGCAAGCGCTGATCGGCGTGGTGCATCGCGAACTCACCAAGCTGATGGGCGAGCACAACGATGCGCTCAATCTCGCGACCACGCCGCCCGCCGTGATCCTGATGGCCGGTCTGCAGGGTGCGGGCAAGACCACGACCAGCGGTAAGCTGGCGAAGCTGCTGCGCGAGCAACAGAAGAAGAAGGTGTTGCTGGTCAGCTGCGACGTGTATCGTCCGGCGGCCATTGAACAGCTGCGCACGCTGGCGCAGCAGCTGGAAATCGACTTTTTTGCCTCCGACATCAGCCAGAAGCCGCAGGACATCGCGCTGGCCGCGCACGACTACGCGAAGAAGCATTACCATGATGTGCTGATCGTCGACACCGCCGGTCGTCTCGCGATCGACGAGGCGATGATGGCGGAGATCAAGCAGTTGCATGCCGCGCTGAAACCGATCGAAACGCTGTTCGTGGTCGATGCAATGACGGGTCAGGACGCGGTGAATACCGCTCGCGCGTTCGGAGAGGCGCTGCCGCTGACCGGTGTGATCCTCACCAAGCTCGACGGCGATGCGCGCGGCGGTGCTGCGCTGTCGGTGCGCCAGATCACCGGCAAGCCGATCAAGTTCGTCGGCGTCAGCGAGAAGCTCAACGGTCTCGAAGCCTTCCATCCCGAGCGCATGGCCTCACGCGTGCTCGGCATGGGCGACGTGCTGTCGCTGCTCGAAGAGGCGCAGCGCGGCGTGGATATCGCCGAAGCCGAGAAGCTCGCGAAGAAGGTGCAGAGCGGCAAGGGCTTCGATCTTAACGATTTCAAGATGCAGATCGTGCAGATGCGCAAGATGGGCGGCATGTCCGCGCTGATGGACAAGCTGCCGGCGCAGCTCAGCCAAGCCGCCGCCGGTGCCAAGGTTGACGACAAACAGATCAACCGCATCGAAGGCATCATCAACTCGATGACCCCGCTGGAGCGCAGCAAGCCCGAACTCATCAAGGCCAGCCGCAAGCGCCGCATCGCGATGGGCGCCGGCGTGCAGGTGATGCACGTCAACCAGTTGCTGAACCAGTTCGAACAGACGCAGAAAATGATGAAGATGTTCAGCAAGGGCGGCGCCATGGCCAAGATGATGCGCGGCATGGCCGGCAAGATTCCCGGCATGGGGCGCTAGCTGAACGCGCGGGTACATAAAACGTGCCCACCCTACGTACTTCCACTTACCACTTAACGACTGCATCATGACGATTAAAGCCATCATATTCGACGTGGACGGCACGCTGGCCGATACCGAAGACGGTCACCGCCTTTCCTTCAATAAAGCGTTTGCCGAAAACGGCCTCGACTGGAACTGGGATGTCGCGCTGTACGACAAGCTGCTGAAAGTCACCGGCGGCAAGGAGCGCATCAAGTATTTCGTCGAGACCTGCTTGCCCGATTTCGCCAAGCCCGCCGACTACGATGCTTTCGTGAAGCACCTGCATGTGGTCAAGACCGGCCATTACAACGCGATGCTGCGCGAAGGCGGCATCCCGCTGCGCCCCGGCATCAAGCAATTGATTCAAGATGCGCATGCCGCCGGCATCACGCTGGCCATCGCGACCACGACCACGCCGGAGAATGTGTCCACATTGCTCGAAGTCGGCCTCGGCCGTGACTGGCAAAAGCACTTCGCCGCCTTGGGCTGCGGCGACATCGTGCCGCACAAGAAGCCCGCGCCGGACATCTATTTCTGGGTGCTGGACAAACTGGGCCTGTCCGCCGCCGACTGCATCGCGCTGGAAGACTCCGAGAACGGCCTGCGCTCCAGCCTCGCGGCCGGCATCAGAACCTACGTCACGCTGAACCACTACACGCGCCATCACGATTTCACCGGCGCGGCGGGCGTATTCGACGATCTGAGCGACCTGGACGATTTCTATCGCAAAACCGGATTGCCGCAGTCTTTCGCCGGATAACAGTTTATTGTTGCAAGGTCGCGGGGATTACCGAGCCGATGTGGCGCAATGACGGGCAAGCGCCTGCACTACCCAAACCCGCGCTGCGCAAGCTGAGACCGGGAACGGTGCTTGTGAGTCAGGTTACCGACTATCTGCAAGCCGATCGCCGCGCTCTGCACGGCTTGGGTTGAAGCAAGGCTATCACTTATCGGACTGTCCGAAATTGCAGACCCCAGGGCGAACGGATTTACCGCAGCAAGAGTTCAGCCGAACTCCTTCACGATGTGCTGCTGCCTCCGGCTGATCGCCAGCAGCTCGTCCAACCCCTTCAGCTTCACCATCCAGCCGCTGCCTTCGCCCTCTTCGCCGCCGCCCTTCTCGAAGCCTTCGATGGCATCCTTCGCGACCAGACAGTTGCGGTGGATGCGCACGAAGCGCGCGGCGAACTCCTTCTCCATCGCGGTGAGCGATTCCTCGACCAGATATTCGCGTTCGGCGGTGCGCACGGTGACATATTTGAGTTCGGCGCGCAGGAACAGCACCCGCTCGACCGGCACAAGATGGATCTTGCCGCGCTCGTGGATGGACAGGTGTTTGCGCGGCTCCGGCACCAGTTCGCGCAGCACCTCGGTCTGGACGGGCACGGCACGGCGCGCGCGGGTCAGCGCCTCGAACAGGCGGCCCAGGCGGATCGGCTTGAGCAGATAGTCGACCGCGTGCAGTTCAAAGGCCCTGATCGCATAGGCGTCGTAAGCGGTGGTGAAGATGATCACCGGCGGCCACTTCGGCGCATTGAGTTCAACCTCGCCGAGTATGGGACGCGGCAGCCTGTTCAGGTGCTGCGCCAGCTCGATGCCGTCCATCTGCGGCATGCGGATATCCATCAGCACCACGTCGGCGGGTATCACCATCAGTTTTTCCAGCGCCTCTTGTCCGTTGCCGGCTTCGCCGACGATTTGCAGCGGCAGTTGTTCGCCGCAGTCCTGCAGCAGGTCGCGCAAACGGTTGCGCGCGGGGGGCTCGTCATCGACGATGAAGACGCGCAGCGGCAGTTCAACGGTTTCCAAGACTCTCCTCCCTGATGTACGGCATCACGATCTCGACGCGATAGAAGTCGTCGCCGCGTTCGACGCGATAGCTCGCCTCGACGTCGAACAGCAGCGCCAGGCGCTCGCGGATGTTCTGCAGCGCCATTCGGCTGCCCGAGTGCAGTGCGGTCTCGCGCTTTGCGCATGGATTCTCGACTTCGATCAGCAGTTCGTCGCCGCGGCGGCCCAACACGATCCTGATCGCCCCGCCCTGCGACAGCGATTCTATGCCGTGGTATACAGCGTTTTCCAGCAGGGGTTGCAACAGCAGCGGCGGGATCATCACATCGTCCTGGACATCGCCCGTCTTCCAGTCAGCCTGCAGCCGTTCGCCTATACGCAGTTGCTCCAGCGCAAGATATTGCCGGCACAGCTGCATTTCCTGCCTCAGCGGTACGAGGTCGTGCTCATCGCCCATCGCCATCCGGAACAGGTCGGACATGTCTTCCAGCGCGGTCTCGGCCTGTTTCGGCTGGGCGCGCACGACGCTGAGAACCGCATTGATGGTGTTGAACAGGAAGTGCGGGCGGATGCGCGCGCGCAGCACCTGCAGCCTCGCATCGTGCTGCGCGAGCGACAGCACCTGGCTGCGCCAGCGGAAATACATCAGCAGGATCGCGCTGACGGCAAGGGCGAGCAGCGAATAGCGCGCCATGCCGAAACCGGCATCGTCGATGACGCCCGGCGGGTGATACAGCTCGCCGCCGAAACGGTAGGTCGCCAGCGTCAGCGCGACGGCCAGCGCGCTCACCGCCAGCACGCCGTGCGGATACGGCAGCCGCGCCAGCCACGGCTGCGCCAGCCACAGCAGCAGCAGCGAGAACAGCAGCACGGGGGCCAGCAGCGTGGCGATCTCCATCATGCGCTGCGGCACGTCGCCCCAGGCGTTCGCCTGCAACACCGCCTGCAGCAGCGCCAGGCCGTTGCAGATCAGCAGGATGCGCAGCGTCACGCCGAGGTTGCGAAAGTTCGGCAACGCGTCCGTGAGAGTGTTTTGTTTTATACTGCGCGCCTTATTCATGGCGGGAATCCCTTGGTTTTACGCCGCAATTCTGGACGAGACATGGCTAGCATACAAGACAAAGATACCTGGTCGGGGCGTTTCAACGAACCCGTGGCGGAACTGGTGAAGCGTTACACCGCGTCGGTCGACTTCGACCGCAAGCTGGCGCTGTTCGACATCCGCGGCTCGCTGGCGCACGCACAGATGCTGGCCTCCTGCGGCATCATCGCCGAACAGGACCTCGAAGACATCCGCCGCGGCCTCGCGCTGATCGAGAACGAAGTTATCGGCGGCGATTTCGATTGGTCGCTGGACCTCGAGGATGTGCACCTGAACATCGAGAAGCGGCTGACGATGCTTGTCGGCGATGCCGGCAAACGCCTGCACACCGGCCGTTCGCGCAACGACCAGGTGGCGACCGACGTGCGCCTGTACCTGCGCAGCTCCATCGACGACATGCTCGAACTGATCAGAAACATGCAGGGTGCGCTGCTCGATCTCGCCCAGCAACACACCCACACCATCATGCCCGGCTTCACCCACCTGCAGGTGGCGCAGCCGATCAGTTTCGCACATCACCTGATGGCGTATTTCGAGATGCTGAAGCGCGATGCGGAGCGTCTCGCGGATTGCCGCAAGCGTGTGAACCGCCTGCCGCTGGGCGCGGCCGCGCTGGCCGGCACCAGCTATCCGATCAAGCGCGAGATGGTCGCTGAACTGCTGGGCTTCGAGGGCGTGTGCGAGAACTCGCTGGACGCGGTGTCCGACCGCGACTTCGCGATCGAATTCACCGCCGCCGCCGCGCTGATCATGACCCACCTGTCGCGCTTCTCCGAGGAATTGATCCTGTGGATGAATCCGCGCGTCGGCTTCATCGACATCGCCGACCGCTTCTGCACCGGCTCCTCGATCATGCCGCAGAAGAAGAACCCGGACGTGCCGGAACTGGTGCGCGGCAAGACCGGTCGCGTGAACGGTCATCTGGTCGCACTCTTGACGCTGATGAAGGGCCAGCCGCTGGCCTACAACAAGGACAATCAGGAAGACAAGGAACCGCTGTTCGACACGGTGGAGACGCTAACCCAGACGCTGCGCATCTACGCCGACATGGTCGGCGGCATCCGGGTCAAGCCGGAAGCGATGCGCAGCGCCGCGTTGCAGGGCTACGCGACCGCAACCGATCTGGCCGACTATCTGGTGAAAAAAGGACTGCCGTTCCGCGATGCACACGAAGCGGTAGCCTTGGCAGTGCGTTATGCCGAACAGCGTGGATGCGATCTCTCCGACATCGAGTTGGCCGAGTTGCAGCGTTTCTCGGCGCATATCGCCGACGACGTTTATCAGGTGCTGTCGCTGGAAGGTTCGCTCGCCAGCCGCAACCACATCGGCGGCACCGCGCCTAACCAGGTCGAGGCCGCGATCGCGCGGGCCCGTGCTCACATCGCGAAATAATTCTCCTGCCGGAACCGCGGACAAAAAAATCGGGCGATCGTGGGACCGCCCGAAATAGGAGGAGAGTATGAAAAGTCGGGTTGTTGCCAACCGTCATTTCCTACACTCGGTGCGCACTGTATAGGCTTGTCCGGATAAAGCCTATATGCCGAAATGCCTATATATTTCGGCCTATATATCTCGAATAGGCCTATATATTTCGGCCTATATATCTATCTATTCAGCAACTGCTTCAGCTCCCCGCTCTGGTACATCTCGGTCATGATGTCCGAGCCGCCGACGAACTCGCCGTCGATGTACAGCTGCGGAATCGTCGGCCAGTTCGCATAATCTTTGATCCCCTGGCGAATCTCCGGCTCCTGCAGCACGTTCACACTGAAAAAGTCTTTCACGCCCAGCGCATGCAGGATGCGGACGGCATTGCCGGAAAAGCCGCACTGGGGGAACTGCGGCGTACCCTTCATGTACAGCACGACCGGATGGGTGGTGACTTGTTCGCGGATGACTTGCTGGATGTCCTGGCTCATGATGGATTACCCGAATTGAATAGTCGGGAATCATAGCCAGCAGGACGACGCTGCGTCAAGCAAGACTATTCTTCCGGGACGGTGTCCGTTTCGTCGCCTGCTTCGGACTTGCTCGCCGCATGCCGCGCCAGCATCTCGCGGCGGCTGTCCGGCGTCTCCAGGCTGATGCGGCCCAGCGCGCCGTCGCGGTAGTCCTGCAGCAGTGTCAGCGCGGCCTTCTCCAGATCATAGTCGCCGCCCTTGATGCGGAAGCCGCGGCGTTGCGCGATGGCTTCGATCAGCGATGCGCCGTCGAGTCCCGCGACGTCTATCTTGTAGCGCGCGGCGACCAGCGCCTGATAGCGTTGCAGCAGCAGGTCGCCGAGGAAGGTCGCGACCTCTTCGTCGATCACCGCGTTGCGACCGATCGCGTGGCTGGCCGCGAGCATCAGGCCGTCGCTGTCGTGCTCGATCTTCGGCCACATCATGCCGGGGGTGTCGATCAGCGTCATGTGATCGTTCAGCGCGAGACTCTGCTGGCTCTTGGTGACCGCGGGCTCGTCGCCGACGTTGGCGACGCGGCGCTTCAGCAGCGCATTCATCAGCGTGGACTTGCCGACGTTGGGGATGCCCATGATCATCATCCGCAACGCCTTCAGCGGCGTGCCGCGATGCGGCGCGAGCTGCAGGCACAGTCCCGGCACCTTGGCGACGTCGCCGGGTTTCTTGCACGACAGCGCGACCGCCTTCACGCCCTTCTGGCTGTTGTAGTAGTCGAGCCAGGCCTTGGTCGCGGCGGGGTCGGCGAGGTCGGTCTTGTTGAGTATCTTCAGGCAAGGGCGCTGGCGATGCACGCGCAGCTCCTTGAGCATCGGGTTGCTGCCCGCCTCGGGCACGCGCGCGTCCAGCACCTCGATGACCACATCGGCGCGTTCCATCGTCTCGGTCGCCTTCTTGCGCGCCGCGACCATATGTCCGGGAAACCACTGAATTGCCATGCCGTATCACCATAAATCTATTGCGCGCACCGACTGCGGCGTCGCATGCTCGCTCAGTCCTCGCCTACCACCCACGGTATGTCTCGTCCTTCGCTGCGCGGCTCCTTGCACTCGACGCGCTCATGACGATTTCTGGCGATACTGATTTGTGTTTGCAGTCGCGCATTCTACCTTCTATCCGCAAGACTGATTGACATCCCTCCCGACGGTCTCGATAATCCCCTCCCATGAATTCCCTGACTTCCATCATGTGCAAAGTACGAGTCCTGCCGGTCGCGCGTCTGCGTGCGGCGTGGTCGTTCGCGCATGGTGGTCCGGAAAGTTAGCGTTTAGCATTCATTGCAGCAGCTTCCCGAAAAGGCCACAGACTCTGTGGCCTTTTCGTTTTTGTCGTTCCGTTCGTTTGGAGATGGGTATGTCGCTTCCTGCCGCCTTTGTTTCGGTGATCCTGATCTGGTCCACCACGCCGCTTGCCATTACATGGAGCGCGCTGGGGCTGGGCTCCAGCTTCGCGGTGTTCTCGCGCATGGTGCTCGGCACACTGCTGTGCGCGGCGTTGCTGCTGGCGCTGCGCGTGCGCCTGCCGCTACACCGCAAGGCGCGTCAGGCTTATGTTGTCAGCGGCACGACCATGTTCGGCACGATGGCGCTGACCTACTGGTCGTCCCAGTTCGTCAGTTCCGGCATGATCTCGGTGCTGTTCGGGTTGTCGCCGCTGCTGACCAGTCTGGGCGCGGCGCTGTGGCTGAAGGAAGAGTCGCTTACGCCAAACAAGCTCGCGGGTATGGTGCTCGGCCTGCTCGGTCTGCTGCTGGTGTTCCGCGGCGGCATCGATCTCGGCGAGGGGGCCGGGCTCGGGCTGGCCGCGCTGCTGGTCGCGGTGCTGTTGCAGGCGCTCGGACTGGTGGGGCTGAAGCGCATCGGCGACGACAGCCCGCCGCTGGCGACGACGCTGGGCACGCTGGTGGTGGCGCTGCCGCTGTTCTTCGCATCCTGGTGGCTGGCGGACGGTCACTGGCCGGCCGAACTGCCCGGGCGCGCGGTCGCGGCGACGGCGTATCTCGGCGCGGTCGGCTCAGTGCTCGGTTTTGCGTTGTACTACTACATGATCAAGCACATGGAGGCGGGCCGCATCGCGCTGATCACG
Source organism: Gallionella sp. (assembly GCA_035654695.1). Taxonomy (GTDB): domain Bacteria; phylum Pseudomonadota; class Gammaproteobacteria; order Burkholderiales; family Gallionellaceae; genus Gallionella. Next base: position 63,585 of record DASRWG010000024.1, on the reverse strand, counting down.
CTGGTCACGCCGGTGCTGGCGCTGCTGCTGGGACACGGACTGAACAACGAGGCGGTGCTGCCACAGGTGTGGCTGGGCACGGCCAGCATCCTGCTCGGGCTGGGCTTGCACCGCTGGGGCGAGCGCTGGGTATTGGCGCTGGCGCGACGCAATTGAGTGTCGGCGATCCGTTTTGTAGCTTTTGCAGGATGGGTTGTACCCGCAAGGGGTAGGCCGTGGCTGTAAGGGGCTTTGCCCCAACAGCCACGCTCAGCGTAGCGATACCCATCGTTGTATCCACGAAAACCGTCGCCGCCTCGAAACCACGTAGCCCGGATGAAATGCAATGGAATCCGGGATGAACATGCTCGAATCCCGGATTTCGCTTCGCTGCATCCGGGCTACGTTATCGCAAAAGGCTACTTGAGCAGGTCGAGCTGCGTCTCATCAAGATAGCACCACTCGCCCTCGGCCAAGCCCAGGTCGGCCAGCTTCAGTTCGCCGATCTGCGTGCGGCACAGCGCGGTGCAATGGTTGCCGGCGGCGGCCAGCATGCGTTTGACCTGGTGGTACTTGCCCTGCTCCAGCACGATCTCGATGCGGCGCTCGTCTAGCTGGCGGCAAGTCACAGCCGCCAGCGGTGCGGGCTCGTCGTGCAGCTTCACACCGGAGAGCAGTTGCGCGACCAGTTGCTGCGTCACCGGATCGTGCGTGGTGGCGACATAGAGCTTGGGCACGTGATGTTTCGGCGACGACTGGCGATGAATGAACGGGCCGTCGTCCGACAGCAGCAACAGGCCGGTGGTATCGTGGTCCAGCCGTCCCACCGGCTGGATGTCGCGGCGGATGAACTGCTCGGGCATCAGCGTCAGCACGCCGGGATGGTGGCTGGGCTTGCGCGAGCACTCGTAATTCGCTGGCTTGTTCAGCGCGATGTAGAGATGCTCGCGGTAGCGCCATTCTTCGCCGTATACCGTGAAGCTCAGTCCGTCCGTTTCGACGGAGGCGCGACTGTCGGTGACGGCTTCGCCGTTGATGTTCACTTCGCCGTCGGCGACCAGTTCGGCGCACCACTTGCGGGTGCCGAATCCCTGCGATTGCAGCATGCGATCAAGAATCATTTTGCTCATGCCGGCACTTTATCAGAAGCCGTGCGATCGCGTCCTGCAGGGCGCACGATGCAGTCGGGTTTGACGCTGCGTGCGGCGCACAATATGCTGCACGCAGACAGGCTGCGAATGTCGCAGGCAATGGAGCAACGATGAACCTGATGTTCTGGAAGAAGAAAGCGGATGAGAGCCATGCGGGGGAGATGTCCGAGGCATCCTCCGTCCCTCGCGCGCGCATCAAGGCGCTCGTCGCCGGACTGACCGAAAAACTCAAGAGCCCTCCGCCGTTCAAGGCCGAAATCCCGGCAACCGCGGAGACGGATGCTTCATCCGCGAAAACCGCATCGCCCGAACCGGATGCCGCAACGGAGAGCGAGCGTGCCGGAGCGCTCGCAAGGATAAAATCGCGCCTGCCGTCGCTGTTCCTGAAGCCCGCGGCAGCTTCGGCAGATGCGGAGCAAGGCGGCGCGCCGGCCCGGCGAATAAACCCGATAGCCGTCGCCGCCATGCTGCTTTTGTTGCTTCTGGCCGCTTTCGGTTACGCGGTCTGGTCTATCGTACTGTCTTCGCCCGACCCGAAGAACGGCGTGTCCGAATTGATCGAGGACAAGCATGCGAGCGATTCGCCGCAACCCATCATCATGCCCGCCAGCGCGCCTGTCGCCGCATCCGACGCACTCGCTGCATCCGAAGTCCTTGCCGCATCCGCGCCGGCCGGAACCGATGCAGCCCTTGTGGTTCCGGCAGCAGACGGACACGCATCGCAGGCCACATCGTCCGTGACGGCCGCACCGGCCTCGCACGCACCGCAAACCGAACTCGAAGCGCTGCGGCAGAAGAATGCCGAACTGCAGGCGCAGATCGATGAATTGAAGAAAGCCCGGCAATCCTCCTCAGCATCGGTGAAACTCTATCCCGGCGGCAAGAATCAGACCGCAGGCGGAATCGCGACCGTCGGCAACAGCGACCCCAAGGCGGCCGTCACCACGCTGAAGGAAGCGATAGAGGCGATGAACGCGGGGAGCAATTACAAGGGCAAGCCGGCCAAGTGATTCGCATCCGGCACGACACAGGAGAAACGGCATGACCAACGTACAGGCATTGACCCGCCCCGAGATACTCGACCAGGAAGCGTTGCATGAATTCTCGGATGCGCTGACCGACTATGTGCCCGGCATCGAGCGCGACATGGCCCGCCTGGGGCGGGAGCCCACCAATCGCGTGGTCATCGCCGACATCTTCCGCGCGTTGCACAACATCAAGGGCGATGCCGCGCTGTGCCGGGTCGAGACCGCCGCGCTGATCGCGCACCCGATCGAATCGCTGCTGACCCGTTTGCGCTCCGGCGAGACTGTCTATACGCCGCTGCTGGGCGAAGTGATGCTGCTTGCGCTGGACCGGCTGGAACTGGCGACGGAATCCCTGGTGGCGGGGCGCTCGATCGGGCACCTGCGGCTGGTCGAACTGGTCGAGGGGCTGGAGCGGATCAGCCTGGCCGCGCCGCAGGACATCGATGCCGCCGCGATACGGCTGATCGAGGTCGTGACCGGCTTCCAGCCGCGGGCGGCACTGCATGGCGCAGTCGAGCAACGGCCGGTTCCAAGCAAGCCGTCTGCCGGCAAAACCGCCGACCTCCAGTTGTTTCATGCGCTCGCGCTGCAGTTCGAGGCGCGCTCGCCACTGTTCGCGGGGCGCACCGGACGCGTACTGCAACTGGCGCTGGACACCAACCGCGCGGCCGGTTCCCCGGTGGATGCCACGCAACTGGAAGCGGCAGTCTGCATGCACGATGTGGGCATGATGTTCCTGCCGGAATCGATCTGGCTCAAGGTCGGCAAGATGAGCGAGGCGGAGCACAAGAGGCTGCATTCCCATCCGGGCCTGACCGCCGAACTGCTCGATCGCATGGACGGCTGGCGGGACGCGGCGCAGATGGTGCGGCAGCACCACGAGATGTGGGACGGCGCCGGTTATCCGGACGGCCTGCGCGGCGACGCGATCTGTCCCGGAGCGAAGCTGCTCTCCATCGTCGACGCCTTCGAGGCCGTGACGCTGAAGCACAGCGCGCGCGGTCACAAGAGTTCGGTGTTGCGCGCCATCGCCGAGGTCAATGCCTGCGACCGGCAGTTCGCGCCGGAGTGGATAGTGCCGTTCAACGGCGTGATCCGGCGCATGCTGGAACAATAGGGCCCCATCCGCACTCGGTGCATGCGCTGGCAAAATCCGCAGAGCGTCCGTACAATCCGCGCTACGTCTGGGACCTCCCAGAACCAACTTCCCGGCCGCTACCATCATGGATAACAAAGAAAACACTCCTGACATTTCGGCGTTCCTCGCTTCGGCGATCCACGACATGAAGAACTCAATCAGCGTGCTGATGCGGTTCCTGGACGACAACATCACCAAACTTGAGCCCGAGGCTCAGCGTGAAGCCGCGCCGATGCTGTACGAGGTGCAGCGCGTCAACGATAATTTGCTCCAGATGCTGGCGATCTACAAGGTCGGCAACCAGTTCTATCCGTTCGACCTGACCGAGAACTCCATCGGCGAATTCGTCCGCGAGATCGCCGAACAGAACCGGAGCCTGCTGGACTACCTCGGCATCACGCTGGAGATCGATTGCGACGAGGACCTTTTCTGGTATTTCGATTACGAACTGGTCTCCGGCGTGATCGCCCATGCGCTGAACAACGCCTCCCACTACACCGGCGACAAACTGCGGCTCATCGCGAAAGAAATGAACGGGGAGCTGGTGATCCGGATCGAGGACAACGGCCGCGGCTACCCGAACCACATACTCGATGCCGGCGACGCGGTGAGCAAGGGCGTGAACTTCGCCTCCGGCAGCACCGGGCTCGGACTCTATTTTTCGTCCATGGTGGCCAAACTCCACCAGAATCGCGACAAGGTCGGCAGCATGCAGCTGGAGAATGGCGGCACGTATGGCGGCGGCTGCTTCATCCTGCGCCTCCCCTGAGCAGGCAACAAAGGAACCCCATGTACAAGGAAGTGAAAGACACCACCGCGCTGTTCGCAGGCAAGAACTACCTGATCGTCGACGATTTCCAGGGCATGCGCTCGATGATGCGCGAGATGCTCAGGACGTTCGGCGGCAAGAACATCGACACCGCAACCAACGCGAACGAGGCCATCGCCTTTCTGGAGAAGAACCGCTACGACGTCGTGTTGTGCGACTACAACCTCGGCGCCGGCAAGAACGGCTTGCAAATCCTCGAGGAAGGCAAGTACCGCGACCTGATCGGGCTGGCTACCGCCTGGATCATCATCACTGCAGAGAAGACTTCCGATCTGGTGTTTGGTGCCGCCGAACATATGCCGGACGACTACATCATCAAGCCCGTCAACGAAGCGACGATGAAGGGACGGCTGGAAAAGGTATTGGCGAAGAAGGAAGTGCTGGGCAACGTGGAGAAGGCGGTGCGCGCCAAGAATCACGCGCTGACAGTCGCGCTCTGCGACAAACTGCTTTCGACCACCCAGACCAACACCGCCGAACTGCTGCGTATCAAGACCGCCACACTGATGACGATGGAGCAGTACGACCTGGCCAAACAGGTGTTCAACCAGATACTGGCCAAGCGCGACGTGCCTTGGGCCAGAACCGGCCTGGGCAAGGTGGCCTTTCTGCGTGGTGAGATGGAGCAGGCACAGCAACTCTTCCGCGAAGTCATCCGCAGCAATCCGGCCTATCTGGAAGCGCACGACTGGCTCGCCAGGACATACGAGAGCCAGGGCAACCTGGACGAAGCGCAAAATGTGCTGGCGCGTAGCGTCGAGTTGTCGCCGACCTCGGTTATCCGGCAGCGCAATCTCGGCGAAATGGCGCAGAAACGCGGCGATCTCGACGCCGCGGCCAATGCTTTCCGCAAGACCATCAAACTGGGCGAACATTCCATCCACAAGGCGCCCTCCGCCTACCTCAACCTGGCCAAGGTCTGCGCGGACAAGGGCATTCCGTCCGAAGCGCTGCAGGTGCTGAAGAACGCCGGTCAGGAATTCGATAATCCCGAAGTCCAGCTGCATGCGAAAGTCATCGAGGGTACGGTCTACAGCAAATCCGGCGACCACAACAACGCGCTGAGGCTATCCCGCGAATTGGCCGCACTCGCCGGCTCCGACAACAATCTCCCCGCCGGAATCATGCTCGAGGCTACCCAGTTGTTTCTCGCCACCGGCAACAAGGAGGCGGCGGACAACATGGCGCAGGCGCTGGTCAAGAACAATCACGAGAACGCCGAATTGCTGGGGCAGATCGGCGATCTCTACGACCAGGCCGGCATGCACGGCAAGGGCGAGGACCTGATCACCAAGTCGCGCCAGGAAGTTGTCGAATCGAACAACCGCGCGGTGATGCTCGCGAAGGAAGGCAAACTGGACGAGTCGATCCAGTTGCTGCGCGAGGCGCGCACGCTGCTGCCCAACAACAAGCGCATCATGATCAATCTGGCGAACGTCGCCGTGCTGGCGATGCGCCAGAACGGCGTGAACGCCGAACTGATGCAGATATCCCGCGAATGCCTGGCGCATGTCGCCGGGCTCGACCCGCAGGAGAAATGGTGCGACCAAGTGCAGGCGGCACTGGACGCACTCGACGTATAGCACCGAGGCCGATCTTTCCGGATAACCCATATCGATCCTCTCATCTGAAATTGCGGCGGAGCAATACATGGAAAGAATGATCTGTGTGATCGGCAACAAGGGTGGGACCGGCAAGACCAGCATCACCCATATGCTGTGCCATGGTTTCGGGCTGATCGGCAAACGTTCCATTGCGGTGCTGACCGACCAGTTGCGCGAGCCGCTGGAACGCGCCGGACGCCGTTACACCGCACTCGACGGGCGCTCGCCGGAGAAATTCGAGAAGATCGTCGAAAAGCTCGCGTCGCTGCCGGACTGGATAGGCGTGATCGACGGCGGCGGCAACCGCCCTGAGATGGACCGCAAGTTCTACGAGATGTCGGGGCTGGTGCTGCTACCCTTCCGCGATTCCCACGAAGACATCCGCACGGTGCGCAACGACCTCGAAAACTTTCCCAAGGCCTGGGGAATTCCGTCGCAGTGGCCGACCAACCCCTGGCAGCAGATGGCGGCCGAGCGCACGCTGGACGAACTGATGCAGGACTACCGCCCGCGGCTGCTCGACCCGATCTACTCGGTCAGCTCCAGCAAGCTGCTGCTGGAAACCCAGGTGCCGCCGGAACTGCCGAGCGCGCTGAACAACGTCTGCCGCCGGCTGGCTTGGCAGGTGCTGGAGTTGATGGAACGCCCCGAGCCGTAGGGGCACGGCGCGCCGTGCCCTCTCCTCGCCCCTTTTCTACCCCCCTTCGAATTCCCCATCCACGTAATACCATCGCCCCCCCTCGAATACGAAGCGGCTGACCTCATGCAACCGCTGCGCGCGACCGCCGATCTTGTAACGCGCGACGAACTCCACCGTGGCATGGCTTTCGTCCCCCGGCGAGTGTTTCTTCACTTCCAGCCCCATCCATTTGGTGTGGTCGGCGGCCAGATTCAGCGTGGCGGGGCGGGTGGTCGGATGCCAGGTCGCAAGCAGATAGGATTCCAGTTTCAGCACATAGGCGCTGTAGCGCGAACGCATCAGCGCTTCGGCGTCCGGCGCGGGCATGCCATTGTGGTAACGGCCACAGCAGGCGGCGTAGTCGGGAGCACCACAAGGGCAAGGAGTGATTTTCGATCTCATGCGGCATTTTAAACGGCACGGAACCAGAAACAGCAGAAATCTCCTGCAAATCCAGCCGGATGGCATTACCCCGCCGATACGACTATAATCCGCAACCGTTTTTCCGCTTTGGCTCCGCCGAATATCAAGATGCAGTTGTTCGCCTTTGGCATCAATCACCAGACCGCGCCGCTCGCCGTGCGCGAACAGGTCGCGTTCAACGTCGACGGAATGGAGAGCGCGCTGCGCGATCTGGTCGACAACGGCGCGGCCAAGGAAGCCGCAATCCTGTCCACCTGCAACCGTACCGAGCTGTATTGCAACGCGGCCAAGCCGGAGCTGGCGATCGACTGGCTGGCGCAGTACCACCACCTGCCGCGCAAGGACATCGACCCCTATCTCTACACGCTGCCGCGCGAGCAGGCGGTGAAGCATTCATTCCGCGTCGCCAGCGGGCTGGACTCGATGGTGCTGGGCGAGCCGCAGATCCTCGGCCAGATGAAGCAGGCGGTGCGCCAGGCCGAAGAGGCCGGCACGCTGGGCTTTTTGCTGCACAAGCTGTTCCAGCGCACCTTCTCGGTCGCCAAGGACGTGCGCACCCAGACCGAGATCGGCGCAAACCTGGTGTCGATGGCCGCGGCCGCGGTGAAGCTGTCCGAACGCATCTTCCCCAGCATCGCCGAACAGAAGGTGCTGTTCATCGGCGCGGGCGAGATGATCGAACTGAACGCGGTGCACTTCGCCGCGCGGTCTCCGCAGCACATCACCGTCGCGAACCGCACGCTGGAACGCGCGCAGACGCTGGCGCGGCGCATCAACGGTCACGCGATCACGCTGACCGAGCTGCCGGAGCAACTCGCGCACCACGACATCATCGTCACCTGCACCGCCAGCCAACTGCCCATCCTCGGCAAGGGCATGGTCGAGCGCGCGCTGAAACAGCGCAAGCACAAACCGCTGTTCATCGTCGACCTGGCCGTGCCGCGCGACGTCGAGGCCGAAGTCGCCGAGCTGGACGACGTGTTCCTGTACACCGTGGATGACATCGCCGAGGTGGTGAAGGACGGCCTTGACGCGCGCCAGAGCGCGGTCAAGGAAGCCGAGGTCATCATCGACTCCGGCGTGTCCGACTTCATCCACTGGATGGAATCGCGCGAAGTCGTGCCGACGATACGCGCGCTGCGCGACCACGCCGAACGCAACCGCCGCCACGAGATGGAGAAGGCGCTGAAGCTGCTGTCCAAGGGCGAGCATCCGGAGAAGGTGCTGGAAGCCCTGAGCAGCAGCCTGACCAACAAATTCCTGCACGCGCCCACCCACGCGCTGAACCAAGTGCAAGGCAACGACCGCGAGAATTTCCTCGACGTCATCCATCGCCTGTACCACCTGCACACCGACGAATGAAACCCAACATCGCCGCCAAACTCGCTCAACTGAGCGAGCGCCTGCACGAAGTCGACCAGCTGCTGAGCACCGAGGAGGCCACGAAGGACATGGACACCTTCCGCAAGCTCAGCCGCGAGCGTGCCGAGCTGGAGCCGGTGGTGTCGCTGTACCACGCCTACCAGACCTGCCTGGCCGACATCGACACCGCGAAGGAGATGGCGAGCGACCCGGAGATGCGCGAATTCGCCGAGGCCGAGATCGCGCAGGGCGAAGAGAAGCTGGCGCAACTGAACGACGAGTTGCAGGTGCAGCTGCTGCCGAAAGATCCCAACGACGAGCGCAGCGTGTTCCTCGAGGTGCGCGCCGGCACCGGCGGCGACGAAGCCGCATTGTTCGCGGGCGACCTGTTCCGCATGTACTCGCGCTTCGCGGAACGCAAACGCTGGCAGGTCGAGATCATCTCCGAGAGTCCCGGCGAAATGGGCGGCTACAAGGAAGTCATCGCCCGCATCGTGGGTCAGGGCGCGTACTCGGTGCTGAAGTTCGAGTCCGGCGCGCACCGCGTGCAGCGCGTGCCCGCGACCGAGACGCAGGGGCGTGTGCATACCTCCGCCTGCACCGTCGCCATCCTTCCGGAAGTGGACGAGGTGGACGAGGTCACGCTGAATCCCGCTGACCTGCGCATCGACACCTTCCGTGCCAGCGGCGCGGGCGGCCAGCACATCAACAAGACCGACTCCGCCGTGCGCATCACCCACCTGCCGACCGGCGTGGTGGTCGAATGCCAGGACGGTCGCTCGCAACATCAGAACAAGGCGCAGGCAATGCGCGTGCTGGCCGCGCGCATCATGGACGCGCAAGTGCGCGAGCAGAACGCCAAGATCGCCGCCGAGCGCAAGTCGCTGGTCGGCAGCGGCGACCGTTCCGAGCGCATCCGCACCTACAACTACCCGCAGGGCCGCGTCACCGACCACCGCATCAACCTCACGCTGTACAAGATGGATGCGATCATGGACGGCGACATCAGCGAGCTCACCGGCGCGCTGATGGCCGAGCACCAAGCCGAGCAGCTTGCCGCGATGGCGGACGAAAGCATCTAGGCCGCACAGGCCATGCCGCACACCATTCAATCACTCCTGACGCAAGATAGAGCCGCGCTGGAATCCGCACTGTCGCTGGATTCCGGCACGGCACGCATCGAGGTGCAGATGCTGTTGCAGCAGGTGCTGGGCGTCAATCGCGCGTATCTGCTGGCACATCCGGAGCGGCAGCTGGACGAAATGCAGCAAGCCGCTTATCGCGCATTGCTGCAGCGTCGCCTCGCGGGCGAACCGCTGGCTTACATACTCGGCGAGCGCGAGTTCTTCGGGCTTAACTTCAAAGTCACGCCGGCGACACTGATCCCGCGACCCGATACCGAGTTGCTGGTCGAGTTGGCGCTGCAGCGAATCCCCCAAAGCGGACGCGTGCTCGATCTCGGCACCGGCAGCGGCGCGATCGCGCTGTCCATCGCCCGCTCTCGTCCCGATGTTGATGTGACGGCGGTGGACGCTTCGCCAGAGGCGCTGGAAGTGGCGCAGGAGAATGCGCGGAGGCTGGGTGTCGGCAACGCGCGTTTCGTGCACAGCGACTGGTTCGCAGCACTCGAAGGCGAACGCTACGACCTGATCGTTTCCAACCCGCCCTACATCGAGGACGCCGATGCGCATCTGGGGCAGGGCGACCTGCGTTTCGAGCCGCGCAGTGCGCTGGCTTCCGGCACGGACGGGCTGGACGACATCCGCCGCATCGTCGCGGATGCGAAGGGGCATCTCAACGACGGCGGCTGGCTGATGTTCGAGCACGGTTATGACCAGGCCGAACGGGCGCGGGAGTTGCTCGAAGCAAGCGGGTTTGCCGATGTGTTTTCGGCGCGCGACCTGTCCGGTATCGAGCGCGTCAGCGGCGGGCGATACGCCGGCGCAAGCACGCAAGCGATTCGATAGCCGAATGTTATAATCCGCGCCTCTTGAAAGGTGCCTCATGTCCGTCGTCCTGAATTTCAAATCCCATCTTTCCGACTTGTTCGCGCAGGCGTTGCGCGAAGTCGCTCCCGAGCATGCCGATACGGCGATCCTGATTGAGCGTCCCAAGCAGGCGTCGCACGGCGATTACGCCTGCAACCTGGCGATGCAGCTCGCGCGCCCGCTGCGCAAGTCGCCGCGCGACATCGCGAATGCGCTGATCGCGGCACTGCCGCAGTCCGAGGCCGTTGCCAGGGTGGAGATCGCCGGCGCGGGCTTCATCAACGTGTTCATCGCGACGGCGGCCAAGCAGCGCGCGGTACACGGCGTGCTGGCCGCGGGCGCGGGTTACGGCCATGTGCATACGGGGCAGGGGCGCAAGGTGGGCGTGGAGTTCGTTTCCGCCAATCCGACCGGGCCTTTGCATGTCGGCCACGGGCGCGGCGCCGCGGTGGGCGATTGCCTGTGCAACGTGCTGCACGCGGCGGGCTGGAACGTGACGCGCGAGTTCTACTACAACGATGCGGGCGCGCAGATCGACAACCTGACCTTGTCGGTGCAGTTGCGCTGCAAGGGTGTCACGCCGGACGATCCGTCCTGGCCGGAGTCGGGCTATCGCGGCGACTACATCATGGATGTGGCGCGCAGCTACATGGCGAAGGAGACCGTCGAAGCCGACGACCAGCACATCACCGGCAAGGGCGATGTGGACGACGCCGAAGCGATACGCCATTTCGCCGTGGCCTATCTGCGCCGCGAGCAGGACCTGGATTTGCGCGCCTTCCAGGTCGAGTTCGACGTGTTCTCGCTGGAGTCCGCGCTGTACACCGAGGGCAAGGTCGAGGCGACCGTGCAGAAGTTGATCGCCAGCGGCCATACCTACGAGCAGGACGATGCGCTGTGGCTGCGCACCACCGATTTCGGCGACGACAAGGACCGCGTGATGCGCAAGTCCGATGGCGGCTACACCTACTTCGTGCCGGACGTGGCGTATCACCATGAAAAATGGAAGCGCGGCTTCGTGCGCGTCATCAACGAACAGGGCTCCGACCATCATTCCACCATCACCCGCGTGCGCGCCGGTTTGCAGGCGCTGGACGTCGGCATCCCGCAGGGCTGGCCGGACTACGTGCTGCACCAGATGGTGACGGTGCTGAAGAACGGCGAAGAGGTAAAGATATCCAAGCGCGCCGGCAGCTACGTGACGCTGCGCGACCTGATCGACGAAGTCGGTTGCGATGCGACGCGTTACTTCCTCGCGGCGCGTTCGCCCGATTCGCAGCTGGTGTTCGACATCGACTTGGCGAAATCGCAGAGCAACGACAACCCGGTCTATTACATCCAGTATGCGCACGCGCGCATCCACGCGGTGCTGGCGCAATGGGGCGGCGACCGCCAGAGCCTGCATCATGCCGACGTGAGCCCGCTGTCCAGCGACTACGAGACCCAGCTGCTGCAAAAAATGATCGACTTCCCCGAGGTGATCGAGCGCGCCGCGGAAGAGCTCGCCCCGCACCTGATCGCGTTCTACCTCAAGGATTTGGCCGCCGATTTCCACAGTTACTATAATGCGTCGCGCTTCCTGGTCGACGACGAGCAGGTCAAGCTGGCGCGTCTGGCATTGATCGAGGCGCTGGCGCAGGTGCTGAAGAACGGCTTGGCGCTGCTGGGCGTGAGCGCGCCGGAACAAATGTAAGGAACGAAAAGAAATGAGCAGAAACACAGGCAACAAATCGGCCGCACCGCGCAAGGGCGGCAACCCGCTGCTGACCGGCATCCTCGTCGGCATGATCATCGGCGTCGCGATGGCCGCCGGACTGGCATGGTGGATCATGAAGTCGCCCAGCCCCTTCGTACAGAAGGAACAGGCTGCGGCAGCCAAGCCAAACGCCGCTGTCGCCGTGCCGGCTGCGGAGACCAAACCGAGCGTGTCCGCGGCTGCGCCGGCTGCCGCACAGCCCGAAACCGCGGCCTCAGGCGTGACCGGCGACAAGCCCCGCTTCGAGTTCTACAAGGTGCTGACCGACAAGGATGCGGGCGCGCCCAAGCCTGTCGACAAGCCCAAGGCAGTCGAGGCCAAGCCGGCCGCCCAATACCTGCAGGCCGGCTCGTTCGCCAGCAACGACGATGCCGAGAAGCTCAAGGCCAAACTCGCCCTCCTCGGCTTCGAGGCCGGCATCCAGACCGTGACCATCCCCGACAAGGGCGTGTGGCACCGTGTGCGCCTCGGGCCATACAAGAATGCGGACGAAATCGGCCGCGTGCGCACATCCCTGAAACAAAACGGGGTCGACAGCACTCCAATCCCCGCGCTGTGACCGCGCATCGATAGATAAAAGGAGCGATAAGTGAAAAACATCATCAAGAGTCTGGTCGTCGCCGCCGCGCTGCTGTTCGGCTCCGCGGCATGTTCCGAAGAAGCCAACCCGGCTTACTCCATGCTGCCCGCGGCGCAGCCGACCTCCGCGCAGAAGATCGAGGTGCTGGAGTTCTTCTCCTATGGCTGCTCGCATTGTTTCCACCTGCATCACGACCTGAGCGCCTGGGCGAAGAAAATGCCCAAGGACGTCGAGCTGGTCTATGTGCCGGTCATCTTCCGCGATTCCGCCGAACCGCTGGCTCGCACCTATTACGCACTGGCGAGCATGCCCGAATTCGAGAAGATGCACGACGCGATCTATCGCGGCATGCATGTGGAGAACGCCGAGCTGTTTGACCTCGACTCGATCGCCTCCTTCGTCGCGAAACGCGGTGCGGATCGCGCCAAATTCACCGCCGCCTACAACTCTTTCTCGATGTCCAGCCGGATCTCTCGCGCCAAGCAGATGATCCGCAGCTACGCCATCCAGGGCACGCCGACGCTGGTCGTGGGAGGAAAATACGTGATCACCGGCCTGCAGCCGGCAGACACCATCCGCGCGCTGGACGCCGTGATCGCCAAAGTGCGGAAAGAGCGCGGCAAGCGTTAAAGGCAGGATTCGGGATACAGGTCCAGGATCAAGTGAAATGCAGAGCACCGGTTTGGCTGAATCCTGTTTCCTGAATCCTGTATCCTGCATTCGCGTGGTCATTTCCGGCGCGTCCAGCGGCCTCGGTCTGGCGCTGGCGCGCCATTATCTTGAGCGGGGCGCGGTGGTCGGCGTCTACGCCCGTCGCGCCGAACTGCTGCAGGCCCTTGCAGCGCAATTTCCCGGACAGGCCCACATCTACCCGCTCGACGTGCGCGATGCAGCCGCCCAGCAGGCCGCCGCCGCCGATTTCATCGCCCGCGCCGGCGTGCCCGACATCGTGATCGCCAACGCCGGCGTCAGCATAGGCACGCTGACGCACTATGCCGAAGACAACGAGGTGTTCCGGCATGTGATGGACATCAACGTGCTGGGCGCGGTGCAGACCTTTCAGCCGTTCCTGGATGCGATGCGCGACGCGGGGCGCGGACGCATGGTCGGCATCGCCAGCGTCGCTGGCTTCCGCGGCCTGCCCGGCTCCGGCGCGTATTCCGCCTCCAAGGCCGCGCTGATCTCGTATCTGGAGAGTCTGAGGCAGGAGCTGCGCGGCAGCGGCGTCAGGGTGGTCACCATTTGCCCCGGCTACATCCGCACGCCGATGACCGACATCAACCCCTACCCCATGCCCTTCATGCTGGAAGCCGACGAGGCCGCGCGGCGCATCGCGCGCGTCATCGACCGCGGCTGCTCGTTCAAGGTGGTTCCCTGGCAAATGGCGCTGGTCGGAAGGTTGCTGAAACTGCTGCCGAACTGGCTGTTCGATCTGGCGTTCGCGAAGGTGAAACACAAGCCGCGCGGGCAACTCGCCAAATGACGATGCCCCGCATCGCGGGGCATCGGAAGGTGCACTGAAGTCTGAGCTTAGCCCGCGAGCTTCTGCTTCAGGATGTCGTTCAACTGCGCAGGATTAGCCTTGCCCTTGCTCGCCTTCATCGCGAGGCCGACGAAGAAGCCGAACAGCTTGTCCTTGCCCGAGCGGTATTCCGCGACCTTGTCCGCGTTCGCGGCGATGATCTCGTCCACCAGCGCTTCGATCGCGCCGCTGTCGGAGACCTGCTTCAGTCCCTTGGCCTCGATGATCGCATCCGCGTCGCCGCCTTCCGCCCACATCGCGCGGAACACTTCCTTCGCGCCGGAGTTCGAGATCGTGCCGTCGGCGATGCGCTTCAGCATGCCGCCGAGTTGCTGCGCGGTGATCGGGCATTGCGCCATGTCCAGACCGTCGCGGTTCAACTGCGCGCTGACTTCGCCGATGATCCAGTTGGCGCAAATTTTTGCTTGCCCCTTGGCGTCGCCGAGCGCGGCCTCGAAGAAGTCCGCCATCTCGCGCGAACTGGTCAGCACGCTGGCGTCGTAGGCGGACAGGCCGAGGTCGTTCACGTAGCGCGCCTGTTTGTCGTGCGGCAATTCGGGCAGCGTGGCGCGCATTTCGTCTATCCACTGCGTAGAGATGTCCAGCGGCAGCAGGTCGGGGTCGGGGAAGTAGCGGTAATCGTGCGCGTCTTCCTTGGTGCGCATTGCGCGGGTCGTGCCGCTGTCCGGGTCGAACAGGATGGTGGCCTGCTGCACCTTGCCGCCGCCCTCGATGGTGTCGATCTGCCACTGCACCTCGTAGTCGATGGCCTGCTGCATGAACTTGAACGAATTCAGGTTCTTGATCTCGCGGCGCGTACCGAGTTCGCCGCCAGGCTTGCGCACCGACACGTTCACGTCGCAGCGGAACGAGCCTTCCTGCATGTTGCCGTCGCAGATGCCGATCCAGCGCACCAGCGTGTGCAGCGCCTTGGCGTAGGCCACGGCCTCGGCGGCGGAGCGCATGTCCGGCTCGGAGACGATCTCCAGCAGCGGCGTGCCGGCGCGGTTCAGGTCGATGCCGGTCATGCCGTGGAAGTCGGCGTGCAGCGACTTGCCGGCGTCTTCTTCCAGGTGCGCGCGGGTGATACGCACTGTTTTCTCGTAAGGCTTGGCGTTACCCGACAGCGGCTCGACCTGTATGGTCAGTGCGCCCTGGCCCACGACCGGCAGGTCGAACTGGCTGATCTGGTAGCCCTTGGGCAGGTCAGGGTAGAAGTAATTCTTGCGCGCGAACACCGAGCGCGGCGCGATATGAGCGCCGGTGGCGAGGCCGAACTTGATCGCACGTTCCACCGCGCCCTTGTTCAGCACCGGCAGCACGCCGGGCAGCGCGAGGCTCACCGCGTCGGCCTGCGTGTTCGGCTCGGCGCCGAAAGCGGTCGATGCGCCGGAAAAGATTTTGGTGTTGGTCGAGAGTTGCGCATGCACTTCCAGACCGATGACGATTTCCCAGGTCATTTGAATTCCTTACAGCCCTTGCGGCGCGCGGCTGTGCCAGTCGGTCGCCAGTTGATATTGGTGCGCGACATTCAGCATGCGCGCCTCGTCGAAATAGTTGCCGATGATCTGCAGGCCGACCGGCATATCGTTGTCGCCGAAGCCGCAGGGGATGGACATGCCGGGCAGGCCGGCGAGATTCACCGCGATGGTGTAGATGTCGGACAGGTACATCTGCACCGGGTCGTCGCCCTTCTCGCCCAACTTGAACGCGGTCGAAGGCGAGGTCGGTCCCATGATCACGTCGCAGTGCTTGTACGCCTCGACGAAATCCTGCGCGATCAGGCGGCGGATCTTCTGCGCCTGGATGTAGTAGGCGTCGTAGTAGCCGTGCGACAGCACATAGGTGCCGATCATGATGCGGCGCTTCACTTCCGCGCCGAAACCCTGCGAGCGGCTCTGCTCGTACATGTCGGCGAGGTCGGTGTAGTCCGGCGCGCGGTAGCCGTAGCGCACGCCGTCGAAGCGCGACAGGTTGCTCGACGCTTCCGCCGGGGCCAGCACGTAGTACACCGGAATGGACAAGCGCGTATTCGGCAGGCTGATGTCGACCACGGTCGCGCCCAGCTTCTTGTATTCGGCGATGGCGGCTTCGACCGCACGGGCGACGTCGCTGCCCAGACCTTCCGCGAAGAATTCCTTCGGCAGGCCGATGCGCAGGCCGGACAAGGGCTTATTCAAGTCGCGCGCGTAGTCTTCCTTGTCGCGCTGCAGCGAGGTCGAATCGCGCTCGTCGAATCCGGCCATGGTGTTCAGCAGCAGGGCCAAGTCTTCGGCGCTGCGGCCCATCGGGCCGGCCTGGTCGAGGCTGGAGGCGAACGCGATCATGCCGTAGCGCGAGCACACGCCATAGGTCGGCTTCAGGCCGGAGATGCCGCACAGCGCGGCCGGCTGGCGGATGGAGCCGCCGGTATCGGTGCCGGTCGCCGCCGCGCACAGGCGCGCCGCGACCGCCGAGGCTGTGCCACCGGACGAGCCGCCGGGCACGCGCGTCTTGTCCCACGGATTCTTCACTGCGCCGTAGTACGAGGTCTCGTTCGACGAGCCCATCGCGAACTCGTCCATGTTGGTCTTCCCGAGATTGATCGCGCCGGCGCTGTTGAATTGCTCGATGACATGCGCGTCGTAAGGCGAGACGAAGTTGTGCAGCATCTTCGAGCCGCAGGTGGTCAGCCAGCCCTTGGCACAGAAGATGTCCTTCTGCGCGACGGGGATGCCGGTCAACGCCTCCGCACTGCCCGCGGCCAGGCGCTCGTCGGCGGCGCGCGCCTGCGCCAGCGACATCTCCGGGTTCAGCGTGACGTAGGCATTGAGTTCCGGGTTATGCGCGGAGATGCGGTCGAGATAGAGCTGCGTCAGTTCGACGCTGGAGATTTTTTTGGCGCGCAGGGCGTCGCCGAGTTGTTTGAGTGTGGCGTTTATCATGTTCGTATTAACTTGGGGAAACGGGAAAAGAGAAACGGGAAACGCGGAACCGGCAGGGCGTTTCCCGTTTCTCCTGAGCCACGCAGTGGCGAGTCCCTTTTCCCGGCGTCATTCGATAACCTTGGGAACGAGGTACAGACCCGCCTCGACCTGCGGGGCGACGGCCTGGAAAGCCTCGCGCTGGTTGGTTTCCGTGACGACATCCTCGCGCAGGCGCTGCGACAGGTCCTGGCTGTGTGACATCGGCTCCACGCCGCTGGTATCGACCGCCTGCATTTCGGCGATAAGGTCGAAAATACCGGACAACTGCGCGCGCGCGGTTTCGATCTCCGGGGAGGTCATCGCCAATCGGGCCAGCCGGGCGACTTTTTCAACATCCTGGGTGCTTAAAGACATAGCAAAAACTTTATTGAAATAAGGCTAATAGAGTATCATACGCGGCTTCTACGGCGCACCTCTTTGACTTTCGGGACACAACATGTTTGGATTTTTGAACGGCTACTTTTCCAATGACCTCGCTATCGACCTTGGCACCGCCAATACCCTGATCTGGGTGCGCGGGCAGGGCATCGTGCTGGACGAACCCTCGGTGGTGGCGATCCGTCAGGAAGGCGGACCAAACGGCAAGAAGGTGATTCAGCAAGTCGGCCTGGCCGCCAAGCAGATGCTGGGCCGTACGCCGGGCAATATCACCGCGATTCGCCCGATGAAGGACGGCGTGATCGCCGACTTCACCGTCACCGAGCAGATGCTCAAGCAGTTCATCCGCAAAGTTTACAAAGCCAGCATCTTCAGTCCCAGCCCGCGCATCGTGATCTGCGTGCCCTGCGGTTCCACCCAGGTCGAGCGCCGCGCGATCCGCGAATCCGCAGTCGGCGCCGGCGCGCGTCGCGTCGAGTTGATCGAGGAGCCGATGGCGGCTGCAATCGGCGCCGGCCTGCCGGTCGAAGAGGCGACCGGCTCCATGGTGGTAGACATCGGCGGCGGCACGACCGAAGTGGGCGTGATTTCGCTGGGCGGCGCGGTGTACTCCGGTTCGGTGCGCGTCGGCGGCGACAAGTTCGACGAGGCGATCATCAACTACATCCGCCGCAACTACGGCATGCTGATCGGCGAGACCACCGCCGAGGAAATCAAGAAGACCATCGGTTCCGCATTCCCGGGTTCCGAAGTGCGCGAGATGGAGGTCAAGGGCCGCAACCTCGCCGAAGGCGTGCCGCGCAGCTTCACCATTTCCAGCAACGAAATCCTCGAAGCGCTGACCGATCCGCTGAACAGCATCGTCAGCGCGGTGAAGACTGCGCTGGAGCAAACCCCGCCGGAATTGGGCGCCGACATCGCCAACAAGGGCATGGTGCTGACCGGCGGCGGTGCGCTGCTGCGCGATCTGGACCGCCTGCTGATGGAAGAGACCGGCCTGCCGGTGCTGATCGCCGAAGATCCGCTGACTTGCGTGGTGCGCGGCTCCGGCATCGCGCTGGAGAGCATGGACAAGTCCACCAACATTTTCACCACCGAATAACGCGTCCTGTCGATGATTCAGCGTCGGGGCGCGTAGATGGGTAGTCCGCAAACCTTTCAGTTCTTCAATCGCGGTCCGTCGCCGGCGGCGCGGCTGGTGTTCTTCGTGGTGCTGTCGCTGCTGCTGATGTTTGTCGATGCGCGCTACCGCTACCTGGAGTCTGCACGCAGTGCGTTGTCGATGCTGGTCTCGCCCATCCAGCAACTGGCGACCATGCCCGGCAAATTGTTGCATCAGGCCGGCGAGTTCTTCGTCACGCAGCATGGCCTCGTGGAAGAGAACAACAAGCTGCGCCAGCAGCATGGCAACGACGCCGCGCAGCTGTCCCAACTGCAATCCCTGCAACAAGAGAACCTGCAATTGCGCAATCTGCTGGCACTGCCGCAGCGCAGCGAATTCTCCGCGCAACCTGCAGAGATTCTCTACGCCGAGCGCGACATCTTCAAGCGCAAACTGCTGGTCAACAAGGGTGCGGACGCGCAAGTGAAAATCGGCCAGGTGGTGATGGACGACATGGGTATCGTCGGACAGGTCACCCGCGTCTATCCCTGGATATCCGAGATCACGCTGATCACCGAGAAAGACCATGCGGTGCCGGTGCAGATCGTGCGCAACGGACTGCGCACCATCGTATTCGGAGCAGGCGACACCAGCCAGTTGTCGCTGAGATACATGCCGATCAGTTCAGACATCCAGAACGGCGATGTGCTGGTGACTTCCGGAATAGACGGCGTCTATCCGCCGGGCATCCCCGTCGCCAAAGTCGTCAAGATCGAGCGCGACGCGGCCTATCCGTTCGCGCGCATCACCTGCCTGCCGATGGCCGGCGTGGATCGCAACCGCCAGTTGCTGATCCTGTCCGACCTGCCCCCGCTCCCCGTGAAGCCACTGGAGGAATCGCCACCGGGGGCGGGCATGGATGCAAAAACCGGAGGAAGTGATTGATGCCCTATCTTTCGCCATCCACTCCTGAACTCCAGCGTCCGGTCAGCAACACTTTCATCGTGATCAGCATACTGGTCGCACTGTTCCTGAACGCGTTGCCGTGGGAAGGCTTCTGGCTCGCGCTGCGTCCCGACTTCGTCGCACTGGTGATGCTGTACTGGTGCACGCACACACCGCTGCGCGTCGGCATCGGCCTGTCGTGGGCCGCCGGCATGCTGGCCGACGTGGCCGACTCCAGCCTGTTCGGCCAGCATGCGCTGGCCTATACTCTGCTCGCCTTTGGCGGAGTGGTGCTGCACCGCCGTTTGCAGATGTTCGACCTGCGCGAGCAGACCACCCAGGTGCTGGGCATCTTCGCAGTGACTTACGCGGTATATGCGCTGGTGCACTGGCAGGTGAACGGCTACGTGATGTGGTCCTACCTTCTCGGCTGTCTGACTTCGACCCTGCTGTGGGCGCCGCTCAGCATCATGTTCCGGGCGATGCGGCAGGTGCGCGTGGACCGTGAATGAACAAGCACGTAGAACTAAAAAACCATCAGCGCGAGATCTTCTACTTCCGGTTGCGGCTGGCGATCGGCATCGGCTTCGTGCTGACTCTGATGGCGCTCCTGCTGCTGCGCTTCCTCTACCTGCAGGTGGTGCGTCACGATTACTACCAGACGCTGGCCGAGAGCAACCGCATCTCGGTCGTCCCCATCGTGCCCAACCGCGGCCTGATCCTCGACCGCAACGGCGTGGTGCTGGCCCACAACTATTCCGGCTATACGCTGGAGATCACGCCGACCAAGACCAAAGGGCTGGAAGAGACGATCAACGAACTGTCCACGCTGATCGAGATCGCACCGCGCGACCGCAAGCGCTTCAAGAAACTCCTGGCCGAGCGGCGCAACTTCGAGAGCCTGATCATCCGCAACAAACTCACCGACGAGGAGGTTGCGCGCTTCGCCGCCCAGCAGTACCGCTTTCCCGGCGTCGAAATCAAGGCGCGGCTGTTCCGCGACTATCCCTACGGCGAACAGATGTCGCACCTGATCGGCTACATCGGCCGCATCAACCTGACCGACGTCGAGCAGCTTGAGGAGAACGACCTGGCGGCGAACTACCGCGGCTCGGACTACATCGGCAAGACCGGGCTGGAACAGAGCTACGAAAACGAACTGCACGGCAAGACCGGCATCGAGCAGGTCGAGGTGGATTCGGGCGGACGCGCGGTGCGCATCCTGTCGCGCACGCCGCCTTCCTCCGGCAACACCCTGGTGCTGAGCATAGACGCGAAACTGCAGGAGATCGCCGTGCAGGCATTCGGCAACTACCGCGGCGCGATGGTGGCGATCGATCCCAGGAATGGCGAGGTGCTGGCCTTCGTCAGCAAACCGGGCTATGACCCCAGTCTGTTCATCGACGGCATCGATCCGCAGAACTGGGACGAGCTGAACAATTCGCCCGATACGCCGCTGAACAACCGCGCCTTGCGCGGACAGTACCCGCCGGGTTCGACGATCAAACCGTTCATGGCGCTGACCGGGCTGCATTACGGCGAACGTTCGCCCAGTTTCACCATCAGCGACCCCGGCTATTTCACGCTGCCCGGCAGCAGCCACCAGTACCGCGACTGGAAGAAGGGCGGCCACGGCAGCGTGGACATGTTCAAGTCCATCGTGATCTCCTGCGACACCTACTACTACGGCCTTGCCACCCAGCTGGGCATAGACAAGATATTCAACTACCTGTCGGGTTTCGGCTTCGGCAAGAAGACCGGCATCGACCTCGAGGGCGAGACCTCAGGCCTGCTGCCGTCGCAGGAATGGAAGATGCGGCGCTACAAGCAGAAGTGGTACGCCGGCGACACCGTGTCGGTGGGCATCGGCCAGGGCTACAACCTGGTCACGCCGATGCAACTCGCCTACGCGACCGCGACGCTGGCGAACAACGGCGTCGCCTATCGCCCGCACCTGGTCAGGGAAGTGCGCAGCGCGCGCACCAGCGAGAACCGCGTGATCGAACATAAACAGGATTTCGACCTCAAGATCGACCCCGCGCATCTGGACCTGGTAAAGCGCGCGATGATCGCAGTCACCCAGCCGGGCGGCACGGCATCGGCCGCGGCAGCAGGCGCGCCCTACCAGATCGCGGGCAAGACCGGCACCGCGCAGGTGATCGGCATCAAGCAGGGGGCGACCTACAACGAAAGCGCAGTGGACGAACGCCACCGCGACCACGCATGGTTCATCGCCTTCGCGCCGGCCGACGACCCGAAGATCGCGCTGGTGGTGCTGGCCGAGAACGGCGGCCACGGCGGCGGCACCGCCGCGCCGATCGCGCGCAAGGTACTGGACTACTACCTGCTCGGCAAGATACCGCAGCCCTTGCCGGACGTGGCAGCCAAGGAGGGCGAAGAGAATGACTAGGCGACAGTTGTGGCTGCGCTTCATCGCGCACATCGATCCGCCGCTGATGCTGGGCATCGGCCTGCTGATGCTGACCAGCCTGATCGTGCTGTTCAGCGCGGACAACGCGAGTTTCGGGCAGCCGCTGAAACAGCTGGCCAATATCACGATCGGCCTGACCTGCATGTGGCTGGTCGCCAACCTGCCGCTGCACTACCTGATGCGCACCGCGATCCCGATCTATACGCTGGGACTGGTGCTGCTGATCGGCGTCGCCCTGTTCGGCGAAATCAGCCACGGCGCGCGTCGCTGGCTGAACCTGGGCGTGATGACCATCCAGCCGTCCGAACTGATGAAAATCGGCGTGCCGCTGATGATGGCCTGGTATTTCGAGAAGCATGAGGCCACGCTGACCGCGCGCAACTACATCGTCGCCACGCTGCTGTTGCTGGTGCCGGTCGGACTGATCGCACGCCAGCCCGACCTCGGCACCGCGATCCTGATCTCGGCCAGCGGCTTCTACGTGCTGTTCCTCGCCGGGCTCTCGTGGAAAGTGATGGGCGGGCTGTTCGTCGGCGCGCTGGCCAGCGCCCCGTTCATGTGGGGCATGCTGCACGACTACCAGCGCCACCGCATCCTGATGCTGCTCGATCCCGAGCAGGATGCGCTGGGCAAGGGCTACCACACCATCCAGGGCATGATCGCGGTCGGCTCCGGCGGCATTCTCGGCAAAGGCTATCTGGAAGGCACACAGACCCATCTCGACTTCCTGCCCGAGCGCACCACCGACTTCATCTTCGCGGTCTACGCCGAAGAGTTCGGTCTGCTGGGCAACCTGATCCTGATCGCGCTGTACCTGTTCGTGATCGGCCGCGGCTTCATCATCACCGCCAATGCCTCGACCTACTTCACGCGCCTGATGGCAGGCAGCATCACGCTGACCTTCGCCACCTACGCCTTCGTCAACATGGGCATGGTCAGCGGCATCCTGCCGGTGGTGGGCGTGCCGCTGCCGCTGGTGAGTTACGGCGGCACGTCGCTGCTGACCCTGTTGCTGGGTTTTGGTATGCTGATGAGTATAGAGACGCACAAAAAGCTGAACAAAACATAAATACAGGGGGAGCAGCATGGACAGGAAGATCGCGATTCTGGCTTTGGCGACGTTGATGCTGGCCGCTTGCGGCAGTTCGCCGCAACGCAAGGTCGAAACGCGCGGCACCCCGGCTCCGGTCGAGGCGCGCGTGGTCGGCGCCCCCTCCGGCGCCGGCGGCTATCTTGCCGGCGATGGCCCCAGCGCGGATGTTCCGGCCAACATCGACGAGATCCCGGATGCCGTGCCGAAGAGCGAACCGCTGCATCGCTATGCCAACCGTCCCTATGTCGCACTTGGCAAGACCTACACGCCGCTGACCATCGCCGGCAATTTCAGGGAGCGCGGCATCGCCTCCTGGTACGGCAAGAAGTTCCACGGCCAGCGCACCTCCTGCGGCGAGGTCTACGACATGTACGGCATGACCGCAGCCCATCCCACGCTGCCCATCCCCAGCTACGCGCGCGTCACCCAAGTGGCAAGCGGCAAGTCGGTGGTGGTGCGCATCAACGACCGCGGCCCGTTCCTGCATGAGCGCGTGATGGACCTGTCCTACACCGCCGCGCACAAGCTCGGCATCCTCGGCAACGGCAGCGCGGAAGTCGAAATCGAAAGCCTCGCCCCGAGCGCGATCGTCGGCAACGTCGCCAGGGCCGCACCCGTCCAGCCCCGGTCTCCGGAACCGGTCCAGACCCGGCCGCTGGAGCCCGCCCAGGCCGTCGCAGCCAAGCCTGCCGAAGTCCCCCCGGTGGTGGCCGGCGGCAACGTCTACCTGCAGCTCGGCGCATTCAAGTCGCGCGAGGCGGCGGAGAGCTTCATGGCGAAGATGCGAGCCGAACTCGGCGATGTCGGCCGGGAGATCGGCCTGTTCGTGAAAGGCGGCTTCTCGCGCATCCACCTCGGCCCCTACGCCGACCAGAACGAGGCCCGCGCCAGCGCCGAGCACCTGCAGAGCCGGCTCGGTTTCAAGCCGATGGTGAACTTGCGCTGATTTTCACACTCTGACGCAGCTCACCGAACATCGGCAAGGCGCAAGGAGGCGCCGCTGCACCGTCATGAATCCGCGCACGTTACTGCTGTCGGCCGCCCTGTCCGCGGCCATCCTTCCCCTTGCCCACGCGGCGGAAAGCGATCTCCCGAGATGCGCAGCCATACTTAACGACGTCGAGCGCCTGAAGTGCTACGACGGCCTCGCGTCCGCCCGCCCGCGCGAAAATCCGCCCGCAACCGAAACGGCAGCCGCCGCACCCGAAGCGACACCGCAGACCGCCGGAGAACACGCGCACAAGGAGCGCAGCTGGCTCACCCGCGCATGGAATCTGGACGGCATGGGCCGGGGGAGCGGCTCGCAACTGACGCCGCTCAGCCCCTACCGGACGAGCTACCTGATCGCGCGCAAATCGAACCGGCCGAACACGCAGCCCAACTCGCCCGCGCCCGGCCATGTCACCCCTATCCCGCTCGACCTCGACTCGCTGGAGGCGAAGTTCCAATTCAGCTTCAAGGCCGAGATCATGAACTACCGGCATATCAGCCTGCTGGGCTTCGACGACTTCCGGCTGTGGGGCGCATACACCCAGCAATCCAACTGGCAGGCGTTCAATGCGCGCAACTCGTCGCCGTTCCGAGAAACCAATTACGAACCGGAACTGATCGCCACCTTCGGCACCGGCAACACCGGCAACGGCCTGAAGATGGTCAACCTCGGACTGGTGCACCAGTCCAACGGCAAGGGCTCGACCGACTCGCGCAGCTGGAACCGCCTCTACGCGCAGGGCGGCTGGGAATGGGACAACAAGATCAGCATGCTGGCGCGCGCATGGTGGCGCATCCCGGAAAGCGCCGCGAACGACGACAACCCCGACATCAAGGACTTCGCCGGCCGCGCCGATGCCGTGCTCCGTTGGGAACCGGACAAGACGCAGTCGGTCTCGCTGCTGCTGCGCAACAATCTTTATCTGGGCCAAAACCGCAGCTTCGTGCAGCTCGACTGGACCACGCCAGTGTTCGTCGGCAAGTCGGCAAAGTTGCATGCGCAGTTTTCTACCGGTTATGGCGAAAGCCTGATCGACTACAACCATAGGCAGACGACGGTGGGGTTGGGGGTTTCGTTCAGGGAGTGGTAAGTAGCCGCTCGTGGTGAGATATCGAACCATGCACAGCCAGGAGAAGCGAAGCTCTAAAACCAAAACCACCGGGGGTTGCCCGGCGGTTTTGACTTTGATCCTGATTGCTGGGTATCGCTGCGCTCCGCCGAACCTGCAGATGTCGGGCTGAAGTCCGATCTACGAGCGATAGCTCGCGTTGATCTTCACGTAATCGTAAGAGAAGTCGCAAGTCCACAACGTCGCATCCACCGCCCCGCGATTCAGCACCACGCGTATCGTGATGTCGCTCTGCTGCATCACGCGCTGACCGTCTTCCTCGCGGTAGCTGGCAGCGCGCCCGCCGTTCTCCGCGACCAGCACGTCGTCCAGATACAGCGACAGCCTGTCGACATCGAGGTCGCCCACGCCGGCGTAGCCGATCGCGGCGAGGATGCGGCCGAGGTTGGGATCGGAGGCGAAGAACGCGGTCTTGACCAGCGGCGAGTGGGCGATCGCATAGCCGATCTTCTTGCACTCTGCCTCGTCGCGTCCGCCCTCGACCCTGATGGTGATGAACTTGGTCGCTCCTTCGCCGTCGCGCACGATGGCTTGCGCCAGCACGGTGGCCACTTCGGTGACGACGACCTGCAGCACGGCGCGATTCGCCTCGGTGACTGTCGCGCCGCTCTTGCCGGTGGCGATCAGCATCAGCGCGTCGTTGGTGGAGGTGTCGCCGTCGACGGTGATGCAGTTGAACGAACGGTTCGCGGCCTCGCTGACGATCTGCTGCAGCAGCGGCTGTGCGACGGCGGCGTCAGTGGCGATGTAGCCCAGCATGGTCGCCATGTTCGGGTGGATCATGCCTGAGCCCTTGGACATGCCGGTCACGGTGACGGTCTTGCCGTCGATCTGAATCTGGCGCGACACCGCCTTGGCGACGATGTCGGTGGTCATGATCGCGTGGGCGGCGTCGAACCAGTTGTCTTCGACCGCATTCGCCACGGCGCGCGGCAGGCCGGCGGCGATCTTGGCGACCGGCAGCGGCTCCATGATGACGCCGGTGGAGAACGGCAGGATCTGCGACGACTTGCAGCCCAGCAGGCCGGCCAGCGCGGCGCAGGTCGCGCGCGCATCCTGCATGCCCTGCTCGCCGGTGCCGGCGTTGGCGTTGCCGGTGTTGACCACCAGCGCGCGTATGCCGTCAGGCTGCGCCAGATGCTCGCGCGCGACGATCACCGGCGCAGCGCAGAAGCGGTTGGTGGTGAATACGCCGGCGACCTGTGCGCCTTCGCACAGCTGCATCACCAGCACATCCTTGCGGTCGGGGCGCTTGATGCCCGCTTCCGCGGTTCCCAGAGAAACGCCCGCGACGGGCAGCAGCTCGCCCGCTACGGGCGTCGTCAGATTGACCGGCATGAATTTATCCTGATATTTGGAACTGGTAGCCCGTAGCTTGTGGCTGGTAGCGAAACCGGTTGGCTACAGGCTACCCGCCACAAGCGACAAGCTGATTAATAACGTCCGTGGGTACGGTAGATGTAGTTGCTGAGTTCGGCCGACTCGGTGTTCATGCGGCGCACGATGCCGTGCATGTTGCGCGCGAGGCCGCGCATCACGCGGTAGACGATCATCGGATGGCTGTTGATCAACGTCTCGAATTTAGAGCGCTCAAGCTCCAGCACCTTGGTGTCGCCGACCGCATACAGCGTCGCGCTGACCTGCGAGGCCGCACCGCCGACGAAGGTGATCATGCCCGCCAGATCTCCCGGCTTGAGGACGTGAATGGTGGCCGCGCCTTCGGTGCTTTGTATCTTCACTTCGACTTCACCGTGCGCCAGGATGTACAAGTTGTCCGGCTGCTCGTCTGCCGGTTTGACGATGACTTCCCCATTCTTGTATTCCCGGACCTCGAACAGTCCCGCCAGGATTTCCACCTCGGCGCTGCTCAGCTCCTCGGTGATGGTTGACGTGCGCAGCGTATCGATCACTAGTGACATCTTGTTTTCTCCCGTTTGCGTATTAATTCAGTTTGCCGTGGCACTGCTTGTATTTTTTCCCCGAGCCGCATGGGCAAGGATCGTTGCGCCCGACTTTCTGCCCATCGCGCACAAACGTCCCAGCTCCTTCTTCCGTTGACTGCTCTTCGCCGGATTGCCCCAGCGCCTCGTCGTAGTCGGCGTGATGATACTGCACATTCTCCGGCGCGGGGGCAGCTTCCACCGACTCCACGTCTGCCTGATCGCGCACCTGCACGGTCATCAGCACCTGTGTGACTTCGCGCTTGATCGCCTCCAGCATCGCGGCGAACAATTCGAACGCCTCGCGCTTGTATTCCTGTTTGGGGTTCTTCTGCGCATAGCCGCGCAGATGAATGCCCTGGCGCAAATGGTCCAGCGCAGCCAGATGCTCGCGCCAGTGCTGATCCAGGCTCTGCAGCATGATCACGCGCTCGTAGTGGTGCATCTCCGGGCCGACCAGATCGACCTTGGCCTGGTACAGCTGCGCCGCATGTTCGGCGATGCGCGCGCGCAATCCGGTTTCGTCCAGCTGCTTCTCCTGCTCCAGCCACTGCACCAGCGGCAGATCGAGGCGAAACTCGGAAGCCAGCGCCTTCTCCAGCCCCGGCACATCCCATTGCTCTTCCATGCTGCCCGGAGCGATATGCTGGCTGACGGTGTCGTCCAGCACGCCCTCGCGCATCGCGGAGATGGTCTCGGAGATATCCGTGGTCTCCAGCAACTCTGCGCGCTGCTGGTAGATCACCTTGCGCTGGTCGTTGGCGACGTCGTCGTATTCGAGGATCTGCTTGCGCATGTCGAAGTTGCGCGCCTCGACCTTGCGCTGCGCGTTCTCGATCGCGCGCGTCACCCAGCTGTGCTCGATGGCCTCGCCCTCGGGCAGCTTGAACTTGTTCATGATCGCCGCGACACGATCGGAGGCGAAGATGCGCAGCAACGGGTCTTCCAGCGACAGGTAGAAGCGGCTGGAGCCGGGGTCACCCTGGCGGCCGGAACGGCCGCGCAGCTGGTTGTCCACGCGGCGCGACTCGTGGCGCTCGGTGCCGATGATGTGCAGGCCGCCGCTCTTCAGCACCTGTTCGTGCACCTGTTGCCATTCTGCCTTCAGCTGCGCGATGCGCTGTTCCTTCGCCGCCTCGTCCAAGCTCTCGTCGGCGCGCACCAGCTCGATCGGCTTCTCGACGTTGCCGCCCAGCACGATGTCGGTGCCGCGGCCGGCCATGTTGGTGGCGATAGTGACCATCTTGGGACGGCCCGCCTGCGCGACGATCTCGGCTTCGCGCGCATGCTGCTTGGCGTTCAGCACCTGATGCGGCAGCTTCTCCTTGTCCAGCAACCCGGACAGCAACTCGGAGTTCTCGATCGATGTCGTGCCCACGAGCACCGGCTGGCCGCGCTCGTAGCAATCCTTGATGTCGGCGATCACCGCATGGTGCTTCTCATGCGCGGTCAGGTACACCTTGTCCATCATGTCGTTGCGGATGGTCGGGCGATGCGGCGGGATGATCACCGTTTCCAGGCCGTAGATCGACTGGAACTCGTAGGCCTCGGTGTCCGCGGTGCCCGTCATGCCGGCCAGCTTGGAATACATCCGGAAATAGTTCTGGAAGGTGATCGAGGCCAGCGTCTGGTTCTCCTTCTGGATCGCCACGCCTTCCTTCGCCTCCACGGCCTGATGCAGGCCATCCGA
Organism: Gallionella sp.; assembly: GCA_035654695.1. GTDB lineage: Bacteria > Pseudomonadota > Gammaproteobacteria > Burkholderiales > Gallionellaceae > Gallionella. The sequence continues at coordinate 34,881 of DASRWG010000024.1, read as the reverse complement.
CCAGCGGCGGCCTGCCATCAGGCGGCCGGTGAACTCGTCGACGATGACCACTTCGCCGTCCTGCACCACGTAGTGCTGATCCTTGAAATACAGGTTGTGCGCGCGCAGCGCCGCGTACAGGTGGTGGATCAGTGTGATGTTGGCCGGGTCGTACAGGCTGCCGCCGGCAGGCAGCAGCCCGGCCTTGCTCAACAACTCTTCGGCGTGCTCGTGACCGATCTCGGACAGCAGGATCTGGTGGCTCTTCTCGTCCACGCTGAAATCGCCCGGACTGTCCTCGTCGGCTTGGCGGCGCAGCATCGGCGCGAGCTTGTCCATGCGCAAATAGATGTCGACGTTGTCTTCGGCTTGGCCGGAGATGATCAGCGGCGTGCGCGCCTCGTCGATCAGGATGGAGTCCACCTCGTCCACGATCGCGTAGTTCAAAGGGCGCTGGTAGCGCTCGGCGGCTTGGGTCGCCATGTTGTCGCGCAGGTAATCGAAGCCGAACTCGTTGTTGGTGCCGTAGGTGATGTCGGCGGCATAGGCCGCCTGCTTCTGGTCGTGCGGCATCTGCGACAGAATCACGCCGACCGACAGGCCAAGGAAACGGTACAACTTGCCCATCCATTCCGCGTCGCGGCTGGCGAGGTAATCGTTCACCGTCACCACATGCACGCCTTTGCCGGAGACCGCGTTCAGGTAGGCCGGCAGGGTCGCCATCAGCGTCTTGCCCTCGCCGGTGCGCATTTCGGCGATTTTGCCGTAGTGCAGCGCCATGCCGCCGATCAGCTGTACATCGTAGTGGCGCATGCCCAGCACGCGCGAGCTCGCCTCGCGCACCACGGCAAAAGCCTCCGGCAGGATGGCGTCGAGCGATTCGCCGTTGGCAGAACGCTGCCTGAAGCTCTCGGTCTTCTGGCGCAATTCGTCGTCGCTCAGCTTCGTAACATCGGCCTCCAGTTTGTTGATAGTCTGGACGGTGGCGCGGTACTGCTTCAACAGACGGTCGTTGCGGCTGCCGAAAATGCTCTTCAACACTTTGGAAATCATGTTCTCGTTTTCTCTGCTGCAAAAAATATAAAAGGGTGAGGCGATCCATCACCTCACCCCCGGACATTACTGCATCGCCATCAACCGGCCGCTTCCTGCAGGAAGCGCACGGGATTCTGGGCGATACCCTTATAACGAACTTCAAAATGCAGGTGGTTGCCGGTGGAGCGCCCGGTGCTGCCGACTTCGGCGATCTTCTCGCCGCGCCGCACCACCTGTCCCACCTTCGCCACCAAGCGCGAAGCGTGTGCGTAACGCGTCACAATGTCATTGCCGTGATCGATCTCAACCATATTACCATACTGGGGATGGTAATCGGAGTAAGCCACCACGCCGCCTGCAGAGGCGCGGATGGCCGTGCCCTGCGGCACCATGTAGTCGACGCCCTCGTGCATCGCGCTCCCCCCGGTGAACGGGTCGATGCGCCAGCCGAAATTGGACGAATAGAAGCCTTCGGTGATCGGCGGAATCGACGGCAGCAGCCTGCGGCTCAGCTGGTTCTGCAACAGCATGGTCTCCAGCGCCATCAACTTGTCGCTGCGGTCGTTCACCAGTTGCATCAGCGTTTCCAGCTGCTGGTCCAGACTAGCCACCGACATCTGCTGCATCGTCACCAGCGGGCCGCCCTGCGCGGGCGGCTGGTCGAAACGGAACTCATCCGGCTTCATGCCGGTGAGCTTGGCCAAGCGCGAACCCAGCGCATCCAGGCGCTGCATCTGCGCCTGCATCTGGCCGACGCGCGCGGCCATCGCGTCCAGGCTGCTGTCGACATAGGTCTGCTGCTGCTGGCGCTCCTCGCTCTGTATCTTCGCCAGCAATGCGCGCACGCCGTCGTTCAGGCCTTCCGGCGCGAAGCGCGCCAGCGTGTACTGCAACGCAAAGGTCGCCACCCAGACCATCACGAACAGCGACAGCGCCAGCAAGGCGATCTGCCAGCCGCCCAGCGTGATGCTGCGGGATTTTGCCAATCGGTTGGAAACTAGAATAATATTCACGTCCCGCTCCCTTATATTTGTATTATTGATTTCGTGGCGCAACGATTCGGATCACTACTCGGCAGCAACCCGGAACTCCGTCCGCTCGTTTCCCGGGCTCACGCCCTGTCGGCCTTGCAACGTCACTTCTCGAACGCCACCCCGCCCTATCTTGCCCGGTCCTGCACCGTACTGGGATTGCAATTCGGCACGCTCACCGTCGCCGCGGCAAACGCCACCGTCGCCGCAAAACTGCGCCAACTCGCTCCGGAACTCGTTGTTTTATTGCAGAACAGGGGTTGCGAGGTTAGCGGAATACGCGTCAAGGTGCAAGTCGGCTACGTTCCCGCGCAACCGCGCCAGCAGCCCCGCGAACTGAGCAGGAAAGCGCGCAACGCATTGAACGATTTCAGCGACAGCCTGAACGAATCCCCGCTCAAACAGGCTCTGCAGAGGATATCCCGCAAAGCCGGCTAGACCAGCACCCTCCAGCCGACCAGCACAAAGTGTTCGAGCACATACAGCAGCACGAACACCAGCAGCACCATCAGCGAGAACCGCAACGTCTTCCTGACGAAATCCAGATAGCGGCGGTCGCGAGTAAACAGGTACATGCCGCCGCCGACCACCAGCAGCACCACCACCAGGAAGATGAACAAGCGCAGGATCAGCATGTGCCTGCCGGTCGAAGCTACGCCGTCTGCAACTGCAGGCGCAGGAACGCCGGGGCGTCTTCCACGCTGTCGTAGGTGACAAACTCCCAAGCCTGCTCGTCGGCGAGCAGGGCGCGCACCAGCGCGTTGTTCAACGCATGGCCGGATTTGAAACCGGAGAACGCGCCGATCAGCGGATGCCCCAGCATATAGAGGTCGCCTATCGCGTCGAGCACCTTGTGTTTGACGAACTCGTCCTCGAAACGCAGGCCGTCCGCGTTCAGCACGCGGTATTCGTCCATCACGATGGCGTTGTCCAGGCTGCCGCCCAGCGCCAACCCCTGCGCGCGCATGGCCTCGACGTCCTGCATGAAGCCGAACGTGCGCGCGCGGCTGATGTCGCGCACGTAGGACTCCTCGCCCAAGTCCACCGTGACATGCTGCCTGGTGTTGGCAAACACCGGATGGGCAAAGTTGATCGTGAAAGTCAGCTTGTAGCCGTTGAATGGATCGAAGCGCACCCACTTGTCGCCCTGCTTCACCTCGACACTCTTCTTCACGCGGATGAATTTCTTGGCGGCGGACTGCTCGACGATGCCTGCCGACTGCAGCAGGAAGATGAACGTGCCGGCGCTGCCGTCCATGATGGGCACTTCGGCGCTATCCAAGTCGACATAAGCGTTGTCGACGCCCAGGCCGGAGAGGGCCGACATCAGATGTTCGACCGTGGCGATACGCACGCCGTTCTGCTCCATGCAGGTGGACAATCTCGTGTCGTGCACCAAATCGGCGCGCGCACGAATCTCCTCCACCGGCTTGACGTCCACGCGGCGGAACACGATCCCGGTGTTAACCGGGGCCGGACGCAGCCCCAGCGTGACCTTCTGGCCGCTGTGCAAGCCGACACCCGTCACGCTGACGGAGCCCTTCAATGTGCGCTGCTTAACCATCGGTGTCCCGGGCGATAAAATCATGGCGCGATTTTACCACGCCGCCAATTCCCGCCCCGTCACCTGTCAGTCTGCCTGCTTGCGCAGGAACGACGGAATGTCGAGCATATCCATGCCGGACTTTTCCATCGCGTCGATCTGCTCGCGGCGACCGCGGCGCATCACCGCCGGCGTATCCAGCTCGCTGTAGTTCACGCCCGGGTTGGCGACCGGCTGATTGTCGGTGCCGGTGCGCTGGTAGGTCGCCTCTTCGCCGCGATACACCACTTCCGGCTTCGACTGCTTGCGCGCCAGCGGAGCGCCCAGACCGGTCGCGACCACGGTCACGCGCAGCTCGTCGCCCATCGCCTCGTCGAACACGGAGCCCACGATCACGGTCGCTTCTTCCGCCGCGAACTGCACGCATTCCATCACGTCGTCGATCTCCTTCAGCTTCAGGTTCATGCTCGACGTGATATTCACCAGCACGCCGCGCGCGCCGGACATGTCCACGTCTTCCAGCAGCGGGCTGGCGATCGCACGCTCGGCCGCGGTGCGTGCACGGTCAGGACCGTTGGCGATCGCAGAACCCATCATTGCCATGCCGTTTTCCGACATCACGGTGCGCACGTCGGCGAAGTCCACGTTGATCAGGCCCGGCACGTTGATGACCTCGGCGATGCCGGCCACCGCGCCCTGCAGCACGCCGTTCGCTGCCTTGAAGGCTTCCGGCACGGTGATGTCGTTGCCCAGCACTTCCATCAGCTTGGAGTTCGGCACGATGATCAGCGAATCGACATGCTCGTGCAGCGCCTCGATACCGGCCTTGGCGAAACGCATGCGGTTGCCTTCGTAGGTGAACGGCTTGGTGACCACAGCCACCGTCAGGATGTCCAACTCGCGCGCGATCTGCGCGACGATGGGCGCAGCACCCGTGCCGGTGCCGCCGCCCATGCCCGCGGTGATGAACACCATGTTCGCGCCGGAGATCAGCTCCTTGATGCGCTCGCGGTCTTCTTCCGCCGCGGCCTGGCCGACCGACGGCTTCGCGCCCGCGCCCAAGCCCTTGGTGATGTTTGCACCGATCTGCAACTGGGTGCGAGCCTTGCTGCGCTTGAGCGCCTGGGCATCGGTGTTGATGGCGATGAACTCCACCCCCTGCACGCCCTGCTCGATCATGTGGTCGACCGCATTGCCGCCGCAACCGCCCACGCCGATCACCTTGATGATCGCATCCTGAGTCTCAGCTTCCATGATTTCAAACATCGTTTTCTCCTTTTCTTAATTGCAAAACAAACCCTGAACCCAACCTGTTAAAAAAACACTGAAATTCATTCTTCGGGATGCAGCGCAAGGCGCCCGGCGCACAGAACCCGAGACAGTGCATCAAGCACGGCGAGGGTTCGAGCACCGCGCAACACCGCGATGCGCCCGAGGAATGGATTTAAAAATTGCCCTGGAACCACGTCTTCATCCTTGCCAGTACATCGCCGAAAGAACTCGATTGCATACGCGTCTCCTCGTTGCGTTGATGATGTTCCAGCCCGTACAGCAGCAGACCGACGCCGGTCGCCATGCGCGGCGTCTTCACGACATCGGACAGGCCGCCGACGTATTTGGGGATGCCCAGTCGCACCGGCATGTGGAATATCTCCTCGCCCAGCTCGACCATGCCCTGCATCGCGGCGCTGCCGCCGGTGATGACGATGCCGGACGACAGCAGGTCCTCGAAGCCGCTGCGGCGCAGCTCCTGCTGCACCAGGGAATACAGTTCCTCGACGCGCGGCTCGATCACCTCGGCCAGCGTTTGGCGCGACAGCATGCGCGGCCCGCGCTCGCCCACGCCCGGCACCTCGATCATGCCGTCGTCGGCCAGCTGGCGCAGCGCGCAGCCGTGCTTGATCTTGATGTCCTCGGCGTCCTGCGTCGGCGTGCGCAGCGCCATCGCGATGTCGTTGGTGATCTGGTCGCCGGCGATGGGGATCACCGCGGTGTGGCGGATCGCGCCGCCGGTGAACACCGCGATGTCGGTGGTGCCGCCGCCGATGTCGACGATGCACACGCCCAGTTCCTTCTCGTCCTCTTCCAGCACCGCCTTGCTCGACGCCAACGGCTGCAGGATCAGCTCGTTGACCTCCAGCCCGCAGCGGTGGATGCACTTCATGATGTTCTGCACTGCAGCGACCGCGCCGCTGACGATGTGCACCTCGACATCCAGGCGCATGCCGCTCATGCCCAGCGGCTTCTTGATGCCGTCCTGCCCGTCGATACTGAATTCCTGCTCGAGGATATGCAGGATCTGCTGGTCGCCCGGCAGGCTGATCGAACTGGCGGTCTCGATCACGCGATCGATGTCGCTGGTCGCGACCTCCTTCTCCTTGATCTTCACCATGCCGCGCGAATTGATGCCGCGGATGTGGCTGCCGGCGATGCCGGTGCAGACCTCGTGAATCTTGCAGTCCGCCATCAGCTCGGCTTCTTCCAGCGCGCGCTGGATCGCGCCGACCGTGGCCTCGATGTTGACCACCATGCCCTTTTTCATGCCGCTGGACGCATGCATGCCCATGCCGATCACCTCCAGCATGCCATCAGGCTTGACCTCGCCGACGATGGCCACGATCTTGGACGTACCGATATCCAGACCGACCACCAGATTCTTGGCTTCCTTGCTGTTTCTGCTCATCGTTTACTCCCTGCCGCCCCTTAACCGTTGAACGCCCCGCCCAGCGCGAAGCCGTTGCGGTAACGCAAATCCACATATCTCACCGACCCCTCCAGCGCCGCGAGGCTGTACGGATACACCTCGACGAAACGCGCGAGGCGCTGCTCCATCTCTTCGCGTCCCAGCTCCAGCACCATGCCGTTGCTCAAGTGCAGCTGCCAGGCATGGCGCGGACTCAGCGCGATCTGAACCACCCGCAGATTCAGCGCCTGCAACTGCCCGCCGAATTCGCCGTAACGCTGCGCGATCTCGTGAGAATCGCCGTCCTGGCCGATGAACTCCGGCAGCACCTGCTCGCTCTGCGCATCGAACACCTCGCCGTAGGTGTTCACCAGCAACGCTCCATTCCAGCGCGCCAGCGCCTGATGCTCTTCCAGCCGCACCGTCAGCCGGTCCGGGAACTCGCGCCGTATGCTGACGCTGCGCACCCAGGGCAGCTGCTCCAGCGATGCGCGCAGGCGCTCGATGTCGACCGTGAAGAAATTGCCGTTCACTTCGCCCCGCACCTTCTGCAGCACGTCCTCCGGGATGACCCGTTGCGGCGGCGCATCCAGGCGCACGCTGTGCAGCGGGAACAGCCCCGGCAGGTGCACGGTGTAATACACGGCGCCGTACAGCACCGCCAGCACGCTGAATGTCATTAGCGTGTTGGCGATGTTGCGCAGCAGCGGTGCGTTATCCCACATGGGCTTTTTCCAATACCGACAGCACCAACTGCTCGAACGCGATGCCCGCCTGACGCGCTGCCATTGGCACCAGGCTGTGGTCGGTCATGCCCGGCGAAGTGTTGATCTCCAGCAGGTAGGGCTGGCCGCTCTCGCTCATCAGGAAATCCACGCGCCCCCAGCCTTGTCCGCCGATCAGCGCGAACGCCTGTTTCGCCAGATGCTGTATCTCGGCCTCCTTCTCGGCGCTCAGGCCGCAGGGGCACAGGTAGCGCGTGTCGTCGCGCAGGTATTTCGCCTCGTAGTCGTAGAACTCGTTCGCCGGCTCGATCTTGATCACCGGCAGCGCCTGGTCGCCCAGGATCGCCGCGGTGTACTCGCCGCCGCCGATGAAGCTTTCGGCGATCACCAGCTTGTCGTGCTTTGCCGCCTCGCGGTACGCCGCCTGCAACTGTTCCACCGTCTTCGCCTTGCCGATGCCGACGCTGGAGCCCTCGTTCGCCGGCTTCACGAATATCGGCAGGCCGAGTTGTGCGACCACCGCGTCCCAGTCGCTGTGTTCGTTCAGCAGGGTGTAAGCCGGGATAGGTAAACCTGCCGCCTGCCACACCAGTTTGGTGCGCCACTTGTCCATGCCCAGCGCGGAAGCCAGCACACCGCTGCCGGTATACGGGATGCCCTGCAGCTCCAGTGCGCCCTGCACCGTGCCGTCCTCGCCGCCACGGCCGTGCAGCGCGATGAACGCGCGGTCGTAACCCTCGTCTCGCAGCGCCTGCAGATTCTGCACCGCCGGATCGAACGCATGCGCATCCACGCCGCTGCGCTGCAACGCGGCCAGCACCGCCGCGCCGCTCTTCAGCGAGACCTCGCGCTCGGCGGACTTGCCGCCGAACAGCACCGCCACTTTTCCGAAATTTTTCAAGCTGCCACCTCTTCAAAATAATCTTTCACGCCACGGACAAATTCATCGGTGGCTGGCGGCATTGCCCGCACCGCCGCTGCGCGCACCGTGTTCATGCCGCCTCTCCTATGATTCTCACCTCGGGATGCAGCTGCACCCCGGTCTGCGCGGCGACCGTCGCCCGCACTTCATTGATCAGGTTCTCGATGTCTGCCGCGGTCGCATCGCCGACATTGACGATGAAGTTCGCATGCTTCTCCGACACCTGCGCGCCGCCGATGCGCTTGCCCTTCAGACCGCATTGCTGGATCAGCCGCGCCGCGAAATCATTCGGCGGATTGCGGAACACCGAACCGGCGTTCGGCAGGTTCAACGGCTGGCTGGCGATGCGCTTCGAGAGCAATTCCTTGATCTGCTGACGCGCAGCCTCGCCGTCGCCTTGCTCGAACTTCATCGTCGCGGAGACGAACCATTCTTCCGCCGCTTCGCGCAACGCAACATGGCGATAGGCGATCGCGTAATCCTGCGGCGTGCGCTCCAGCAGCTCGCCGCGACGCGTCACCGTCCGCACCTGCGACACTCTTTCCCATGTCTCGTTGCCGTAGCAGCCGGCATTCATCGCCAGCATGCCGCCGACCGTGCCGGGGATGCCGGCGAAAAACTCCGCGCCACGCAAGTTGTGCAGCGAGGCGAAGCGCGCGAGCTTCGCGCCGGCGACACCGGCCTCGACATAGATCGTCCCGTCCGTAGCCAGGCGCAGTTCCGTCAATGCACCATGCATCAGCAGCACCGTGCCGCGCAGTCCGCCGTCGCGCACCAGCAGGTTGCTGCCGAGGCCGACCGCGACCAACGGCTCGTCCTCCGGCAACGTGCGCAGGAACGCCAACAGGTCATCGAGGTCGGCCGGACGGTACATCCGGCGCGCGACACCGCCCGCACGCCAGCTGGTGTGCTTGCGCATGGGCACGTCGAAGCGCAACTCGCCTCTCAGACCTTCCGCGATGAACTGTGTCGGTTCGCTCATGTTCATTTCTGTGTCATCTGCCTGACCTGATTCGGCACGCCGCCGATAGACCCCGCGCCCATCGTGATCACCACGTCTCCGTCGCGCGCCATCTGCAGGATGGCCTGCGGCATGTCGGCGATCTGCTCGACGAACACCGCCTCGCTCTGTCCCGCGACGCGCAGCGCATGCATCAGTGCGCGGCCGTCCGCGGCGACGATGGGCGCCTCGCCCGCCGCATATATTTCCGCCAGCAACAGCGCATCGACGCTGCACATCACCTGCACGAAGTCCTCGAACAGATCCCGCGTGCGCGTGTAGCGATGCGGCTGGAACGCCAGTACCAGGCGCTTGTCCGGGAACGCGCCGCGCACCGCGGCCAGCGTAGCCTTCATTTCCACCGGGTGGTGGCCGTAGTCGTCGAGCAGCGTGAACGATCCACCGGCCGCGAGCGGGATCTCGCCGTAGTGCTGCATGCGCCGTCCCACGCCCTGAAACTCGGCCAGCGCGGCGACGATGGCGTCTTCCGCGACACCCACTTCCAGCGCCACCGCAATCGCCGCGAGCGAATTCAGCACGTTGTGCATGCCCGCAAGGTTCAGCGTCACGTCGAGGTCGATGGGCACGCTATTGTGGCGGCACAGTGCGGTGAACTGCATCTTGCCGCCCTCGTGGCGCACGTTCACCGCGCGTATCTGCGCGTCCTCGCCGAAGCCGTAGGTGGTCACCGGCTTGCTGATACGCGGCAGGATGTCGCGCACGTTGGGATCGTCCACGCACAGCATCGCGCGACCATAGAACGGCAGGCGCTCGATGAACTCGACGAAGGCCGACTTCAGCTTCTCGAAGTCGTGGCCGTAGGTCTCCATGTGGTCGGCGTCGATATTGGTGACGACCGCGAGGATGGGCGAGAGATGCAGGAAGGAGGCATCCGACTCGTCCGCCTCGGCAACGAGGAACTCGCCGGTCCCCAGGCGCGCGTTCGCGCCGCTGCTGTTGAGTCGGCCGCCGATCACGAAGGTCGGGTCGTAACCGCCCTTCGCCAGCACGCTGGTGACCAGCGAAGTCGTCGTGGTCTTGCCGTGCGTGCCGGCGATGGCAATGCCCTGACGCAGGCGCATCAGCTCAGCCAGCATCACCGCGCGCGGCACCACCGGGATCTTGCGTTCGCGCGCCGCGACTACCTCCGGGTTGTCCGCCTTCACTGCGGTGGACACCACGACCGCATCGACATCCTTGAGGTTGTCCGCCGCATGTCCGTGATGAATGGACGCGCCCAGCGTCTGCAGACGCTGCGTCACCGCGCTGTCGGCGAGGTCCGAACCGCTGACCTGGAAGCCGAGGTTCAACAGCACCTCGGCGATGCCGTTCATGCCGGAGCCGCCGATGCCGACGAAGTGGATGTTCTTTACTTTATGTTTCATATCGCTCCTCTGGAGCGGGAAAAGGGAAACGAGAAACGGGATGCCCACCCGGCGCTCCGCGCCCCCCTCCCTGCCGGGAAGGTGTACGTTTCCCGTTTCTCATTTCCCGTTTCCCGAAATCTCATTCCGCCAGCTCCTTGCACACGTCCGCCACCCGTTGCGCCGCATCGGCCTTCGCCACGCCGCGCGCCTGTTGCGCCATTGCCAATAATTTTTCGCGGGTCAGGCCGCGCAACAGTTGCGCCAATCCTTCCGCATTCAGTTCAGTCTGCGGCAGCAACACCGCCGCTCCGCGCTCCGACAGGAAGCGCGCGTTGTGCGTCTGGTGGTCGTCCACCGCGAACGGGAACGGCACGAGGATGCTTGCCACGCCAGCCGCAGCGAGCTCGGCGACCGTCAACGCGCCGGCGCGGCAGATCACCACATCGGCGTTCGCGTAGCAGCCGGCCATGTCGTCGAGGAAGGGACGGATGTCGGCCTGAACGCCTGCGTTCCGGTAGAGCTGTTGCACCGCCTCGAAATGCTGCTTGCCGGTCTGGTGCAGCACATGCGGACGCGCATCTTCCGGCAGCATCGCCAGCGCCTGCGGTAGCGCCTCGTTCAGCGCCTTCGCGCCCAGGCTGCCGCCGACGACCAGCACGTTCAGACGGCCAGCTCGCGCACCGTAGCGCTGTGCCGGCTCCGGCAATGCGGCGATGCTGCCGCGCACCGGATTGCCGCACCACTCGACGCCCGGCAGCACATCCGGGAAGCCACTCAGCGTGCGTTGCGCGATGCGCGCCAGCGCCCTGTTGCTCAGTCCGGCGATGGAATTCTGCTCGTGTATCGCCAGCGGACGGCGCAGCAATGCGGCCATCAGTCCGCCGGGGAAGGTGATGTAGCCCCCCAGCCCGAGCACCACGTCGGGGCGATGGCGGAACATCGCCGCTGCGCTCTGGCCCAATGCGCGCAGCAGGTTGAACGGCAGCATCAGCTTGCGTGCGATGCCCTTGCCGCGCAGACCCGAGAAATTCACCCAGGCAACCTCATAGCCGTGCTTCGGCACCAGCTCCGCCTCCATGCTGTTGGGTGCCCCCAGCCAGGTCACCTTCCAGCCATCGGCGCGCAGCACGTCGGCGACCGCCAGTCCCGGCATGATGTGCCCGCCGGTGCCGCCTGCCATGATCAGGATCGAACGGTTGCTCATACCGGCAACCCCCTTGCAACCCTACGGTTCTCCCAGTCCACCCGCAGCAACACCGCCGCCGCGATGCAGTTCACCACGACACCGCTGCCGCCGAAGCTGAGGAACGGCAGTGTCAGGCCCTTGGTCGGCAGCACACCCATGTTCACGCCGATGTTGATCATCGCCTGCACGCCCAGCCACACACCTATGCCCTGCGCGACCAGCGCCGAGTAGTTGCGGTCGAGGAAGGCGGCATGGCGGCCGATCTGGAATGCGCGCAGCACGAATATCGCGAACAGGACGATCACCGCGGCGACGCCGAACAGGCCAAGCTCCTCGGCGATCACCGCCATCAGGAAGTCGGTGTGCGCCTCCGGCAGGTAGAACAGTTTCTCCACGCTGCCGCCCAGTCCGACGCCGAACCACTCGCCGCGGCCAAATGCGATCAGTGCATGGGAGAGCTGGTAGCCCTTGCCGTAGGGATCGGCCCAGGGGTCCATGAAGCCGATCACGCGCTGCATGCGGTAGGGCGACGACAGGATCAGCGCGGCAAACGCCAGCGGCAGTGCGAACACCAGCGCGGCGAACACCTTGCCGTTGAAACCGCCCAGCCACAGCGTGCCCAGCGCGATCGCGATGATCACGACGAACGCGCCCATGTCCGGCTCCAGCAGCAGCAGGAAGCCGACCAGCACCATCACCGCGAACATCGGCACGAACGCCTTGACGAAAGTGTCCTTGACCTTGACCTTGCGCACCACGTAGCTCGACGCGTACATCACCGCGAACAGTTTCATCAGCTCCGACGGCTGCAGGTTGATGACGAACAGCGACAGCCAGCGCTGGCTGCCGTTGACCGACTTGCCGATGCCGGGGATCAGCACCAGCACCAGCAGGAACACGCCGGTGACGAACAGCACCGGCGCATAGCTCTGCCAGGTCTGCACCGGCACGCTGAACGCGAATGCGCCCGCGGCGACGCCGACGGCGATGAAGATACCGTGGCGCATCAGGTAATAGCCCGGCTGGTAGCCGGTGAACTTGCTGCCCTCCGCGGTCGCGATGGACGCGGAATAAACCATCACCAGGCCGAGCGCCAACAGGCCGGCCAGCACCCACAGCAGCAGCTCGTCGAACTGCGCCTGCGGCGGCTTGGTGCGCGTCTTGACCATCGAGACCATCACGCGGCCCCTCCTTCGACTGGGCTCAGGACAGGCTTTTGCAGATCGTGCACCGCCTCGACGAACACCTCGGCGCGATGCGCATAGTTCCTGAACATGTCGAAGCTCGCGCAGGCCGGCGACAGCAGCACCGCATCGCCGCGCTGCGCAAGACGCGCCGATTTACGCACGGCGTCGTTCATGTCGGCGGCACGCTGCAGCGGCACGCCGCAGCCCTGCAGCGCAGCTTCGATGATCGGCGCATCGCGCCCGATCAGCACCGCCGCGCGAGCATGCTGCGCGACCGCCGGATTCAGCGGAGAGAAGTCCTGTCCCTTTCCCTCGCCGCCGAGGATCACCACCGCCTTACGACCGAGCCCCTTCAGCGCAGCCTCGGTCGCCCCGACGTTGGTGCCCTTGGAGTCGTCGTAATAGACGACGCCGTCTATCTCCGCGACGCGCTCGACGCGGTGCGGCAAGCCCTTGAATTCACGCAGCGCCTGCACCAGCGGCTCCAGCGGCAGATCGATCGCTCGGCACAGCGCCAGCGCGGCGAGCGCGTTCGCGACATTGTGCAGTCCCGTCACCTGCAGTTCGCTCGCCCTCAGCAGGCGCTCGCCGCCCTGTACCAGCCAGATGTCCGCGCCGTCGCGAACAATGCCCCAGTCGCCCCCGTTCTTCGGCGCATCGAGGCCGAAGGTCACGATATGCCGCCCCGGCCGCGCCATGAACATGCTGCGCACGTCGTCGCGGTTCAGTAGCTGCACGCCGCTGCCGTTGAAGATACGCGCCTTCGCCGCGGCGTATTCGCCCATGCCGTCGTAACGGTCGAGATGATCCTCGCTGATATTCAGCACCGTTGCCGCATCGGCATTCAATGTATGCGTCGTCTCCAGCTGGAAACTGGACAGCTCCAGCACCCATATCTCCGGCTGCCTGTCGCCGCGCTGCAGCACCACGTCCAGCACCGCCGGCGAGATGTTGCCGGCTGCGACCGCATTCTTGCCTGCGGCCTTGCACAGGTGCTCGACCATGCTGGTGACGGTGGTCTTGCCGTTCGCGCCGGTGATCGCGATGACCTTGCTTTTCCCGTTTCCCGTTTCCCGTTTCCCGAGTTGCTGCGCGAACAGTTCGATGTCGCCCTCGACCGGGATGCCGCGCGCGATGGCGCGCTGCACGAAGGGATCGGCCAACGGTACGCCGGGACTGATCGCGATGCTGTCGATGCCTTCCAGCAGTGCGTCGCCGAACGCGCCGCAACGCATCTCCGCCCGCGGGCAGTCGCGCTTCAGCACGTCCAGCCCCGGCGGGTTATCGCGGCTGTCGGCGACGCAGACTCTCGCTCTCTGGGCAGTCAGCCAGCGCGCGAGCGAGAGCCCGGTCTCCCCGAGACCGAGCACCAGCACCGATTTGTCAGCCCATTTGTTCAATGCATCTTCCCCAGCATTACCTCAGCTTCAGAGTCGCCAGACCGATCAGCACCAGCAGCATCGTGATGATCCAGAACCTCACGACGACCTGGGTCTCTTTCCAGCCCTTCTGTTCGAAATGATGGTGCAGCGGCGCCATCAGCAGGATGCGCTGCCCCGTACCGTATTTCCGTTTCGTGTATTTGAACCACGACACCTGCAGCATCACCGACACCGCCTCGACGACGAACACGCCGCCCATGATGAACAGCACCAGTTCCTGGCGGATGATCACCGCGACGGTGCCCAGCGCCGCGCCCAGCGCCAGCGCGCCGACGTCGCCCATGAACACCTCGGCGGGATAGGCGTTGAACCACAGGAAGGCCAGACCCGCGCCGGAGATCGCCAGACAGAACACCGCGAGCTCACTCGCGCCGGGGATATAGGGCACACCGAGATATTTGGAGAACACCGCATGGCCCGCGACATAGGCGAAGATCGCCAGCGCGCCGCTGACCATCACCGTCGGCAGGATCGCCAGGCCGTCGAGGCCGTCGGTCAGATTCACCGCATTGCTGCTGCCGACGATGACCAGATAGACCAGCACGATGAAGGCGAGCGCACCCAGCGGGAACACCAGGTACTTGAAGAACGGCACAATCAGTTCGGTCTGGGCCGGCAGCGTCGCCGTCTTCCACAGGTAGATGCCGACCGCCAGCGCGACCAGCGACTGCCAAAACATCTTGGCCTTGGCCGACAGGCCTTTGGGGTTGCGGTGGACGACCTTGCGGTAGTCGTCCACCCAGCCGATCGCACCGACGCCCAGCGTGGCGAACAGCACGACCCAGATGTAGGCGTTGTGCAGGTCGCCCCACAGCAGCGTGGTGATCGCGACCGATGTCAGGATCAGCGCGCCGCCCATCGTCGGTGTGCCGGCCTTCACGAGGTGGGTCTGCGGGCCGTCGGTTCGCACCGACTGACCGATCTTCATCGCCGCCAGCTTGCGTATCATCGCCGGACCGACCATGAAGGAGATCAGCAACGCGGTCATCGCCGCCAGCACCGCGCGCAGCGTGATGTAGTTGAACACGTTGAAGAAGCGGATGTCGTGCGACAGCGATTGGGCTAGTGCGAGCAGCATTGTGTGTCCTCCTGCGCCATGCAAGCCTGCACGACGCGTTCCATTCTCATGAAGCGCGAACCCTTCACCAGCACGGTGACGTCCGCATCCAGTTCCTTGTCCAGCTCCGCCAGCAGCTCCTCGATGCGCTCAAAGTGGCGCGCGCCGTCGCCGAACTCGCGCACGGCGTTGCGGCTCAGCTCGCCCAGCGCGTATAGCTTCTCGATGCTGGCGCGCTTCGCCTCGCCGCCGATCTCGGCATGGAATGCCGCAGCGCCCTCGCCCAGCTCACCCATGTCGCCCAGCACGAAGATGCGCTTGCCGCCGACCTGCGCGAGCACGCCGATCGCGGCGCGCATCGACGCAGGGTTCGCGTTATAAGTGTCGTCGATCAGCACAGCACCGCGCTTTGCGGCCTTGCGCTGCAGGCGGCCGGCGACGCCGCCGAACTTCTTCAGGCCATCGGCGATAGTTTCCAGCGGCACGTTCAGCGCGATGGCTGCTGTGGTCGCCGCCAGCGCATTGCGCGCGTTGTGTTCGCCCGGCACCTGCAGCTGCACCGAGAAGCCGCCCTGCGGCGTCTGCACATCCAGATGCAGCCCGCCGTCCTGCGGACGCCATGCGCCGGCGATGTCGGCGTCGCCGTCGAGGCCGAACTCCAGCAACTGGCGAGTCCCCGCCAGTCCGCGCCACAGCGGCGCATGCGCGTCGTCGGCGTTGATCATCGCGGTGCCGTGATCGTCCAGACCGGCGAATATCTCGCCCTTGGCCTGCGCGACCGCCTCGACCGAGCCCAGCCCTTCCAGATGCGCGCCGCTGGCGTTGTTGACCAGCGCGACGTCGGGGCAGGCGATGCGCGTCAGGTAATCGATCTCGCCCGGATGGTTCATGCCCATCTCGATCACCGCATAGCGATGCCGCGCGTTCAGCTGCAGCAGCGTCAGCGGCATGCCGATGTCGTTGTTCAGGTTGCCCTTCGTCGCCAGCACCGCGTCGTCGCTGCCCGCCGCCTCGCGCAGGATGCTCGCGAGCATCTCCTTGACCGTGGTCTTGCCGTTGCTGCCGGTGATCGCGACCAGCGGCACCTCGAACTTGCGGCGCCAGTACGCGGCGAGCCGGCCCAGCGCGAGACGCGTATCTTCGACCACGAGGACCGAGGACTTGGGATCGAGGATCAAAGGGTTGGCCTCGTAGCTGTCGGCGTTGACCACGGCGGCGACCGCGCCGTCCCGCAGCGCGCCCGGCACGAACTCGTAGCCGTCGAAGTTCTCGCCGCGCAGCGCGACGAACAAGTCGCCCGCGGCGATCTTGCGGCTGTCGGTTGACACCGCGCGGAAGCGCATATCCTCGCCGACCATGCGCGCGTCCAGCGCCTTCGCGGCTTCCGACAGGGACATCATGACGCCGTCTTCCATATCGAGCTTCTTCATGCGGCCGCCCTCCATGCCTGCAGCGCCGATGCGGCGACCGCCACATCGCTGAACGGATGCCTCACGCCCGCGATCTCCTGATAGTCCTCGTGTCCCTTGCCCGCGATCAGCACGGTGTCCTGCTTGCGCGCCCGCGCGATGGCCAGCGCGATGGCTTCACCGCGCTCGACGACTATCTGGTGTTTGTTCTCGGTCATGCCGACCGTGATGTCGGCGATGACATATTCCGGTTTTTCGCTGCGCGGGTTGTCGCTGGTGACGACACTGAGGTCGGCGAAACGCTCGGCGACCCGCCCCATCATTTCGCGTTTGCCGCGGTCGCGGTCGCCGCCGCAGCCGAACACGCAGATCAGTTCGCCGCCCGCATTCACTTCGCGCAACGTCAGCAATACTTTTTCCAGCGCGTCCGGCGTATGCGCGTAATCGACCACCACGGTGGGCTGATCCGCGCCGCCCAGTCGCTGCATGCGCCCGGCGACCGCCTGCACGCAAGACAGCGATTGCACCGCCGCGTCGAGCCGCATGCCGCCCGCCAGCAGCACCGCCAGCACGCCCAGCAGATTCTCCGCGTTGAAGCGCCCGATCAGGCCGCTCTTCAGTTGCGCGCCGCCCCAGCTCGAACGGATGTCGAGGCTCAGTCCGCGCGCGCTCATCTCGCTCACCCGCCCGTACACCATGCGGATGCCCAGCCGCTCGGCCTTTTGCATAGCCGCATCCGACAATCCGTAACCGATAACTTCCGCACTTCCGTCACTTAACTCTTCGGCGAGAGATGCACCGAACGCATCGTCCAGGTTCAGCACGACATGCTGCAACGACGCCCAGTCGAACAGCTTGCGTTTGCTCGCGGCATAGCTGTCCATGTCGCCGTGATAGTCGAGATGGTCGCGGCTCAGGTTGGTCAGCAGCGCGATGTCGAAGCGCACGCCGTTGACGCGCCCCTGCGCGAGCGCATGCGACGACACCTCCATCGCGACCGCGGATGCGCCCTGATTCAGATATTCGGCGAACAGTCCATGCACGCGGATCGCGTCCGGCGTGGTATTCGCGCTGGGCTGGAGTTCGCCGGCGAAACCGTTGCCCAGCGTGCCGATCAGCGCGCAACGATTTCCAGCCTCGCTCAGCGCCTGCGCGATCCAGTGGCTGGTCGAGGTCTTGCCGTTGGTGCCGGTGACGCCGACGACATGGAGGCGCTCGGAAGGCTTGCCGTACACCGCATCGGCCAGGTCGCCGGCCTTGTGGCGCAGGTCAGCCACGCCCAGATTGGCCACCTGCCAATCGGAATTCCATGCGAAGTTGAGCGAGTCCCAAATCACTGCATTCGCGCCCTGCGCGATCGCCTGCGCGATGAACTGCCGCCCGTCGAGATTCTCGCCGGGACAGGCGACGAAGGTGTCACCCGGCCGCACCGCGCGGCTGTCGGTGACCAGCCGGGTGATGTTCACGTTCAGTTCGTTCAATCGTTCGAAGGGAAACATCAGACCTCCTCCCGAATGATTTCTGACGGCGGCGCCAGCACGTTGTCCAGCGGCGCGTCGTTCGGCACGTTCAGCGCATGCAATGCGCCTTCGGTGACCTTGCTGAACACCGGCGCGGCGACCAGGCCGCCGTAATACTGGCCGTTGTCCGGCTCGTCTATCATCACCGCGACGACCAGACGCGGGTCGGACGCCGGCGCGAAGCCGACGAAGGAGGCGACATACTTGTTCACGTAGCGCCCGCCTTCGAGCTTGTGCGCGGTGCCGGTCTTGCCGGCGACGCGATAGCCGGCCACCTGCGCCAGCGGCGCGGTACCGCCGGGCATCACCACCGCTTCCATCATCTCTCGCAGCGCGCGCGCGGTCTTTTCGGAGAACACTTTTTTGCCGGTCGCCGGCGCGTCCAGCCTGAGCATGGACACCGGCATCAGCTCGCCGGTGCCGGCGAAGATCGTGTAGGCGCGCGCCAGCTGCAGCAGGTTCACCGACAGGCCATGGCCGTAGGACATCGTCGCCTGCTCGATCGGCCGCCAGCTGCCCGGCTCGCGCAGCCTGCCGGTCGCCTCGCCGGGGAAGCCGCTGCCGGTCGGCGCACCGATGCCGCTGTCGGACAGGCTCTGCCACAGCGTCTCGGGCGGCAGCATCAGCGCCATCTTGGCCGAGCCGACGTTGCTGGATTTCTGGATCACCTGCGCGACGGTCAGAGGCTCCTTGTCCGGATGCGAATCGTGGATCTTGCGGTTGCTGACGGTGATCACGCCGTTCTCGGTGTTGATCTTGGTGTCTGGGCGCACCTTGCCGTGCTCGATCGCGGCCGCGACGGTGAACGGTTTCATCGTCGAGCCCGGCTCGAACAGGTCGACGACCGCGCGGTTGCGCATCGCCTGCGTGTTGACGTTGCTGCGGTTGTTGGGGTTGTAGCCGGGATAGTTGGCCAGCGCCAGCACCTCGCCGGTCCTGGCATCCAGCACCACCACCGCGCCGGCACGGGCCTTGTGCTCGCGGACGGCGCTCTCCAGTTCGCGGTAGGCGATATGCTGCACGTTGCTGTCGAGGCTCAGCGCGATATCGTTGCCGGGGCGCGGCGCGTGCAGGCTGCCGGCGTCCTCGACGATGCGGCCGCGCCTGTCCTTGATCACGCGCTGGCTGCCGGGCTTGCCGGCGAGCTGGTCCTGCAGCGCCAGCTCCAGCCCTTCCTGGCCGTTGTCGTCTTGGCCGGTGAAACCCAACGTCTGCGCGGTTTGCTCGCCGGAGGGATAGAAGCGGCGATATTCGCGCTGCAACGAGATGCCCGGGATGGACATCGCCGCAACTTTCGCTGCTTGGTCCGGCGGCAGTTGGCGCTTGAGGTAGACGAAATCGCGCGAGGTGTCGGACAACTTCTCTTTCAGCTCGCCGATATCCATGCCGAGTATCTGCGCCAGCTGCTTCACCTGCTTGCCGTCGGCCGCGACATCGGCGGGGCTGGCCCACACCGACTCGACCGGGGTGCTGACCGCGAGCGGCTCGCCGTTGCGGTCGGTGATCATGCCGCGGTGCGCGCTGACTTCGATCACGCGGCTGTAGCGGGCATTGCCCTTCTCCTGCAGAAAGTCCTCGTGCATCACCTGCAGATAGGCGCTGCGGCCGATCAGCCCGGCGAGACCCGCCAGCAGCGCCACGAACAACGCGGTGGCGCGCCATCCGGGCAACTTTGCCGGGACGTCTCTATTTGCGCTGGCCGCATAATTCATGACTGGTTATCTCTTTGGCCGTCAGGCTCAACCCTTATAAACTGTACCTGTCCGCTCGCCGGCAACTGCATGTGCAACTGCCGCTCCGCGATCTTCTCCACCCGCCCCGGCGTCGCCAGCGTGCTCAACTCCAGTTGCAGCTGGCCCCACTCGACTTCCATCTGCTGCGCGTATTCCTTCTGCTTCTGCAGCTCGATATACATCTTGCGCGCCTTGTGCTGGGAAGTGACCACGCTCAACGCGCACATCACCACTGCAATCATCAGCAGCACGTTCAACCCATTGCTGCTAGGCAACATCGCTACGCTCCGCCACCCGCAACACCGCGCTGCGAGAGCGCGGATTGGCCTCCACTTCCGCCGCCGACGCGCGCACCGCCTTGCCGACCAGACGCATCCTGCTCGGCGGCACTTCGGCCGCGCGTATCGGCACATTGCGCGGCAGCTTGTCGCCTTCCGCCATGTCGCGCATGAAATGCTTCACGATGCGATCCTCCAGCGAATGGAAGCTGATCACCGCCAGACGTCCGCCCGGCTTTAAATGCGTCACGCACTCTGGGAGGATCCCCTCAAGCTCTTCGAGCTCCCGGTTGAGATAAATCCGTATAGCCTGAAAGGTGCGCGTTGCCGGATTCTGCCCGGCTTCACGGGTACGTACCGTTTTGCCAACCAACTCGACGAGCTGCCGCGTGGTCTCGATAGGCGCAACTGCGCGCGCCGCAACAACCGCCCTTGCAATCTGCTTAGCAAACCGTTCTTCGCCGTATTCACGTATCACCTCCGCGAGCAAACCCTCATCCACCGTCGCCAGCCACTCCGCCGCGGTCAGCCCGCTGCTGGTGTCCATGCGCATATCCAGCGGCGCGTCGAAGCGGAAACTGAACCCCCGCGCCGCCTCGTCCAGCTGCGGCGACGACACCCCCAGATCCAGCAGGACGCCGTCCACCTTCTCCACCCCCAGCTCGCGCAACACCTGCGCCAACCGTTCGAACCCGCTATGCACCAGCGTAAAACGCGCATCGCTCCACTGCCTGCCCGCCGCGATCGCCGCCGGATCCTTGTCCAGCGCGATCAGCCTGCCGTTCGGCCCCAGCCGCTGCAGAATCAGCGCGCTATGCCCGCCGCGCCCGAAGGTGCCGTCCACATAGATGCCGTCCGCCTTGATCGCCAGCGCCTCGACCGCCTCGGACAACAGCACCGTCTCGTGCTTCAGCCCGGAGGCGGCTGGCTCGCTCACCCCGCGGACCTCACGTTCACTCACAAGGAGAAGCCTTCCAGCTCGGGCGGCAGCTCGCCGCCCATCAGCGACAGCGCCGCTTCCTGCTGCGCCTGCCACTTCGCCTCGTCCCACAACTCGAACTTGTTGCCCTGCCCGATCAGCATCGTGTGCTTGTCCAGCCCGGCGTAACTGCGCAGCGTCGGCGGAATCAGCACCCGCCCCGCGCCGTCCATCACCACCTCGGCGGCATTGCCGACCAGCAGGCGCTGCAGCGCGCGGCTCCTCGGATTGAACGACGAGAGCTTGTTCAGCTTCTCCAGGATCGGCCGCCACTCCGGCTCGGGATAGATCAACAGGCAGCCGTCGGCATCGACGGTCAGCACCAGGCTGCCCGCGCAATGCGCAAGCAGCAGGTCGCGATACCTTGCCGGTATCGCGAGCCTGCCCTTGTTATCCACGCTCAGTTGAGTCGATCCTTGAAACATCACAAATTCCCACTCTCACCCACTTTTCACCACTTAAGCCCACTATATTGAAAAAAAATCACTCGGTCAAGCCGAAAAACGGAATTTTTCTTTACGGGACAAGGAGTTAGCGCGAGAAGTTAATGCAAAACAAATGTGCTTAAAAAGCAATGAATTGCACAAATAAGCTAAAGTGCTTTGTGATGGAAGGTGTCCGCAATTCTTGGCAACGACATTTCGGACGGAATGTTGAGGTATCCCATGTTTCGAGACAGGGGTTCTGGCTGCTGGGGAAGAAGGGTTGTTCATACCCTTCAGGGATTTTCCCTGATTTGCCGAAGCTCCACCGGCAAGTTGACCCGGGGCGAACTGCCGCAGCCGCATCAGCTGTACTGGCCGGAACTGGACATGGATTTGGCTGTGGAATCCATCCGGGATCCGGCGGCATTTCCTTTGGTCGCCCGCGGCTGATACACGGCAGGCTTGCCGCGGCTCATCCGCCCTGCGCGAATGGGCGTTATGTTGCGCCCGCAGAAAAGTATTGCGAAGCTGACCCCTTTTGCTGTGTTATCGCGAGGCTAACGAATGCCATCCGAACAATTTCGGAATCGATTTCCGCTGGCTTTGAGTTCTTCAACTTTATGAGCGCCGCGCGTCCGTCCGCGTTCGAGTAGCTGCAATACGAAGCGACGCCCCGGCCCTTGATTGAGCGCGAGAATTTTGAAGATGAGTTTCGGAAACTCGGGGTGTTTGTTCATCGTGTGGTAATAGAGCCGCATTAATTCGGCGAACCCTCCGGCTTCGGACAACATGCGCCCATCCAATACGTCGAGTAGCGGCTTGAGCGTCTCGCGTATCATTTCTTCGTACAGTCCTTCCTTGTTGCCGAAGTAGTAGCGGATCATGGAAACGTTAGCCCCGGCCTTTTCGGCAATGAGTCGAGTGGTGACATTGTGATATTCATCGGACAGGAAGCATTCCAACGCAGCTTTGAGCAGGCGCGCATACACGGGATCTTCCTGCGGCTGGGCAATATTGTTCATATGATTCTTTCTCCTGCGTCGTTATTTGTTTTGACCGGTTTGCTGTGAGTCCATCAATCACCGGCGAGGCTTATTACCGGCTTCTCGCCGAAGAGATTGCCAAAGTCGCAAATGGAAGAAAAGTCGATCTCATCGGATTTTCAATCGGAGCGTTTATTGCATTGCAGACTTGCCGCCACTTGACGGACGAGGTGGAGAATTTGCATTTGATTTCTGCCGCCGCACCGTTGGAGGCTGGCGATTATCTTGAAGCAATGGCGGGAAAGCAGGTGTTTAAGCTGGCAAAAGCCTTCCCCGCCTTATTTGTCTTGTTCTCTTATTGGCAAGGGATACTGGCGTTGCTTTTCCCCAATGCGTTATTTCGTTTGCTGTTTGCCAGCGCCGCAGGTGAGGACAAGATATTGGCGGAGAGTCGCGAATTCCAAGCCGACATCACCGGCGTATTGAAGTCTTGCTTTACCGGTCACGTCCCGGGTTACGCGAGAGATATTCGGGCTTACGTGCATCCGTGGAATGACACACTTTCAGTTATCACCGTTAATACTCACATCTGGCACGGTGCGGATGACAATTGGTCGCCGAAGCTGATGGCGTATCACTTGGCGTCGGCGCTCCCAAGCTGCACCACGCCAAAAATATTTAGTGGCCCGTCACACTATTCGTGTCTCTACCGAGCTGTCCCCGAAATATGTAAGCAGTTAAAACCGCAAGAGTGACTCACTTGATACCTGCAGCGTGGTGGCGAGTGCGGAGGCGATGAAGAATTTGTAGGTTGGGTGGAGCGTAGCGATACCCAACAGGAATTGATGAGTATCTCTGCACTCAATCCATCCTGTCGCGCTTAACCGTTCGTGGTGAGCATGTCGAACCACCAGCTTTGCACCTGTGCAAGGGCATCAAGTGATAGGCGTAATGCACCGGATGTTTTAGATCTTCCATGCGGCGCAATGAGTGTCGCTTATCTCGCCGAGGTTCTTGCACACTCCGGGTATCAGCGATGTGCGCCTTAAACGGGTTGTCCAATGTCTCATTTTCGGCCATAGCGGGCGTCGGAAAATTAGGTTGCAACGACTGCTATACACAAAATTCTGGACAGTCCTATGTAATCGACAGTATCTTTTTGAGGCCACCGCGTGAGAATACGCCCAAGTTCGCTCCCTCCGGCCGCTGGGATGCGCCTTCTGTGCGCCCCTTAGTTCCTCGTTATACGTCACCTATCACAATAAAGGAGGCTACATGACAGACCAAAATCCATTTATCTGGCATGAGCTAGTTACTCCTGACCAGGATACAAGTGGAGCATTTTTCAGTCAGCTTTTTGGTTGGACGCGCAAGGAAGTAGATGCCGGGAAGTTCGGTACCTACACCCTGTTTCAAAAAGAAGGTCAAGATGTTGCCGGAATAATGAACCCAACACCGGAGACACCAAGCAATGGGGCATTCTGGCATTTCTATATTGCTGTGGAAAACGTCGACGAATGCGCGAAGCGGTCGCCATCACTTGGTGGCAGAGTCGTTGTGCCCCCTCACGACGTGCCTGATGTTGGCCGGATTTGCATTGTGGCAGACCCAACCGGTGCTGTTGCGCACTTAATGCAACCAATCAAACAGTGACGAGATCTTCACGTCGATGTCTGTACTGGTAAGCTAAGCTGCCTGATTCCAATGCATGGTGAGTTGGCAGCTATGGCCGAATAGCACTCATTCAATGCCCCCCCCTCTGAGCGACGGCCTCTGGCCGAAAGCGCCATGACAACCCTAAACTCCCGGATAGATGACGGGAAATCTATCCTTGTTTGATGAGAATGGATTTGGTCAGCCTGGATAGAGCGACTCGCTGCATCCCCGCGCCGTCGAAATTGTTGGGCGATAGCCAAGTCCGAAATGCCTCATCCAGCGCGGGCCATTCCTTGTCTATCGCGGCATACCAGGCCGTGTCGCGGTTGTGTCCTTTGCTGACGGTCGCTTGGCGGAAGATGCCTTCGAACGAAAGGCCGAGGCGCTGCGCCGCCTGACGCGAAGGCAGATTCAGCGCGTTGCATTTCCATTCATAGCGGCGATAGCCGAGGGCGAAGGCTTCTTTCATCATGAGGTGCATGGCCTCGGTGGCAATGGGCGTTCGCTGCATCAGCGGCGAAAAATTGAGATGTCCCACTTCGATAGCGCCGTTCGCGGGATCGATGCGCAGGAAGCTCGCGACGCCCACCGCCTTGCCCGTCGCGAGGCTGACGATGGCGAAAAATAGCGGGTCTGCCGTTGTGCTGACTTGTTCCACCCATGCGCGATAGGAAGTGAACGAATCGAACGGGCCATAGGGAAGATAGGTCCAGTTCCGTCCCTCCTTGTCCAATGCATTGGCGGCGAACAGGTCTGCGGCGTGCAGCTCGGCATCGAGCGGTTCGAGGCGGCAGAAACGTCCTGCCATCGACTTGTGAACCGGTCTGGTTGCGGGCTTCCAGTCGGGAACGGAAAAACCGACGGGCTGGCCGAATAGGTTTGTGTCTTGCATGTTTGCGATCCTGGTCGTGTGAGTTGAATGTTGTCCGGGGGGCACTTTAGATAATTGCAGCCTACGAGGCAAACCGCCTCGCCCCGAACACGCACAGGCCGACCGCCAGCGCGGATGCGATCATCGTTGTGCTGACTTGTTCGCCCAGCAGCGCCGCGCCAGGCGCGCGCCTTCGGCATAACCCAGTCCGCACAGGGTGATCGCGACCAGCATCAACAGGTCGCCGGCCGGCGAGACGGCGATGCCTTGCCTCATTACGAGACCCGAGACGACGAGGCTGTCGGGCGAGATGTTTTCGACGGCGACCTGCATCGCCTTCGAAAGCGGGATGTGGTCGTGCAGGTATTGCCTGAAGTGCGTCAGGGGACATGATTGCTGCCTGGGTTTCCAGTCAAGCGCTACGGCCTGAACTGGAATTTCCTGTCTTTGAATATCCTGATTGCGGCATCGGCTACATCCGGGTCGTACAGGATGCCGCGCTTGCCTGCGATTTCCGCCAGTGCGGCCTTGATGCCGAGACCGGCGCGGTAGAGGCGATGCGAGGCCATGGCTTCGATCACGTCGGCCACGCAGATGATGCGGGCTTCCAGCAGGATGTCGTTACCCCTCAACCCAAATGGATAGCCGGAACCGTCGAGACGTTCGTGATGTTGGAGCACGAATTGCGCAATCGGCCATGGGAAGGCGATTTCTTTCAGTATGTCCCAGCCGTCCTGAGGGTGTTGTTTGATCAGGGTGTATTCGATCTCGGAGAGCTTGCCGGGTTTGCTGAGGATCTCGGACGGGACTTTCACCTTGCCGACATCGTGTACGACGCTGGCCAGCCTCAATGCTTCGATCCGGCCTTCGGGCAAGCCGAGTTCATGCGCGATTGCGGCCGCGATTTCCGCCACCATGCGCTGATGGCCGGCGGTATAGGGATCGCGCATTTCGACCGTCGCCGCAATCGCCTGGATGGATTCGAGCAGGACGGACTTGAGCCGGGTTTCGCTTTCCCGCAGCGATTGGGTGCGCTCAGCGATCATGTCTTCCAGATGGTGGCGCAGGCGGTTCAATTCGAGATGTGTGCGCACCCGCGCCAGCAACTCTTCGCGCTGAAACGGCTTGGTGACGTAATCCACCGCGCCGCGCTCGAATCCTTTCAGCTTTCCCTGCGTATCCGAAATCGCGCTGACGAAAATCACCGGTACGTCGCGATTGCGCTCTTGTCGCCGGAGGTTCGCAGACTTCGAATCCGTCCATGCCGGGCATGCTGACATTCAACAGCACCAGAACTGGCCGCCCGCGAGGGCGTGGACAACAGCTATGTCAGCCGGATGATCAACCTCACACTGTTGCCGCCGTAGACGGTCGCGGCGATTCTGGAGGACACATTGCCAGAAGATGCGATTTTATTTGACATGGCGGCTGATCCACTGTTGGTGAGGGGATAGATTTTCGTGCTGCACTGGTGGAATGATTGGTTGGGCGGTTCATGTCACGCCAAGTGCCTTAAGGCAGGCTTTGCCTCGACGTGCGTTATCTGTGATGGCTCTGACTACATTGCCAAACATCGCAGGGGGAAGGTCATGGCCCATTCCTTCGACTATCAGTAGTTCGGCTCCCTGAATATTGGCCGCAGTTTCTTTCCCTGCATCCACAGGAATTAGTGGGTCGTCTGCCCCATGCAACACAAGAGTGGGAGCGGTTATGGTTGCCAGATGTGCTCTTAAGTCACCGGTGGCAGCGATGGCGGCGATTTGCCGCAAAAATCCGGTTGGGTTGTATGCTCGTTTGACTTCGACCAAAGCTTGGACACGTTGAGCCGATTCGTCAAACGGATAGCCCCGACCGGCAATTGCTCGAGACAAAGCAACACAATGTGCGAGATACCCCTGTTCGTCTTGCAAAGGATGTGGCGCAGGTGATGTCATCGCCGCCATTACTTCATGGTTCGCCTGCGGCAAATTAGGATTGCCGGTGCTCGACATAATTGAGACCAGAGATAGAACGCGCTCAGGATGCTCACTTGCCAATAGTTGTGCAATCATCCCCCCCATTGATCTTCCAACCACGTGCGCTCGGTTGATCTTCAGCTTATCGAGAAGGCCTATGGCGTCGTTCGCCATATCGAAGAGTGTGTAAGGAACATTGGGGATCTCACCGCGAGAGACCGCCTTGGCAACTGCAGTGAAATCGGGTATCGGAGCAGTATCCATGTGGGTTGAGAGGCCTGTGTCGCGATTGTCAAAGCGAATCACACGATAACCTTGTTCCGCCAGCATCTCGCAAAACGTTTCGCTCCAGCGAATCATCTGGGTTCCTAAGCCAGCAATCAGCAGAATAGCCTCCGCATCGTTCTTGCCAAAGCAATCATATTCAATTTCTATTCCGTTCGACTTTATCCTAGGCACGGTATGTGTTCCTTAAATGGGCCTCGCGTTATTGGGCATTCCGTTTAATCTGTCTCTCTGCAGCAGAACGAATGCGACACAAAGCAAAACTTACAAGAGTACTAAGGCTGGTTCGCAAGCCAACGTGACCAGCGCTGAGGAAACCAGCCCGACCGTGTCTGGAGTAATTGATGTGACAGCTCTGGAGCAGATACTGTCGGCCGTCTCTCGTGCGGTGTTGACTAGTACACGCCCTGCCGGGCGAAGTACCGCGTAACGCTCATCGCTCGCGCCGTCACGCACGACGAGGCCAATCTTCTCGAGCACGATCAACTGTCGCAACACAGCTGACTGGGGCAGCCTGAGCGGGCGCACCAGTTCGACAATGCGGACTCGGCCATTTGCCGTTTGCGCAAGCAAATCCAGCACCACAAAGTCGCTAAAACTGATGCCATGGTAGATGCCAAGCTCGTCGTCAAGCTTGAGTCGCAGGCTGGCGTGGGCGCGATGAAGCGCCAAACATAATGCGAGATTTGAATTCATCGTGCCTCGCTCCTCGGAGCATCGTAACCACGTTCATCTATACAAGGGATTTCCTGCCGCCACAGATTTACCAACCCTTCCAATTCCCGTGTGGCGTTGAACGCAGGGTCTGTACTCGGTTTAACAACATCGAGTACTTCAAAGATGAAGCTGGTTTCGCCATGCGTGGCCCAATCCTGCGCAAGCATTACATTTCGATGCTGCCCAAATCGCAGTTCAAAACGATGCCGGTTGAGCGCACCCTGAACATTGGTACTGCCTGCCACCAATGCCCTACCGGTAATCTGATTGCGGATTACATACACGCCAGCCCGGGTTTTCGTCTCCAGATACTGCCGCTTCAATGTTTGTTTGTCGGTCAAAGTCATACTTCTTTGATCCAGGATGGTCATGGTGCGTCCGGATTCTTGCGTGGGCTCAAGATAGTTATTAGCAACCATAAGCCAAACACCAAGTGTAATCGCGGATATCAACCGGCCAAGCTTCGATCTGCTGACGGAACTTAACAGCATCGTTCGCGAACAGAGCTCGCGAAGCTTCTTCGAAACCCGCGAGATCACCAGCCATTGCCAACATGAAGTTGTAGGCGCATTCACTTGCCTGACGTTGCCGGTCTTGATCGACATTGACTCGGCGCGCTTCTTCTACCAGTTTCCGTAAAGTCACCGAGGCCCCTCCCGGCTGTGAAGCCAACCAGTCCCAGTGTCGCGGTAATAACGTGACTTCTCGTGCTACTACACCTAGCTTTGGACGGCCACGCCCACGGGGTTCATCCGATTCACCTGAATCGGACGGTGCCGATGTATTTTCTTGCGACGAGACTCTTTCTGAAGGCAGGCGTGCCAACATCTCGGCATCACTTCCTCGAGTATCGATATCGACGACCCGACCAGTCTGGTCGCAGAAAATCAGCAGCGGACCGGGTTCGCCAGATGCCATAGCGTGTTTCACAGCCAATGCATTGGTCTGCAAACTGCCAGAAGCAATGCGCTTGTGACCATCGAAGCTGGTATAGGAAGCGGTATCAATCACAACGGACTCATCCTTGGTTTGGATGAGAAATAATACCCGGATATAATTATAAAGTAAATAACATCCGGGTATTATTAATCTTTGCCCACGACTGAATTAAAAAGCGCGGGCCGCTCCACTTTGACTAGGGGGATACAGCTACGTCCCCCTTGCGGAGACACCACGAACGACCAAATGAACAGCCATTGGGAATGCCCCCTCTCTCGCAAGCGAGAGAGGGGGCAGTGAGTGCATGAGGCTTTTTATTTCCACGCCGTAGCTACTGGATATTGTCTGCCGGTTTCCGCTTCCCATGCTTTAATCTTGGCATCAAAGACAGGCCGTAGTTCTTGCTCGAATATTTCCTGCATGCTGCGTGCAGTGATGGGCGGGAGTTGTGACTCCGGTGCTTTGGGCCCGGCCCAGCCTTCAGTCGGCACGAGATTGGTTGTCCTGATTTCGCCTTTTACGGCTTTGGCTATTTCTGCCAAGCGAGCAGAGGGGCTTAACTCGCTGCTACTCAATCCGGGCAGTTGTTTAGACATCATGTAACTGCCCGAGTCATAAACCGTGGCGAAAAGGTTCCCGCCGACGAAAACCTGACCTACTGGTTGGTATTGATGAGCTTGGGCAAATTGCGAATTGGCTGCTCTACGAGCTTCCTCCTGTTGCTCCCTCAACTGTACCTCTTTGAGTTGCGCATCCGTCCATTCGACGGCAATCAGCGGTATTCCTTGTTTTTCCATTGCATCCTTCAGCGAATAAGCCTGCCCTTTAATTTGATAAGGGCTGCTGTTATCGGCCGATAGGCGGGCTCTTGCTTCGTCGGAAATGGTCGTGATATCGGCAATTGTTGCCGCATTACTGGAAGGGGCTTGCTGCTCCGCTTGCCTGGGAGTAGTTGATGCGTAAGTTTCCCGAACCGGGAAGATGGCTGTATCTTTTCGAATTATCAAGACATTCTCCTTTTTTCGGGTGTAGCTCTTTTTATTCCTGCATCCAGGAAGCGTGAGCCGGTACTTTGTACCCGTCTTCCAAAGTAGCCTGCGTCAAACTATCCGCTTCGGCTTGTATACAGATGAAATACAAATCCTCGTTGTCCGCCGTCAGGGCGCGCGCGCCTTTCGGAGCGACCCGCACCAGACTGCCTTCCGTAAGCGGGAACTCCTCGCCGTCCACATAGAATGTGCCGCTACCTCGCAGCACGATATACAGCTCTTCGTTTTTTTTGTGCGCATGGACGAATGGCATGCCCTTGCCTGCGGGCAGTTTGTTGATCGACACCTCGCAACCGGTAAGACCAAGATCGTTGCCGACAAAGTGCTTGCCCGGTATTCCCCTGAAATTCCGCTGATCGAGATTGTCCAATGCTCCGATTTGATCGAGTGTGAAGTGCTTGCCTTGAGTGCGCATCATTGCTCCTGTGCTGTTGAATTGGGATGTCGCTTTTAAAAAGCAAGTGACATGCTATCCCATATCACTTGCAGATTGCAAGCATCAAGATTAAAGTGCTCGCCGATGAAAAAAACAGCCCCCCCCCCCTCTTTTCCCGACAGCTACCGCTCGACCTGTCCGGTCGCGAGCGTGCTGGACATCGTGGGTGACAAATGGACGCTGATCGTGGTGCGTGACCTGTTTCTGGGCAAGCACCGTTATGGCGAATTTCAAGCCTCTCCCGAATCAATCCCGACTAACATCTTGGCCGAACGCCTGAAACGGCTGGAAGCGGCAGGACTTATCAAGAAAGAGTTCTACCAGGACAACCCGCCGCGCGCGGAATATTTTCTCACCAGCCGCGGCGCAGCCCTCGGGCCGATACTGCGCGCCATGCGCGAATGGGGAAAAGAACACATTCCCGGCGTCGTATTCCCGGAAAAAATCGCACCGCCGGAAATCAGAGAATGAACCAAAATAAACTTGCCCCGAATATTTCTTTGTGGCTCGCGGCTTGACTAGTTACTTGCTGGTCGGAACTTGAACATCGCGGCGGCGGCTTCCCAGTTTCCTCCGTCGAACTGCACGATTTCGATATTGTTCATCAGCAAGTGAAAATCATCCAGACAGCGGATATTGATGCTCACCATATCCGGCGCGGCGCGCGGATAGCTGTGTGCGTGGATGCCGCAATGTTTGTAGAACCACTGCTTCGCGATCTTCGTGCCGGACTGGTAGCGGGTTAGCGCCTCGTGCCCCAAGAGCAGCCTGAAGCGTTCCGGCGGGACGCGATGATGCGGCGCGCCTTTTAGTGCAGATGGAACAGTTGCACCCGATGGCCTTGTTCAGTTCGGTTTCGATCTCGAAACGAACCTGGCCACAGTGGCAACCGCCTTGATAAGTTTCCATAACAGGCTCCTGTTGTACGGCAAGGCCGGCTCGACGAACAGATCGTAGAGCACATAGATTGGTGCGGCAATTACGGAGTAGAACAACGTGCAATGCTTGCCGGACACTCGCTGAATTCACTAAGCGTTCTGTCGTCGGCCTAAACGAGGGGAAGAAATGCTGTCGCTATTCATCTCGGACCGTTTTGATATACGCGACGGTGTAATCGAATTGCATTTGCCGCATCTTTCGCGCAGTTTTATTGCGCGATCCAGTGATCGAGGGGACGCGAGGTTAAGCGCCAGTTATGCATGCGCATCAACACTGATTCCCTGCGGTTGATAATTGTGCATTGTTTCTATCGCCATTCTCAATCTTGCGGCCATATCTTGATCGTTGCGTGACAGCGCCCATTCGATTCCCCGGCTGGCCTTGTCAATGAAATTGATGCGAGTGGTGTCTGTCGCCATATCTGAAGCACCGAACGTCATTCCAAGAAATGGTTTGCTCTCTTCAAATGACATGTTCCCGTTACGGAGTTGACTGTTCATCCAATCGTACGTCTCCTGCCGTGTCATGTTGGTGAAGTCAACTTGATTGACATTTTTTGGTGTGCTCGAATCAGCGGGAGCGACCTGTGTTGTCCGGGCGCTCAAGATTGCGGCGAATGATGCAGAGACATCAGTCTGTCCTGTTGCATGTCCGGTGTTTTTGGCGCGTTGGCAAATGAATTGGTGGTAGGCTACTGTATCAATCTTCATTTTGCGCTCCTCGTTTTATTGGTACTCAGACACAATACAATTCATGCCATGCTTGAATTCGCATGATTTTGCGCCCTTAACTTGGCAATCGCGATTTGGAA
Organism: Gallionella sp.; assembly: GCA_035654695.1. Taxonomy (GTDB): domain Bacteria; phylum Pseudomonadota; class Gammaproteobacteria; order Burkholderiales; family Gallionellaceae; genus Gallionella. The sequence goes on along the minus strand of DASRWG010000024.1, from coordinate 2,739 downwards.
AAGCGGCAATTATTTGCCACTTTTCCGGTATCCGATAAAGGATTTTTGCACTCATCGTTTCCGTCCATAAATGAAAGGCGGAAACGCTTTTCTTGCATTCTCCTGCCGGATTTACAACGGCCTGACCGGGATGCAGATTTCGCACTTCAATATCCCGGTTTCCGGATCGAATTTCGACTCCGCGCCGTAATATTCGAAGGACGGGCGATCATCGAAAGTCATACCGCTCTCGGCGAGCCAGCCGCGACATAAATCCGACCAAGCCGAACCTATCGTCATCACCTGGCCTTCGAATTGCGCCACGGCGTAGCGTCCGCCGGGCAAGGTCATCGCCATCGCATGGCCCTCCGGCACGAAGTTTTCCGGGATTTCAACGGCGGCATCGTAACGGCACTTGTCGGCCGGTGTGATACTGGGGTCGTCGTGCGCAATGCCGTAACAGGGTTGCGTGGCCAGATCCTGCGCCGCCGTCCAGGGGAGGAAGGTTTTTTTCCAGAACTGGTGGATCGATTCGCCGTAAGGTCCGATATGGCGCATGTACGCGATGCGGGTAGCAGGCAGGTTGACAAGTTTTACATCCATTTCAATCTCCGTTTCGGTTGGTTGGGAGAAGCGATTATTCGCAACATCCGTTGCCATTTCCTGACCAGGATTGCCTGATGCCTGACTGAGATTGCGATATTCGAGCGCCAGTTCGCATAGTTGCGATGCCCACTGATCTGCACCACCGGCACGCCAGGAACTCGGCGTATGGCCAAAATGAATTTTGAACGCGCGTGCGAACGCCTCGCCCGAGGCAAAGCCGACTGAAAGCGCGACATCCAGCACAGTCTTTTTCTTGTGGTGACGCAACCGGAGCGCCCCCACTTCAAGGCGACGGCGGCGCACATAATCGCCCAGGGTTTCTCCCATCCATGCCGCGAAAATTCGATGGAAATGGAAAGGCGAGAAATGAGCGACGCCAGCCAGCTCCGGTAAATCCAGCGGCATTTCCAAATTGCGGTCGATATGGTTCAGCACGTTGTTCATGCGACGTGCATATTCTGAGCTACTCATCGGTGCCGTTATTCGGTTTGCTACGCACGCCGAAGATTGCCGTGCCGATGCGCACCAGGGTCGCGCCTTCGGCGATGGCGGCGGGGAAGTCGTGCGACATGCCCATAGACAGGGTGTCGAGTTGCAGTCCTGCGAGCCTTAATTGCTCGAGCAATGCGCGCAATTGCGCGAACGCGGCGCGCTGTGTCGCGACATCGTCGCTGGGCGCGGGAATTGCCATCAGCCCGCGCAGTTTGAGGTTGGGCAGTTTTGCGACCTGCACGGCCAGCGTCACTGCTTCTTCCGGCGCTACGCCGCTCTTGCTGTCTTCGCCGCTGACGTTCACCTGCAGGCAGACCTGCAGCGGCGGGAGACCGGCGGGGCGCTGGGACGACAGCCGCTCGGCGACCTTGAGCCGGTCGATGCCGTGCGCCCAAGCGAAGTGTTCGGCGATCGGACGGGTCTTGTTGCTCTGGATCGGGCCGATGAAATGCCACTCGATATGCAGGTCCCGCAATGCGGCGATCTTGTCGACGCCTTCCTGCAGGTAGTTCTCGGCAAAACGGCGCTGGCCGGCGGCGTAGGCTTCGCGCACCGCGTCGGCGGGGAAGGTCTTGCTGACTGCCAGCAATTCGATATCCTGTGGTGTACGTCCGCAAGCTTTTGCTGCGTCCGCTATCGCGGCGCGCACGGCTTGCATGTTGGAAGCGATTGTTGTCATAATCCCGCGGACTCTTGCGGCCTTCCGGGCCGCTTCATTGAACGGGAAAGATTATATATGGATATCACCGAACTGCTCGCCTTCGGCGTCAAGAACAAGGCTTCCGACCTGCATCTTTCCGCCGGCCTGCCGCCGATGATCCGCGTGCACGGCGACATGCGCCGCATCAACCTCCCGGCGATGGAGCACAAGGAAGTCCACGCGCTGGTGTACGACATCATGAACGACGGCCAGCGCAAGTTCTACGAGGAGAACAAGGAAGTCGACTTCTCGTTCGAGGTGCCCGGCCTGGCGCGTTTCCGCGTCAACGCCTTCGTGCAGAACCGCGGCGCCGCCGCGGTGATGCGTACCATTCCTTCCAAGATCATGTCGCTGGAAGACCTTAAGTGTCCGGCTATCTTCAAGAACATCTCCGAGTTTCCGCGCGGCATGGTGCTGGTGACCGGCCCGACCGGCTCCGGTAAATCCACGACGCTGGCGGCGATGGTCAATCACATCAACGAGAACGAGATGGGCCATATCCTCACCGTCGAGGACCCGATCGAATTCGTGCACGAGTCGAAGAAGTGCCTGATCAACCAGCGCGAGGTCGGCCCGCATACGCTGTCGTTCCAGAACGCGCTCCGCTCGGCGCTGCGCGAGGACCCGGACGTGATCCTGGTCGGCGAAATGCGCGACCTCGAAACCATCCGTCTGGCAATGTCGGCGGCCGAGACCGGCCACTTGGTGTTCGGCACGCTGCACACCAGCTCGGCGGCCAAGACCATCGACCGTATCATCGACGTGTTCCCCGCGGACGAGAAGGAAATGGTGCGGGCGATGCTGTCCGAATCGCTGCGCGCGGTGATCTCGCAATCGCTGCTGAAGACCAAGGACGGCTCCGGCCGCGTCGCGGCGCACGAGATCATGATCTGTACCCCGGCGATCCGCAACCTGATCCGCGAGGCCAAGGTGCCGCAGATGTATTCCGCGATCCAGACCGG
>DASRWG010000023.1:0-4605 GCA_035654695.1 Gallionella sp. | reverse complement strand
GGATCAACCGCTGGGTAGATGCCGAGCGAGGCGATATCACGGCTCAGCACCACGGTGGAGTCCAGGTGCAGGAAGGTGGTCGCAGGAGACGGGTCGGTCAAGTCATCCGCAGGAACGTAAACGGCCTGGATGGAAGTAATCGAGCCAACCTTGGTCGAGGTGATACGCTCTTGCAGACGGCCCATTTCTTCGGCCAGCGTCGGCTGGTAACCCACGGCGGAAGGCATACGACCCAGCAGCGCGGACACTTCGGTACCGGCCAGGGTGTAACGGTAGATGTTGTCCACGAAGAACAGGATGTCGCGGCCTTCGTCGCGGAACTTTTCGGCCATGGTCAGGCCGGACAGCGCCACGCGCAGACGGTTTCCAGGAGGCTCGTTCATCTGGCCGAACACCATCGCAACCTTGGACTTGGTGAAGTCTTCCTTGTCGATAACGCCCGCGTCGGACATTTCGTGGTAGAAGTCGTTACCTTCGCGGGTACGCTCACCCACGCCGGCGAACACGGACAGACCGCTGTGCTGCTTGGCGATGTTGTTGATCAGCTCCAGCATGTTCACGGTCTTGCCCACACCGGCGCCGCCGAACAGGCCGACCTTGCCGCCCTTGGCGAACGGGCAAACCAGGTCGATAACCTTGATGCCGGTTTCCAGCAGGTCAACGGAAGGCGACAGTTCGTCGAACTTCGGTGCTGCCTGGTGGATGGAACGCTTCTCGTCGCTCTTGATCGGACCGACTTCGTCGATCGGACGGCCCAGCACGTCCATGATACGGCCCAGCGTGCCGGTACCGACCGGTACCTGGATCGGGTTGCTGGTGGCGTTGACCGGCATGCCGCGGCGCAGACCGTCGGAAGAGCCCATCGCGATGGTGCGGACGACGCCGTCGCCCAGCTGCTGTTGCACTTCGAACGTCAGACCCGCTTCGGCAGTGGAGCTGCCAGCGTCAGCCAACGTCAAGGCATCATAAACCTTGGGCATTTGATCACGCGGGAATTCGATGTCAACCACCGCGCCGATACACTGAACAATCTTTCCTTGATTCATTTTAAGATTCCCCGTCTAAATTAATTCTGAATTCTCTGCCGATCAGCCGATCGCCGCAGCACCGCCCACGATCTCGGAAATTTCCTTGGTGATCGCTGCCTGACGCGCCTTGTTGTAGACCAGCTTGAGTTCGCTGATGACGTTCTTGGCGTTGTCGGAAGCGGCCTTCATCGCCACCATGCGCGAGCTCTGTTCGGAAGCCATGTTCTCCACAACCGCCTGGTAAACCAGAGACTCGATGTAGCGCACCAGCAGCTCGTCGACAACCTGCTTGGCATCCGGCTCGTAGATGTAGTCCCAGTTGCCTTCGCTCGTACCCAGCTGTTCGCCGGAAAGCGGCAGCAGCTGTTCGACCACCGGCTCCTGCTTCATCGTGTTGACGAAGTGGTTGTAGCTCAGGTAGATCGCGTCGATCTCGCCGGCCACATAAGCATCCAGCATCACCTTGACGGCGCCGATCAGCTTCTCGATATGCGGCGTATCGCCCAGACCGGTCAGGTGCGACTTGACCTTGGCGCCCATGCGATTCATGAAGCTGAAACCCTTGTTGCCGATCGGGCAAACCGTGATGCCTTTGCCCTCGCCTTCCCAAGTCTTCATGTTGCCGATTGCGAGGCGCAGCACGTTGGTGTTCAAGCCGCCGCACAAGCCCTTGTCGGACGTGACGACGATCATGCCGACGTTCTTGATGCTCTCGCGCTTGACCAGGAAGGCATGCTTGTATTCCGGGTTGGCGCGCGACAAGTGAGCGGCGACATTGCGGATCTTCTCGGCATAGGGGCGCGCGGCGCGCATGCGATCCTGCGCCTTGCGCATTTTCGCTGCTGCCACCATTTCCATCGCACGGGTGATCTTGCGCGTATTTTCTACGCTCTTGATCTTGGTGCGAATTTCTTTACTGCCCGCCATAACTCACCTCGCCTTAGTAGACAGCCGTTGCCTTGAACGATTCGATAGCCGCAGCCAACAGCTTTTCGTTGTCTGCGTTCAGGTCCTTGGAGGATTCGATCGCGTCCATCAGTGCCTTGTTGGAGGACTTCAGGTTGGCGTGCAATGCGGCTTCGAAAGCCAGCGCCTTGTTCACGGCCACGTCGTCGAAGTAACCCTTGTTCACTGCGAACAGCGTGGTCGCCATTTCGGAAACGGACAGCGGGCAGTATTGCAACTGCTTCATCAGTTCGGTCACCAGACGGCCGCGCTCCAGTTGCTTGCGGGTCGATTCGTCCAGGTCGGAAGCGAACTGCGCGAACGCAGCCAGTTCACGGTACTGAGCCAGCGCCAGACGAACACCGCCACCCAGCTTCTTGATGACCTTGGTCTGCGCTGCACCACCCACGCGGGACACCGACACACCGGCGTTGATCGCGGGACGGATACCGGCGTTGAACAGGTCGGCTTCCAGGAAGATCTGGCCGTCGGTAATCGAGATCACGTTGGTCGGCACGAATGCGGACACGTCGCCAGCTTGGGTTTCGATGATCGGCAGTGCAGTCAGCGAACCGGTCTTGCCCTTGACTTCACCCTTGGTGAAGGCTTCAACGTACTCGGCGTTCACGCGAGCTGCGCGCTCCAGCAGACGGGAGTGCAGGTAGAACACGTCGCCGGGGTAAGCTTCACGGCCGGGCGGACGGCGCAGCAACAGGGAGATCTGACGATACGCCCAAGCTTGCTTGGTCAGGTCGTCATAAACGATCAGCGCGTCTTCGCCGCGGTCGCGGAAGTATTCGCCCATGGTGCAACCGGCGTAAGGAGCCAGGAATTGCATCGCGGCGGAGTCGGAAGCGGTAGCCGCAACGACGATGGTGTATTCCATCGCGCCGTGCTCTTCCAGCTTGCGCACCACGTTGGCAACGGTCGAAGCTTTCTGGCCGACTGCAACGTAGATACAGGTCATGTTCTGACCCTTCTGATTGATGATCGCGTCAACAGCGACGGCAGTCTTGCCGGTCTGGCGGTCGCCGATGATCAGTTCGCGCTGGCCGCGGCCAACCGGAACCATCGAGTCGATGGACTTCAGGCCGGTCTGCACCGGCTGGTCAACGGACTTACGAGCGATAACGCCCGGCGCGACCTTTTCGATCTTGTCGGTCATCTTGGCATTGATTGGACCCTTGCCGTCGATAGGCTGACCCAGCGCGTTCACGACGCGGCCGCGCAGCTCGGGACCGACCGGCACTTCCAGAATGCGGCCCGTGCACTTGACGGTGTCGCCTTCGGTGATATGTTCGTATTCGCCCAGAATAACGGCGCCGACGGAGTCGCGCTCAAGGTTCAGCGCCAGACCGAAGGTGTTGCCGGGGAATTCCAACATCTCACCCTGCATCACGTCGGACAGGCCGTGGACGCGAACGATACCGTCGGTCACGCTGACCACGGTGCCTTCGGTGCGAGCCTGGGTCAGCGCTTCGAAGTTCTCGATGCGACTGCGGATCAAATTGCTAATTTCAGAAGGATTGAGCTTCATCTGGATTTCCTTATCTTGATAAATCTATCAGGCCAGGGCGTTCGCCATTTCGCCAAGACGGGTGCGCGCAGAACCATCGATCACCTTGTCCCCGGCACGGATTACCACGCCACCCAGCAATTCTTTGTTGACTTTACAGACCAGCTTGATTTCGCGGCCCATGCGCTGCTTCAGCGAAGCAATGATCTTGTCCTGTTGCGCAGCCGACAATTCGAATGCCGAATCCACCACCACATTGACGGTTTTTTCCGCATCGGCGCGCAGCACTTCGAAAATCGCCGCGATCTCGGGCAGGTTCAGCAAGCGCTGATTGTCCGCCAGGATGCGCACGAAATTGCGTTGCTGCGTATTCGCTTGCCCGCCCAGCAGACCTTCCATCAGGCTTTCGAGTTGAGCCTTCGGGACGCGCGGGCTGGTAACCACGGCACGCACTTCCGGATTGCCCACAGCCTCGGCCAGAGACAGCAACATCTCCGACCAGCCCTTCAGGTCTGCCAGTTTTTGCGCTTCTTCGAATGCCGCTTGGGCATAAGGACGTGCAGTAGTGATGGCTTCAGACATGGCGTTTAGATTTCCGCAACTAGTTTATCGAGCAGATCGTTGTGTGCCTTGGCGTCGATCTCGCGACCGAGAATCTTGCCTGCACCGGCCAGCGCGATTGCCGACACCTGGGTGCGCAGCTGCTCCTTGGCGCGGAACACTTCCTGATCAATCTCGGCCTTGGCGCCGGCGATGATACGGTCGCCTTCCACCTTGGCTTGACCCTTGGCTTCTTCGACGATCTCGCTTGCGCGCTTTTCGCCGTTAGCGACGATGTCGCTGGCCTTTTCCTTGGCTTCGCGCAGAATTTCTGCGGAACGCTTGGAAGCCAGCTCCAGATCGTGCTTGGCACGCTCAGCATCTGCCAGACCATCGGCGATCTGCTTCTTGCGTGCGTCCAGAGCTGCCACGATCGGCGTCCAGACGAACGTCATGCAGAACCACACGAACAGCGCGAACATGATCAGCTGGGCGAGAAGAGTTGCATTGATATTCATGCAAGCTACCTTTCTTGAATTATGCGTTGTCGCTTATTCGGAGAATTAACCCACAACT